>DATDAS010000020.1:0-62086 GCA_036525315.1 Allosphingosinicella sp.
CTCCCCAGGCGGATGACTTAACGCGTTAGCTGCGCCACCGAAACTCCATGAGCCCCGACAGCTAGTCATCATCGTTTACGGCGTGGACTACCAGGGTATCTAATCCTGTTTGCTCCCCACGCTTTCGCACCTCAGCGTCAACAGTCGTCCAGTAAGTCGCCTTCGCCACTGGTGTTCTTCCGAATATCTACGAATTTCACCTCTACACTCGGAATTCCACTTACCTCTCCGACGTTCAAGCGATGCAGTCTTAAAGGCAGTTCCGGAGTTGAGCTCCGGGCTTTCACCTCTAACTTACAAAGCCGCCTACGTGCGCTTTACGCCCAGTAATTCCGAACAACGCTAGCCCCCTCCGTATTACCGCGGCTGCTGGCACGGAGTTAGCCGGGGCTTATTCTCCCGGTACTGTCATTATCATCCCGGGTAAAAGAGCTTTACAACCCTAAGGCCTTCATCACTCACGCGGCATTGCTGGATCAGGCTTTCGCCCATTGTCCAATATTCCCCACTGCTGCCTCCCGTAGGAGTCTGGGCCGTGTCTCAGTCCCAGTGTGGCTGATCATCCTCTCAGACCAGCTAAAGATCGTAGCCTTGGTGAGCCTTTACCTCACCAACTAGCTAATCTTACGCGGGCTCATCCTTCGGCGATAAATCTTTGGACTTACGTCATTATCCGGTATTAGCAGTCATTTCTAACTGTTATTCCGAACCGAAGGGCAGATTCCCACGCGTTACGCACCCGTGCGCCACTAGACCCGAAGGTCTCGTTCGACTTGCATGTGTTAGGCATGCCGCCAGCGTTCGTTCTGAGCCAGAATCAAACTCTCAAGTTAATGTCCGACAACCACCCCCCTGGAATGGGAGGAAGAGGCCGGCATCTCCGGGAGCCGTTCCTGCACAAATACATATTACTGTGGATATGTAAGAGGACATTGGATCCCACACCGAAGCAAGCCCCGATGCTGATCCGTGGAACGGCTAAGTTTAACCGGTCGCCGACGCCCAGAGGTCGTCGATGACCGGGGCCGCCGCCCACATGTCCCTTCATCTAAACCGACAATGTCAAAGAGCCGACGTCTCTCCACCCCGTGTTGATCCGGGGCATCGGGTTACCGATTGAAGAGACGCGTACGGGGTTGGACAAAAGCCGTGCCCGCCGGTGAGCAGCCATATATGAGGGAGATATCCGCTCGTCAATAGCTGTTTTTCGAAAGCTTTTTCGAAGCTTTCTCCCGAAGATCGCCGGCGAGAATCGCCATGGCCCCTGCGGTGGGCGGCCATATGACGGGGGCTTCGCCATCCGTCAACCGCCGTTCGAAAGAATCGAAAGAGCTTCCGGCCGCCATAAGGAGGAGCTTAACCCCCGCCCTGTATGGAAGCGCCGGACAGCGGATATGAGATCGGGATCCGGGATTGCAAGTGGCTGCGGACCAAAAAAGCGAGATAAATGAAACGCTTGGCCTGAGGGACCGGGTGCGCAGCGCCGTTCTGTGGCGCTCCGGCAGCCAGATCGCCGCCCAGATGGTGACTTGGATGGCGACCTTCCTCGTCATCCGGATGCTCGGCCCGAGCGACTACGGGCTGTTCGCGATGGCCCAGGCCGTGCTCGTCTTCATGAACCTGATGAGCGGCTGGGGCTATGCGACGGCGCTCATCCGCCAGGAAAGTGTCACCCCGCTCCAGATCCGCCAGGCCTTCGGGATGCTGGTTCTGATGAATGCGGGCCTCGCGGCCGGGCAGGCGATCCTGGCGCCGCTCGCCGCCTCCTATTTCCACCAGCCAATGGTCGCCGACCTGCTCCGGGTCCAGGCACTGCTCTATCTGGCGACGCCTTTCATAGCCCTGTCGACCGCCTTGCTTCAAAGGCGGCTCGACTTCCGGCGCCAGGCCCAGGTCCATCTGGTCGCGACCCTCCTCAGCGCGGCGACGGCGGTCGCCTGCGCATCCGCGGGCTGGGGCGTCTGGACCCTGGTGGCGGCGCCGCTCGTCCTGTTCTGGACCCAGGCGGTCGGGCTGACCTGGGCGGCGCGTTCCCTCGTCTGGCCGAGCTTCCGATTCGCGGGCGCGAGCGCGATCTTCCGCTACGGGAGCGCGATGATCGCGGTCCAGTTCTGCTGGTTCGTCCAGAGCCAGTCGGACGTGTTCATCGCCGGGCGGCTGGTCGATACCCACCAGCTCGGCCTCTACACCACGGCCCTGTTCCTCACCCAGATCTTCACGTCCAAATTCGTGCCCGCGCTCAACGACGTGGCCTTCGCCGCCTTTGCCCAGATCAGGGACAGGCCCGAGGGCGTCGCCCCGGCATTCCTGAGCGGCGTCCGGATGGTCATGCTCATCTCGCTGCCCATCTATTTCGGCCTTGCCGCCACCGCCGAGCCTTTGATCCAGACCCTGCTCGGCCCGAAATGGATCGAGACGATTCCCTTCGTCAGGCTTCTCGCCTGGGCGATGGCGTTCATGACTCTCCAGCTCCTGTTCCAGCCCGCGACCAATGCGATCGGACGGCACGGCCTGACCCTTCGCTCGGCGATGATCGGCGCGATCGTGATGCCGGTCGCATTCCTGATCGGCGTGCGATTCGGGACGATCGGCCTGGCCTGGGCGTGGCTCGCGGGCTTCCCGCTCTACACGATCCTGACCGCGGCGATCTCGCTGCCGGCGATCGGGGCGACGCCGGGCGGGCTGGTCCGTGCCGTAGCGCCCGGCCTCGCCGCGGCGGCGGCCATGGGCCTCGCCGTTGCGGGGCTCGATTCGCTTCTCCCGGAGATGCCGTCCGGCGCCCGGCTGCTCATCCTCGTGCCGTTCGGCGCGGCAGCCTATTGCGGCCTGCTCTTCGCCTTCGCCCGGCCTATCGTCGAGGAAGTGATCGCGCTGGTGCTCAAGCGGCCGCGGCCGCAGGCGATGGCCTGAGCCGCCCGGCTAAGCCTCTTCACGGCCTTACGACGTCAAAGAGCCGATCCCGCCGCGCCTCCAGGGGCCGCGAGTTTTCACAGTTTTCAGGCTAACGCGGGGTTTGAACCTATCCTGTCCGGGTTGTAGCACGCCAGTGGCGGCGCTCCTGCCCTGGGGAAGCGGCGCGGGCAGCGCCGCCGCCGCCGCACCTTGCGTGCCCGCGTTGAGCTCACCCGGTCATGGGTTCGGATACAAGGCCGCCGGTGTCCTCGACACTCTCTGCCTGCCGGGGAATGCCCGCCCCGCACTGCGTGCCGCCCCCATCCATCAAGAGGACAGCCTCGATCGGGTAGTTCTGATTCTGATAGTTGACGAGATCTCCCGATACCGGGATGCGGTCCAGCTCTACGTTGAATCCCTGGCTCGGTCCGGTCGCGATAAATACTTGAGGCATGTCAATCTCCTTAGAAGTCCGACATAGCCCACATCTTCGTCCATTAGATGCACAGATTGATCCAATTCGAACCAGATTCCTTCTCAGCTTTCCGGCTGCTTTGGAAATGGTGAAATCGACAGATAAATTTCAGATTTTCATTTCGCACGCTTTCCGGGATTCGAATATCTTCCATGCAGATCGGAGCCGAGCGATTCGAGCGGCCGAGGCGCCTGCCCGGAATCATCAGGCGCCTTCGGCAGGGATCCTGCCCCGCGCTTGGCCTCAGTTCGCCGAGCCCTCCGCCACCGCCAGCCGACCGTTGAGCGCCGCCTGGACGCTGCCAGCGCCGGCCAGCACCACCCCTTCCCCGGCCCCCGGGACCTTGCCGGTAATCCGGACCGTGGCTCCCACTTTCGTTGCTCCGAACAGATGCTCGGCGAAGGCGAGCGGCAGGCGGACGCAGCCGTGCGACGCGGGCCGGCCCGGAATCGCTCCGGCGTGGAGCGCGATCCCGTCGTTGGTCAAGCGCTGCATGAACGGCATCGGGGCATTGTCATAGAGGTTGGAGAAATGCTTCCGATGCTTCTCGGTGATCGAGAAGCGCCCCGTCGGAGTCTCGTGGCCGCGGCGGCCGGTCGAGACGGTCGACACGCCGATCAAGGTGCCGCCGCGATAGACGAAGGCGCGCTGAAGCGGCACGCTGACGAAGATCTCGACCTCGCCCTCGGGGGCCAGATCGGGCTTCCAGACGAACTCGCCGGGCTCGAGCCCGGCCGAATCGATCGCGGGTTCGGCGGGCGCCGCCTTAATGGCTGGGGCCGAGACCGGATCCGGAGCGGAAGCCGGAACGGCAACGGGCGTGGGCGCGGCGGCGGCGTCCACGACGAGAGCCGCCGGGGCGGTTTCGAATGCCTGAGCGGCTCCGAGCGTGGCGGAGCCGAGAAGCAGCGTGCCGGCCCCGAGCAGGGCGGCCTGGATGAGTATCTTGCGAATGACATGCGTGCGGGCATGTAGGCCCGCACCTCCCCCCGGCCGTGATTGGCCGACGCCGGCCGTCCTAGATGGGCAGCGTCACCGCATTGTGCCGCGCGCGCATGTTTCGTGTTTCGATTGTAGCAGCTCCCGGAAGATTGTCTCCGGCTCCAGGCACCCAGTCTCGGCCGGGACGAATCCCCTGAGTGGCGGCGCCTTCCGGTGCGAATTGCGGATGCAGGCCTTGCGGCGGAAACCATGCCGAAGGCGCGACTGGAGTGCTTCGTCGCGTGCGCTCCTCGCAATGACGATGGGTCCTTCGATAATGAACAGGTGAAACATGCCCCGCATGTTTCAGGATTGCCGGGGGCAATCCGACCTGTTCATGGCTCACCGGCTACTCAGGATCAGCGGCTGGAATACAAGCGTTTCGCGGTTCACGCGCTCGTGATGTAGGCCCGCATCGCCTCGGCTTCCTGCTCGATCTTGTTGATGCGATAGGCGACGAGGTCGCCGATCGAGACGAAGCCGATCAGGTCGCCGTCGTCGACCACCGGGAGGTGGCGAATCCGACGCTTGGTCATCTGGGAGAGCGCGGCCAGGACGGACACCGACGATTCGATCGTGATGGCGGGGGCGGTCATCACCCTGCTGACCGGCCAATCCAGGATCGCGGCGCCGTCGCTCTTCAGGCAATAGATGACGTCCCGTTCGGACATGATCCCGGCGACCTTGCCGCCCTGAAGGACGGGCACCGCGCCGATCCGCTTTTCGGCGAGCAAGGCGACCGCATCGCGCACCGTCATGTCCGCCTCGACGCCGATGATTTCACGGCCCTTGTCCTGGAGTATGGCGGCGATGGTCATGGCCCGGCCCTTCCTTTTTTGCCCGACTCGCCTTGAATCATCACACGCGGCGGCACCAAATGGAAGCATGGCAAGCCCCGATCCCGATCCGCCGCTGCCCGACCAGTCCGCCCTGGCCTGGAAGCGCTACCGAAACATGATGAAATGGATGGTGCTGGCCTCGGTCATCGCGGTGATCCTGGCTCTGATCTTTCTCGGCGCCGGGGGCGAGCCGATGTCGATCCACCTGATTGTCGCAACGACCGCCGGGGTTGGCCTTTCGGTTCTTCTCGGAACCGCCTTGATGGGCCTGGTCTTCCTCAGCAACCGCTCGGGCGCCGACGACGAGGCCGCTGGCGGCGGAGGCGGGACCGAATGAGCGACGCGCGCGGAGAGCCGATCCTTCGGGTCGTGCCGAGGCCCGGCGACATCAATTCCAACGGCCATATCTTCGGAGGGTGGGTCCTTTCGCAGATGGACATAGCGGCGGGCATCGTCGCGTCGCGCGAGGCCAATGGACGAGTCGCCACGGTGGCGATCGACGCGATGGAGTTTCTCGCGCCCATTCTCCTTCACGACCTCATCTCGGTCTACGCCAGAGTCGAGCGAATTGGCCGGACATCGATCGCGATCCGCATCGAGGTGGTAGCCAGCCGCGAGCGCGGGACCCAGGAGGTGAAGGTGACCGGCGGCCTGTTCACCTTCGTCGCGCTCAACGAGGAGAATCGGCCGCGGCCGATCAGGCCGGCTTAGGCTCGGTTTCGCTGGTCCAGCATCATTCCGTTCGGGCTGAGCTTTTCGAAGCCCTCTCCTTCTTCAGGAGGGAGGACAAGGAAAGCCCTTCGACAAGCTCAGGGCGAACGGCGTTTCCGGAGCGCCGGTTCGCCACACTCAGTCGTCGTCCGGGTCTTCGGGTTCGGGCTTCTCGGGCGCCGGGGTCACCAGATAGGTAAGCCTGGCGCGGCTGCGGGGCTTGACCTTGACGATCCAGATCCGGCGGCCGTTCTTCTCGCCGAGCTTGCGGCTCGTTTTCCCGATCAGCACGTCGTCGTAGAGCGGAAGCTCGACCTCCACCTTGGCGGCATGGGGGCTCGCATTGCTGATCTCGACCTCGAAACGGCGGCGCGACCAGTCGTCATCCTCGTCATCGATTTCCTCGATCATCCGCTGAGTCGCTCGAATGTCCGGGCTCTCGCCGACATAGATTTCGAGATCCTGGCCGACCGCGGTGTCGGCGATGCCGTTCTCGCCGACCAGCATGCGCCGGCCCTCGGCCTGCTCGAAGACCGCGAGTCCGCCGGCTGGGAGCGGCAAGCCGAGGTGCTTCTTCGTCACGTTCTTCGTGCGCATCAGGATAGAGGCCGGGCGCGGATCCTCATCCTCGTCGTTCAGCCGGACCGCCACGGCGTAGAGGCGGTCGAACGGCACCCCGGTCTTGCGGAGCAAGGCGACCTGCTTCTGGGCGTGGGCGGCGACGGTGACCGGCTCGGGGATGCGATAGAGCTTGAGGTCTCCCAACTCCTCCTGCTGGGCATTGAGCACAGTAACGGGCGAGGTCGACGTCAGCATCTCGCGGCGGATCCGCGAGCCCGTGACGACGATGTCCTGCCCGTCCGAAGCGTAGGAGGTCGGCGCTCCGGCGAACGGAGGCGCGGTGGGCAGCGACTGAAGCGGTATCTCGTGGGTGCGGCCCTGCGGCCAGCAGCGCAGATCGATCTGCGGCGCGTAGGCGCGCTGACGATCCTCCTCCTCCCGGTTCAGCGTTCCGGCGACCGCCTGGGTCTGGGCGTCGACGAAGCTTTCGTCATTGCCGTTGGCCAGGGTCAGCCAGGCGAAGATGTCGAACGTCTTCGCCCCCGGAGCGACGTCGACGACGTAGAAGGCCTGCCAGTCGAAATCGCTGGCCAAATAGGAAAGGCTGACGGTCACCGTCGCCGGGGCGGCCGAGCTGGTCGTGACCGCGAGGGTCGCCTTGTCGGAGAGGCCGGCCGGCACCTGGTCGTAGAAGGGCGTTTCGGGAAGGCCGGTGCAGCGAAGCGCCTCCACTCCCTCGGCGGTCTGGAGGATGATCCCCTGCGGCCCGGAGCGGATGACCGCCTCGCTTTCGGTGACCGCGCCGGTGACCGGGTTGGTCCGCCGGATATGGACCCGCTTTCCGAGCGAGGCAGAGATCAGTGCTCCGGGCGATAGCAGGCGGGCGTCGCGATTCTTCTCGCCGACCCCGCTCGGGAGACCGCTGACGATCGCGCTCTGCGGCAGGATCCCGCCCGCGACGCCGACGAATCGGATCTCGCTCTCGCCGGCGGGAATGGTGATCGTCCTTTTCTCGGTGATCAGGGCGAAGCCTTCGAGCCATTGGAGATCGATCGGATCGGAGCCGCGCTGGGGATTGCGATAGACGGTGACCGAGACCGATTCGGGCGCCGGCGAGACGACGAGCTCGCGCGCGGCCGAAGGCGCGGCCGGGACGAGGCAGAGGAGCAGGACAGCCAAGCCGCGACGCGCGGCGCGCCACGCCCCGCGGCGTCGGGCAGGCCGGGGCTCAGCTCTCCCCGTCATCCGCTTCCTCGTCATCTTTCTCTTCAACGCTGGGCAGGATCTCATAGGTGAGCGTCGCGCGTCCGTGGGCGGGTACCCGCGCCACCCACAGGCGACGGCCGGTCTTCACCGACACCTTGCGGCTCAGGTCCGCGAGCCGGATGCCGCGATAGAGGCGCAATGTCGTCTCGACCTCGGCCGGGGCCGGCCCGGCGTTGCTGATCTCGACCTCATATTTCCGGCGGGTCCAGCCCTCCTCGTCGTCGTCCGCAGCACCCACCTTCCTCTCCTCGGAAACCAGGCGATGGCTGACCCGGACGTTCGGGCTTTCGCCGTAGACGATGTCCAGATCCTGGCCGATCGGGACGTCGTCGACCGACGCCTCGCCGCCGAAGATCGGGCGGGACAGGCCCCGCTCGAACACGGCCATCCGGCCCGAAGGCAAGGGCAGGCCGAGGCCCCTGGCGGCGACGTTCCGGGTCCTGAGCAGGATCATCGGCTGTTCGTCCTCATCCGGCGAGCCGAGCTCGACCGCGGCGGCGTAAAGCCGCTCGAACGCGATTTTCGACCGCTGAAGCAAAGCGACCTGCTTCTGCGAATGGGCCGCGACCGTCACCGGGCCCGGTAACCGGTAGAGCTTGAGGTCGCCCAATTCTTCCTGACGGGCCTGACTGAAAACCGCGCGGAGCTGGGGCAGCTCGTTGATGAGGTCCTCGGTGCGACTCGTGCCCTGCTGGAAAAACTGTTCGCCACCGATGACGGTGATGGGGGCGGACTTCGAGGGAATGTCGCTGGTGGTTTGCCGGGGCCAGCATTTCAGCTGAATGCCGGACGAGACCGGCTCAGGCTCGTCGTCGTCGTCCTCGCGGTTGACCTTTCCAGCCACCGCCTGGGTGCCGGCGTCGGGGAAGCTTTCGTCGTTTCCGTTGGCCAGCGTCAGCCATGCGAACAGGTCGAGGGTCCGGCCGTCCGGCGCGACGTGGACGACATAATCGGCCTGCCAGTCGAAGCCGCGCGCCAGATAGGCGAGGGTCAGGCTCGCGGTGGCCGGGGCCGGACTCGACGCCGTCACCGCGAGCGTCGGCTTGTCCGAAAGGCCTTCGGGCAGCGCGTCGTAGACGATGGTCTCGGGCAGGCCGGAGCAGCGCAGCGCCTCGATCCCCTCGGCGGACTGAAGAAGGACCCCGTCGGGCCCCGAGCGGATCATGGCACGGCTCTCGGCGACCGCGCCGGTGACCGGGTTGGTCCGCCGGACCCGCACGTGGCGGCCGAGGGCGGCATCGACCAGGGTGCCGGGCGAGAGCAGGCGGGCGTCACGATTCTTCTCGCCCATGCCGCCGGGAAGCCCCCGAACGATCGCGCTCACGGCAAGGATTCCGCCCGCGACGCCTTCGAAGCGGATCTCGCTCTCGCCGGCGGGCAGGCTGACCGTCCTCGTCTCGGTGATCAGTGCGTAGCCGCCCAGCCAGTCCGAATCCAAACCCTCGTCGGCGCCGCGATAAGGATCGCGATAGAGGGTCACCGACAGAGCTTCCGGGCCCGGCGAAACGACGATCGGGCGCGCCGAGGCCGGGACGAGCGGCAGCAGCAGGACAAAGAGGGCTGCGAGGGCCCGGCCCACGATCAGTAGCGGGTGTCGAAGACCGCGGTGAGCTCGGTCTTGCCGTTGGCCGGCACGGTGACGCTGTAGCGCCTGTCCTCGACCGAAATCTGCTGGCCCGGGATGGTCTCGCTCACCGCCCTGGTATCGGCCCAATAGCCCTGGTTGAGGCCCGCCTGGACGAGATCGACGGTAACCGGCGTATCGCGCGCATTGGTCAGGGTGTAGACCATCGTCGTACGCCAATAGACGACGTTGCTCTGGACCTCGACGGTCCGGACGTTGCTGGTCGCGGAATCGATGATCCGGTAGCGGTAGCTTCGCTCCCACTCCTCGCTGCTGATCCTCTCGCGCTTGGCCATGACCGCCTTGACCTTGACGTCGAAGGCCGAGCCGGTGCGGATCGCGACGTCGGAGCCCGCCGGCGTATGGGCGATGCTGTTTTCGCCGATGAACTGGGGCGCTCCGCGCGCATCCTTGATGTAGACCCGAACCACTCCGGCCGGCAGCTGGTCGCCCAGGCCTCCGGCCTTGCTGTTGGAGAATTTCAGCACCGTATCGGCGCTCTGCGGATCCGACATGGTCTGAAGCCAGCCGACCCTGAACTCATAGGCCTTGCTCGCGCCGGCGCCCTGTACGTCGAGGAAGCTGACCTGCTTGGTCTGGGCGTTGGCGATCGTGGTTCGCTGCGCCAGCGGATAGAGATAATAATCGCCGAGGCGGGCGCGGGTCCCGCTCTCGGTGCCGGCGTTGCGGAGCGAGCTCTGCTGCTGCCGCTCATAATCATATTGGTTGCCGCGATACTGGGTGACGGTCTGGGCCGGCTGGCCGGCGACCATCACCACCTCGGCATTCTCGTAATTGGTGCCGGTCGTGTTGGTCAGGGTGATCCAGCCCTGGACGTCGATCCTGCCGGCGGCATCGTCATAGGCCGCGACATAATCGGCCTTCCAGCCCATTCCCGGAGTCAAATAGGTCAGGGTCGCTGGACGGGGGCCGGCGCGCTTGCTCTCGACGGTGACCGAGAGGGTCGGGCGGGCGCGCAGATTGGGCGGCACCTGGTCGAAGATCACCCGCACCGGGAGCCCGTCGTCGCGGAGGACCTCGATCCGGCTTCCGATCTGGAGGACGACCCCGCCGTTGGTCGCGAGGATCTTCGCCTGCTCGCGGGTCTCGAGGCCGGTGGCCGGATTGACCCTGACGATGGTCACGACCTTGCCGACCGCTTTCTCCATCAGCTTGGCGGGCGAAAGCAGGTCGTAATCGAAATTCTGCTCGACGATCCCGGTGTCGGGCGCGTCGAAGGAGACGGTCTCCGCCCTGATCAGGCCGGACACGTCGGGAAATTCCTGGCGCGATCGGCCGGCCGGGATGGTGAGCTGCCGAACGTCCTGAACGAGCGCGAGATTGTCGTTGTAGATGGTGACGGCGACGTCGCCCTGGGCCGACTGGGCGTAAGCGGGCGACGCCAGCAGGGCCGCGATCAGAACAACATAGCGCATGATAGTCTCCCCGGCTCGAACCCGTTGAGAGCATAGGAAAAGAGGGGGGCTGTCAATCCGCCTGCGCCAAGGCTTCGGCGGACGAGCTCCGCCTTCGCCGAGGCTTCGGAGGACAGGCCTCTTCGATGGGCAGCCGGAAGAACAGGAAGGATTGGTTCACGCAGAGACGCAGAGGCGCGGAGAGTCAGGGGCGGCGGGAAGTCAGGTGCAATCCTGCCCGGGCCGGGCTGACAGCCGGCTTCGCCGGCATTCAACGAGAATGGCCGCGAAGAAGGACGATCCTCGAGACCCGCACGGCATCTCTGCGTCTCTGCGTCTCTGCGTGAACCCTGCATTCTTCAACAACGGCTTTGGGAGGCAGGCATGAAAAAGGCGGCGGTCCGGGGACCGCCGCCTCATTCAATTTCGTCGGTCGAGCCGATCAGGCCGCGGGCGCGATATCCGTATCGTCACCGGCGGGCCGGCGGGGTCGGCGCGCCCGGACCGGCTTGGCCGGAACCTCGGACTCGATCGGGATGGCAATGGCGGGCGGAAGAACCTCGAGCGAGATACGCTCCTCCTCCATCTCCTCGCTCTGACGCGGCTCGGCGCGGAGGCGCGGACGCTCGGGCCGGCGCTCGCCGTTGCGATCGTCGCGATACTCGCGCCGGGGACGCTCGACGCGCTCGGGGCGCTCAGCGCGTTCGACACGCTCCGGGCGCTCGGCGCGCTCGACACGGTCATTGCGCTCGGGACGGTCATTGCGCTCGGGGCGGTCGTTGCGATCGCCGCGGTCCGGGCGGTCGTCACGATCGTTGCGATCGCTGCGGCCGATACGCTCCTGACGGTCGGGACGCTCGTTGCGCTCGAACCTGTCGTCGCGATCGTCGCGATCGTCACGGTCGTCGTCGCGATCGTTGGCGGCGATTGCGACGTCGTCCTGATCCTCGTCGTCGTCGCCATAATCGTCGCGCTGCCGACGCTGCTCCTCGTAACGCACACGCGTTTCGTTGAGCACGCGGAAATAATGCTCGGCATATTGGAGATAATATTCCGACTGGACGCGATCGCCCTGGAGCTGAGCGTCGCGAGCCATCGACTTGTATTTTTCGAGAAGCTGGCTGGCATTGCCGCGCGAGCGATTCTCCTGCCGGTTGCCGGGATTGGCAACCTGGTTCGGCGAGCGGGGCCCGCCGCCGCGGCCGCGCCTGCGGCCGTTCTGACGATTATTGATCAAAAGTAAGGTCCTCGTCCTGTGGTCCTATTCAGCCACTGCAACGGTCCGGGCCCCTCCCGGCCGTATTATTCTGCACGACCTCCGGCAGGGGGGCCGAACGCGGCTCCCGCCACCTCTAGCTCGCCGTCCGGAGACGTCTAAGCAATCGGGGGTCGGCGACGGCAGCCTCACGCGATCCAGCTGTGATGAGCCCCGTCCCTGTGGCCTATGTAGCTAGGGCAGCGACAAAAACCAAGCGGAAAGATGCTGACCCGGATTAAGGGGCCGAATCGCAAAGCGTTAGCGCCAGGCAGCGGACATGGCCGCCGAGATCGCGGTGGGGCGCGACGGCGAAGCCGCGCGCCTCGAAGAGCGCCGAGGCGGCCTCGGCCTGGCCCGCGCCGATCTCGATGCAGGCGAGGCCGCCGGGGGCGAGAAGGCGCGGAAGGTCGGGCGCGATGCGGCGAATCTCGCGGAGGCCGTCGGCGGCGGCGAACAGGGCCTGGTGCGGCTCCCAGTCGGCGACGTCGCGGGGGAGATCGGCGCCGCGTTCGACATAGGGCGGGTTGCAGAGGATGAGGTCGAACTGGCCGTGGAGATCCTTGGCCCAGTCGCCGGCCTGAAAGCGGGCGCGTCCGGCGAGGCCGAGGGCGTCGGCGTTTTCGCGGGCATAGGCGAGTGCCACCTCGGACGCATCGATACCGAGGCCGCGGGCATCGGGCCATTGCGCGAGGGCGGCGAGCAGCAGGGTGCCGGGGCCGGTGCCGAGATCGAGGACGGTCCCTGGCGGCTGTTCAGCGAAATGAGCGACGGCGGCCTCGATCAGTGTCTCGCTGTCGGGACGGGGGATGAGAACGCCGGGACCGACCTTCAGCTCGATCGTCCAGAAAGCGCGAGTGCCGGTGATATACGCCACGGGCTCGCCTCTGGTGCGGCGGTCGAGGAGGAGCTCGAAGGCGAGCGGGGCCTCTGCGTCCATGCGGTTGAGCAAAAGCGCTTCGCGTGTAGTGTCCATCGCACGAGCGAGTAGAAGCTCGGCATCGAGACGGGGTGTGTCACTTGCGAAAGTGAGGCGTCGCGTCGCGTCGGCTAGAGCCTCCCGAACCGTCACCATCTCGAAATCCGAAAAGTTGGCGAGGTCCAAGACCCTAGAATCCGGACACCCAAGGACATCGAAATGTACTCGGCCTCGTTCCGAACGGTACGTGCAACGAGCGATCGACCCGGCCCTGAGCACCTGTTGCATCTCGTAGTGTCCAGGTCCCCTATAGGGCGCATACTTCGCAGGTCCGTCGCATGTTGGTGCGCCTGCCGTGAAGTAACCCACCGGTTCACCTTCAAAATCAAAATCCGGCTCATCATTGAGGCGGCCTAGCGCGGCGTCCTCACAGCTCATCGAGGCTGCTCAGCCGCTCCGCTTCGTCCTCGCTGATCAGGGCGCCGATCAGCTCGTCGAGCTGGCCCTCGAGAATTTCGGGGAGGCGGTGGAGGGTGAGGTTGATCCGGTGGTCGGTCACCCGCCCCTGCGGGAAATTGTAGGTCCGGATCCGCTCCGAGCGGTCGCCGGAGCCGACCATCGACTTGCGGGCGCCGGCGCGCTCGCTTGCCAGCCGCTCGCGCTCGAGCTCGTAGAGCCGGGTCCGGAGAACGCGGAGCGCCTTGGCCTTGTTCTTGTGCTGCGATTTCTCGTCCTGCTGGATGACGACGAGGCCGGTGGGAAGATGGGTGATCCGGACCGCGCTGTCGGTGGTGTTGACCGACTGGCCGCCCGGACCCGACGAGCGATAGACGTCGATTCGAAGATCCTTGTCCTCGATGCGGACGTCGACCTCCTCGGCCTCGGGAAGGACCGCGACGGTGGCGGCGCTGGTGTGGATTCGGCCGCCGCTCTCGGTGACGGGGACGCGCTGGACCCGGTGGACCCCGCTCTCGAACTTCAATTTCGCGAACACGCCCTGGCCGGTGACCGAGGCGACGACCTCCTTGTAGCCGCCGACGTCCGACGCGCTTGCCGAGATGAGCTCGACCCGCCAGCCCTGCGCTTCGGCGTAGCGTTGGTACATGCGGAACAGATCGCCGGCGAACAGGGCCGCCTCGTCGCCGCCGGTGCCGGCGCGGATCTCGAGCATCGCGGCGCGCTCGTCGGCGGCGTCGCGGGGCAGAAGCTTCAGAGCGAGCGAGCGCTCGGCCTCGGGCAGGGCTTCCTGCAGGGCGGCCGCTTCCTCCTCGGCCATGGCGCGGATCTCGGGATTGGCATCGGAGAGCATCTCGCCCAGCACGTCGAGCTCGGCCCGGATTCGCCGGACCTCGCGCGCGGCCGCGGCGACCGGCTCGATCTCGGCATAGTCCTTGGAGAGGCGGACGAACTCTTCGGGCGCGAGGGCGGGCGATGCCATCGCGTTCTGCAATTCGTCCTTGCGCGCCTCGATGGCGGCAATGCGTTCGGCCGAGATGCTCGTCATCGCGGGCGAACCGCCTCCGCGAGACCGGCGAGCGGCACCGCGATCTGCTCGCCGCTGGCCAGATTCTTCACGCCCGCCTCGCCGCGCTCGAGCTCGTCGTCGCCGATGATGATGGCGAAGCGCGCCCTGGCGGCGTCCGCCTTCTGCATGCGCTTCTTCATATTGCCGCGATAGGCCATCTCGCAGGCGATCCCCGCGCGGCGGAGATCGGCGGCGATTCCGGTCGCGGCCTGCTCAGCGCGCTCGCCGAGCGGGATCAAGGCGGCGTCGATGCGCGCGGCTTCCGGCGCCTCGATCAGCATGGAGAGCCGCTCGATCCCGGCCGCCCAGCCGACCGCGGGCGTGTGCGGGCCGCCCAGGCTTTCGATCAGGCCGTCATAGCGGCCGCCGGCGATGACCGCGCTCTGGGCGCCGAGATCCTCGGTGACGAACTCGAAGGCGGTGTGGCGGTAATAATCGAGGCCCCGGACCAGGCGCGGATCGCGGGTCCAGCTTACGCCGGCCGAATCGAGCCCCGCGGTCACCTTCGCGAAATAATCGGCCGCCTCGGGCGTCAGGTGGTCGTCTACCGTCGGGGCGCTGTCGACGATCGGCCAGTCCTGATGCTCCTTGGAATCGAGGATGCGGAGCGGATTCTTCTCGAGCCGGTCGCGGCTTTCCTCAGAGAGATCGGAGCGGCGAGCCCGGAAATGCTCGACCAGGGCGCCGCGCCAGGCGTCGCGGGTGGCGGGATCGCCGAGCGTGTTGAGCTTCAGCTCGACCCGGCCGCTTATGCCGAGCTCGCGCAGGAGCTGGTCGCCCAGGGCGATGATCTCGACGTCGGCGCCGGGCTCGCCCGCGCCGATGATCTCGGCGTCGAGCTGGTGGAACTGGCGATAGCGGCCCTTTTGCGGGCGCTCATAGCGGAATGCCGGGCCGTGGGTGGCGATCTTGACCGGAGCGAGCTGCTGCCAGCCTTCCGACAAATAAGCGCGGCAGATACCGGCGGTGAATTCGGGGCGCAGGGTCAGGCTGTCGCCGCCGCGGTCCTCGAAGCTGTACATCTCCTTGGAGACGATGTCGGTCGTTTCGCCGATCGAGCGGGCGAAGACCTGGGTGGATTCGAAGACGGGCATCTCGACCCGGCGGAAGCCGTAGAGCCGGCGCACGCGATCGAAGGCGTCGACGACCGCCTGGAAGCGGTCGGCCGCCTCGCCCCAGATGTCCTGGGTGCCTCTGATCTTCTGCGGGCCCTTGCTCATGGTTTCGCGGCCTTAAGGCCTGCCCTTGAATCCCGCAACGAGGTGTCGCCCGAGGATGGCGAGGACGGTGGGCGTGAACGATTGGCATTCCCGCGCGCAAGAGCCGCAGAATTGGTTCGCGCGGAGACGCGGAGACGCAGAGATGCCGCACGGCTCACCCTGGCCGAGTTTGTTCAAGGATCGAATGCCGCCGGAGGCGGCTTTAGAGAATTGATCGAGGCGACCGCGGACATGCGTTGCCGGCGACATCAAGCGCGGACCCTCCGCGTCTCCGCGTCTCCGCGCGAACACAAGCGAAGCCGATGCGAGACGCGGAACCAAGCGGAACCTGATCCAGACTGTTGCCTTCTCCCCCCGCAATCCGGCATCGGACGGAAAAACGGGGAGAGTCGCGATGCATCTTACCAGGCTGATCCTGCCGGTCGCTCTGGGCTTCACCGCCTGCGCGATGGCCGCGGAACGCAAGCCCGTTTTCAGCTCTGAGGCGAGCGCGACCGCCAATACGAAGGCCGCGCTGGAACGGATTCGCCGCCTCAACCCGCGCCTCAACGCGGTGATCGCCGTCGATCCGACCGCTCTCGACCAGGCGAAGTCGCTCGACCGCAACCGCAAGGCGCGCGGGCCGCTGTTCGGGATGCCGATCCTGATCAAGGACAATCTCGAGACCGCAGGGCCGCTTCCGACCACGGCCGGGAGCCTTGCGCTGGCCAATAACGTCACCAACCGCGACGCGCCCCTGGTGGCGCGGCTGCGCGCCGCCGGAGCGGTGATCATCGGCAAGGCCAATCTGAGCGAATGGGCCAACATCCGCTCGAACGGCTCGATCTCGGGCTGGAGCGCGGTCGGCGGCCAGACCCGCAACCCCCATGCGCTGGACCGCAACGCCTGCGGATCGTCGAGCGGAAGCGGATCTGCGGTGGCGGCGGGGATGGTGCCGGCAGCGATCGGCACCGAGACCGACGGATCGGTGACCTGCCCGGCCTCGATCAACGGGATCGTCGGGCTGAAGCCCACGGTCGGCCTGGTCAGCCGGACCCACGTGGTTCCGATCAGCCACAGCCAGGACACTCCGGGACCGATGACCCGGACGGTGCGCGACGCGGCGCTGGTCCTCACCGCGATGGCGGGAAGCGATCCGGCCGATCCGGCGACCCGCGAGGCCGACGCCCACCGCGCCGACTTCGCGGCGGGTCTCTCGACCGACGCGCTTCGCGGCAAGAGGATCGGGGTGATGCGCTTCGCCGCCGGCTTCGGAACCGACGCGGCGTTCGAGGAAGCGCTCAACACGCTGAAGGCGCAGGGCGCGATCCTGGTCGACATCGCCAAGTTCGAAGGGCGGGGCGAGATCGGAAGAAACGAGCTTCCGGTGCTGCTCAGCGAGCTGAAGGCGGACCTCAACGCCTATCTCGCGACGACTCCGGCGACGGTGCGGACCCGGACGCTCGCCGACGTCATCGCGTTCAACAAGGCAAATGCCGACCGCGAGCTGGCCCTGTTCAACCAGGATTTGTTCGAGCAGGCCGAGAAGACCAAAGGCCTCGACGATCCCGATTACAAGAAGGCGCGGGAGACCTCGCTGCGGATGGCCGGAGTCGAAGGCATCGACAAGCTTCTCCGCGACAACAATGTCGTCGCTTTGGTCGGCCCGACCATGCCCGCGGCCTGGCCGATCGACGCGGTCCATGGCGATCAATATCCGGGCGCGGGCGCGGGCGGGCTGCCCGCCGTCGCCGGCTATCCGCACCTCACGGTGCCGATGGGGCTGGTGAAAGGCCTTCCGGTGGGCCTCAGCTTCATCGGGCCGAAATGGTCGGATGGGATGATCCTCTCGCTGGGCTATGCCTATGAGCAGGCGTCGCGGAAGCGGGCCGATCCGCTCTTCTACGAATCGATCGAGGAGAGCCCGGCGATCGCGCCGCATCTGCGGCCGGCGAGGCGGTAGGCGGCAGGGCGAGCAGACCCCTTAAAGCCCCTTCTCCCCGGCGGGGAGAAGGTTGGGATGAGGGGGAGCGAGCGCCAGCGAGCGCCTAAAGCTGGGGAATATTTTCGGAGGCCGAACCCCCTCACCCTACCCTCTCCCCACTGGGGAGAGGGATTTAGGGGAAGCAGATCGTCAGCTCTTCGGGGTCTTCGGCTTGCGCTTCTTCACCGGCCGGCGAGCACCGGCTTCGAGTGCCAGGCGCGCCCATTTCCGCATCTCTTCGGGATCGTCATGGACGTCGGTCGGGGCGCGGCGATAGTTCATCCGGTCGACCGTGCCGTCCTTGAAGGTGACCGAGAAGCGCTCGGTGAGGCCCGCCCCGTCCCAGGCCGGATTGCTCTCCTCGTCGGCTTTGAACCAGAGTTCTCCATCGTCCATGATCGCGAAGATGGTGCCGTCCACGTAGAGCGTGCCGCCGCCCATCATCTTGCGAAGCGAGACGCGGCCAATCGGCTCGAGCGCCTCTTCCACCCAGGCCAGCAATCCCTCGTCGATGCTCATGCGGTCAGCTTCAGCCCCGCGATGCACAGGACGATTGCGAGGATGAGCAGGATCCGCACGGTCGCGGCCGGCTCGCCGAACCAGCCGATCCCGACGAGCACGGTGCCGATCGCTCCGATCCCGCCCCAGACCGCATAAGCCGTACCCATCGGAATGGTCCGCGCAGCGAGCTCGAGAAGGCCCATCGAGATGGCGACCGAGACCAGGAAGCCGAGGGTCCAGGGCACATTCTTGAAGCCGTCGACGAAGCGCAGGCAGGTGGTGAAGCCGACCTCGAACAGGCCGCCGATCACCAGGACGGTCCAGGCCGCGGCCGGGCTCACAGGGCCGCCTCCGCCTGGGGCGCGCCGGCCGGCTTGCCGCCGCGCGCCGCGAGCAGGCAGCCAGTGATGATCAAAGCGGCGCCGACCAGGGTCGACCAGGTGACCTGCTCGCCGAAGACGAGGAATCCGAACAGGGCCGCCCAGACCAGGGCCGTATATTCGAGCGGCGCGAGCTTCTGAGCCTCGGCGCGGGCATAGGCCCAGGCGAAGAGGAGCAGGGAGACGAAGGCGAGCAGGGCGGCGAAACTGATGGTCGGCCAATGCTCCCCGCCGGGCATGACGGCGAGGAATGGCGCGGCCGGCAGCAGCAGGGAAGCGACGATCAGATTCTGGAAGAAGGCGACCTCGACCGGGCCGGCGACGAGCGCCTGCTGGCGCATCAGGATGATGTTGTAGGCATAAAGCGCCGCGGACAGAAGCAGCGACGCGGCGCCCCACAGATCGCGCTCGCCGCCGGCGGCGGCCCGCGATCCGACGATCACCACGACTCCGGCAAAGCCGATCAGGGATGCGATCACCGCGCGGCGGCCGACCGTCTCACCGAGCAGCAGGGCCGCGAGATAGAGGGCGATCAAGGGCGCGACGAAGGTGAGCGCGATGGCCTCGGCCATGGGCACTCGGGCGAGGCCCCAGAAGAAGGCGACCGCCATGACCGTCGAGACTGCGCCGCGAATGACGTGGATGCGCATGGTCGACCGGGCCGGCCAGCCCCGGCGCGAGCCTAGATAGACGATCGCGCTGAGCGCGAGGCCGATCAGCATCCGCCAGAAGATGGCGTTATAGGTGCCGATGGCGAGGGTGAGGCCCTTCATCACCGCGTCCATCGCCGAGAAGAAGGCGATGGCGAGCGTCGCGGCCAGGACCGGCAGGAAAGTGCCCGCTGGGAGGGTGCGCGTCGCCATGCACGTGCCGATAGCGGGCCGGGGCGGCCTCGTCACGCGATGGCGGCAATTGACCGCAGCGAATTCAAGGAAATGGGGAGCGGCGGTTACGCCTGCGACATAAGCAGCTAAGCGCCGCCGACGGACGGCCCTTTGCCGGCGCTCGAAGCCCGGCCCGGCGGGCGAACGTTGCCCGCATCGGCGAACCTTGCCCTGGCGGCCGCAGAGAAGGTCCTGCCGACCGGCACCAGGGTCTCGTCGACTAGGCGGAGGAAAAGCTTCTGCCCCTCCGTCCGCACGCCCGCGACCGCGCTTTGGGCGACCCACCAGCGGCGGTGGACCTGCGCCCCAAGCCGCGGGTCTAGCAAGGCTACGGCATCCGCCATCCGCATCAGTATCAGTGCGCTCCCTCCGGCGGCATGAACGCGAAGATAATGATCCTCCGTTTCGAGCGCGATGATGTCGCCGCCGATCCCCGGCGGCAGCCGGCTGAGCAAAGCGGACGGAAAGGCGGCGGGAATCGCGTCTTCCCCCGGTTCCGGGAGAGGCGGCGAACGGCCGGGCGCCTCGGATTCATCGGGCGTGGGCGCGGCGGTCGTCGTCGCCGCGTAGACGACCAGCAGCTGAACGGCCGCGACCGCCACGAACAGGGCCGGCAGCTGCTGGGGCGTGAAGAAGCGGCCCGGCTGAACGAGCGACATGGTCCAGGCCACGACGAAGGTCATCGGCAAGGCGGAGACCAGGGCGACGGCTCCGATCCGGATCGCACCGGGGCGAAGCCTCGTCGCGGGCAGCACGGCGTCCGCCGCGACCGCGGCCACGACGCCGGCCGCCGTCAGCCCCAGCCAGAATGCGTAGCGGGTGGCGGTCGGGAAGGCCGGGTAGGAGCCGAAGGGGCCCGCGAAGCCCAGGAGCAGGCCCACCGCGATCGCGGCCAGGATCGGCCTCCATCTCCCCCCGAAAGGCCGTTGGCGCTGCGTGAACTGCATGTTTCCCACATTGGCGAAAAAGCGGACGCTATTGGCGAAATCCCGCCTTGTCGATGCGGCGGAGGCTGGCGGATGTCGGTCGCCGCCGGCGCGATCAGCGCCCCGAACCTCACCCGACATGGAGAAATGAAGATGAAATACCTGATGACGCTCGCCCTGGCCGCCGCCCTCGCCACCCCGACTGCGGTCGCCGCACAGCCCGCGGCGTCGATCGCCATGAACTGCGGCGCGGGAGCCGCCACGGCGGGCGGCGAGGCCCCGAACCTCCACGGCAATTGGGATTTCCTGATGGATGTCGGGGGAACGCCGAGTTTCGGGCTTCTGTCGATCGGCCTGGTCGACGGCGGCTATGGCGGATCGCTGACTCCGGTGCGGACCGCGCCCGTCGTCCTGCGCAGGATCATCTTGACCGGCAACAGCATCCACATGGCCGTTGCTTCCCGCGAGGGCGATGTCCTGTTCGACGGCAGGCTCTCGGCCGAGGGCGACCGGATGTGCGGAACCGTGACCTATCACGGCGGCCGCACCTTCCCGATGGTGGCGCAGAAGCGGCCTTCAACCTACCAGCCGCAGCCTCAGCGGGCGCGGTGAGCGGTTGAGCAAGCGGGCGGCGCCAGGGGCTCAGGCGCCGCGACCGCTCACTCCGCCGGAGTGACCGTCATCCGATATTGCGGCCAGGCGTCGGCGATGACGCGGATGGCGGAGCGGAAGAACATGAAGGCGATCGCCGCGGCGACGATCACGTCGGGCCAGGGCGATTTCGTCATCCCGACCGCGAATGCGGCGACGAGGACTCCGACATTGGCGATGACGTCGTTGCGCGAGCATTCGAACGTGCTCGCCAGATTCACGTCGTGGCGGCGATAGGGCCAGAGCAGGCCCAGGCAGGAGAGGTTGGCAACCAGGGCCATCGACCCGCAGATGACCATGATCGAGGAGACCGGTGGAACCCCGAAGGCGATCTTCATTCCGATCTGGACGAGCACGCCGGCGCCCAGCAGCATGATGAAGCCGCCCTTGATCAACGCCGCGCCGGCCCGCCAGCGAATCCCGCGGCCGAGCGCGTAGAGGCTGATTCCGTAGACCAGAGCGTCGCCGAGCATGTCGACCGAATCCGCCATCAAAGCCGCCGACTGGGCGATCAGGCCGGCGCCGAACTCGATCAGGAACATCATCGCGTTGAGCATCAATACGATGATCAGGACCCGCCTGATGTCCTTGTGGAGTGCGAGCCGCTCGAGCTCGCCGCCCTTGTCGTGGCAGCAATCGTGGCTCATTCGGCCGCGTCCGGGATCGGCGTGTCGATCATTTGCCCTTCGATCTCCGCCGCCTTCGCCTCGACCAAACGCACGATATGCTCGATCATATCCTCGTCGCGGACATGATGATCGGTGACCCCCGACAGATAGACCATATGCTTGCCCTGGCCGCCGCCGGTGATGCCGATGTCGGTCTCGCGCGCCTCGCCCGGGCCGTTGACCACGCAGCCGAGCACCGAGAGCGACATGGGGGTGCGGATATGGGAGAGGCGCTGCTCGAGCGCCTCGACCGTCCGGATCACGTCGAAGCCCTGGCGGGCGCAGCTCGGGCAGGAGACGACCCGGACCCCGCGGTTGCGGATCCCGAGCGACTTCAGGATCTCGAAGCCGACCCGCACTTCCTCCTCGGGCTCGGCCGAGAGCGAGACCCGGATCGTGTCGCCGATCCCGGCCCAGAGCAAAGAGCCGATCCCGATCGCGCTCTTCACCGTCCCGCCGATCAGTCCGCCCGCTTCGGTGACTCCGAGATGGAGCGGGCAATCGACCGCGTCGGCGAGCTGTTGATAGGCGGCGACGGCGAGGAAGACGTCGCTCGCCTTCACCGCCACCTTGTAGTCGCGGAAATCATGGTCCTCGAGCAGGCGGATATGGTCGAGCGCGCTTTCGACCAGGGCCTCGGGGCAGGGCTCGCCATATTTTTCGAGCAAATCGCGCTCGAGGCTTCCGGCATTGACGCCGATGCGGATCGCGCAGCCGTTGGCCTTGGCGGCGCGGACCACCTCGGCGACCCGCTCGCTCGAGCCGATATTGCCGGGGTTGATCCGGAGGCAGGCGGCGCCGGCATCGGCGGCTTCGAGCGCCCTTTTGTAATGGAAATGGATGTCGGCGACGATCGGCACGCGCGAGGCGCGGACGATCTGCCGCAGAGCGGCGGTCGAGGCCTCGTCGGGGCAGGAGACGCGGATGATGTCGACGCCCGCTTCCTCGCAGCGGCGGATCTGGTCGATCGTCGCCTTTGCGTCGGAGGTCGGCGTGTTGGTCATGGTCTGGACGGTGACGGGCGCGCCTCCGCCGACCGGCACGTTGCCGACCATGATCTGGCGGGACTGGCGGCGCTCTATGTCGCGCCACGGACGAATGGACATGGTGCGCATATAAGCCGTTGAGCCTCCGAGGCAAAGCTGGCGCCCTATTGCCGAATGCATGTCGGCAAAGCATGCTGGTCTGATGCGCGATCCGATCGAGCTCGGCGAGATCATCGCAAGACGCGAGCTCAGCCTCTCGGGCGGCGATCCCGTCCTGATTGAAATCGGAATCCCGTTCGAAGTGAAACTCGAACATTCGGAATATCGGTGCCCGTACAGGATCACGGGCATCGGAAGCGGGCGTGTCCGGGCCTCAATAGGCATCGACGCGCTACAGGCCCTGATGCTCGCGCTTCAGGTCATCGGATCCGATCTCTATTCCTCCGAAGAGTATCGGACCGGCAGGCTTAGCTGGTTCGCGGACGATTGGAGCCGGAGCCTCGGTTTGCCCGTCTTCGAGGGTTTCAGGGACCTTCTTCCCGCTGAACCGATCCAGCAGGATGGCGTGTGGCCGCCACCCGGAGATCGGCAATCAGACCAGGGCGATGAGGAGGACGAAGGCGGCCGATAACAGCAGCATCGATGCGGCAAGAAGGAAAAGGCGCAATGTGCCGCCGATCAGGAAGCCGGTCACGGACGATGACCAGTTCAGCGCAGGCCGAGCAGAAGCCCTCCGGCGACCAGAAGCAGGAGGAAGCCGGCGATCAGCCAGGGACGGTGCCTGGGATCGGCATGGAACATCATGAACATCATTTCCTCTCTTTTTAGAAAGCGGCGAGAACGGACAGCGCGGTGACGGCGAACAGATGGGCGAGGGCGTGGGCGATCATCGCGGCTTCGAGCCCGCGCCGCCAGAACAGCCAGCCGAACAGCATGCCCGGCAGGGAATTGCCGACCAGCACCATGGCGACGAGCGTTTGCGGCGGATCGGGCATCAGCAGATAGAGCATCGGCAGATGGCCGGCGGCGAACAGGATCGCGGCAGCGACAATCGCCGACCAGATGCACCAGGCCGGTACCGCCGCGGGCCGGCGGGCGAGGCGCCAGGCGGCCCAGGCGAAGAGCGACATCAGGCCCCAGCGCAACAACAGCTCTTCGACGATACCGCCGTAGAGCAGTTTCGTGACCAGCGGGATTTCGAGGATGCTCAGCTTGTCGGCCGCCCCCGGCATCGCGTTGACCCCGAGCCAGAATAGCACCAGCACGGCGGCGACGGCGCCCCCGCCGAGCATTGCGGGAGAAAGCTGGGGACGAAGGGCGGGAAGGATGGGCCTTCGCTCCGCCCAGGCGCGCACGACGGGCGAGTCGAGGCCCAGCCTCGGGCCCACCCACAGGCCCAGAGCGACGAAGACGAGGACGAGCACGGACGGCTGGATGATCGAGACCAAGCGGACGATCATGGCCGGCATCTCGATCGGGATGACCCGTTCCAGCGGCGCGAGAAGCATCGAAGCGGTGCCGATCAGGCCGAGCAGCGACAGGCGCCACCACATGGCCAGCGCCCTGCTTCCGGACTCCCCGATCCCGGTCGTCGAAATCGCAGCCTGTGCCATCATTTCTCCCCTCTATCCTCCTTCGGCGGGCGGCCGCGCTTGCGCTGCTCTGGCGGCTTCACCCGGATCCCGCGCCGACCGAGCGCCTCGCGGAGAAGGCATTCGATCTCGGCATTGACGCTTCGGAAGTCGGCGGCCGCGCAGCGCTCGAGGGCGTCCCAGAGGGACGGCTCGATGCGGAGCGCGAACGCCTTCTTCGGTTCCGACGCCATGACCCGGTTACTGGTAGAGGGTGCCGGTGTTCACGATCGGCTGGGTGTCGCGTTCCGAGCAGAGCACGACCATCAGGTTCGAGACCATCGCCGCGCGCCTCTCGTCGTCGAGCTCGACCACGCCCTTCTCGGAGAGCAATTGGAGCGCATTCTCGACCATCGAGACGGCACCGATCACGATCTTCTGCCTGGCGGCGATCACCGCCTCGGCCTGCTGCCGGCGGAGCATCGACTGGGCGATCTCCGAGGCATAAGCCAGGTGGGTCAGGCGGCATTCGTCGATGCTGATCCCGGCGACCGCGACCCGCTCCTGCAGCTCCTCCTTGAGCTCGTGGCTGACCACGTCGGCATGGCCGCGAAGGGTCGTCTCCTGATGCTCGATATCGTCATAGGGATATTTGGCGCCGATCGCCCGCAATGCGCTCTCGATCTGGACGAACAGGAACTTGTTGTAATCGTCGACGTCGTAGAGCGCCTGGGCGGTGTCGGTGACCCGCCACACCACGTTGGTCGCGATCTCGACCGGGTTGCCGCGCAGATCGTTGACCTTCAGCCGTTCCGAGGTGACGTTGTGGACGCGGGTCGAGATCTTTGTTCGGGTCAGCCAGGGCCAGCGCCACCTGAGGCCGTTGGTGCGGTCGGTGCCGCGATAATCGCCGAACAGCAGTATCGCCGCGGCCTGGTTGGGCTGGAGCAGGTAGAAGCCGGGGGCGATGAAGATCATCGTGATCGCTCCGAGGATCACGAGGGCGAGGCCGGTTCCGAGCCCGCCGTTGCCGAGCGTGACGATCCCGCCGATCACCATGGCCAGGGCCAGCAGCAACATGAGCAGCATGACGTAGCCGTTATAGGTGTGGGCCGGCCATTCGCGGGAGAGCCGCAGGGCCTTGAGGTCCGAATGAGTCTGGTTCGCGCTAGCCATCTTTTGCCTCCTTAATAATGATATCATAATTATATCGTAAGGCGGGCGCAAGCGGAATCGTTACGGGCGTGGACGAATCTGGAGAGAGCGCCGGACCGTCGAGCGCGATTTCAGAATCGCGCACGTCGTTCCGGTTTTTCGTTGTCGCATCGTTCTTACGGAAAACCGGGTCCCACTTTTCCGCACGATGCTCTAGCGGGAGACGCGGCGCGCGCCGCGCGTTGTGAAATCATGACCGGAGCCGCCCGATGAGTTCGAAGCCCGACTGGAAGCTCGTGATCCACGGCGGATCGGGGATGATGGACCGGGGATCGCTGACCGTTGGGCAGGACCAGGCGGCGCGCGAGGGGCTGGACCGGGCGCTGGCCGCCGGGGCGGATATCCTCGCGGCGGGCGGAAGCGCGCTGGACGCCGTGGAAGCCGCGGCCCGAATGCTCGAGGACGATCCCGCCTTCAATGCCGGTCGAGGCTCGGTCTTCACCTATGAAGGCCGCAACGAGCTCGACGCGGCGATCATGGACGGAAGCACCCGCGGCGCCGGCGCGGTGACCGGCGTGACCGCGACCAGGAATCCGATCAGCCTCGCGCGGGCGGTGATGGTTTCCAGCCCCCACGTCTTCCTGAGCGGCGACGGCGCCGACCTCTTCTCGCGCGAGCAGGGCCTGGAGCAATGCGGGCCCGAATGGTTCGCGACCGACGAAAGGCGGCGCCAGCTCGAGGAACTGAAGGCGCAGGGCGACGATCATTTCGACGCCGAGCTCAAATATGGGACGATCGGCGCGGTCGCCGTCGATTGGGAAGGCCATGTCGCGGCGGCGACCTCGACCGGAGGCCTGACCGGCAAGAGATGGGGACGGATCGGCGATTCGCCCCTGATCGGCGCGGGCGCCTTCGCGGACGACCGTGCCGGCGCGGTCTCGGCGACCGGGGCGGGCGAATATTTCATACGCGCCGGAGTGGCGCACGAGATCTGCGCGCGGATGCGGATGCTCGGCGAGAGCGCCCGCGGCGCGGCGCAGGCGGCGCTGGACGACGTCGCGGCCTTGGGCGGAAGCGGGGGCGTGATCGTGGTGACTCCGGCCGGCGAGGCGGCGGCCGTCTTCAACACGCCCGGAATGTATCGGGGGATCGCCTCGGCGGCGGGCCGGCAGGTCGCGATTTACGGCGACGAATGAGGCGCATGGGGCCTATGTCCGGACCATGCTGAAGCGCCTTCTTGCCTTC
Organism: Allosphingosinicella sp.; assembly: GCA_036525315.1. Taxonomy (GTDB): domain Bacteria; phylum Pseudomonadota; class Alphaproteobacteria; order Sphingomonadales; family Sphingomonadaceae; genus Allosphingosinicella. The sequence goes on from DATDAS010000020.1 coordinate 26,614, forward strand.
GCCGGGCTCTTCCTGGCCCTGCAGTCGCCCGCCTCGGCCTGGTGGGAATATGGCCATGAGAGCGTCGCGACGATCGCCTGGCTCGAGATGAAGCCGGAGACGCGGGCCGCGATCCGGCGCCTGCTCGCGCACCAGGCCTCGGTCGAGACTCCCACCTGCCCGCTCCGGACGATCGAGGATTCGAGCTACTGGCCGGACTGCGTCAAGACGCTCGGCGATCGGTTCAGCTACGCTTTCTCCTGGCATTATCAGAATGTCGATATCTGCAAGCCCTTCGACCAGAAGAGCGCCTGCGCCGACGGAAACTGCGTCTCGTCCCAGATCGAGCGCAACCTCAAATTGCTCGCCGACAAGGACAAGGATCCGAAGAAAAAGGTGCCGGAGCGCGAGCGGCTGACGGCCCTGGCCTTCCTGGTCCATTTCATGGGCGACCTGCACCAGCCCATGCACGCCGGCGACCGCGGCGACCGCGGCGGCAACGATTTCAAAGCGAGCTACGGAGTGATCGCCGGCCGGACCAATTTGCATTCGATCTGGGACGGCTGGCTTCCCGAGCGGGCGATGACCACGCCCCGCGCGGGGCCGGCGGCGGTGTGGCTGGCGCTGACCGCCGAGGAGAAGGCCGCGATGCGCGAGGGCAAGGTCGAGGACTGGGCGCAAGAGAGCTGGGGCGCCGCCCGCGAGTTCGCCTATGGAAGCCTGATGGCCGATCCCTGCGGGCCGATCCCCGCCGAGCGGCCCGTGCTCGACGAGTCGGACGTTCAGAGGCTGATCCCGATATTGCGAAGGCAGGTGGCGCGCGGCGGGGTGAGGCTGGCGAGGCTGCTGGACGAGGCTTTGGCTTAATTCCTCCCCTCGATTTCGAGGGGAGGGGGACCACCCGAAGGGTGGTGGAGGGGCAAATTGCGCCGAGGTGGCCCCTCCACCGCGCGATGCGCGGTCCCCCTCCCCTGCAAATGCAGGGGAGGAACTGTCAGTTCGGCACCATTGTGACGGCGCGGCGGTTCTGGGCCCAGGCGCCTTCGTCGGAGCCGAGGGCTTCGGGGCGCTCCTTGCCGTAGCTGATCACCGACATGCGCGACGGATCGATCCCGCGCGCGGCGAGATAATTCTTGGCGGCATTGGCCCTTCGGTCGCCGAGCGCGAGATTATACTCGCGGGTTCCGCGCTCGTCGGCATGGCCCTCGATCGTGACCCGGACGTTGCCGTTGGCCTGGAGCCAGGCGACCTGGGAATCGAGAACCGAGCGGTCGTCGTCGTCGATCGCATAGCTGTCGGTCTCGAACAGGATCCGGTCCGAGCGCACGTTCTGGACGAAATCGGCGCGCGAGCCCGGAAGCGCCGTGGTGCCGACGCCGGTCCCGGAATCGGCGCCGGCGTCGGCGCCGATGTCGGACTCGGACCCGGCCGGAGGCGGCGGGATCTGCTTGGGCGCCTTCTTCCCGCAGCCGGCGGTCATCGCCAGCGCGGCGGCCACAATGGCGACCTTGAAGCCGTTCATTCGCATTGTCTTCTCCTTCGGCAAATGCTCGTTGGTCCGGACCCCAGGGTCACGGCAATATCGGCCCCCAGGCGGGATCGGACCCGTCCAATGTGGTCTTAATGTGACGCTCGTTCACGCCGGTCAGGTCGACCTGCCAGATCGCCGAGCGGCCGCCGCGGCCCTGGCTGGTCCGGAAGAACTGGATGACCCGGCCGTTGGGCGACCAGGTCGGCGCCTCGTCCTGCCAGCTGTCGGTCAGGAGGCGCTCGCCGCCGCCCTCGGGGGTCATCACGCCGATCCGGAAATTGCCGGCGATCCTCGTGAACGCGATCAGGTCGCCGCGCGGACTCCATTCGGGGGTGGCGTAGCGCCCCCCGCCGAAGCTGATCCGGCGCTGGCCCGATCCGTCCGAGCTCATCACATAGATCTGCTGGGTCCCGCTCCGATCGCTTTCGAAGACGATCTTCGAGCCGTCGGGCGAGAAGCTTCCGCCGATATCGATCCCGGGCGCGTTGGTCAGCCGCGTCGGGGTGCCGCCGCTCACCGGGATCCTGTAGATGTCGGTATTGCCGTTGACCGACATGGAATAGAGGATCGTCCGGCCGTCGGGCGAGAAGCGCGGAGCGAAGGTCTGGTTCGCGCTCTCGGTGACCAGCCGCTGCCGGCCCATGCCGATATCGTAGAGATAGATTCGCGGCCGGTTGCCCTCATAGGAGAGATAGACGATCTGCTTGTAGTCGGGCGAGAATCGCGGGGTCAAAGCGATCGACTGGCCGTTGGTCAGGAAGCGGTGATTGGCGCCGTCCGAATCCATGATTGCGAGCCGCTTGGTGCGCCGGTTCTTGGGGCCGGATTCGGCGATGTAGGCGATCCGGCTGTCGAAGAAGGGGCTCTCGCCGGACAGGCGGGAATAGATGAGGTCGGCGCATTTGTGCGCCGCCCGGCGCCAGTCGCGCGGCGCGACGACGAAGCCCTGACGGGTCAGCTCGGACTTGGCGGCGACGTCGTAGAGGTAGCAGCCGACCGTCAAATTGCCGTCGCCGTTCGCCTGGACGAAGCCCTGGACGAGAGCTTGAGCGTTTGCTCCGCTCCAGACGGGATAGTCCGGGGCGCGGACCTGGTCGTAGGACACCGTGGCGATTCCGCTTGGGCCGATCGGGCGGAACAGGCCGCTTCCGCGAAGATCGCCGGCCACCACCTCGGCGACCTGGCGGCCGAGGGCGGCGGTGGAGCCGGCCTCGGTCTCGGCGCTCTGCGGCGTGGGCATGACCGGGACCGCGATCGGCATGGGCGACGAGATGCCGCCGACGATGTCGACCTCGAGCGGAGGCGGATCATCGCTCGGGGTCTGGGCCAATGCCGAGGCGCTCCAGGAGAGGGCGGTCAATGCCAGGAAAAGGCAGGAAATTTTCTTCATCTTCGTCCGATCACGGCAAGCGGTAAGTCATGTTGAGATTAGACCAGCCGCCTTTCGACGTCCGGTAGAGCTCGTCGGGGAGCTCGCGGAGCGGCGAGCAGCCGACATAGGCGGCGATGGCGAGATCCTGGACCCGCGCCTCATAGCGTTGGTTCTGCGCATCCACGCCAGTCGTCCGGACCACCGCCGGCTGCCGGGCAAGCGAGCCGTCGCGATTGAGCCGGAGATTGAGCGTGACCCTGATCTGGTTGGCGCCGGGCCCTGGGTCGCGCTGCCGGTCGGCGCAGGGCTGGATCTGGCGCTCGATCGCTGCCTTGATGCTGGCGAGAGCTTCCGCGCTCATCGTCGCTGCAGGGGCGGCCTGCGAGCGCGAGGCCGAGGGCTCGTCGTTGAGGCCCTTCATGAACTCCTCGCCGAAGCGAGCGCCCTTTGTGGCAGAGCGCGTGCCCGCCGAAGCGGATTTCTGTTTCGGCTGAGGCTGCGCCGCGGGCGCGCTTGCCTTTTGCGACGGAGCGGTACTCGGCCGCTCGGGCGGCGGCGGAGCGATGGCGGCGGCCGGCGCGGGCGCGGCCTCCTCCGGCGCCCCGAGCTCGGACGCGAGGCTCGGCGCGGGCGCCTCGCTGCTGATCACGGGCGCGGAGGAGACGAGACCGGTTTCGTCGGTGAAGGAGACCTCGATCGGATCCCCGGTGATCCGGGGCATGGTGACAGCGCCGATTCCGAGCGAGAGGGCCGCGAAGAGGGCGCCGTGCGCGGCGATCGCGAATCCGAGGCCCGTAGTGTCCGCGCGGTCCATCAGTCGCTCTCGGCACCGGCGACGCTGACCAAAGCGACCCGTCGGAGGCCGGCCCGGTCGATCTCGCCCATGACCTGCATGACCCGGCCGTAATCCAGGCTTCGGTCGGCGCGCAGGAAGAGCCGCGGTCCGCCCTTCTCGCGCGATGCGGCGCGGATCGCGGCGAGGCGGGCGCCGAGGCCGCCTGCGGCGACCGGCTCATTGTCGACGAAGATGGCGCCGTCGCGGTCGAGCGAGACCTGGACCGGCTTCATCTCCTGATCGAGAGCGCCCGCCTTGCTGTCGGGAAGGTCGACCGGAACGCCCGCGACCAGCAAAGGCGCGGTGACCATGAAGATGATCAGGAGGACGAGCATCACGTCGACCATCGGCGTGACGTTGATCTCGGCCATCGGGGTCCGCCGCCCACGCCGCTCGCCGCCGAGGAAGGGGTTCATCGGCATGCCTAGTTCCTCCCCATCTCAGATGGGGAGGGGGACCATCGCCGCAGGCGATGGGGGAGGGGTATTGACGAGGCCTGGGCAGCTACCCCTCCCCCATGCTTTGCATGGGCCCCCTCCCCACGAAATCGTGGGGAGGAATTAGGGAGGGACACCCTCACCCTTCGCTCTCCAGCTCACGGCTCAGGGTGCCGTGGAAGCCGTCGGCGAAGCGCTGGAGGCGGGCCTCCATGCGGTTGATGCCGTGGCTCATGCGGTTATAGGCGACCACCGCGGGAATGGCGGCGAACAGGCCGAGCGCGGTTGCGAACAGGGCCTCGGCGATGCCCGGAGCGACGACGGCGAGGCTGGTATTGTTCGCTCCGGCAATGTCGCTGAAGCTTCGCATGATTCCCCAGACCGTCCCGAACAGGCCGACGAAGGGCGCGACCGATCCGACGGTCGCGAGGATGTTGAGGCGCGAGGCGAGCCTGTCCATCTCGGCGGCGACGGCGCTGTGCATCGCGACGGCGAGGCGCGATCGCGTGCCCTCCCTGTCGATCCGGGCGCCCGACGTGGAGCGGCGCCACTCCGCGATTCCGGCGGCGAAGATCTTCGCGCTGGGCAGCTCGTCGCTGCCTCGCGCCTCGTAGAACTGGTCGATATCCTGGGATTTCCAGAATTCGCGCTCGAAGCCGGCATTGCCGCGTCCGACTCGGTGGATCCGGATGGCGTGGGCGATGATGATGGTCCAGGTCCACAGGCTTGCCAGGAGCAGGAGGACCATCACGCCTTTGACGACGATGTCGGCCTGCATGAACAGTGCGACCGGCGACATGGTGGAGGTCAGATCGAGATCGTGCACCCTATTCCCCTTGCAGCCGTTCGAACCGTTCGACCCAGTCGCGCGGCTGTCGCCTGGGCCGCCCCTCCGGCGTGAGGAAGGCGGCGGTAACCCTGGCGTCAATCAGGATTTCCCGCCCGCGCATGACCCGCTGATGAATGAGGACGCTCGCCGCCCGAATCGCCTCGATCTCGGTGACGACGAGAAGATCGTCGCCGAGCCGTGCCGGCGAACGATATTTGATCGCCACCTCGGCGACCGCATAGACGCCCTCGCCGCCTTCGAGCGCGGCCCTCTGGTCTATGCCGAGCAGCCGGAGCAGGTCGGACCGGGCCCGCTCCATGAACCGGAGATAATTGGCATAATAGACGATGCCGGCGACGTCGGTGTCCTCGAAATAGACGCGCAGCGCGAAATGGTGCGTCCGCCCGTTCAAGGCGCCCTCATAGGGCTTGTCGGCATTTTCCCCGCTCACACCCACGGCTGTTAGGGTCCAAACCGGGATATTGCGAGACCGTGATGGCTTCAAAGCGGGATGAGGTGCGAGGAAAGCGACCGAAGGCGTGGCGGCGCCACGTCGAGGGTGCTTGACGCTGCACATCGCCCGCTTTGGCGCCACCTCGTAGGGGCAAGGGGATATTTGCTCCGTGGACTGCGTTGCTCGCTTGCCGAATAGACACAGCTATCCGGTCGCGCTCGCGCCTTGCCACGAAACAAATCTCCCCTTGTCACGGCCTCGCCATATCCCGGTTTGGACCCTCGCCAGCCGGGATTCGCGACGGAAGGAAAACCGGCGGAGGCGATGCTTTTTTGCGTCCGGGCGTCAGCGGCGGCGGGCGCGCCGGTAAGCCTCGGACTGCGCCTCGACCAGCTCGATCAGGTCTCCCATCGCCAGGCTCATATCGGCGAGGTGGAGCCCCCAGCCGGGCACGATCTTTCCACCGATCATCACGTCGCCGGGGATCCGGTCCGTCCGGCCGTCGTCCGGATCGGCGTTCACCGACACTGCGAGATAGCCGACCTGGCCGCGATTGACGCAGGCCGCGGTCACCAGGTCATCGGTGCGCAGGAAGGTGGCGGGCGGCGCGCCGGCGGACGACCAGGCGACCGGATCCTGGGTGCTGGTCAGACCCGGGCCCGCATACCAGTAAGAATCGAGCATTGCGGAGCCTCGGGCCAGAGTGGCCGGATTGGTGCAGCCGATCGTCATCCCCGGCCTGGCCGAGCGTCCGAACAGCGAGCCGGGCGGGGGCGGATTGGTCGCCCGGAACGACACGAAGGTGACGACGCAGCCGGTCTCCCCGGCCCTGGTGCAGAGCGGAGTCTTTTTGAACGTCCCGCCGACCGTCTGGCCCTCGGGCACCTCGATATTGTAGCCGATCAGCATGGCGGAGAGCATGCGCCCGGCGGCGGGGCTGTTCTCGATCTCCTGGAGAAGAAGCGAAAGCATGATCGAGCCCTGGCTGTGGCCGATCAGGACGAACGGGCGGCCCTTGTTGTCGTTCTCGAGATAATGGCGCCAGGCATTCCGCACGTCGGCATAGGCCAGGCCGAAATTACGTTCGACATTGACCCCGGTCAGGGCCTTCTGGAGAGCGGTGAGGGTCGCCTGCCGATATATGGGCGCATAGGTCTTGCAGACGCCGGCGAAGCGGGCGAGCTGGACCGCGACGACGGCCTGCTCCTCGATTCCGGGATTGAGATCGCTATTGTCCCCCGGATCGCGCGAGATCGTGGGATAGATATAGAAGCAATCGGCGGCCGGATTCGCGGCCGGCCTGGTTGCGCCGACCGGCCCATAGCCATTCGGATCGAGCCCCGCGGTCGCGAGCGGCTTAGCGCAGGCATCGTCGCGGCCGGGACGGCAGAGCCAGCTCGCCGGATTTCCATAATCCGGAGAGGGCTCGACCGTCACCGGCGCGAGCGGCGGAGGAGAGGTCGTTTCCTGAGCGGCGCAAGGGACCGCCGAGAGGAGGAGCGCCGCCGCGCCGATAACCAGCTTCTTCATCATCTTCCCCCTCATTTCGAATCGAACAGTCCGTCCTGGGCGCCCTTCGGCGGCGTGATTCCAAGATGCGTCCAGCCGCGGCCGTTGAGGCAGCGGCCGCGCGCGGTACGGGCGACGAGGCCGAGCTGGATCAGGAAGGGCTCGATCACCTCCTCGATCGTGTCGCGCGGCTCGCTGAGCCCGGCCGCCAGGGTTTCGACCCCGACCGGGCCGCCCTTGTAGATGTCGGCGATCATGTGGAGGTAGCGCCGGTCCATCGCGTCGAGGCCGAGCCCGTCCACCTCCATCCGGGTCAGGGCGCCGTCGGCCACCTTCGAATCGACCTCGGCCGCCCCGGCGGCCTGGGCGAAGTCGCGCACCCGGCGAAGAAGCCGGCCGGCGATCCGCGGCGTTCCGCGCGAGCGGCGGGCGATCTCGCTCGCACCGTCGTCGGTCAGGGTCAGGCCAAGAAGGCCGGCGGCGCGGCGGACGACCCGCTCGAGCTCCTCGACCGTGTAGAAGACCAGGCGCACCGGGATTCCGAAGCGGTCGCGAAGCGGCGTGGTGATCAGGCCCTGCCGCGTTGTGGCGCCGACCAAAGTGAACTTGGGAAGATCGATCCGGACCGAGCGCGCCGACGGACCCTCGCCGATCATCAGATCGAGCGCCCGGTCTTCCATCGCCGGATAGAGAATTTCCTCGACCGCCGGGCTGAGGCGGTGGATCTCGTCGATGAAGAGGACGTCGCCATCCTCGAGATTGGTGAGCAAGGCGGCGAGATCGCCGGCCTTGGCGATGACCGGGCCCGAGGTGGCCCGGAATCCGACCCCGAGCTCGCGCGCGACGATCTGGGCGAGCGTCGTCTTGCCGAGCCCGGGCGGGCCGAAGAAGAGGACGTGGTCGAGCGCGTCTCCCCTGCCCTTCGCGGCCTCGATGAAGACCCGCAGATTCTCCCGCGCCGCGCGCTGGCCGACGAACTCGTCGAGCGTCTTCGGGCGAAGGGCCGCGTCGAGGTCCTCGGGACGGCGATTGGGCGTGGTGAGGCGAGCGTCGGTCAACGGAGTTCCCCAGATGAGGCGGGAGAACGCGCACTTGTCACGGCAGGCCGGTCAGGAGGGCTGGCCAAAGTGAATGCGGCCGTCGCCAAGCCTGCCGAGAAACACACCACCGATGCCCATCCGGCGAATTCGACTGGCCGTGCCTTTCGAACGGCCCGCTGCACCTTGAGATCAATTTCATTCAACATCTCAGGCACGTGAACTCCATCATGCGCTACCGTTATCCAGTAGGCCATGAGCTCACTAAAAGGCACTATCAAAGCCCGACTGGCGCGCTGGCTAAGATAGCTGCTCAAGAGAGAAGCAATTATCCCCGCATAGAAAAATACGGCAGCAACGATTTTTGCTGTGATGCTCAAGGCCGATGAATTGACTATGGCGAGCATACCGGTGCCGTTTATCGCCAGAAGCGACGCCAGCAGCCATTTGTAAGCGTCTTGATGCGCCTCAATCAGGGTATTGCGGCTATGGGACGCGGCCGCCAACTCAGCTTCTGCAGCACGCTTCCAAAGTTGCGGGTCCTGCTCTTCGTGGATTTCGCTCACCGTGCCGCCTTCTTGAGCGCGATGCGGACGAGGGCGTCAAGGGTGGCGCCGGGGCCGAGCTCGGCTTCGGCCTTGCCGACCGCGGAGGAGGCCTCAGCGGGGCGGAAGCCGAGATTGAGCAACGCCGAGACGGCGTCGGCGGCGGCGCTTCCCGGCGGGGGTGCCGAAGCGGAGGCTCCGGGGCCGAGGGCGATGCTTCCGACCTTGTCGCGAAGCTCGTTGACGATCCGGAGCGCGAGCTTGGGGCCGACGCCCTGGGCGCGCGCGACCATCGCCTGGTCGCCGCTCGCCACGGCGCGGTGGAGCTCATCGCCGGTGAAGGCGGAGAGGATTGCGAGGGCGAGGCGGGCGCCGACGCCCTGGACCGAGGTCAGCATCCGGAACCAGTCGCGCTCCTCGGCTGCGGCGAAGCCGATCAGCCTGATGTCGTCCTCTGAGACCAGCATCTGGGTGTGGACGAGCACCTCGTCGCCAACCGCGCCGAGCGCCGATATGGTGCGGGTCGAGGCGAAGACGATGTAATAGATTCCCCCAACGTCGATCACCGCATGGTCGGCGGCGAAGCTCTGCAGGATCCCGCGCAGCCCCGCGATCATGCCGCGGATCTTCCGAGAGCCCGCGCGCTGGCGAGATGATGGGCGTGGGTGATGGCGACGGCGAGCGCGTCGGCCGAGTCCGTGCCGACGATCTTCACGCCCGGCAGCAGCCGCTGGACCATGGCGTGGACCTGGACCTTGTCGGCGGCCCCGGTGCCGACCACGGCCTTCTTGACCAGGCGGGCCGCATATTCGCCGACCGCCATTCCGCTCCGGGCGGCGGCGAGAAGGACGACACCGCGGGCCTGGCCGAGCTTCAGGGTCGATTGCGGATTCTCGTTGATGAACACCTCCTCGACCGCGGCCGATTCGGGCCGGTACTCGGCGAAGACCTCCGCGAGCCTGTCCGAAAGCGTGACCAGCCTTTTGGGAAGGGCGGCGCCGGCATCGGTACGGATTTGGCCGTTGGCGACATGGCTCAGCCGGTTCCCCTCCGCGGCGATCACGCCCCAGCCGGTGCAGGCGAGGCCGGGATCGAGGCCGATGATGATCATGAAGGAAGCCCCTCCCCTTCAGGGGAGGGGTAGGGGGTGGGGGCTGTTTCCGGCCCAGACCAACCCCTGGTCAGGCCCTGCCACTGTTGGGGGAATGCGATCGACACGCCGTCCATAATGTCGTGCGCATCGTCATTGGTGAAGCGAATAGTCGTGAAGCCGAGCGGGGGCTACGCGCCGGTGTCCTGCGTCGGCTCTCCAATTTGGAGATCGATCCCTGGTACAACCCCCACCCCAACCCCTCCCCTGAAGGGGAGGGGCTAATATCACCTCGTCCTAGCCGAGCTTCTCCATCACTTCGTCCGACACCTCGTAATTGCCCCAGACGGTCTGGACGTCGTCATCTTCCTCGAGGGCGTCGATCAGCCGGATCAGCGAGCCGGCTTCCTCCTCCCCGACGTCGACCGGGGTCTGGGGGCGCCAGGCGAGCTTGGTGGTCTCGGGCTCGCCGAGGCTCGATTCGAGCGCCCTGGCGACCTCGTGAAGATCCTCCTGGGCGGTCCAGATCTCATGGCCCTCCTCGTCCGATTCCACATCCTCGGCGCCGGCCTCGATCGCGGCCTCGAACACGGCATCGGCGCTTCCGGCCGACGCCGGATATTCGATCAGGCCGAGACGCGAGAAGCCGTGGCTGACCGATCCGGACGCTCCGAGATTGCCGCCGTTCTTCGAGAAGATGGTGCGCACGTTGGTCGCGGTGCGGTTGCGGTTGTCGGTCAGCGCCTCGACGATCAGCGAGACTCCGCCCGGGCCGAAGCCTTCGTAGCGCAGTTCCTCGTAATTCTCGGCGTCGCCGCCCGAGGCCTTGTTGATCGCCCGCTGGATATTGTCCTTGGGCATGGACTGGGCCTTGGCCGCCAGGACGGCGGCGCGCAGGCGCGGGTTCATGTCGGGATCGGGGGCGCCCATCTTCGCCGCGACGGTGATCTCGCGCGAAAGCTTGGAGAACATGGCCGAGCGCTTTTTGTCCTGCGCGCCCTTGCGATACATGATGTTCTTGAATTTGCTGTGGCCTGCCATTGGCTCTTCTTCGAGTTGGGGGAAACGGGGCGGCGATAGCCGAGAGCGCTAGGCCCGCGCAACGCGCCTGTATGCGACCGAGGCGAGGGCGAGGCCGAGCAGCGCCATGGCGGCGCTGAACGGGCCGTCGAACAAAGCGACCGGCCAGAACCAGCCGCCCGCCCCGGTGGCGAGCCAGCGGCCGAGAGCGCCGTGAATCTCGCCGAGCGGCGCAATGAGAAGCAGGTTCCAGAGCAGGAGCCAGGGCAGCCATGCGCCGAATCGGCGAAGCCAGGGGCCGGGCCGCCAGGCCAGGGGCCGCTCGACCGCGATCGCGACGAACCACGGGCCGAGCGGGGCGGTGACCGCGGTGACGGCGAGGCTGACGAAAAATCCGCCGACAGGGTCATCCTGGCCGGCGATCGCGAAACCGGCGAGCGCGGCGGCGACCATCGTCACCAGAAGGGTGAGGCCGTAAAGCCAGAAGCCCCCGTCCGGCCGCCAGACCGGCCGCGGGCCGGGGTTGAGGATTCGAAGGATCGCCACGGTCATTGCGACCAGTCCGAGCACTCGAATCACGGCCGCGACGATGAACGGCAGGGGCATTGTCCCGGGAGTCGGCTTGTAAAGGAGGACGACGATGTTCGAGACGGTCAGGAGGACGGCCAGAACGACGGCCGGCGCGAGCATCCGCCGGGTGAGCAGGCTCGAAATCGCCGCGCGCAGGAAATCAATCGCACCGCCCATGTCCCGCGCTTCATCGCCCATAAGGCCGGTCCCGCGCAATGCGCCTGTAGGCCACGGACGCGAGCGCGAGCGCGAGAAACATCAAGGCGGCAGTCACGACGCCATGGAGGATGAACCATGGCCAATCCCGCCTGTCGATTTCGGCGAGCGACGTCTCCAGAACCAGGCGATACGCCACGCCGGCGGGGGCGAGGATCAGGAAGTTCCAGAGGAGAAGCGCGGGAAGCCAGATCCTGGCGCGCCTGAACCAGGGCGCCGGATTCCACGCCAAGGGCCGATCGACCGCGATCGCCACGAACCAGGGCGCGAGTGGGACGATGATCGCGGTCGAGACGATCTCGCTCGCGATCACTGCCATGATTCCGGGCGATCGGCTCATGATCGCATCCGAGAAGAGCCCAATCGCGAATTCGGCGAGAATGACCAGCCCGTAGGCCCAGGCGCTCCAATCCGGACTCCAGGCAGGTCGCGGGCTGCCATTGAGGATACGCAGGATCGCGATCGCGAGCGCGGCGTGAACGACAAGGGCGGCGGCGAAGGCCGCCAGATACGGCCCATGGTCGGGCTCAGCCCTGGTGGGCAGATTGAACAGGAGGAGGATGTTCGTCGCCGGCAGCAATATGACGCTGAGCAGCATCGGGGCCGCGAGGCCCGGCATTTTCAGGCTTTCGACCGCCTCCTTCAGGAAGGCGAGGTCATCGCCCTGTTCGCCGCCATTGCCCGCCATGCCCGCCTCGCCCCAGGCTTCAGCCTAGGACGTGCCGGGGCGACGCAACAGCCTGAAATGACGCCCTGATCAGGACAGGCCCAGAGCCGCGCGGTAGGTTTCGAGAAGGGCGTCGGCCTCCTGGCGGTCGTGAGTCTCCATCTTGCGAAGGCGCACGATCATGCGCATCGTCTTGGTGTCGTAGCCGCGCGACTTGGCCTCGCCGTAGACGTCCTTCACGTCGTCGGCGATCGCCTTCTTCTCCTCCTCGAGCCGCTCGATCCGCTCGATGAGCAGCCTCAATTCGTCCGCAGCAATCGCGCCTTCCGCCATGTCTCTCCGCCTGATTCCGGGTTGAAGCGGGGGCTGTAGGAGGTGCGGCCGCGCCGCTCAAGCCGGTTGAACTGAAATAGGAAGCAGCTATTCCCCGGGGCCATGCGAGAGACCACGCAAAGCCGGTTCGTGCCGAGAACGCGCAAGGTGCGGATCCTTGCGACCCTCGGCCCGGCGAGCAGCAGCCGCGACATGATCCTGAAGCTGGCCGAGGCCGGCGCCGACGCATTCCGGATCAACATGAGCCATGGCGCGCACAAGGATCATCTGAAGCTGATCGAGACGGTCCGAAGCCTCGAGAAGGAGCTGGAGCGGCCGACCACCATCCTCGTCGACCTTCAGGGGCCCAAGCTCAGGGTCGGCAAATTCTCCGGCGGCGAGGCGATGCTCGAGAAGGGCAAGAGCTTCATCCTCGACCGGAAGAAGGAACCGGGCACGGCCGAGCGGGTCGAGCTTCCCCACCGCGAGATATTCAGCGCGGTCGAGGAGGGAACGAGGCTTCTCGTCGACGACGGCAAGCTCGTTCTGAGGGTCGTCTCGTTCGAGGCGGACCGGATCGAGACCATGATCGAGGTCGGCGGCAAGATCTCGAACAACAAGGGGCTCAACATCCCCGACGTCGTCCTGCCGGTCGCGGCGCTCACCGACAAGGACCGGGCCGACCTCGCCTTCGCCCTCGACCATGGAGTCGACTGGATCGCGCTCAGCTTCGTCCAGCGCCCGGAGGACGTGGCCGAGGCCAAGAGCCTGATCGCCGGCCGCGCGGCGCTGCTCGCCAAGATCGAGAAGCCGGCCGCGGTCGAAAGGCTCGATTCGATCCTCGAGCTGGCCGACGCGGTGATGGTCGCGAGGGGCGATCTGGGAGTCGAGCTTCCCCCCGACGAGGTTCCGCCGCTCCAGAAGAGGATCGTCGAATCGGCGCGGCGGATGGGCCGGCCGGTGGTCGTCGCGACGCAGATGCTCGAATCGATGATCTCGGCGCCGACCCCGACCCGCGCCGAAGTCTCCGACGTCGCAACCGCGGTCTATGACGGCGCCGACGCGATCATGCTCTCGGCCGAAAGCGCCTCGGGCGAATATCCATGCGAATCGGTCGCGATGATGAACCGGATCGCGACCAGCGTCGAAGCCGATCCGAGCCACGCGAGGCGGGTCCATTTCACCGAAACCCTGCCCGATGCCACCACCGCCGACGCCATCGCCCAGTCGGCCAACACGATGGTCGACACGGTCGGGGCGGCGGCGATCGTCAGCTACACCGCCTCGGGGTCGACCGCCCGCCGGGTCGCGCGCGAGCGGCCGGCAGTGCCCCTGCTCGTCCTCACGCCGTCGCTGAGGACGGCCCGGAAGCTCGGCCTGCTCTGGGGCGCCCATGCGGTCCGGACCCGCGACATCAACAGCTTCGAGGAGATGGTCGCCAAGGCCAAGCGCATGGCGCTCCGCCACGGTGTCGCCTCGGCCGGGCAAAGGATCGTGATCATCGCGGGCGTTCCGTTCGGGACTCCGGGATCGACCAACGTCATCCATATCGTGAGGCTGATCGGCGACGAGCTTCAGCGCCACTCGAAGCAGGGTTAAAGGGCGCGCCAATAGCCCCCCTCTCCCCGGTGGTTGGGAGAGGGAATTATTCCATCAGCCGCGGAATCAGGTCGGGGAGCTCGCGGGCGAGGAAGCCGAGGCGGCCGACCGTGTCGGTGAGCACCCGCCCGGCCTCGCCGTGGAGCCAGACGCCCCACAGGGTCGCGGTCAGGGGATCGGCGCCGCGGGCGCACAGCCCGCCGACGACCCCCGCGAGGACGTCTCCCGAGCCCGACGTGGCGAGGCCGACGCCGCCGCCTTCGAACCGGAAGGCCCGGCCGTCCGGCGCGACGATGAAGCTGCACGGGCCCTTGACCAGGGCGACGGCGCCGTAGCGCCCGGCGGCGCTTCGGGCCGAGCAGAGCGGATCCGCCGTCACATCTTCGGCATCGCAGTCGAGAAGTCCTGCCATCTCGCGGGCGTGCGGGAGCAGCGCCGCGCCGCCCGTCCAGGCCCGCAGCTGCTCCGCCCGCGGCGCGAGGCAGCCGAGCACCGCCGCATCGAGCACCAGCGGACGGTCGAGGCCGCTCGACAGCAGCCCGTCCAGCAATTCTTCGAGCGGCGGTCCGTGCTGGAGTCCGCAGCCGATCACGACCGCCTGCGCATCCCCGGCCGATTCGACGAGCGATGGGATCGAAGCGGGATCGAGACACCCTTCCTCGGTTTCCCTGCATCCGATCACGCGCGCCTCGGGCACCGCGACCGCGAGCTGGACCGCGATGCTCTCGGCGGTGGCGATCTGGAGCTTGCCGGCGCCGGCGCGAAGCCCGGCTATTCCGGCCAGCAAGGCGGCGCCGCCGAGCTCGCGGCTTCCGGCGATGACGAGGAGCCGGCCTCGATCCTCCTTGTCGCTGTCCTCGGGGACGTGCGGGAGCGGGAACCGGGCGAGCAGGTCCCGATCCAGCTTCACTGCCTCGCTCACCGGGCGGCGACCATCGCGTCGGGCTCGGACGTGACCGGCGCATCCTCCTCGATCAAAGGCGCGGCGAAATTGTAGCGGGCGAGCCTCGGCACGCAGAGCCTGGCGTCGTCGGGCTCGAAATCATATTCGCACACCCCGCAATTGACGACGTCGCCCTCCTTGTCGACGGCCAGGATCTTCGCCTCGTCCATCTCCTCCAGGATGTAGCGGAAGCAGAGAACGACGACCTGGTGGCACACGATCAGGACCCGCCGGTCGGCGAAGTGGAGGCTGATCGTATCGAGGGCGCTTCGAAGCCGAAGGATGACGTCGGCCCAGCTCTCGCCGCCGGGCGGCCGATGGTAGAATTTGCCGAGAAGGGTGCGCTGATCGGCCTGCTCGGGGAATTTCTGGCGAATCCCGGCGGTGGTCAGGCGGTCCCAGATTCCGAATTCGCGCTCTCTCAGCCTCTCGTCGACGACCGGCTGGCGCGCTTCCTCGGTCACCCCGCCCGCCTCGCAGATCGCCTTGGCGGTCTGGCGCGCGCGAATGTAGGGCGAGACCAGAACGGCCTCCGGCCGCTCGCCCTCCGGCAAGGCGGCGAACCAGCGGCCGAGCGCATCGGCCTGGCGCTTGCCGAGATCGCTGAGGGGCACGTCGACGTCTCGAACGTCGATGTCGATCATCGCATGGCCGGCCGCGTCGGCTGCGTCGCGGGCGACATTGCCGGCGCTCTGGCCGTGGCGGACGATCCACAAACGCTCGGGCCATCTTTGTCTCATCCGCGAAACAAAGCGCGAGCGGCGCTAAAGTTCAGAGCAGGCCTTCGGCCTCCAGGCGGGCGCGAAGTTCCTCGGCGCCGGTGAAGAGATGAGCGTGCATTCCGACCGCCGAGGCGCCTTCGACGTTGATCAGCCGATCGTCGACGAACAAAGCGTCGGCGGGCCTGAGGCCGAATCGGTCGAGCGCCCGGAAATACAAAGCGGGATCGGGCTTGAGCAGTTTCTCCTGGCCCGAGACGACAATGTCGCGGAAGCGCGAGAAGAAGGCCTCCTCCTTCGAATGGAAGGGCGGCCAGAAATCGGCGGAGAAATTGGTGATGGCGAAGAGCGGGACTCCACGCGCATCGAGGTCGAATACGATCTCGTGGACGCCGGGAACCGGGTCGCCGATCGTCTCGCCGAATCGATTGCCCCAGGCGGAGATGAGCTCGGCATAAGCCGGGAATCTCTCGTTCAGCTCGGCCGCGGCCTCGTCGAACGGGCGACCGCCGTCGAGGCTGTCGTGCCAGCTCCACAGGTCGACGTCCTCGATGAAGCGCAGGCGCGCCTCGTCGTCGACGAGCTGCCGGGCGAGGAAGGATTCGGGATCCCACCCGTAGAGGACGTTGCCGACGTCGAAGATGACGGCGGCGGGTTTAGCCGCGGCGGCAATCATAGGCACGAACCGTCATGCTGAACTTGGTTCAGCATCCAGTTCTCCGCTTTCCGGACGATCGACCAGCTGGACCCTGAAACAAGTTCAGGGTGACGGCTTGTTGGAGCCGTCAGTTCAGGATGCCCTTCGATACGGGACTTCGCCAAGCTCAGTCCCTACTCAGGATGAGCGGAATCGGAAGCCTTAACCCTGGCGCGCCTTGAAGCGGCGGTTCGTCTTGTTGATGACGTAGGTGCGGCCCCGGCGGCGGATCACGCGGCAGTCGCGGTGGCGCGACTTCAGGGATTTGAGCGAGTTGCGGATCTTCATGGCCTCGGACGCCTGCCTGTTCTTTCGAATTTTCTAGCTGGAAAATGAAGGGGCGCACCTAGTTGGAGAGGGCGGACAAGTCAAGCTTGGAGCCTCTCCCCCATGGGCGCGGCGGATCGGACCTTCAGCCGCGCTCGGCCAGGGCCCGCTCCCAGGCGAGGGCGTCGGCGACGATGGTGTCGAGATCGTCGCGCTTCGGCCGCCACGGCAGGGTCGCGAGGATCCGTCCATTGTCGGCGACGAGCGAATCGGGATCGCCCGCCCGGCGCGGCTCCATTCGCCGCTCGACGTGGAGGTTGGTGACCCGGTCGACCGCGTCGAGAACCTCCATGACCGAGAAGCCCCGCCCGTAGCCGCAGTTCATCACATGGCTGGCCGAGGGATCCGCAACCAATTTCTCGAGGGCGTGGACGTGGGCGTCGGCCAGATCGCTGACATGGATATAGTCGCGGACCCCGGTCCCGTCGGGCGTGTCATAGTCGGTGCCGTAGACCGAGACGCTCTCCCGCTTGCCGGTCGCCGCCTCGACCGCGACCTTGATGAGATGGGTGGCGCCGGCGGTCGACTGGCCCGAGCGCCCCTCGGGGTCGGCGCCGGCGACGTTGAAATAGCGAAGGGCGCAATGGTTGATCGGGTGGGCCGCGGAAACGTCCGCGAGCATCCGCTCGGTCATCAGCTTCGACCAGCCATAGGGATTGATCGGCTGGGTCCGGGCGTCCTCTGCGACCGGGACCTGGTCGGGAATTCCGTAGGTGGCGGCGGTGGAGGAGAAGATGAAGTGGCGGACCCCGCCCTTGACCGCGCTCTCGATCAGCGATCGGCTCTTCACCGTGTTGTTCTCATAATATTTGAGCGGATTCTCGACCGATTCGGGAACCACGACCGATCCGGCGAAGTGGATTATCGCCCCGATCCCATGCTCCTCGATCAACCGCGCCACAAGCGGCTGGTCCGCTATGTCGCCTTTGGCGAAGGCCGCGCCTTTCGGCACCGCCCATTCGAAGCCGGTGACGAGATTGTCGATCACCGCGACCCGCCAGCCGGCGTCGAGCAAAGCGAGGACCGCGTGGCTCCCGATATAGCCCGCGCCCCCGGTCACCAGCACCGCCGGTTTGTGGCCATTCCCATTCATTCACATGGTCTCCACGGCGATTGCAGCAAAAGCGCTGACAGATCGTTCGTCCCGCTCTACGGTCCGCCCGATTGAGCCATGAGGTGCCGGAATGAAAGCCCCATTTTTGCGCAACTGCACGATCGTCCTGGCCGCCCTGCTGGCCTCCTGCTCGACCGGAAAAGACGGCGGCGGAGCAGCCCGAACCGACGGCATGGACGTCGCGCGATTCCATCTCGGCGAGCAGGTGGCTCGGGCCCAGATCGCGATCGAGCCCTTCGACCGGGCGGATTCGAACAGCCCCGACTTCCCGCTCTACCAGGCAGCGGTCGAGCGTGAGCTGACCCGGCTCGGCTGGACGGTGGTGAAGACGGTCGGCCAGTCCGAGCAGGTGGCCCTGATCGACGTGACCCAGGGCAGCCGCGAGGCGATCGCTCCGCTCACCTCCGCCAGAATCGGCCGCAACCTGGCCGCCACGACCCCGACCGGAAGCTCGGCGGGAGTCGTCGCAACATTGCTCGAGGTGGGGATCAAGAGGCGCTCGGACGGCACCCTGTTCTGGGAAGGAAGGGCGGTCGGCGAGGCCAGGACCGGAAGCCCGCTCGCCGCTCCCGAGGCCGCGGTCAACCGGCTGGCGTCGGCCCTGTTTCGGGACTTCCCTGGGGAGTCGGGCCGCACTATCAGGATCCGATGAATCTATCAGTATCGAGCGCCTTCGATGGCGGCAACATTCGCCTGGTCGCCATCGAGGGCAACCGTGTCGACCTTGAAATCGTCAAGGACCATCAGTCCGATTTCTATCAATGGTTCTATTTCCGGCTGAGCGGTGCCGCCGGCCAGGCGGTCGAGCTTCGCCTGCTCAACTGCGCCGGAGCGGCCTATCCGAACGGCTGGGACAATTACCGGGCCTGCATGTCGGTGGACCGCGAGGAATGGTCCAGGGTCGAGACCAGCTATGAGGACGGCATCCTCACCATCCGGCTGACTCCCGAGGCGAACAGCGTCTGGATCGCCTATTTCGCGCCCTACACGATGGAGCGGCACCACGATCTGGTCGCCGAGGTCGCGGCCCATCCCGCAATCACCCACCGATCGCTCGGCCAGACCCTGGACGGCCAGGAGCTCGACTATTTCCGGATGGGCGACGGCCCGCTCCAGGTCTGGCTCTATGCGCGCCAGCATCCGGGCGAATCGATGGCCGAATGGTGGATGGAAGGCGCGCTCGAGAAACTGCTCGACGATTCCGACCCGGTCACCCGGCGGCTTCGCGAGAAGGCGACCCTTCACATCGTCCCGAACATGAATCCGGACGGATCGAAGCGCGGCCATCTGCGCACCAACGCGGTGGGGACCAACCTCAACCGCGAATGGCACGATCCGAGCGCCGAGCGCAGCCCGGAAGTCCTCTACGTCCGCGACGAGATGGACAGGACCGGCGTCGATTTCGCCATGGACGTCCATGGCGACGAGGCGATCGCCGCCAACTTCCTTGCCGGATTCGAGGGGATACCGAGCTGGACGCAGGAGCAAGGCGACCTCTTCGACAAGTTCAGCGTCGCGCTCCAGCGGATCTCGCCCGACTTCCAGACCGAGAAGGGCTATGAGGTCCCGGCTCCGGGCAAGGCCAACATGTCCATGTCGACGGCGCAGCTCGCCGAACGGTTCGGAGCGGTCTCGATGACCCTCGAAATGCCCTTCAAGGACAATGAGGACCTCCCCGATCCCGTCTATGGCTGGTCGCCGGACCGCTGCCGGGCGCTTGCGCGCGCCTGCCTCGACGCGATCCATTCGATCATGGACGATCTCGCCGCGCGCGAGCGCTGATGCCCCGGCTCGTCCTGATCCGCCACGGCCAGTCGGCCTGGAATTTGGAGAACCGGTTCACCGGCTGGTGGGACGTCGACCTGACTCCGCTCGGCGTGGAGGAAGCGACACAGGCGGGGGAGCTGATGGCGGCTCGCGGCCTCGACTTCGATCGCTGCTTCACCAGCCTTCAGACGAGGGCGATCAAGACCCTCCACCTCGCGCTCGAGCCGATGGGCCGGCTCTGGCTTCCGGTCGAGAAGGACTGGCGGCTCAACGAGCGCCATTATGGCGGCCTGACCGGCCTCAACAAGGCCGAGATGGCGGCGCGGACGAGCGAGGAGCAGGTCCGGATCTGGCGCCGGTCGTTCGACGTGCCTCCGCCCGAAATGGAGGAAGGCAGCCCCTACGAAATGTCCGGGGACCGGCGCTATGCGGGAATCGAGGTGCCGAGGACCGAGAGCCTCAAGGACACGATCGCCCGGGTGCTCCCCTATTGGCAGGAGAGGATCGCTCCGGCGCTCAGGGCGGGCCAGCGTGTGCTCATCTCGGCGCACGGCAATTCGCTGCGCGCTTTGGTCAAGCATCTCTCGGCGATCCCGGACGACGAGATTACCGGCCTCGAAATCCCAACGGGCAAGCCGATCGTCTACGAGCTTGACGATGACCTCGGCGCAACCGACCGCTATTATCTGCACGAGCGCTGACGCTCCCGAGGGAGGCGTGGAATGAGCATCGCGGAGCTTCGCCGACGCGCGGATTCGGGCGAGGCGGAGGCGCGGCTCGCGCTCGGCGCTCGACTGATCACGGCCGACGGAGTCGATCCCGACGCGGCGGAGGGCGCCCGGCTGGTCGAGCAGGCCTGCGCCCAGGGCAGCGCCGAAGCGTCGGCCCTGCTTGCGACGATCGAGGCGATGGGCGTCGCAAGGCCGCAGAACTGGGAGCGGGCTTTCGATCATTTGCAGCTCGCGGCGGAGCGCGGGCTCGACAGCGCCCGGGACCAGCTCGTCCTGCTCGCGCGCGCGCCCGAGCCGGCTTTGGGAACGGCGGGCGCCTCGAGCGACATCTGGAAGCGGCTTCGCGAGCGCATCGACATTTCGGCGCTCATCGTCGCTCCGCCCAAGCAGAGCCTGTCCGACAGCCCGCGCATCAGGATCGTCGAGGGCTTCGCAACGCCGGCCGAATGCGACTGGGCCATGGCCCGGGCGCGGGGGAGCCTGACCCGCGCCAAGGTGCTCGACCAGGAGACCGGGGAGGAAAAGAGCCATCCCGACCGGACCAACAAGGCGATCGAGTTCAGGCTCACCGGAATGGACGTGGTGATGCAGGTCCTGCGCGCGCGCATCGGCGCCACGACCAACCTGCCCGTTCCGGTCTTCGAGCCGGTGCAGATCATGCATTATTCGGTCGGCGAGGAGTTCCGCCCCCATTTCGACTTCCTGACCGAAGAGAATGAAGGCTGGGCGGCGCAGATGCGGCGATTCGGCCAGCGGATCGCGACCTTCCTTCTCTTCCTCAACGAGGATTTCGAGGGCGGGGAGACGGAGTTTCCGAGAGCCGGAATCAGCCACCGCGGAGGCAAGGGCGATGCCCTGTTCTGGGCGAACGTCGACCCGTCCGGAGCGCCGGACCGGCTCACCTTCCATGCCGGCAAGCCCCCGACCCGGGGCGAGAAGTGGATATTGTCTCAGTGGATACGGGACCGGTCGCCGGCGGCGGAGTGATCAACCGCAGGGAAACCAAACCCCGTTCGGGCTGACCCCGGATCAAGTCCGGGGTGCTAGCCCCCGCGAAAAGCGGGGGTCGAAGCCCTCCCTTAGCTCGACCTCCGCAGAAAGAAGGAAAGCCCTTCGACAGGCTCAGGGCGAACGGGTGGTCTTGTTCTGAAGCCTAGCAATCCGTCTTGGCGCGGATCAGGTTGCGGTCGGCGCGTTCGAGCACTTCGTCCATCGTATCGCCGGACAGGATTCCGGTGACCGCGATGGCCGCTTCGACCGCGACCTGGCGGCCGCCGAGATCGACAGGGTTGGCGCGGATGCAGCGGACGAGCCGTTCCGAGGTCTCGATGGCGCTGTTCTGGTCGAGATGGTCGAGAATGAGTGCGAACCGGCCCCCCGCGGTTCGGGCGAGAAGGTCGGTCGAGCGGATCAGCCCCGACAGAAGGCGGGCGACATGGAGAAGCACCGTGTCTCCGGCGAGGCGGCCGTGAGCGTCGTTGATCGCGTTCAACCCCTTGAGGTCGATGGTCAGGATCGCGGCGGGGGTTCCGTGGCGGCCGGCCTGGCCGACCGCGCGCTCGAGCGTTTCGAGGTAACGGCGTCGGCCGGGAAGACCGGTCAGGGCGTCGGCCTCCGACACCTTCTCCATCTCGTGAAGGCGATCGTGCGCCGCCGCGAGCGAGGCGCGCAGAAGGGCATTCTCGTCCGCGAGATCGATCGGGAGTCCGGCGAAGTGCGACGCTTCCTTCGACATCGCACTAATCTAGCCGAGCGAGGTTAAGGTATTGCGAAGGAGGTTTGCCAGCCAGGGGCGCTCGGGATAGGGGTTTGCGCTCCGTTTTCGATACCGCATCGTCCCGACCGAAATCCCGCTGATCATTTTTCGGGACGATGCTTTGGAGCAGGGTGGCGATGGCCGACGTCGGGATCATCATGGGCAGCAAGTCCGACTGGGAGACCATGCGCCATGCCGCCGAGATGCTCGACGCGCTCGGCGTGGCCTATGAGACGAAGGTGGTTTCGGCGCACCGGACCCCGGACCGTCTCTACGATTATGCCAGGAAGGCCGCGGGCCGCGGGCTCAAGGTGATCGTCGCCGGCGCCGGCGGCGCCGCGCATCTGCCGGGCATGGCGGCTTCGATGACCCGGCTCCCGGTGCTCGGCGTGCCGGTCGAGAGCAAGGCGCTCCAGGGTTTGGACAGCCTGCTTTCGATCGCCCAGATGCCGGCCGGCGTTCCGGTCGGGACCCTCGCCATCGGCAAGGCCGGGGCCGCCAATGCCGGGCTTCTGGCCGCGTCGATCCTTGCGCTCGGCGACGAGGCGCTGGCCGGCCGGCTCGACCGATGGCGGCAGGCGCAGACCGACGGCATAGCCGAAACGCCTGAATGACGACCGGCCCTGGCGCGACGATCGGAATCATCGGCGGCGGCCAGCTCGGCCGGATGCTGGCCATGGCGGCGGCCCAGCTCGGCTACAAATGCCATATCTACGCGCCCGACGAATGGCCGCCCGCCGCCGAGGTCTCGGCGCGGTTCACGCGCGGCGCCTGGGGCGACGAGGAGGCGCTGGGCCGCTTCGCGCTCGAGGTCGACGTCGCCACCTTCGAGTTCGAGAACATCCCGGCCGCGGCCCTTCGAGCGGTCGAGGCGGCGGTTCCGCTTCACCCGCCGATCCGGGCCCTCGAGACGGGGCAGGACCGGCTGAGCGAGAAGAACTTCGTGCTCGGCCTCGGCGGACGGCCGGCGCCATTCGCCCAGGCCGACGACCTGCCCGGGCTCGAGGCCGCGATCGAGTCGATCGGGACTCCCGCGATCCTGAAGACCCGGCACTTCGGCTATGACGGCAAGGGCCAGGTCCGGATCGGCGGCAGGGAGGAGGCGGAAGACGCCTGGTCGTCGATCAAAGGCGCGCCTTCGGTGCTGGAAGGCTTCGTGCGGTTCGACGCGGAATTCTCCATCCTGCTGTGCAGGGGCGCGGACGGTGGGACGGTCCTGTGGGATTCGCCGCGCAACGAACATGAGGGCGGCATCTTGGCGCGCTCCACGGTGCCGGCGGAAGGCGTGGCGCGCGAGCAGATCGAGGAGGCCTCCGAGCTCGCGCGCAAGGTGGCCGAGGCGCTCGATTATGTCGGGCTCCTGACCCTGGAGTTCTTCGCGACCGCCGAGGGCCCGGTGTTCAACGAGATGGCGCCGCGGGTCCACAATAGCGGCCACTGGACGATCGAGGGCGCGCTGACCTCGCAGTTCGAAAACCATATAAGGGCGATATGCGGACTGCCGCTCGGGTCGACCGACCTGGTCGTGCCCAAGGTCGAGATGCGCAATCTGATCGGGGACGACGTGGACGGCTGGCCGGAAATTCTGGCCGATCCCTCGGCGCACCTGCATCTCTACGGCAAGGGCGAGGGACGCCCCGGCCGCAAGATGGGGCATGTCACACGACTGATCAAATAGACGTCATCCCGGCGCATGCCGGGATCTCAGGACAAGAGGTCACGGACCTGCCCGCTGAGATCCCGGCCTCCGCCGGGATGACGTGACTCTTCTACTTCGACCCTATTTCGGCTGCACGACCTCGATCGGGAGGCCGATCGGCTCGAGCTGGGAGCGGATCTTCGACGCGTCGCCGACGATCACCCAGACCAGCTTCTTCGGATCGATCACCTGCCGGGCGGCCGTATCGAGGCTCGAGATGGTCATTCCGCGATAGCGCTCGGCGATCGTCTCCCAATAATTGTCCGGGCGACGATATAAAGCGTTCGAGCGCAGCGCGGAGAGGACCGCCTGCGAAGTCTCGAACTGGCCGGCGAGCTGGCGGGTATTGCCGTTGATCACCCGCTTGAGCTCGACGTCGGTGAGGCCCCTGTTCGTCGTGAAGCCGGTCACCTGATCGATCAAGGCCTGCACGGCCGGGCCGGTCTTGTCGGCCTGGACGGGGGCGGTGATGACGTAGGGGACCTGGTTCTCGAACAGCTGGACGTTGCTCCGCGAGCCGTAGGACCAGCCCTTGGTCTCGCGAAGGTCCATGTTGATCCGCGACAGGAAGTTGCCGCCGAGCACCTCGTTCGCCGCGGTGAGCAAGAGGGTGTCGTCGGTTCCGCGGACCGGGAGGACTGTGCCGGCGAGGATGATCGACTGGGGCGACTGGGGCCGGTCGATCACCACGATCCGAGGCCTCGGCGCGGGGAGAGCGGTCGGGAAATCCTTGGTCCCCTTGGGCGCGGACGGCCTAGCCCAATTGCCGAATGAGGATTCGAGCATCGGGACGAGGGTCGCCAGCGGAACGTCGCCGACCGCGTAGATCGTGGCATTGTCGGGCCTGATCCAGCTCTGGTGGAATCGGATCAGATCGTCGCGAGACAGGGCCTTGATCACGGCCTCCGTGCCGGTGCCGGTGAACGGACGGCCGTAAGGATGTTGGTCGCCATACAGGATCGGCGGGAGCGCCCGAAGGCCGAGCGCATTGGGCTGGGTCAGCTCGCTCTTGATCGCGGCGAGCTGCTGGGCCCGAAGCCTTTCGACCTCGGCCGGCACGAAGGCCGGGTTGCGGACGATGTCGGCGAGAAGATCGAGCGACGGCCTGAGATTGGGGGTCAGAGCGGCGAGCTGGACTGCGGTCCGGTCGAGCGACGCGCCGGTCCCGATCTGGGCGCCGAGCCGCTCCTGCTCCTCGGCGATCTGGATCGAGTTGCGGCTGGTGGTGCCCTCGTCGAGCAGGTTCAGCATCAGCGACTGGGTGCCGAGCGCGTTGGCCGGATCGGCCGCGAGGCCCGCGTTGAACTCGACCGCGATCCGGACGACCGGGAGGGTCCCGCGGCGGGTATAGACCACCGGGATCCCGTTGGAGAGGGTCGCTCGCTCGATTTCCGGGAAATCGAGGTTCGAGATGTCGCCGACCGTCGGCATCGGACGCGCCGGCGCGGCAGCGGGGGCCGTCGCGGGCGCGGCGGTTGCGCCGCCCTGATCGTCGAACGGCGAGGGCGCGAGCGGCTTCTCTCCCGGCTTGGGCGGCGTGTAGTAGCGCGGACGCTGGCTCGAGGCGCCGCCCTTGGAGCCCGAGGCCTCCTCATAGGCGCCGCGCTCGCCCGGATCGACGCGGAGAGCGTAGACCGGACGGGTGAGCCACTTCTGCATCGCGGCCTTCACCGAGGCCGGGGTGACGCGGCTGTAAGCGAGCAGCTGCTTCTTGTAGAATTCGGGATCGTTGGCATAGAGCGCGCCCTCGGCGAGTGCGACCGCCTTGCCGCCGAAGCCGCCGACCTGCTCGAGGCCGCGGATCCGGCCGGCCACGTCGGTGGTGACGCAGCGCTGGACCTCGTCGGCGGTCGGGCCATTGGCGATATATTCGTTCACGATCTGGTCGAGACGCGTCTCGACCGCGGCCGGATCGACGCCCGGCTTCACGTTGACCTGGATCTCGAACATGCTGACCCGGTGGAACGCCTGGATGCCCGCGGAGACTCCGACCGCGCTCTGCTCCTTGCGCACGAGGATATTGTCGAGGCGCGAGCTTGCGAGGCCGCCCAGCACGCAGCCGGCGACGTCGAGCTGGATCATGTCCTTGTCCAGAAGCCCCGGAACCGCCCAGTCGCGATAGATGCGGCTGTTGGCGACCCGATCGGTCATGACCTGGACCTTCTTCTCGGGAAGGGTCGGGACGGCGGCCGGGGCGGGCGTGTTCACCTTGCCGCGCGGAATGTCTCCGAAATATTTCTCGACGAGGGGACGGGCCTCGGCCGCCGAGACGTCGCCGGCAAGAACGAGGACGGCGTTGTTCGGCCCGTATTTGTCGCGGAACCATTGCTTGACGTCGTCGAGGCTGGCGCTGTCGAGATCGGCCATCGAGCCGATCGTCGAGTGGCGGTAGGGATGGCCTTCGGGGAAGAGCGCCTCGAGCTGGGCATATTCGACGAGCCCGAACGGCTCGTTGTCGCCCTGGCGCTTCTCGTTCTGGACGACTCCGATCTGGTTGGTGAGCTTGGTCTGGTCGATCGCTCCGAGCAGGTGGCCCATTCGGTCGCTCTCGAGCCACAAGCCGGTTTCGAGCGCCGGGCGCGGGACGGTCTGGAAATAATTGGTCCGATCGAACCAGGTGGTGCCGTTGAGGTCGGTCGCGCCGATCTCGCGAAGAGGCTCGAAATAGTCGCCGGGCGAATTTTCGGAGCCGTTGAACATGAGATGCTCGAACAGGTGCGCGAATCCGGTCTTGCCCCTGGGCTCGTCCTTCGAGCCGACATTGTACCAGATGCTGATCGCGACGACCGGCGCCTTGCGGTCCTCGTGGACGACGACCCTGAGCCCGTTCGAAAGCGTGAACTGCTCATAGGGAATGTCGACCTGGCGGACGAGTTGGGCGACCGGCGCGGCGCCGGTGGCGGCGGCAGGCGCGAGCGTCGAAGCCGGCGCGGGCTCAGACTCGGTATCGGCGGAAGTGGTGCAGGCCGGCAGTGCGGCGGCGGCGAATAAGGTAAGAGGCAGCAACAGGCGGCGCATCGGCATCCCTCCGAGTCTCGAAGGCGCGCACCATAGCGGCGAGTCTTAGCGAAGCAATACGGTTGCCCGATTCCGGACAAATGACCGGAATCGGGCGCTTTTCAAACCGTTAGCGAGCGGCCGGAACGACCTCGACGGGCAGGCCGAGCTGGGTGAGCTGCGGCTGAACGACCTTGGCGTCACCGACCACGACCCAGACGAGCCTGGCCGGATCGAGCGCGGCGGCGACCGCGCGATGAACGCCGGCGGTATCGAGGGCTCGGTAGCGGGCCGGGAGCCGCTCATAATAATCGTCGGGCCGCCCCATAAGATAGGATCGTTCGAGCGCGGCGAGGACCGACGAGCCGGTTTCGAACTCGCCGGGCAGCGACAAGACGTTGCCGTTGGTCATCCGGGCGAGCTCGGCCTGGGTGATCGGCTTGTCACCGAGATAGGCCTTGATGTCGTCGCGCAGGGCGGCGATCGAATCGCCGGTCCGGTCGGCCTGGACCGGCGCGGTCAGGACGAAGGGCATCTGCTCGCGGACCAGCCGAAGCTGCGAGCCGACGCCGTATGACCAGCCCTTGGCCTCGCGCAGATCCATGTTGAGCCGCGAGGTGAAGGAGCCGCCGAGCACGTCATTGGCCATGCTCAGGTCGAGCTTGTCGTCGGTGCCGCGCACGTCGAGCGGCATTCCGGCGGCGATGAAAGATTGCGGCGAGTTGGGCCGGTCGATCAGGATTATGCGCGGCCCGCCCTTCGGCGCCGCGGCGGTGAACGCCTTGACGCCCTTCGGCACGCCGGCCAGCGGCCGCCAGTCGCCGAACGCCCGCTCGAGCTGCGGCATCAGCTGGGCGAGATTCGTGTCGCCGACCACGAACAGCCGCATATTGTCCGGGCGCAGCCAGGTGCGGTGAAAGGCGACGAGATCTTCGCGGGTCAGGGACCGCACCGTATCGGCATTGCCGAGGCCGGAGACCGGAACGGCGTAGGGATGGGAATCGCCGTACAGCAAGGGCGACAGCCGGCGCTGCGCCAGGCCGCCGGGCGAGCTCTCCTCCTGGGCGATCCGGCTGAGCTGGATCGCCCGGACCCGCTCGACCTGGTCGGGCGCGAAGGCCGGGTTGCGAAGGACGTCGGCGAACAGATCGAGCGAGGGGGCGAGGTTGGGAGTCAGCGCCGACAGCTGCACGCGGGTGCTGTCCATGCCTCCGCTCGAGCCGATGAAGGCGCCGAGCCGCTCGATCTCCTCGATGATCTGGGGTCCCGTCCGGCGCGCGGTCCCTTCGTCGAGCAGGTCGAAGGTGAGGAACTGGGCGCCGAGCTTGTCGCGCGGATCCGCGGCATTCCCGGCATCGAACGACGCCATGATGTCGACCACCGGCACCGCGGCTCGGCGGGCGAAGGTGACCTTTATGCCGTTCGACAAGGTGGCATGCTCGACGGTCGGGAAGTCGATGTCGGGGCTTGGCCCGACCCTGGGCAGCTTCGAGCGGTCGGGCTCGCTCGCCGCGACGGGCGGAGGGGCCGGACGCGGCGAGGCCTGGCCGGCCAGAGCCAGCTCGGCGGCGCCGCGCTCGCCCGGCACGACCCAGAGGCGGTGATCGCCGTCGTTCAGCCAGCGCTGCGCCGCGGCCTTGACCGCGGCCGGGGTGGCATTGGCGTAAAAGCCGAGCCGCTTGCGGTAGAAAGCGGGATCATTGGCGTAGAGCGTGCCCTGGGCGAGCGCGACCGCCTTGCCGCCGAAGCCGCCGATCTGCTCGAGGCCTCGGATCGTGCCCGATACGTAGCGGGTGGCGATCCGCTGCACCTCGTCGGGGGTCGGCCCCTCGGCGACGAACTTGGCGATAATCTCCGCCGCCCGTGCCTCGACCCTTGCCGGATCGACTCCGGGCTTCACGTCGACGGTGATGATCGGGATGCTTGCCAGCTGAAGCGGGTTGATTCCGCCACCGACCGCGGTGGCGAGCTGCTCTTCGCGGACGAGGGCGTTATAGAGGCGCGACGACTGGCCGCCCGCGAGTATGCTCGTGGCGATGTCGACATGGGCCGATGCGGCCTGGATCTGGCCCGGCACCGCCCAGAGGAAATAGAGTCGCGGATTGGCGACCCGGTCGTTGATCGTCTGCCGGGTCGTCGCCGAGCGGTCGGGGACTCCGCCGGCGGGCTCCGGGGTCGCTGGTCCGCGCGGAATGGCGCCGAAATATTTTTCGACCAGAGGCCGGGCCTCGGCCGCGTTGATATCGCCGGCGAGGACGAGCACCGAATTGTTCGGGCCGTAATGGGTTCGGAACCATTGCTGCACGTCGGCCATCGCCGCGGCGTCGAGATCGGCCATCGAGCCTATCGTCGAATGGCGGTAGGGATGGCCTTCGGGAAACAGGCCCTCGAAAATGCCGTAGCGGACGAGGCCGTAGGGCTGGTTGTCGCCCTGCCTTTTCTCGTTCTGAACGACTCCGCGCTGGTTATCGAGCTTGAGCTGGGTGACCGCGGGCAGCAGATTCCCCATCCGGTCGGCCTCGAGGAACAGGGCCATGTCGAGCGCCGGGGTCGGCACGTTCTCGAAATAATTGGTCCGGTCGACATTGGTGGTGCCGTTCGAATTGGTCGCTCCGACATCCTCGAGGGGCTCGAAGAACTCGCCGTCATAATTGCCGGAGCCGTTAAACATCAGATGCTCGAACAGATGGGCGAAGCCGGTCTTGCCCCTGGGCTCGTCGGAAGAGCCGACTCCGTACCAGACCGAAACCGCGACGACCGGAGTCTTGCGGTCCTCGTGGACGACGACCCGGAGGCCGTTGTCGAGGGTGAAGCTTTGGTAGGGAATGTCGACCTTGCGGACGAGCTGCGGCAGCGGCGCCGGCTCGGGGGCGGAGGCCGAGGCGGGCCCCGGCGCCGCGGCGGCCGAGGCAAGGACGGCCGGGGCGCACAAGGCAAGAGCCGAGATGAGGGCGTAGGGAAGCAGGGCAGGGCGCATCGACATCCTCCAAAAATTCTTTGAGTCGAGCACCATAGCCAAGCGTTTTACCCGCGCAATACGGTCGCTCGATAATGGATGTAATGTTCACGGATTCCGGCGGGGGACCGTTCGGGAATTCACCGCTTGGCCAGGAAGATTCCCGGGAGCCCTTGCTGCCGCTTGTCCCGGCGACGCCCCGGAATTCGGAAAATCAGACGGGTGGGGCGGCCGCTTCCGGCTCGTCCGTGCCGAACAGGGCCCGGCCGAGGAGGCCGCCGGCCGCCCCGCCGAGCAGAGGGGCGACCCAGAACAGCCAGAGCTGCGAAAGGGCCAGGCCGCCGACGACCAAAGCCGGCCCGGTGCTTCGGGCGGGATTCACCGAGGTGTTGGTAATCGGGATGCTGATCAGATGGATGAGGGTCAGGGCCAGCCCGATGGCGATGGGCGCGAAGCCGAGAGGCATTCCGCGGCAGCTGGCGCCGACGATGATGAAGAGGAAGGCGCCCGTCAGGACGAGCTCGATCAGGAAGGCCGATTCGAGCGAATAGCCGCCCGGAGATCCGTCCCCATAGCCGTTGGCGGCGAGGCCGCCGACGTCGAGATCGAAGCCGGGGCCTCCCGACGCGATCGTGAGAAGGAGGAAGGAGGCGGCGATCGCCCCGACGAGCTGAGCGGCGACATAAGGGGCGAGATCGCGCGCGGGGAACCGGCCCGCAGCGCAAAGGCCGAGGCTGACCGCAGGATTGAGGTGGCAGCCGGAGATCGGCCCGAGCGCGTAGGCCGCGGTCAACACGGTCAGGCCGAAGGCGAGCGCCACGCCGAGAAGGCCGATTCCGACCTCCGGGAAGCCGGCCGAGATCACGGCGCTTCCGCAGCCGCCAAAGACCAGCCAGAAGGTGCCGGCGCATTCCGCCGCGAGCGGCCGCATAGAAGTCATTCGCCCTCTCCTTGCCGGATCAGAGGGGCGATGGACCGGAGCAATGGCGGCGGGAATCGGGGTAATTACGGAGGCGGGCCCCGCCACGTCCAAGTGAGGCGCCGCGGCCGATCATTGCGCGGCGGGCCGGCGATACCATATGCCCGACAAGGAGAGGTCTGAGATGAATCTCGAGAAATTCACCGAGCGGGCGCGAGGCTTCCTTCAGTCGGCGCAGACGGTCGCGGTACGGATGAACCACCAGAGGATCGCCCCGGCGCATCTTCTGAAGGCGCTGATCGAGGACGAGCAGGGCATGGCTTCGGGCCTGATCGCCCGGGCGGGCGGAAGCCCCGAGGCGGCGGCGCGCGAGACGGACGAGGCGCTCGCGAAGATACCGGCGGTGTCGGGAAGCGGCGCCTCCGCGGCGCCGGCCCTGGACGGCGAGACGATCCGGGTGCTCGACCAGGCCGAGCAGATCGCCCAGAAGGCCGGCGATTCCTTCGTGACGGTCGAGCGGATGCTGCTCGCGCTCGTCATGTCGAAGACGGACGCCGGCAAGGCGCTGCAGGATGCCGGAGTCAAGCCAGAGACCCTCAACGCGGCGATCAACGAGCTTCGCGGGGGCCGGACCGCCGACACCCAGACCGCCGAGGACCGCTACGACGCGATGAAGAAGTTCGCGCGCGATCTCACCCAGGCCGCGCGCGACGGCAAGCTCGATCCGGTGATCGGCCGCGACGAGGAGATCAGGCGAACCGTCCAGATCCTCGCCCGCCGGACCAAGAACAATCCGGTGCTGATCGGCGACCCCGGAGTCGGCAAGACCGCGATCGCGGAAGGGCTGGCGCTTCGGATCGCCAACGGCGACGTCCCCGATTCCCTGAAGGACCGGCGGCTGATGTCGCTCGACATGGGCTCGCTGATCGCCGGCGCCAAATATCGCGGCGAGTTCGAGGAGCGGTTGAAGGGCGTGCTCGACGAGGTGAAGGGCGCCGCGGGCGAGATCATCCTGTTCATCGACGAAATGCACACCCTGATCGGGGCCGGCAAGAGCGAGGGCGCGATGGACGCCTCGAACCTGCTCAAGCCGGCGCTGGCGCGCGGCGAGCTTCACTGCATCGGAGCGACCACGCTCGACGAGTATCGGAAGCATGTCGAGAAGGACCCGGCGCTCCAGAGGCGGTTCCAGCCGGTCTTCATCGGCGAGCCCACGGTGGAGGACACGATCTCGATCCTTCGCGGGCTCAAGGAAAAATACGAGCTTCACCACGGAGTCCGGATCACCGACGGAGCGCTCGTTTCCGCGGCGACCCTTTCCAACCGCTACATCACCGACCGGTTCCTGCCCGACAAGGCGATCGACCTGATGGACGAAGCCGCGTCACGCCTGAGGATGGAGGTGGAATCCAAGCCCGAGGAGATCGAGACCCTCGACCGGCGGATCATCCAGCTCAAGATCGAGCGCGAGGCGCTGAAGAAGGAGAAGGACAAGGCCTCGCAGGAAAGGCTCGCGGCGCTCGAGGAGGAGCTCGCCAATCTCGAGCAGCAATCCTCGGAGCTGACCCAGCGCTGGAAGGCCGAGAAGGACAAGATCGCCGCCGAGGGCAAATTGAAGGAGCAGCTCGACGGCGCCCGGCTCGAGCTCGAGCAGGCGCAGAGGGCCGGAGACCTCGCAAAGGCGGGCGAGCTTGCCTACGGGACCATCCCAAAGCTCGAGGCCCAGCTCGCCGAGGCGGAAGCCGCGAGCCAGACCGCGATGCTTCGCGAGGAGGTGACCAGCGAGGACATTGCCGGCGTGGTCGCTCGCTGGACCGGGATCCCGATGGAAAGGATGCTCGAGGGCGAGCGCGAGAAATTGCTCAAGATGGAGGAATGGCTGGGCCGCCGGGTGATCGGCCAGGAAGACGCGGTAAGCGCGGTCTCCTCCGCCGTTCGCCGGGCTCGCGCCGGCCTCCAGGACCCGAACCGGCCGCTTGGCTCCTTCCTGTTCCTCGGCCCGACCGGGGTCGGCAAGACCGAGCTGACCAAGGCGCTCGCCGAATTCCTGTTCGACGATCCGCACGCGATGGTCCGGATCGACATGTCGGAGTTCATGGAGAAGCACAGCGTCGCCCGGCTGATCGGAGCGCCGCCGGGCTATGTCGGCTATGAGGAAGGCGGAGTCCTGACCGAGGCGGTCCGGCGGCGCCCCTACCAGGTCATCTTGTTCGACGAGGTCGAGAAGGCCCATGGCGACGTGTTCAACGTGCTCCTCCAGGTCCTCGACGACGGTCGGCTGACCGACGGCCAGGGCCGGACGGTCGACTTCTCGAACTCGCTCATCATCCTGACCTCGAACCTTGGAAGCCAGTTCCTCTCGAACCTCGGCGACGGCCAGAAGGTGGAGGATGTCGAGCCGCAGGTGATGGAGGTGGTCCGGGCGCATTTCCGGCCCGAGTTCCTGAACCGGCTCGACGAGATCATCCTGTTCCACCGCCTGAGCCAGGAGCATATGGGCCCGATCGTCGACATACAGATCGGGCGGGTCCAGGGGCTTCTGACCGAGCGCAAGATCCGGCTGGACCTGACCGACGCGGCGCGCGCATGGCTCGGCCGGGTCGGCTACGATCCGGTCTACGGCGCCCGGCCGCTCAAGCGCGCGGTCCAGAAATATCTTCAGGATCCGCTCGCCGACGCTTTGCTTCGCGGCGAGGTGCCCGACGGATCAACCGTCAAGGTGGACGAAGGCGATGGAGCTCTGAAGCTGGCGGTCGTCTGACCTGAGCGGCCCCGGCCGCACCCCATTCGAATGTCGGGGAAAATCGGTTAGAACGATCGCATGACGATCGAGACCGCACGCGTTCAGCCCGGGGACCATGCGCCGTGGTTCAAGGCGCCCGCCCTGTCCGGATCGCAATCCTATGCGTTCGACACCGTGGCCGGGCGGCACGTGCTGATGCTGTTCTTCGGAAGCATTCGCGATCCGCGGGCGGCCGAGGCGCTGGCCGCGGTTCAGCGGCATCGAAGCCTGTTCGACGATGACCAGGCCTGCTTCTTCGGAGTCACGATCGACCCCGAGGATTCGGCGCAGGGCAGGATCAGGCAGGAGCTTCCCGGAATTCGCCACTTCCTCGATTATCAGGGGAAGTTGAGCAGGCTCTACGGCGCCGCCGACGAGAAGGCGTATCGGCCGCGCTGGTTCCTTCTCGACCCCAGGCTTCGAGTGCTCGACATCTTCGCCGTGGACCAGGGCGAGGAGGCGATCGGCGCCCTCCGGCAGGCGATCGCCGACAAGTCTAAGGACGCCTGGGCGCCGGTGCTAGAGATACCTGCGGTGTTCGAGCCCGAATTGTGCCGCGAACTGATCGGGCTTTACGAGGCCGACGGGGGCGAGGAATCGGGCTTCATGCGCGACGTGGACGGCAAGACGGTCCACATGATCGATCATTTCCACAAGCAGCGCCGCGATTTCACGATCGACGATCCGGAGCTGAAGAAGAGGATCGGCGCCCGGGTGACCCGGCGGATCAACCCCGCCTTGCTTCGATCCTTCCAGTTCCATTCGACGCGGATGGAACGCTACATCGTCGCCTGTTACGAGCCGGGCGCCGGCCATTTCCGGCCGCACCGCGACAACACGACGCTGGGCACCGCGCACCGCAAGTTCGCGGTGACGATCAACCTCAACGCCGGGGATTATGAGGGCGGCGACCTGCGATTTCCCGAATTCGGAGCGCGCACCTATCGCGCGCCGACCGGGGGCGCGATCGTCTTCTCCTGCGGCCTCCTCCACGAGGCGACCCCGGTGACCCAAGGCAAGCGCTATGCCTTCCTCCCCTTCCTCTACGACGAGGAGGGCGCCCGGATCCGCGAGAAGAACGACCCTTTCCTGGCAGAAGGCGGCGGCCAGTACAGGATGGACTCGAAGGGCGGCTGATAGGCGCGGCCCCGGATCGGCATCGATCAGTCGGAACCGCTGCGCTGTTTCCGCCTGGAGCATCGGACGCGTTTTCTGAATCGCGCCGCTGCTCTAAGCCCTTGTTGCCGCATCGTTTAAGCGGAAAACCGGTTCCCACTTTTCCGCACGATACTCTAGAGGATGAAGTCCGCCGCCCCGATCAGATAGCCCCCCTCGGTGGTCAGGCCGATGGTGAGATCGGCGGTGCCGTCGCCGTTCACATCGGCCTGGATCGTCCACACGCCGCCGCTCTCGGTGGCGCGAAGCTCGCCCGCGACATTGCTGAACGCATTGCCGCCGATGAACGTGAACGCGTCA
This sequence comes from Allosphingosinicella sp., assembly GCA_036525315.1. Lineage (GTDB taxonomy): Bacteria > Pseudomonadota > Alphaproteobacteria > Sphingomonadales > Sphingomonadaceae > Allosphingosinicella. Next base: position 61,499 of record DATDAS010000020.1, read on the forward strand.
TTGTTGGCGCTCGTGCCGATGTTGGCGTCGAGGATCGACAGATTGATCCTGTCGCCCGCGTTGAACCCGCTGATCTGGTCCTTCGAGGCCGCGGTGGACTCGGTCGTGAACCGGTACTGGTAGATGTCGTTGCCGCCGCCGCCCGACAGCGTGTCGGCGCCGAGGCCGCCGCTGATGACATTGCTCGCGCTGTTGCCGGTGATGACGTTGGCGAGCTCGTTGCCCGTCGCCGAGACGGCATTGGTGCCGATGAGGGTGAGGTTCTCGATGTTTCCGCGCAGCGCATGGTGAACCGAGCTCATCACCGTGTCGTTGCCCTGATTGAGATGCTCGGTGATCTGGTCGGAGCCGTTCTCGACATAATAGATGTCGTCGCCCAGCCCCCCCACCATCGTGTCGGCGCCAAGGCCGCCGTCGATGACGTTGCTGCCGGCATTGCCGTAAAGAAGGTTGTTCTTGGCATTGCCGGTGGCGCTCACCGCGGTGCCGGTCAGCGTCAGATATTCAAGGTCGGTGCCAAGCGTGTAGCTGATGCTGCTGTGGACATGGTCGTTGCCGCCGCCGGTGTCGATCACCTGGTCGCCCACA
>DATDAS010000021.1:0-20443 GCA_036525315.1 Allosphingosinicella sp.
CATAGACGTCGTACTGGGTCGCCAGCTTCCCGGTCAGCCCCTCGAAATTCCTGACGTCCTGGGCGGTCCACCAATCGCTGAGGCGGCCCTCGCCATTATACTTGGCGCCCTGGTCGTCGAAATGGTGGCTGAGCTCGTGGCCGATGACGGCGCCGATCCCGCCATAATTGACCGCCGGATCGGCATCGGGATCGAAGAAGGGCGGCTGGAGGATCGCCGCCGGAAAGACGATCTCGACCATTCCGAAATTGGCGTAGGCGTTGATCGTCATCGGGGTCATGCCCCATTCCCAGCGATAGATGGGCTTGCCGAGCTTCCCGACATTATAGTCGTGGGCGAAGCGGTTGGCCCGGAGCGCGTTTCCGAACAGATCGTCGCGGCTGATCTCGAGGCCCGAATAATCGCGCCAGCGGTCGGGATAGCCGATCTTGGGTGTGAAGGCGGCGAGCTTGGCATGGGCCTTGGCCTTGGTCTCGGCGGTCATCCACTCCAATTTGTCGATCCGCCGGTCCATCGCGGCGATCACGTTCTTCACCAGGGCGTCGGCCGCGGCCTTGGTCTCGGGCGGGAAATAGCGGTCGACATAGACCTTGCCGACCTCCTCCCCCATCGTGCGGGTGACGAAATCGACTCCCCGCTTCCAGCGCGGCTCCATCTCGGGCGTTCCCGACAGGGTCGTGCCGTAGAAGGCGAAATTCTCGTTGGTGAAGGCGGCCGGGAGCACTCCGGCATAGGAATCGAGCGATCGGATCAGCAGCTGGTCCTTCAGGACCGCGAGCGGCGCCCGGCCGACTGCCGCGGCGATTCCTTTGACCGCGCTCGGCTGGGCGACGATCACCTTGTCGACGTCCGCGCCGATGCCGCGGAAATAAGCGTTGAAATCGAAGCCGGGCGAATCGGCGGCGAGCCTGGCGACCGGCATCATGTTGTAGGTCTTGGTCGCGTCCCGGCTGTCGATCCGGGTCCAGTGGACCTGAGCGAGCTTCGTCTCGTAATCGAGCAGTGCGCGGGCCCGCGCGGCGGCTCCGGGCTCGCCGGCCAGGGCGAACATCTTCTCGAGATGCGCGAGATAGGCGGCCCGGATCTCGACGATCTTCGAGTCCTTGCTCAGATAATAGTCCCGGTCCGGCATTCCGAGGCCCGCCTGGGCGAGGTTCAGGGCATATTCGTCGGGATTCTTGTCGTCCTGGGCGACGAAGCCGGCGACAGGCCCGCCGATCCCGGCGCGGTCCGCCTCGGCGACCAGAGCGGCGTAGCCGGCGCGCGTGGACAGGGCCTTGATCCGGCTCAGCCAGGGCTGGATCGGCGCAAGCCCCTTCGCCTCGACCGAGGCTTCGTCGAGGAAGCTCGCGAAGGCGTTTCCGATCTTGCTGGCGGGATCGGTCTTCGCGTCGTTCAATATCTCCTGAGTCCGGGTGCGCGAGAGATCGTCGAGCACCGTGAACATGCCGTAATTGCTCTTGTCGGCGGGGATCGGAGTCACCCGCGCCCAAGTGCCGTTGGCATATTGGTAGAAGCTGTCGCCGGCGCGCACGCTTCGGTCCATTCCGGCCGTGTCGAATCCGAAGCTTCCGATCTGAGGCTTGTCGGCCGTCGCCGGCGCGACCGGGCCGACCGAGGCGGTGTCGACGACTGCGGTCTGGTCGGCCACCTCTTCCCGGGTGACGGTGGAGGAAGCGCAGGCGGTCAGGGAGACGGAGGCGGCAAGCAGGGAAAGCAGGGTACGCATGGTCATCCTCTCGGGGAGTCGCGGCGGGTGAATAGCAGCGCCCGCGCCCTTCTCAAACCTGGGCCTCGTCCCTTTGGCCGCGGCGGCGCCACTTGCGCCCCGTCCACCAGCGCCAGACCAGGATCGAGATGAGATAGCCGAGCGCCGCGGAGGCCGCGGCGAGCACGGCGAGCCCGGTCAGGATTCCGAGCGCTGCGTCGGAGAGGAGCCAGTTCATCCAGATCTCGGGCTCGAAGCCGCGCGAGATCATCGCCCGAACGGTGGCGATGTCGGCGCCGAAGCCGAACAGGCTTCCGACCTCGCCGGCCGCGACCAGAAGGAACGGCGTGGTCAAGGGATTGGTGAGGAAGGTCATCCCGCCCGCGACGAGGACGTTCGCCCGAACCGGCAGCGAGAAGATCGCGGCGCCGACGATCTGGACTCCCGGGATGAGGAACAGAATCCCGACGAACAGGCCCACGGCGACCCCGCGCGGCACCGAGCGGCGGGTGAATCGCCACAATTCGTCGCGCTTCAAATGGCTTCGGAACGGGCGCGAGAATCGATGGCCGGCGATCTGCTCGCGGCTCGGCATGTTACGGCGGAACCAGGCGCCGATCCGGTCGGGATCAGCCATGCTGGCGCATCAGCCGGCCCTGCTCCCTCTTCCAGTCCTTCTCCTTCTCATGCTCGCGCTTGTCGTGCGCCTTGCGTCCGCGGGCGATGGCAAGCTCGACCTTGGCCCGGCCGCGCGCGTTGAAATAGATGGAAAGCGGAACGAGGGTCATGCCCTGCCGCATGACCGCTCCGAACATCTTGCCGATCTCGCGCTCGTGGAGAAGCAATTTGCGCGGTCTCTTCGGCTCGTGGTTGTGGCGGTTGCCGTGGCTGAACTCAGGAACGTTGGCATTGATCAGCCAGACCTCGCCGTCCTTCACCTCGGCATAGCTCTCGGCGATCGAGCCCTCGCCGAAGCGGAGCGACTTCACCTCGGTCCCGGTCAGGGCGATCCCGGCTTCGTACACGTCCTCGATCGCATAATCGTAGCGCGCGCGCCGGTTCTCGGCGACGATCTTCTTCTTGTCGAACGATGCGGGACGGGGTCGGGCCATGGCTTGCCGTTACCCAAGAAGGCCCGTCATTCCAGCGAAAGCTGGAATCTCACTGCCTTTTGCGGAGGCTGAAGACAGGAAAAGAGAGATTCCAGCTTTCGCTGGAATGACGGTGGAGAGGCCGCTCACAACAGACCCGCATGTTCTAGAGCGGCATCCACGGCCTTGCGGCTCGCTTCGGAAGGCGGGGTCATGGGCAGGCGCAGGTCGGCCGGGAACGACGGCCGTACGCAGTTCAGAGCATATTTCGCCGGGCCCGGCGAGGCGTCGCTGAACAGGGCCGCGTGGAGCGGGAAAAGCCTGTCCTGCAGCTTTAGGGCCGCCTCCCAACTTCCTGAAAGAACGGCATTCTGGAACTCTGCGCAGAGGCGCGGCGCTACGTTGGCGGTGACCGAGATGCAGCCCTTCCCGCCCATCGCGGAGAAGCCGAGAGCCATGTCGTCGTTTCCGGAAAGCTGGATGAAATCCTCGCCGCAGGCGAGGCGCTGGGCGCTGACCCGCGCGAGATTGCCGGTCGCGTCCTTGACCGCGACCACCGAGGCGATCCCGGCGAGCCGGCCCATCGTCTCGACCGCGATGTCGGTCACCGTCCGCGCCGGCACGTTGTAGAGGACGATCGGGATGTCCACCGCGTCGGCGATCGCGGCGAAATGGGCGTAGACGCCCTCCTGGTTGGGCCGGTTGTAATAAGGCGGCACATGGAGGGCGGCGTCCGCGCCAGCTTCCTTCGCCGAGCGGGTCAATTCGATGGCGTGCTTCGTGTCGTTGGAGCCGCAGCCGGCGATGACCGGGACCCTGCCCGCGGCCGTCTCGACGCAGGCCTGGATCACCCTGCGGTGCTCGCCGGAATCGAGGGTCGCCGATTCGCCGGTCGTGCCGCAGGGCACAAGCCCATGACTTCCTTCCGCAATTTGCCAGTCGACGAAGGCCCGATATTCGGCCTCGTCAAACGCTTCGTCGCGAAAGGGAGTCACCAGAGCCGGAATCGACCCTCGAAACATGGTCATGCTCCTTCACCTTTGAGCGGGAGGCGGACATAGTCGCTTCGGGCCCGTTCACGGCCTGATAAGGAGGGGGTCGACATAAAGTCCAGCATGCACAGGAAACTATCCCTAGGGCTGATCGGCGTTTCGCTCGCAACGGTCGCGGCCGCCGCCGCCCGGAACGACCCAATCGCGGTTTCGCTGCTCCCGGCCGCGCTCCAGGCGCCAATGGTCACGGCGCGCCCCGTCCCCGCTCCCCCGTCTCCGGTCTATTCGGTGTCGCCGGGCCTGAGGGACTCGCTGGCGCGCTGGAACAGCCTTCGCCAGAGCGATTCCTATCCTTTCTCCTCCTACGCCTCCTTCCTCCGCGATCATCGCGGCTGGCCGGGCGAGACGGCGATGCGCAAGACCGCCGAAAAGGCGCAGGGCGGATCGCCCGGCGAGGTGATCGCCTATTTCGCAAATTTCCCGCCGCTCACGCCCGTCGGCCATGCCCGCCTCGCCTTCGCCTTGCAGTCGAGCGGGCGCGTCGACGAGGCGCGCGCCTCCGCGCGTGCCGCCTGGCAGGCCGGCATATTGCCCGCCGCCGACGAGCAGGGCCTGCTCGCCCGGTTCGGCTCGGCGCTCGGCCCGGCCGATCACGACCGGCGGATGGAAGTGCTGCTCGCCAACGGCGACCGGCAGAGCGCCGCCCGGACTCTTCCGATGACGAGCTCGGCGCGGCGCGCATTGTTCGAGACCCGGCTGGCGCTCCAGAACCGGGCGCCCGACGCCGCTTCGCGCCTGCTGGCGCTCGGCTCCACCTACCCGGCCGATGCCGGCCTGCTGATGGACCGCGCCAACTGGCTCCGGAACACCAACCAGTCGCTCGCGGCGCGGCAGGTGCTGGCCCAGCGGCCGAGGCTGGCCCAGCCTCCGGTCAATGCCGAGACCTGGTTCGAGACCCTGCTGACGATGGCACGCGCGGCGGCCACCGACGGCCAGTGGACGATCGCCTACGACATCGCCTCCAAGCTGGACGACGCCTATCCGGCGGGCACCGACGTCAGCGGCAGGCCCTATGGCGAACGCGACGCTTACACGAGCCTTGCCTGGCTGGCCGGGACGACCGCGATGCAGCGCCTGGCGAAGCCCGCCGAGGCCGCGCGGCTGTTCGATCTCTATGCGCGGGCGGCAAAATCCCCCCAGACCCGCTCCAAGGGCTTCTACTGGGCGGCTCGGGCGGCGCACGGCGCCGGCCAGATCCAGCAGAGCAATGCCTTGCTCGAGCAGGCCGCGGGCGCCCCGGACCAGTTCTACGGACAGCTCGCGCTCGAAAGGCTCGGCCGAAAGGTCCAGGCGCCGCCGACCTCGCCGGTGTCGCTCGACGTCGCCGCGCGCTCGTCCTTCTACGCCAAGCCCCTCGTCCAGGCGACCCGCGCGCTCGGACAGCTCGGCCAGTGGAGCGACCAGACATTGTTCGTCCGGGCCCTGGCCCAGTCCGCCGAAACTGACTCGGAGCGCGCTCTGGCGGCGGATTTCGGAAAGCAGATCGGGCGTCCCGACCTCGGGGTCTGGGTCGCTCGCGAGGCGCGAACCAAGGGCGCCAATTTCTATGCGCGCGACGGCTTCCCGGAAGTGCGGATTCCGTCCACCTATGCCCATAATTGGGCGCTCGCCCACGGAATCACCCGCCAGGAAAGCTCGTTCGACCGGGCCGCGGTGAGCTCCGCCGGAGCGCGCGGAATGATGCAGCTCATGCCGGCCACCGCGCGCGAGGAAGCGGGCAAGATCGGCCTGGCCTACGATTTCGGCAATCTGACCGCCGATCCGGCCTATAACGTGATGCTCGGCTCGTCCTATTTCGCGAGGCTGCTCAACCAATGGGGCGGCAATGCGATCCTCGCCATCGCAAGCTACAATGCGGGCGCCGGAAATGTGCGGAAATGGGTCCGCGACAATGGCGACCCGCGAACGCCGGGCGTGGATCCCGTGCGCTGGATCGAGGCGATCCCCTTCTCGGAGACCCGCAATTACGTCCAGCGCGTGCTCGAGAATGCGGTGGTCTACGAATCGATCAACCCAAGCGGATCGTCGAGCCCGAACCGCCTTTCCTCCTATCTGGGCAAAAGTGGTCCGGGCTAGTTCCTCCCCTGCATTTGCAGGGGAGGGGGACCAGCCGCAGGCTGGTGGAGGGGCATGCCGAGACCTGCGCAGGGCCCCTCCACCATGCTTCGCATGGTCCCCCTCCCTTCGAAATCGAGGGGAGGAACCATGACCGCCAAGCCCAATTACATCACGCCCGCCGGCTACCGCCGCCTTCGCGAGGAATATGAGGCCCTGTTCGGAGTCGAGCGGCCGAAGCTGGTCGAGACGATCTCCTGGGCGGCGGCCAACGGAGACCGCTCCGAGAATGGCGATTACATTTACGGCCGCAAGAAATTGCGCGAGGTCGACCGAAGGATCGACTGGCTCTCGCGCCGGATGCGCGCCGCCAATGTCGTCGATCCGGCCGTTCAGCCCGAGCGCACCAGGGTCTGGTTCGGAGCGACCGTCACCCTGGTCGACGAGGACGACAAGGAGCGGGTCGTGACCCTGGTCGGCGAGGACGAGACCGATGCCGGGGCGGGCCTGATCAGCTGGCGCTCGCCGATCGGACGCGCGATCCGCGGGGCCGCGATCGGCGACCTGCGCCGCGTCATGCTCCCCGCCGGCGAGCGCGAGCTCGAGGTGGTCGCCATCTCCTATCCGGAAACCCGGCCTTAGAGACCCAATTAGCGGCTGGCGTGGCGGATGTGGTTGACCAGCGCCGCCTTGATCTCGGGATCGGTCAGCCGCAGGTCGCGATTCGTGTCGGCATGGCGGCGGAACCAGATGTTCGCGCGATCGGCCGTCGCTTCGTCGATCCGACCGTCGCGCCCGCCGAACAAGGCGCGGACCAGATCTTCGCCCTCGCCGGTGCAGGCCAGCCACGGATCGAGCATGTCGCCGCCCGAACCGCCGAACGTTCCGCAATCGTTGCCGAGCCGGTCATAGTCGGTCCCGGCATAGGCATAATCGCCCCCGTCCATGCCGTCCGTATAGCCGTAATCGTGATGACGGGTCGCGCAGCCGGCAGTGGCGAGCGCGGCCGCGAGCAGGACCGCAACCGAGGTAGAGCGCATGGCAGCCTCCCATATGGTTGACGCGTCGTTAACATGTCTGAACCGGGAAGGTTGCTCGTTTCGGAGCGTTAACCATCTTCCTTGAACGCGTGTAGCGCCAAAGCCTCTATTTCGGGCGACGCCTCGGGCGGATCCATGGGCACTCCGGCCCCGAGCGATTCGGCGATCGCGGTCAGAGCGGCGATCCGCGCGGCCTTCTTGTCGTTGCCGTCGATGACCGTCCAGGGCGCCCAGCGCGTGTTGGTCCGCTCGAACATTTCCCCGATCGCGGCGAGATACTCTTCGCGCCGGGCGCGGTTGCGGAAATCGTCCTTCGTGACCTTCCAGCGCTTCCAGGGATGGTCGAGCCGGGCCTTCAACCTTTCGTCCTGGGTTTGGGCGGTGACGTGGAAGAAGAGCTTCACGATGGTCGCGCCGTCGAAGCATTGCTGGGCCTCGAACTCGTTGATCTCGTCGAACGCGCGCCGCCATTCGGAGTGGCTAGCAAAGCCCTCGACCCGCTCGACCAGGACCCGGCCGTACCAGCTGCGATCGAAGACCGCGATCTCGCCCGCGCCCGGAAGCTTCGTCCAGAAGCGCCAGAGGAAGTGGCGCGCTTTCTCCTCCTCGGTCGGAGCGGCGATCGGCCAGACCTGGAAGGCCCGCGGGTCCCATTTCGCGGTCAGGCGCTGGATCGCGCCGCCCTTACCGCTCACGTCCCAGCCCTCGACGACAATCAGGGCACGTCGGCGATGGACGATATGGGCGACCTGGAGCTGGGCAAGGCGTTCCTGCAGCACCTCGAGCGAGTCGCTATAATCGCCTTCGAACCCGGCGCCTTGTTCATAATCGGAAAGGTCGATCAAAAGGTCACCGTTCGGCCCGAGTCAGTCGAAGCTCCATTTTCCCTTCTTTCGGTTAAAAGAAAGGATATGGCCTCGAACATGGCGAAGGTGCGGCTTGTCCGAGGCAATCCGTAGCCCGGGCCCCAGCGACCCGGCCGGGTTGGCCATCGAACGGCCGTGCGACCGCCTTGCTCGCCGAGCCTAACGCTTCGGCGGCTCGGCCAGTCGGATATGAAGCTCGCGCAGCTGCTTCGCGCTGACTTCCGAAGGCGCGTTCATCATCAGATCCTCCGCCTTCTGGTTCATCGGGAAGAGGACGACCTCGCGGATGTTGGGCTCTCCGGCGATCAGCATGACGATCCGGTCGATCCCCGGCGCAGAGCCGCCGTGCGGCGGAGCGCCATATTTGAACGCGTTGATCATGCCCGAGAAATTGGTGTCGACCTCGTCGCGCGTGTAGCCGGCGATCTCGAACGCCTTGTACATGATGTCGGGCCGGTGGTTCCGGATCGCGCCCGAGCTCAGCTCCACGCCGTTGCAGACGATGTCATATTGGAATGCGAGGATGTCGAGCGGGTCCTTGCTCTCGAGAGCCTCGAGCTCGCCCTGCGGCATCGAGAAGGGATTGTGGCTGAAATCGACCTTCTTCGACTCCTCGTCATATTCGTACATCGGGAAATCGACGATCCAGCAGAAGCGGAACTCGCCCTCGGGAATGAGGCCGAGCTCCTCCGCAATTCGGGTGCGCGCCGCGCCCGCCAGCCTGGCCGCCTGCCCTTCCTTGCCCGCGGCGAAGAAGATTCCGTCATCCGGGCCCAGGCCGAGCGACTCGGCGAGCCTGGCGATCCCCTCCTCGCCGTGATTCTTGGCGATCGGGCCGCCCGCCTCGCCGCCCTTGCGGGTGACGTAGCCCAGGCCGGCATGGCCTTCGGACCGCGCCCAGTCGTTCATGTCGTCGAAGAATTTGCGGCTCTTCCCGGCCGTGCCCGGCGCCGGGATCGCCCGGACGACCCCGCCGCCCTCTACGATGCGGTCGAACAGTCCGAAGCCCGAGCCTCGGAACTGCTCGGTGACGTCCGAGATCAGGATCGGGTTCCTGAGGTCCGGCTTGTCGGTCCCGTATTTCAGCATCGACTCGCGATAGGGAATTCGCGGGAACGGGGCCTGGGTGACCGTCTTCCCCTCGGAGAATTCCTCGAACACGCCCTGGAGCACCGGCTCGAGCGCCGCGAAGACGTCGTCCTGGGTGACGAAGCTCATCTCGAGGTCGAGCTGATAGAATTCGCCCGGGCTCCGGTCGGCGCGGGCATCCTCGTCGCGGAAGCAGGGCGCGATCTGGAAATAGCGGTCGAAGCCCGCGACCATGATCAGCTGCTTGAACATCTGCGGCGCCTGCGGAAGCGCGTAGAACTTGCCCGGATGGACCCGGCTGGGCACGAGATAGTCGCGCGCGCCCTCGGGGCTGGACGCGGTCAGGATCGGGGTCTGGAACTCGGTGAAGCCCTGGTCGACCATCCGCCGCCGGATCGAGGAGATGACCCGGCTCCGGAGCACGATGTTGCGGTGAAGCCGCTCGCGGCGAAGGTCGAGATAGCGGTAGCGAAGCCTGATCTCCTCGGGATAATCGGCCTCTCCGGCCACCGGAAGCGGAAGCTCCTCGGCGGAGGACTGGACTATGACCTTGTCCGCGACGATCTCGATCTCGCCGGTGGGCAGGTTCGGATTGGTCGCCTCGGCGCCGCGGCCGACGACCTCGCCCTCGATCGTCACGACCGACTCCGCGCGCAGATGCTCCAGGGTCGCAAGCGCCTCGCTTCCGGCGCGGCCGACGATCTGGGTGATCCCGTAATGATCGCGGAGATCGACGAAGAGGACTCCGCCATGATCGCGCTTGCGGTGGATCCAGCCGGACAGCCTGACCCGCTCGCCGCTGTTGGAGGGGCGCAGCTCGGCGCAGTTATGAGTCCTGTATGCGTGCATCGCCCGCGCCTTTGAGTTCCGATTTCAAGTGATTTCGCGAGCGCGGCGCTTCGCGGGCCAGCCTTGCTTTGTCAAGCCATGAGGCCCTCGCTATGAGGGCGCCTAAATGAAGATTCACCCACTGATCACCGACAGCGAATCGCTCAAGACCCTCTGCGACCGGCTCTCCAAATCCGACTTCGTCGCGGTCGATACCGAGTTCATGCGCGAGAACACCTTCTGGCCCGATCTCTGCCTCGTTCAGATCGGCAACGAGGAGGAGGCGGCCGCGGTCGACCCCAAGGCTGAAGGCATAGACCTCAAGCCCATGCTCGATCTCCTCGTAAACAATGAGGAGGTTCTCAAGGTCTTCCACGCCGGCGGGCAGGATATCGAGATCATCTACAATCTGACCGGCAAGACTCCCCATCCCTTGTTCGACACTCAGATCGCGGCGATGGCGCTCGGGCTCGGCGAGCAGGTCGGCTATTCGAACCTGGTCGAATCGATGGTCGGCAAGACCCTCGACAAGGGCGCCCGATTCACCGACTGGGCGCGGCGGCCGCTCGACAAGCGCCAGATCGACTATGCGATCGGCGACGTCACCCATCTCGCCACTCTCTTCCCGCGGATGCTCGAAAAGCTTCGCCGCACCGGCCGCGGCGCCTGGCTCGACCAGGAGATGGAGCGGCTCGCCGATCCGGCCAATTACGAGAACGATCCGGCGCTCGCCTGGAAGCGGATCCGGGTCTCCACGCGCAAGCCGGAGATATTGGGCCGGCTGAAGGCGCTCGCGGCCTGGCGGGAGCAGGAGGCGCGGAGCAAGAACCTTCCGCGCGGACGGATCATGAAGGACGAGACCCTGGCCGACATCGTCTCGCATCCGCCTGCCGACCAGGACGGCCTGGCGCGCGTTCGCGGCCTCTCGCCCGCCTGGAAGAACAACGATATCGGCGCGCGGATGATGGCGGCGCTTGCGTCGGCCGAGCCGATGCCGGCGGACGAGCTTCCGACCAAGGAGGAGAGAAGCCCGAGCCTCGGCCGGGAGGGCGCCCTGGTCGCGGACCTGCTCAAGCTCCTGCTCAAGATCAGGTCGCGCGATTCCAACGTCGCCGCCCGGCTCATCGCACGTTCAGAGGATCTGGAGCTTCTTGCCGCCGGCCGCCGCGAGAATCTCGCGATCCTCAACGGCTGGCGATTCGAGCAGTTCGGGCGCGACGCGCTCGACCTGGTCGAGGGACGGCTCGCCTTCGCGGTCCGCGGCGGCAAGCTGGTCATGACCCGGACGGAGAGTGAGACATGAGGCTGGCAGCCATGGCAATCATTGCAGTCACCGCCGCCTGCGCCCAGGTACCGCCCGCCGAAGCGGAGCCGCCGGCCCAGGGCGGGGGGATTTGCGACGCCGCCCCGGCCCAGAAGCTGGTCGGCCGAACGCCCACCAAGGCGGTGCGCGCCGAGGCGCTTCGGCTGAGCGGCGCGAGGGCGCTTCGCAAGATCCCCAGGGACGGTGTCGTCACGATGGATTATCGCGAGGACCGGCTGAATCTCTATCTCAACGGCGCCGGCAAGATCGAGCGGATCAGCTGCGGCTGATCTACACCCGTTCGGGCTGAGCTTGTCGAAGCCCTTCCCTTCCTCTTTTGCCGATATCGAAGAAAAGGAAAGCCCTTCGACAGGCTCAGGGCGAACGGGGTTAGTATCCGATCCGAAGCTCAGGTTCGCAGCCGAGAGCCTGCGCGAGGCGCTTCAGCCTTCGATCCACAGTCTCGCCGTACAGCGCCTCCTCGCCCTTGCGCAGAGTCAGGACCACCTTCCCTTTCTCGCGTGACAAGGCGCTTCGCTCGAGGCTGACCGCGAGTCCGCCGCTCAACCGCTGGCCGAGGCGCATGGCGAGGCCCCAGCGGGCGGCGCGGTCGAGCTGCTCGGGCGTGCAGAGAGCGGCGGTGGTCGCGTCGGGCAGGCCGCGGCCGCCGAAATTGGCGAAAAGGGCCTGTGCCATCATCACCCGGCCAGGCCCGTCTATGCCGACCCAGTTTCCGTGGAGCGCCATCTCGACTCCGCGCTCGGCCCGGAAATCGGGATGGGCCTGCCAGGCGACGTCGGCGAGAAGGCAGGCGGCGAGGCGGATCCGGGCGCAGTCCGGATCGTCGTCGAAGATCGGAGCGATCCAGCGGTCGAGCAGGTCGCCATGCTCGCCGAACCGGCTGAGGCCCCTCCCCGCCTCGCGCGCCGCCTCGATCAGCGGATCGAGCGCTCGGGTCCGCCGGCCGAGCGACTGGAAGAGAAGCCCCTCCCGGATCCCGAAGCTGGAAACGATCAGCTCGCTCGGCTCGATCGCCTCGACCAGCGCGATCAGCAGCTTTCGCGCCTTGGGCAGGGTCGGGATTCGCGAGGCCGTGAGCATCGCGAGCGCCTTCGGATCGGCCCGGTCGAGATTGCGCAATGCTCCGCCCAGCTCGGCGGGGCGGCTGGGCGCCATGGAATAATGATGGGTGATCGGCAGCGGATAGCCGGTCGCGATCATGTCGATGCGCGCGATCGTCCGCCACGAGCCGCCGACCATGAAGAAGGGCCGGTTCCTACCGCGGCCGGCGAGCCCCGCCTGCTCGAGCGAACGCTCGAGCCGGCGCCGCAAGGCGGTGGAAGAAGGCTGGGGGCGAAGCACGCCCAGCGGAAGCGAGATCCCCTTCCCCGCCTTTCCGCCGGCCACCTCGACGAGCTCCAGGCTGCCGCCGCCGAGATCGCCGACCATTCCGTCCGCCTCGGGCGCGCCGCTGATCACGCCCATTCCGGCCACCTCGGCCTCATCCTCGCCGGACAGGACCTCCGGGCGGAAGCCGAGCGCCCGGACCTGGTCCAGGAAAGCCGCGCCGTTCGACGCATCGCGCACGGCCGACGTCGCCACGACCCGGACCTTCCGGAGCCCCATCTGGTCGATGAGCAGGGAGAATCGGCGAAGCGCTGCGAGAGCGCGCGACTGGCCGACCTCGGAAAGCGCTCCGGTCTCGTCTATTCCCTCGCCGAGCCCGGCCATGACCTTTTCGTTGAAGGCGACCGACGGGATCCGCGGCGCCCCCGAAAAGACCACGAGCCGGATCGAGTTCGATCCGATGTCGACGATCGCGACCGGCTCCCGATCCGGCATGCCCGGATCCTCAGCCGCCGCGCCGCAGGCGAAGCTTGGGGACCGCGCCGCCCCTCGAGGCCGCGCCCCGGCCCGAAAGGGACGGATTGGTCATGAAGTAGAAATGGAGGTTGAACGGCTTGTCGCCGGGCTCCGGGTGAAGCCGTTCATAGGCGCCGTCGGGCAGAAGCCGCCAGCTTTGCTGATCGTCGATCAGATTGGCGACCATCACCTGGTCCAGAATCTGGGCGTGGACGGTCGGATTTTCGATCGGGCACATATATTCGACCCGCCGGTCGAAATTGCGGGGCATCCAGTCCGCCGAGCTGATGTAGACCCGCGCATCCCGGTTGGGCAGTCCGGCGCCGTTCCCGAAGCACCAGATCCGGCTATGCTCGAGGAACCGGCCGACGATCGACTTGACCCGTATGTGTTCGGACAGGCCGGGGACTCCTGGCCTCAGGCAGCAAATGCCCCGCACCACCAGATCGATCTCGACCCCCGCCGCGCTCGCCGCGTAGAGGCGGTCGATGATCGCCGGGTCGACGAGCGAATTGAGCTTCGCCCAGATCCCGGCCGGCTTGCCGGCGCGGGCGTGCGCCGTCTCGCGGTCGATCAGCGCGGTCAGCTCCTCGCGAAGCCCGTGCGGCGAGATGACGACCAGCTCGAGGTCGCGCGGCTCGACATAGCCGGTGATGTAATTGAACAATTGGGTGACGTCGCGGCCGACCCGCGGATCCGCCGTGAAGAAGCTGAGATCGGTATAGATCCGGGCGGTGAGCGGATGATAATTGCCGGTTCCGAGGTGGCAATAGGTCCGGTAGCCCTTCTCCTCGCGCCGGACGACCATCGACACCTTGGCATGGGTCTTCCAGTCGATGAAGCCGTAGACGACCTGGACCCCAGCGCGCTCGAGAGCGCTCGCCCAGAGCAGATTCTGCTCCTCGTCGAAGCGGGCCTTGAGCTCGACCACGGCGGTGACCGATTTCCCGGCCTCGGCCGCGTCGATGAGCGCGCGGATCACCGCCGACTGCTTGCCGGCGCGGTAGAGGGTCTGCTTGATCGCCACCACGTCCGGGTCGGCGGCGGCCTGCTTGAGGAACTCGACCACCACCTCGAAGCTCTCGTAGGGATGGTGGACGAGGATGTCCTTCGACGAGATCGCCGCGAAGCAGTCGCCGCCATGCTCCCGGATCCGCTCCGGGAAACGGGGCGCGAAGGGCGGGAACTTGAGGTCCGGCCTGTTCTCCTCATAGAGCGCGTCGAGATCGGCGACTCCGAGGAATCCGGTCGAGGCCGAGATCAGTGCGTCCCTTGCATCGAGGCCCTCGCGAACGAGAGCCTCCAGCTCCTCGGGCATCTCGTCCTCGAACTTGAGGCGGATGACCCGGCCGCGCCGCCGCCGCTTGATCGCGCTTCGGAAGTAGCGGACCAGATCCTCGGCTTCCTCCTCTACCTCGATGTCGCTGTCGCGGATGACCCGGAAGCCGCCGCCGCCGACCAGATCGTAATCCGCGAAGACGGTGCCGATCTTGCGCCGGATCAGGTTCTCGATCGCGACGTAGCGGACGCTTTCGCCCGGCAGCCGGACGAATCGCGGGAGCGTGGAGGGCACCATGAGCAATTCGCGGATCGGCTCTCCGTCCGAACGCCGACGGAGATCGAAGATGAGCGAGAAGCCCTTGTTCGGGATGAACGGGAACGGGTGGGCCGGATCGATCGCCTGCGGGGTGAGGACCGGGAAGATCTGCTCCTGGAAATGGCGGTCGAGCCAGGCCTCGCTCTCCTCGTCGATCTCGTCATTGCCGATCACGGCGAGGCCCGCGGCGGCGAGCGAATCCCTCAGGTCCAGCCAGACGTTCTGCTGGTCGTCGGTCAGCCTGTCGGTCTCCTCGACGATCGCGACGAGCTGCTGCGCCGGGGTCAGGCCGTCCGCCGACCGTTCCTCGACGTTGAGCAATTGCTGGCCCTTGAGGCCCGCGACCCGGACCATGAAGAATTCGTCGAGATTGTTGCCGGAGATGGAGAGGAAGCGGAGCCGCTCCAGCAGCGGATGGGCGGGATTGCACGCTTCCTCGAGCACTCGCCGGTTGAAGGCCAGCCAGCTCAGCTCCCGGTTGAAATAGCGGTCCGCCGGCGCCGAGAGACCGGGCGGAAGCGCGGCGTCGTTGGCCGGAGAAGGCGCGGACTGCTCCATCAGCCTTCCTTATGTGCCCGTCTGATCAAGCCGGCCTCCGTCAGCGCCCGACGGACCAATGTCACATTTATGCGACGATGATGTGACAGAAGCTCGCGATCGAGAGTCTCCACTATCTGTTGGACGGCGACATAGCTTCGCTCCATCCGTGGAACCATGTAGTCGGCGAGATCGGGCGGAGCCGCGATTCCGCGGTCTCCGAGCAGCTTGAGGATGAGGCCTCCGATCAGTGCGTCGTCGGGGTCGCCGATCTCGACATGGGGCGTCGCGGCGAGCCGCGAGCGAAGGTCGGGCAGCGACACCTGCCACAGCGGCGGCGCGGAATCGGCGACGATCAGCAGCGGCCGCCTTTTCTCCTGGGCCTCGTTCCAGGCATGGAAGATGGCCTCCTCGTCATGCTCCTCCGCGTTGTCGAACAGCCGCCCGCCGGTCTTCCGCACGAAGATCCGGCCGAGAAGGCTTCGGCCCGATTTGCGCGGTCCGGTCAGGATCGTCGCCATGACCGGCCAGACCGACCAGCGCTTCAGATGCTCGAAAGCGGCCCGGTTGGAATCGGAGATGAGGAAGTCTTCGTCGCTGTCCCCCACCGGCCAGTTGAGAGGCAGGGCGATCTGGGCCACCTCAGTCGCCTCCGCCGCGGCTGATCCGGAGACTTGTGCCCGAGCCCCGGACGCTCCAGCCCTGAGCGGCCAGAGCGGCCTGGAATCGCTCGCTGTCGCCCATGAAGGTGACCCGCATAGTCGAGGTGCCTCCGAGCTCGCGCTCGGTGGTCAGGGCCATCATCACTCCGCCGATCCGGCTGACCGACAGCTCGGCGCGGTTGATCGAGGCTTCGTCCGGAGTGTCGATGCGGATCGTGAAGCTCGTTCGCTCCGCGGCCGGTGCCGACGGATCGCTCCCCAGCTCGATCGGGAGCGCCGGGCCTTCCTCCTCCTCGAGCTCCTCCAGCTCCTCGACCGGCGGCGGAAGCTCGATGTTGAGGGACGGATCCGGCCTCATCAGGCCGGCGTCGAGCGCCTGGGCGTAGATGGCGTCGAGCCTCCTGATCCCCTCGTCGAGAAGGCGGGGAATGCCGGCGCTGTTGGCGACCCGCAGCGTGACCTGACCGAGAAAGCGGTTGTCGGGCCCGTGGCGGGCGATGAAGATTCCGGTGGCGGGGCCGCCCGGATAGGAGCGCTGGAGCCTGACCTCGGGCATGATCACGTCGGCCGCGCCATATTGGTCGAGAAGCATTCGCCACCAGCCCCGGCCCGGGCGGCCGGCCTGGGCGGCGTTGAGAAGGAGCGGATCGATCCCGGAGCCGACCGGCCGGACATAGTCGACCGGGCTCGAACCGGTGCGGTAGCGCGCCCAGGCCTTCTGCCATTCGTTGCGCCATTCGAAGCTCTGGTAGGTCGAGCCGGTCCGCATGATCGGGATGACCAGCATCGGCGCCGATCGGCGGACCGAGCCGCTGACTCCGAGCAACTGGCCGGTGCGGGCGCGGTCGAACAAGATTCCGAGGGTCGCGATATAGCGCTTGGGCCCGATCTGCTCCTGCTCGACGATGATTCCGGAGACCATGGCGTTGAGCGCCGAATCGGAGAGGCCGGGCGCCTGGCTGATGGGGCGGCCGTGCGTTTTCGCCCAGAGCGCCTTCCAGCCTTTGGCCTGGGCCTGGCGCCAGCCCTCGAACCGCGCCTTCTCGGAATTGTCGGCGGAGACGTCGACCTGGATTCCGCCGATCTCGAACGTGCTCGCGCTGTCGATCGGAGGGACTCCGCGATCGGCGCCCTCGAGCTGCGCATAGAGCGCTCCGCCCGCCGCGAGCGAGGCGGCCAGGGCGATCAGCATGGAGATGAGGACTTTACGCGTCACGTGGCGCCTTTTGGCCGGTCGGCGGGGCAAATCCAAGCGGGATCGGCTTTGGTTGCGCGCAGAAAAGCGGTTTCCCCTTCGCCGCAAAGATCAGTAATCGAACCGCCATGGCCGAAGAGGAAAGCTACACCTACGCCAAGGCGGGCGTTTCGATCGCCGCGGGAAATGCCCTGGTGAAGGCGATCGCGCCGCTTGCGCGGTCCACGGCCCGGCCGGGCGCGGACGCCTCGCTCGGCGGATTCGGCGGTTTCTTCGACCTCAAGGCGGCGGGATATGACGACCCGGTGCTCGTCGCGGCCAATGACGGGGTCGGCACCAAGCTGAAGCTCGCCATCGAGCATGACCGCCATGACGGGGTCGGGATCGACCTCGTCGCGATGTGCGCCAACGATCTGATCGTCCAGGGCGCCGAGCCGCTCTTCTTCCTCGATTATTTCGCGAGCGGCAGGCTCGACAATGCGGTGGCCGAGCGGGTGATCGCGGGAATCGCCGAAGGCTGCCGGCAGGCCGGCTGCGCTCTGATCGGCGGCGAGACGGCCGAGATGCCTGGCATGTATGCCGAAGGCGATTACGATCTGGCCGGCTTCTGCGTAGGCGCGGTCGAGCGCGGGCGGGCGATCATTGGGGACCGGGTGAAGGCCGGCGACGCCATCATCGGGCTCGCCTCGTCGGGAGTCCATTCGAACGGCTTCTCGCTGGTGCGCCGGCTCGCCTCGGACAAGGGCTGGAAGCTCGACCGGCCGGCTTTGTTCGATCAGGACCTGCTTCTGATCGAGGCGCTGATCGAGCCGA
Organism: Allosphingosinicella sp.; assembly: GCA_036525315.1. GTDB lineage: Bacteria > Pseudomonadota > Alphaproteobacteria > Sphingomonadales > Sphingomonadaceae > Allosphingosinicella. The sequence continues at coordinate 17,700 of DATDAS010000021.1, forward strand.
CTCGAATCTATGTGAAAAGCCTTCTTCCCATCGCGCAGGACGGTCGAATCCGCGCAATGGCCCATATTACCGGAGGCGGGCTGCTAGAGAACATCCCGCGAGTCCTGCCCGACGGGCTTCACGCGGTCGTCGACGCCGATTGCTGGCCGCAGCCGCGGCTGATGGCCTTCCTCCAGGCGCAGGGGAATATCGAGCCCGAGGAGTTGGCGCGGACGTTCAATTGCGGGATCGGAATGGCCGTCATCCTTGCTGAAGAGGATGTGAAGGACGTGACCCAGGCGCTTGAACATGCCGGCGAAACCGTCTTCAGGATCGGTGTTCTCGAGCAAGGCGAGCGAGGGTGCACGGTGCGCGGATCGGCCGGCACCTGGAGCGCCCGCTCGGACTGGACCGCGACCCATGGCGGCTGAGCGGGTCCGGGTCGGAGTCCTGATCTCGGGACGCGGGACCAACATGATCGCGCTCTCCGAATATAAGAGGCGCGAGGAGCGCGCCTACGACATCGCACTCGTCGCCTCGAACGTTCCCGAGGCACGCGGGCTGGTCGCCGCGAAAAGGCTGGCGATCCCGATCTGGGCGCGAAGCCACCAGGGCATGGAGCGCGCCGAGTTCGACCGCCTTCTCGATTCGGAGCTTCGCCGCCACGGAGTCCAGTTGATCGCGCTGGCCGGCTACATGCGCCTGCTTTCGCCCGAGTTCATCCGTGCCTGGGAAGGGCGGATCCTCAATATCCATCCCAGCCTCCTCCCGCTCTATCGCGGGCTCGACACCCACGGGCGGGCGCTCCAGGCCGGCGACAGCTGGACCGGCTGCACCGTCCATCTCGTCACCGAGGAGCTCGACGACGGGCCGATCCTCGCCCAGTCGCGGATCAGGATCCGGGCGCGCGACGATTCCGCGAGCCTGGCCGCGCGGGTGCTCGAGGAGGAGCACAAGCTCTATCCGCCGACGCTCGACGCATATGCGGCCGACATGTTGCGCGGCGAGGAGGAAGACGTTCATGCCCGATCCTGAATCCCGCTCCCAGGCCGCCGAGGCGGCCGCAATCCGCCGGCGCTGGATCACCCTGGGCGAGATACTGGCCGTGATCGCGGTCCTGATCTCGGGGCTCACTTTGTGGAACAGCTATCAGGAGCGGAGCAGCAGCGAAGCCGATCGCGCCGCCGAAAAGAAGCAGCAGGCGGCCAAATCCCAGACCCTCGTGCTTCGCGGCGACGGCGGCCGGAAGAAAATGATCCTGACCGCGCTCGACCCCGGGCACGCCGTTCAGAGCCAGACGATCCGCTTCCCATCCGCGCTGGGCGTGGATGCCGTCGAGGATCTGGTCGAGCCGAGGATCGAGGCGGGCTGGATCAGGGAAGCGGCCGGCAAGGCGAGAAAGGCCGGCGCCGACCGCAAGGCCGAGGACCGGCGGATGCCGGTGGCGATCACCAGCCGCTTCGTCAGCGGCGGCCAGACCCATACCGACGCCGCCATCTACGACGTCGGATACCGGCGCGAGGACAATCTCCTCGGCGGGGCCGGGATAGACCTGCTCGGGCTCTCGCTGGTCGAGCGCGTCGCGCCGGGCGCGGCCCAGGCCCGCCTCGACGCCTTGTGGAACGAGCGCTCGAAATGACGAGCGAGGCGCTGCTGGCGCGGGTCAGCGATATCTGCCTGGCGCTGCCGGAGACGAGCACCAAGCTTTCCCACGGCGCGCCGAGCTTCGCCGTCGCCGGCAAGATGTTCGCTTACTTCACCGAAAACCATCATGGCGACGGCCGGACCGCCGTCCTGATCAGGACATCGGGGATCGAGGAGCAGGAGGTGCTGATCGAATCCGATCCGGATCTCTATTACCGGCCGCCTTATATCGGGCACAAAGGCTGGATCGGACTGAGGCTCGATCGGGGCGATCCCGACTGGGACCATGTCGGCGACCGGATCGCCCAGAGCTGGGAGCTGGCGGCGCCGAAGCGGTTGCTGGAGATGGGCGGGCGCTGACCTGATCCCCCTCCCTTTGCCGCGAGTTGATCGAGGCTGCCGCGGGGTTTGAGAGGGAGGGGCCAGGGGTGGGTTTGATTCCCGACCCCCTTGAGCTTCTTCGAAACCCACCCCCTGCCCCTCCCTTTCCGATGCCGACGCGTATCCGAATCCGACACAGCAGAGGGAGGGGGGATTCTGGAATCAGCCGACGATCTCGTCCTCGTCGAAGAAGAATTGGATCTCGATCTTCGCATTCTCGGCGCTGTCCGAGCCGTGGACGCTGTTGGCCTCGATCGATTCGGCGTGGACCTTGCGGATCGTGCCTTCGTCGGCCTGGGCCGGATTGGTGGCGCCCATCACCTCGCGGTTGCGGGCGACGGCATTCTCGCCTTCCAGGACCTGGACCACGACTGGGCCCGAGGTCATGAAGCTGACCAGATCGCCGTAGAAGGGGCGTTCCTTGTGGACCGCGTAGAAGCCCTCGGCCTGCTCCTTGGTCATCCGGATTCGCTTCGAGGCGACGACGCGAAGGCCGGCCTCCTCGAGCATTGCGGTGATCGCGCCGGTGAGGTTGCGGCGGGTGGCGTCGGGCTTGATGATCGAAAAAGTGCGTTCGGTCGGCATGGCCGGCTAAAGCTCCGTTGATGAGGGGATTGGGTTGCGCGGCTCTCTAGGGTCCGAACCCATTACTGGCAATGGCCAGGATCGCCCGGAGAAGGGCACCGGCAAGGAGGAGTGCGCAGGGCGGGCTGGTTGCCCGCACAAGCGCTTCGACGTAG
>DATDAS010000022.1:0-6798 GCA_036525315.1 Allosphingosinicella sp.
CTCATCCAGCCGGGCCGGGTGCTCTCGCCGACGGCGATGGGCGAGGGCGCGACCACGCCGGACATCGCGCCGCCGACCAGCGACGACCAGGCACGAAGGGTCGTTGCGCGGATCGTCACGGCCAAGACCCAGCTGAGGGAATAGCGGCGGGAGCTGCCGGCGGGGACGGCCGCAGCCGCCCCGCCGGCACGGCCCTCGCGAACTGGGCGATTCCGCCCGTCGGCACCAGGTGCCGGCGGGCGGTTCGCTTTACGGGCCGAGGCCGAGGCCGCCGAGCCCGTTTCGACCTGGCCAGCGCCGGATCCGGCGCCCGGCGGAGCGGTAGGAACTTTTCCGGATGTCCCGGCCCCGAGCCGCCGGTGCGGCGGCCCGATCGCAGCTTCGAAAAAAATAAGGACGACCGCCTGGGTCAAGGCGCGGAAGCGCCGCCCGACCCTTCCGAAAGGACCGTTGCTCCGGGCCATGCAATTGGGAATGTTCGTCTTTTCCGGCCTGGCCGAAGGCCCGGCGGACGGTTTCGAGCGCGTGCCGGGAGCCGGCGCGGGCCCGGTGCCGCCTCGCCTCCCCGCCAGAATGTTGCCGATCTGCCACTGGAATGTCTCCGCCGCCGAGATCGGTAATTTACCCGATGCTCGCCCGAGTCCGCGCCGGTTACGACATCGAAGACAAGACCCAGGGAGAATTTTTCAATGCCATATTCCACGTCCGGTTCTGCGGTCTCGCGCCGTACATTCGCAAGTCGCGCGTTCGGAGCCAGCGCCTTGTTCCTGACCGCGGCGACGCTCGGAGCGAGCCCGGCCCTGGCCCAGGAGGAGGGCGGCGAGTTCGACGGCTTCAGGATCGAATTGGTCACCGGCTATGACGACGTAGGAGTCGATTTCGACGACGACGTGTTCGACGGCGGCAAGAGCTCGCAGAGCGGGTGGATGTACGGAATCGGAATCGGCTACGACTTCCAGTCGGGACCCTGGGTGTTCGGCGCCGAAGGCGAATGGACCGATTCCACGGCGAGCCGGGACGAGGAATTCAGCGGGCTGAGGCCGGCCAATCCGATCGCCGGAGTGCCGGCCGCGCCGGTCACGACCAGCCTCGAAGGCAAAGCCGGCGCGGATCTCTATTTCGGGGGCCGGGTCGGCTACGCGATGAACCCCCAGACCATGATCTACGCCAAGGTCGGCTATTCGTCGGCGCGAATCGAGCTCGACGGCGCCGGCCTGGACAATGGCGCGGCCTTCACCTTCGACGAGAAAGTCTCGGTCCACGGGTTCCGGCTCGGCCTGGGCGGCGAATATATGTTCGGCAAGAATTTCTACGGCAAGGCCGAGTATCGCTACACCAATTACAACAGCGGCGATCTCGACATCCGCGGAGCGAACGTGAACCTCGATCCGCTGTTCAGCGGAATCGACGTCGTTCGCCACCAATTCGTCCTTGGAGCGGGGTTCCGCTTCTAGGCTCCGTCCCTCGCCGGCGGTGGCCCTCCCCGGTGCCGCCAGCGAAAGGGCTCGTCCGACCACGATGAGCCCACCTGGAGCGGGCTGCGATTTCATCCCGTCGCAGCCCGCTTTTTTTCGCCCGGGCACCATCCTTTTGCGGTCATGCTTTTTTCCGCGGAACGATCCGAGCGCGACCCTCGGGCAAACCGGGGTTTCCACGAATGTGAGGCCCGACGCCCGCATCCTACGCCATCCGGACAGTGACTTGATCCCCGAGGCATGAGATGCACCCGAGGCGCGGCTTTGCCCTTCCATCCTTCCGGCTTCGACCCGCCGCCTTGTCGCTGCTTCTGCTCGCCGCCCACGTGCCCGCCTGGGCCCAGGACGACGGCGCACGGCTCTACATGATGGTGCCCGACGAGACGACGATCGCATCACTTCGGCTGCACCGGCTGCACAGCAATCTGACGGTCGATCCGGCCACCCTGGCTGAGGACACCGACCTCGACACCGATCTCGCCGTCTTCCAGTTCGTCCAGGCCTTCAGGGTTCGGGGCAGCCAGAGCTTCGTCTTCCTGGTCGTCCCGGCGAGCCGGATCCACGCGAGCGCCGACCTGCCCGACGGAGCCGCGTCGAAGAGCATAAGCGGCTTCGGCGATGCCCAGCTCGGCCTCGTGGTCGGATTGCACGGAACGCCAGCGCTCGGGGCGAAGGATTATGCCGCCCACCGCCCCGGACTGGCCGTCAATGCACTGGCCAAGCTCTTCTTTCCCACCGGCGCCTACAGCCAGGACCGATCGATCAATGTCGGCACGAACCGCTGGGCGCTGCGGCTGGGAGCGCCGATCGTCTATTCGATCGGCGAGCGAATGGGCGATCCGAAGCTGGTCACCGTCGAGCTGATGCCGACGATCACCTTCTTCGGCGCCAACAATGCGCCGTTCGAGGCCGGCCGGACCAGGCAGAAGCCGCTCTTCATCTTCGAAGGCCATGTGACCCGCGGCTTCTCGAAGGACTTCTGGGCGTCGATCGACCTGCTCTGGCGCGAGGGCGGCGAAACCGAGTCGGACGGCGTGGAGTCCGGCAATCCCCAGCGCGCCCTGTCGCTCGGAGGCACGGCCGTCTTCGCGCTCGGCAAGGCCTCCTCGCTTCGGTTCAGCGGCGGCGCGGTGATCGCGCGCAACGAGTTCGGCCCGAACGGATGGGTGCTTCGGACCATCATCGGCACGGTGTTTTGAAAGGAAATGGAAATGGCGACCTTATTCGAGATGAGTGCACCGGCCTCCGCGCCGCCGACCGACGCTCCGACGCCGGAGAGCGTGAAGGGGCGGCCTTCCGCGATGGCGATACCGGCCGGCGGCTTTTTCGAAGACCGGGTCGAGCAGGGCCGGTTCGGAGCGATCTTTCCGCGCACGCCTCTCAATTACGGCTTCACGATCATCGCGAAGATCGTCCCCGGCCGCGAGCAGGTCTTCGCCGACTATGCGCGCAACATCCAGGATGCGGTTGCGGCGACGCCCGATTGCCTCGCGGTGCTACAGCTCCACACATTGAAATGGGTGCTCTTCGAGATCGAGGGCTCGACCTATTTCATGTACCAGGGGATCTTCGACACCGACTTCGACAAATATACCGAAGACGCGGTCAGCATCTTCGCATCGACCGGGCTCAACACGGTGTTCGAGAATCTGGAAGGGTTTCCGGCCGACTGGAAATCCAATCCCGAGGCGTTCATCCGCTTCGTCCGCGAGCATCACCGGCCGAGCTTCCTCGAATATTGCGAATATTCGTACGTGACGGCGCGCGAGGTGAAGAGCGCGCTCGCGGTGAAGGACGGCCTCGCCGACGTCCTCGACAACATGCAGCTCTAGGCGGTCCGAATGCTCGAGCTCCACGACATCCAGCACATATTGCTGACCCGAACGCCCGCTCTGACCGGGCGCTACGTCTTCCTCTCCTTCGCCCACGCCGGAAGCGGAAGGGCCTGGCTAAGGGAGATGATGCCGATCGTCCGCTCCGCCGCCGCGGTCGGCACCAGCGACGAGCATAAGAGGTGGGTGACCCTCGCCTTCACCTGGCACGGGCTGAAGGCGCTCGGAGTCGACGACGCCGCGCTCGAGACCTTCCCCGAGGCGTTCCGGCAGGGGATGGCGGCGAGGGCGGCCATCCTCGGCGACACCGGCGACAGCAGCCCGGATCATTGGGTGGACGGCACCGCCGGAGATGACCTCCATGCCATCGCCATATTGTTCGCCCGCGACGGCGAGGAAAGGCGGCGCTGCGAACAGGAGCATGACGCGCTCCTGAAGCGCCTGCCGGGAGTCCGGCTCCTCTCCAGCCTGCAGCTCGAGGCGACTCCGCCGTTCGATCATGCCCACGACCATTTCGGCTATCGCGACCGGCTGTCGCAGCCGGTGATCGAAGGCAGCGAGGACATACCCTATAACGGCTGCGGCGGGCCGCTGAAGGCCGGCGAGTTCATCCTCGGCTATCCGGACGAGAGCGGCCAGCCCTACCCGATGCCCGAGCCGGACCGATTGTCGCGCAACGGCAGCTATCTCGCCTATCGCCGACTCGAGGAGCATGTCGGCCGGTTCCGCGACTTCCTCGCCGAGCAGGGCGAAACTCCGGACGAGCAAGAGCTGATCGCGGCCAAGCTGATGGGACGATGGCGGAGCGGCGCTCCGCTCGCCTTGTGCCCGGACAAGGACGATCCCGAGCTCGGGGCCGACCTCCATCGCTGCAACGACTTCAACTACAAGGAGAAGGATCCGCACGGCTATGCGACTCCCCTGGGATCGCACACGCGCCGGATGAACCCGCGCGACACGGCGGTGAACATGAACCGAAGGCGGATGATCCGCCGCGGCGCGACCTACGGGACCCAGCTCCCGGAAGGCGTGCCCGACGACGGACAGGAGCGAGGGATCGCCGCCTTCGTCATCTGCGCGAGCCTGGTCCGCCAGTTCGAGTTCGCCCAGAACGTCTGGATCAACGACAGGAACTTCCACGAGCTCGGCAACGAGCGCGATCCGATCATCGGCAACCAGGACGGAACGCTCGAGTACAAGATCCCGAACCGTCCGATCCGAAAGAAGATCACCGGACTGCCGGCCTTCACCACGGTCCGCGGCGGGGCCTATTTCTTCCTGCCCGGCCTTCGGGCGCTCGATTATCTCGCCCACCTCGGAGCCCCGGCCGATCGAACGATCCCCGTCATGGAAGGAGCCTCGACATGAGGGCCCGGACCTACAACCAGGCGCATGTCGCCCGCCCGGCCGGCGGCGGGCGGCGGCTGAGCATCTATTGGGCGTGGAGCTATCCGTGGGAAGCGCAGCGCGACCCGGCCTTGATGGAGGACCGATTCTCGACCTTCACCGAGGTGCGCAACGTGCTCTGGCCGGCCTATGAGACCCGGGACTATCGGGCCGACCGATTCCTCCAGGGCATCGCCGGGACGCTCGAGCTGTTCCACATCTCGGCGCTGAGCTTCCAGCGGGTCGCCGAGGAGACGACCGGCCACCCGGTCGGGATATTCCAGCGGGTCGACCAGGCGGGTTTCCACCAGCCGATCGACGAACGGATCCTCGACGATTGCGACACATTGCTCGTGTTCGGGCTCGATCATCGGCCTGCCAAGCAGCATTCCGAGCCGGGCGAAGCCGAAGCACTAAAGGCCTGGCTCAAGCGCCCGGGCACCTGCCTGCTGCTCGCGCCGCATCACGACGTCGGATTCGTCGACGACAACATCCAGAGGCAGCAGGAATATCTTCACCATGGAGACGCGCTCGTCCCGCGGCAGCAGAGGTTCGGCACCTTCACGCGGGACCTGATGCGCGCGCTCGACGTGCCGGTCCGCAACATCTGGGGTTTGAGGCCGGCGACCAAGGACGGCGGAATCGCGCCACTGACCGGATTCCCCGAGCTCGACGAGCTCGGCCTGCTCGAGGGGGTTCCAACCCTCAACTTCCATCCGCATTTGCCCCATTACGAAGTGATCGAATCGGGCCGCGACCGGATCCGGGTTCTCGCCCGCCAACCCGTCGAGATGAGCCGGCCCCACCCCTTCACCGAAGCCGGCAACAGCGAGCTCAACCTGCTCCTGTGGATGCCGCCCGAAGGCGAGCGCAAGGGCGACATATTGGTTGTCGATTCAACGCACTTCACCACCCTGTTCGGAGGGACCGAGAGCCTCGAGCGGTTCTGGCGCAACCTGGCCGGAATGCCCGCGGGCCGCGCCCGGCCCGACAGCACGGTCCGGCGCGAGAGCGTGCCCGAGCCTCAGGCTTTGTAGCCTGCGTCTTCGGTAGATGCCCCGATGGGGTGTCGGCCCGATTCGTGGTCATGGTCTTTCTCCAATTGTCGGAAGAGGCGAAAGACGATGATCTCGACGGCGCCGATGCTCTGGATGTTCCTGATGTTGAACCCCGCGGTTGCAGAGGCCCCCGCGGCGGTCGATGACCAGCAGGAGGCGGGCGGATCGCCCACCCTTCTCTCCACCGGCGTCGAGCGCGACCCCGAGGCGATCGCCGCGCTCGAGAAGATGGGCGCCTATCTGCGAACCCTGACCACCTTCGCGGTTCGGGGCGTGGGCAGCACCGAAGAGGCTTTGGCCAGCGGCCAGACCATCCAGTATCCGGGCTCGATCGATCTTCTCGCCACCCGGCCGAACCGGCTTCGCGCAAACGTCTTCTCGACCCGCAAGCGCCGCGAATATTTCTACGACGGAAAGACCTTCACCGTCTTCTCGCCGCGCCAGGGCTTCTTCGCGGTGGTCGACGCTCCGCCGACGATCAAGGAGCTTCTCGATACCGCGAGCGAGCGGCTCGACATCGTCCTTCCGCTGACCGACCTGTTCGAGCTCGGCTACGATCCCGCTCTGACCGCCAAGATCACCTCCGGCTTCTTCGTCGCCACCGACGTCGTCGGCGACCAGGTCTGCAATCACTTCGCCTTCCGCCAGGAGGGCGTCGACTGGCAGATCTGGATCCGCGACGGAGCCCAGCCGCTGCCGTGCAAATGGGTGATCACCGGCACCGACGACGGGAACCATCTCGACTACGAGATGGAGTTCACCTGGGATCTCAAGCCCACGGTGCCCGCGAACGCCTTCACCTTCGTCCCGCCGGTCGGCGCCGACCGGATCGCACTGGCCGCCATCAAGAGGTGATGAGGAACGTCATGAAGCAGCACAGCAAATCCACCCGCCTCTTCCTGACCCTGATCGGAACGGTCGCGATCGGAGTCGCAACCATCCCGGCCCCGCCCGATTTCGCAGACGCCCGCGGCGGGCGCGGCGGCGGCGGCGGCGGACGCGGGGGCGGCGGCGGCGGCTTCAGCCGCGGCGGCGGCGGCGGCGGCG
>DATDAS010000023.1:0-5812 GCA_036525315.1 Allosphingosinicella sp.
CACCCCCCCCCCCCGCCCGCCGAAGCTTCAGCGAAGGCGGGACCCCAAACCCGTCTGGCGCCCCGCCGCCCAACCGACTAACTCGCCCCAATGACCGACCCCGCCTCGATCTGGCGCACATCCTACCGCCACCCCGGGTCCTGGGACCGCGCCTTCCCGCCGCTCACCCTCGTCGACATGTTCGAGGCGTCCGCCACCGCGGCGCCCGAAGCGCCTTTGATCAACTTCCTCGGCCGGACCTATTCCCACGGCGACACGCTCGACACGATCGATCGGCTCGCCTTCGGCCTGGCCATGCTCGGAATCCGCAAGGGCGACCGGATCGGCCTCTTCCTCCCCAACACGCCCCATTATGTCGCGGCCTATTTCGGGGCGTTGAAGGCGGGCGCGGTCGTGGTCAATTTCTCGCCGCTCTACACCGCGGCGGAGCTCGAGCAGCAGGTCGAGGACAGCGGCACCAGGCTTCTCTTCACCCTCTCGGCCACGGCCCTGCTTCCGACCGCTCTCGAAGTCCTCGAGAACAGCTCGCTCGAGCGGCTGGTCGTCGGCTCGGTCGCCGGCGTGCTTCCGCCGGCCAAGTCGCTCCTCTACCGCCTGTTCAAGGGCAAGGAGATCGCCGCCCGCCCGCGCGACGACCGGATCACCGCTTTCTCCCAGCTGATCGCGAACGGCGGCGGCTGCCCGAACGTGCCGCTCGAGCCGTCCGACCTCGCTCTGCTCCAATATACGGGCGGCACCACCGGAACGCCCAAGGGCGCGATGCTCACCCACCAGAACCTCAGCGCCAATGCGCGCCAGGTCGACGCTCTCGATCCCGAGCCGGACGCGGTCGACCGGATCCTCGGCGTGCTTCCGCTCTTCCACGTCTTCGCCAATACCTGCGTCCTCAACCGCACCGCGGCGAACGGGGGCGAGATGGTCCTCCTGCCCCGCTTCGACGCGGGCCAGACCCTCGCGGCGATCGGCCGGACCCGCCCCAGCGCGATGATCGGGGTTCCGACCATGTATCAGATGATGCTCGACCATCCCCGCCTCGCCTCGACCGATTTCTCCTGTTTCCGGGCCTGCATCTCCGGGGGCGCTCCGATGCCGCCCGGGCTCAAGGAGAGGTTCGAGGCGGCGACCGGCGCCCGGCTGGTCGAGGGCTACGGGCTCACCGAAAGCTCCGGGGTCGTCTCGACCAATCCCTATGAGGGGCTGAACAAGGCCGGCACGATCGGCCAGCCCATCCCCGGCACCCTGGTCGAGCTGGTCGACAAGGAGGATCCGACCAGGCCGGCGCCGGAAGGCGAGCCCGGCGAGATCGTGGTCGGCGGCCCCCAAATCATGAAGGGCTATTGGAACCGCCCCGACGCGGACTCGACCGCCTTCGTGGGCGGGCGCCTGCGCACCGGCGACGTCGGCCTGATCGACGGTGACGGCTACATCAGGATCGTCGACCGCCTGAAGGACATGATCTCGGTCTCCGGCTTCAAGGTGTTCCCGAGCAATGTCGAAACCATCCTCTACCGCCATCCCGCGGTGAAGGAGGCCCTCGTCATCGGTATCCCCGACGCGCTTACCGGCGAACGCCCCAAGGCCTTCGTCACCCTGACGCCCGAAGCGCCGGCCGCGAGCCCCGAAGACCTCCTGGCCTGGCTCAATCCCCAGCTCGGCAAGCACGAACGAGTCGCCGCCGTCGAAATCCGCCTCACCCTCCCCAAGACCATGATCGGCAAGCTGAGCCGCAAGGAGCTCGAAGCGGAGGAACGGGCGAAGGCCGCCCCTCCCTAAAAACCCCTCTCCTCAGGGGAGAGGGAGGGACCCGCGCGGCGCAGCCGCGTGGGAGGGTGAGGGCACGAGCGACCATGTCAAGGCCGCAGCCCCAACCCCCAACAGCCAACCCCTAACGCCCAACCCCCAATCACATCCGCCCGCCTGGGCATCGGCCCGCGGCGTCGACCAAAGCGACCTCCCAGGCGAGCGGCTGGCCGTCGATCGGGCCCTCCGGTCTTTGGCGCAGGGGCACGCATTCGTCCTTCGACAGCACATGCGCCATCGAGCCGCCCGAATGGATGTAGGTCACCCGGCAGAAGAGGATCGGGCCGCCCTCCGCGTCTGTTCCGCTCGCCTGGCAGTCGAAATTGCGGACCTTGATGCGCTTGGGCGGCTTGATGCAGCCCGACCTTGCGGGCCGGCAGGTCAGGTAGCTGAGGATCCGGACCTGATGCGCCAGCAGCGTGGCCTCGAGCTCGGCATGGGTCGGCTGAGCGGCGGCCTGGGCCGGAGACGGTGAAAGCAGAGCGGCGGTAAGGCCGGCATGCAGGAGGGTCCGGAGCATGCGGCTCCATCCCACGGCCCCGCAATACCGGCAAGGGTCGAACCCCCAGTCTTGCAAAAGTAGCTACCGGTAGCTACAATGCCCGCATGAAGCACGTTTCGATCAAGGACGCGAAGAACCGCTTCCCGGCTCTGGCGCGTGAAGCCGAGGAAGGTGAGCGAATCGTCATCACCCGCAACGGCAAGCCGATCGCCGAGCTCGGGCCTCACAAAAAGAGCGGCGGAATCGACTGGGAGGCGATGCGCCGGTGGAAGAAGGAACGGGGGCTTCCCGAGATCGTCGCCGTGATGTCGGAGGATTTCGACGATCCGCTCCCGGAGGATTTCCTGCTTAGGCCGTTACCATAGGCGATGCCCCTCCTGCTGGACACGAACATAGTAGTGGCGATCATCAATGGCTCGACCGCATCTCTGCCGGTCTCTCTAAGCGGGCGCCTGGCGGGGGACGATGCCCTGTATGTAAGCGTCGTGAGTCTCTGGGAGCTGGCGATCAAATCGCGGTTGGGAAAGATCGAGCTGAGCATCGACCTTGAGAACATACCAACTCAGCTTGGGATTGGAGGCGTCACCTTGCTTGACCTTACCGCCGAGCATGCGATTGCGGAAGCGCTGCCGGTACCGGAGACGCGCGACCCCTTCGACAGACTACTGCTGGCCATCGCCCACGTCGAACACGCCCTCTTGCTGACAACCGATCGGGCACTTGCTGCTCACCCGCTCGCCTGGGCGCCCGCGGCGGGGTGAACCCCTAACCCCCAACCCCCAACCCCCAATCCGCATCGAAAGAGCACAAGCCCCCAGCTTGACCCTCGTCCCCCTCGAGGCCAATGCTCCGCCCATGTCCGAACAGCCCGAAGCCATTTCCGAACTGTCGTTCGAGGCCGCTCTGAAGCGGCTCGAGGAGATCGTGCGCCGGCTCGAGAGCGGCGAGGCCTCGCTCGACGAATCGATCCAGCTCTACGGCGAGGGCGACCGGCTCAAGCAGCAATGCGAGGCCCGGCTCCAGGCCGCCCAGGCGAAGATCGAGAAAATCCAGTTCGGCCGCGACGGAGAGCCGGCCGGCACCGCGCCGTTCGACGCCGCCTGAGCGTGCGCGTGGCGGATGCGCCCTTCAGCCTGACTTCCGATCTCGACCGGATCAAAGGCGAGATCGACGCCTTGTTCGACGGGCTTCTCGTCGTGCCTCCCGACGCCCGGGCTCCGCTCTACGAGGCGATGCGCTATGCCGCGATCGGCGGCGGCAAGCGCCTTCGCCCCTTGCTCGTCGCCGCCTCCTGCGCCTTGTTCAACGTCGACCGCGAGCGAGCGCTTCGAGTCGGCGCCGCGGTCGAGGCGGTCCACGTCTACTCGCTGATCCACGACGATCTGCCCTGCATGGACGATGACGATCTGAGGCGCGGCAAGCCGACCCTCCACCGCGCCTTCGGCGAATGCACTGCGATCCTCGCCGGCGACGCCCTCCACGCTCTCGCGTTCGAATTGATCGCCGATCCCGCCACCCATCCCGATCCTTTCGTCCGCGCCGATCTGACCTCGGAGCTGGCGCGCGCGGCGGGCCCGGGCGGAATGGCGGGCGGCCAGATGATGGACCTCGCGGCGCCCGATTCCGCGCTCGATCTCGCCGCCGTAACCCGCCTCCAGCAATTGAAGACGGGCGCCCTGATCGGATTCTGCCTCGAGGCCGGAGCGATCATGGGCCGGGTCCCCGCCGAGGCGCGCACCAGCCTTCGCGGCTATGCGCGCGACGTCGGCCTGGCCTTCCAGATCGCCGACGACCTGCTCGACGAGGAAGGCGAGGAGCACAAGACCGGCAAGAAGGTCGGTAAGGACCGCGCCAGGGGCAAGGAAACCTTCGTCACCCTCCTCGGCCGGGACCGCGCCCGCCGCCAGGCCGGCCTCCTCGTCGACCAGGCCATCGAGCATCTGCAAGGTCACGGCCCCGAAGCCGACCTCCTCCGGGAAATCGCCCGCTTTGCCATCGAGCGGGATCATTGACCCCCGGCGCGAGAACGTCATCCCGGACTTGATCCGGGACCCATGAACACGATCGTTCGAATTCCGGCACCCCCAGCGTTCATAGGCCCCGGATCAAGTCCGGGGTGACGGATGGCGAACTCCAGTCCCCAACCCCCAACCCCCAACCCCCAACCCCTAACCCCCAACCCCCAGTCCCAATTCCCAACCCCCTTTACACCCGCTAAACCCCCTCCCCATGAAGACCGGCGTTTACCCAGGCACGTTCGATCCGATCACGCTCGGCCACATGGACATCATCCGCCGCGGGGCGAAGCTGGTCGACCGGCTGGTCATCGGGGTCACCACCAATCCGTCCAAATCGCCCATGTTCAGCGTCGAGGAACGGATGGCCATGGTCCGCCGCGAGATCGACGGGATTGCCGGAGAGATCGACGTGGTCTCCTTCGATTCCCTGCTGATGGACTTTGCCGAGAGGGAAGGGGCGGCGGTCATCCTGCGCGGCCTGCGCGCGGTCTCCGACTTCGAATATGAGTATCAGATGGCGGGCATGAACCAGCAGCTCAACGACCGTGTCGAGACGGTCTTCCTGATGGCCGACGTCTCGCTCCAGCCGATCGCCTCGCGCCTCGTCAAGGAGATCGCCCTCTATGGGGGACGGGTCGAGAAGTTCGTTCCCGCCGCCGTTGCCGCCGAGGTTCGCGAGCGCGTCGAGAGGATCGGCCGCAAAGGCACTTGATCGTTCAGCGGCCCGCAAGCACAATTCATTAGGGCTACGGCCACCATCCGGAGATAATCGAAATCATGCGTTTCAAGGCTCTGCTCGCCCTTTTGCTCGGGCTCCTGATCGCCGGCCCGCTCGCCGCTCAGACCTTCATCACCTCGCCTCCGCCGCCGCCCGCGATGGAGCCGGAGAACACGCTCTATCTCGATCTGACCAGCGGCGGACGGGTCACGATCCAGCTCCGCCCCGATGTCGCGCCGGGCCATGTCGCCCGGATCAAGGAGCTCACCCGCAAGGGCTTCTATGACGGCCTCCTGTTCCACCGGGTGATCGAGGGCTTCATGGCCCAGGCCGGGGATCCCAGGGGCGACGGCACCGGAGGCTCCGACCTTCCCGACCTCGCCGCCGAGTTCAACGGCCTGCCCCATACGAGGGGCGCGCTGGGAATGGCCCGGACGATGGAACCGAACAGCGCCAACAGCCAGTTCTACATCATGCTCGTCCCGCGCCTGGCGATGGACGGGAAATATACCGTGTTCGGCCGGGTCGTCGCCGGGATGAACTTCGTCGATTCGATCGAGCGAGGCGAGCCTCCGGTCAACCCGACCCGGATCGCCCGCGCCTCGATCGGCTCCGACAATATCGCCCCGCTCACCGCCGCCGAGCTCGCCGCCGCCGCCGCCATCCCGCTCCGAGCCCCGCCGCCCCCGCCGGTCGAGGCACCGCCGGCCCCGGCCACCACGCCTCCGGACGCCGCCGCCGCGGCTCCCGCGGACGCCGCTCCGGCCACCTCGG
>DATDAS010000024.1:0-104812 GCA_036525315.1 Allosphingosinicella sp.
CCCCACCCCCCAACCCCCACCCCCCACCCCCCCCCCCCCAACCCCTAACCCCCCTGCCCGCCGAAGCTTCAGCGAAGGCGGGAACCCCCCTTGCCCGCCGAAGCTTCAGCGAAGGCGGGAACCCCACACCGCATCGTCAACCGCCTGTTTACTCCCTCGGGCGTAGGCTCTGCGCGTGGACGAACCGACCAGTGACCTCGACTTCATCGTCGATTGGGAAGCCTTTTCGCGCACCCGGACCGAGCTGGGCGCCGGCTTCGTGCGAATCCTCGGCTATTTCCGGGAGGACGGCGAGAAATCGGTCGCCAAGATCGAGGATGCGATGCAGCGCGGAGACGCCGCCGCTTTGGTCATCCCCGCCCACACGATGAAATCCGAAGCGCGCCAGTTCGGCGCCGAGCCTCTCGGCGCGCTTGCCGAGGAGATCGAGATCGGCGCCCGGCGCGCGGTCGAGATGCGGGTCCCGCCCGACGATCTCATCCCCCAGGCGGCGCGCCTTCGCCCGCTCTATGTGAAGACGATGGAGCTGTTCGAGCGCGAGACCAACCCGCTCCAGCAGCGCCGCCCCGCGACGTTCGGCCGGGCCGGCCACAGCGACGGCTGAGGGAAGCCCCGAAGCGGCCTGAAACAGTTCAATCCATTGCCTCCTCGCCCCGACGCGGTCACAAATGGGGGAGGGGGGCACAGCGTGGCGACATTTCGGAATATTCTGGCAACCCTTTCTTGCGCCTGCGTTCTGCTCGCCGGGTCGGGATGCACGTCCAAGTCCGATCGGGAAATCGACCTCATGCGCAAGCAAGGGCCGCAAATCGTCGAGCAATACCGCAAGACCAACGAGGAGCTGGCCAGGCGCGCGCTTCACGTGCCGGGCTGGAATGTCGGCGGAGCCGATCCCTACGCCGATTTGAAGGCGATGGGCGCCGACAGATATTATTTCGCCAATCGTCGTGATTATGGGGTCAGCGTCACCATACTCACCGATCGCCCGCTCGAGGATTTTACGCCGAAGGGATGGCGATTGATCGGCAGGGACGGAGCACCCTCGGTTGGTCCCGGAGAGCCGTGGATCAATTTCATCCATCTTCTCTCCGCCCGTTATGTGCTCGCCAGCAGCGGCCGCTCGATCAGGGTCGGCGACGTCGCCTGCAGCGGCGCAAAAGGGGAGCTACGTCTCTTCGAGATTCCTGGTGCCCGCCTCTCTAGCGACGAGCCGAAGCGAAAATGGATGATCGCCATGTTCGGCTCCATGCGCAGCATGATGGAAGCGGAGGACGACGGCTGCACGCGTTACGACGGCGATCGGGTGCGCGGTTATACCAGCCGGAATTTCCTGCTCGACGGACGCGAACCAAGCCCTTCCAGCAATCCCACCCACAAGATCATCGTACCGGCCTGTCCGATCGACAAGATCCTGAAGCCCCCGATCAAGATCACCAAAAAGATGCTTCGGACGCCCGGATTCGTTTTCCCGCCCTGGAGCGAGGCCCCCCGGCCGCGAAACTGCTGAAAGAGATTGCCTTTTCGCCGTCGTCCAGCCAGCTTTGGCCGCCCTCGGAAGCGCGAGACATGGCATTCATTCGCAATTTCCTGCTCGTTGCCGCCCTGATCGGCGCGCCGCTTGGCGGTGTGTCCGCCGACGTCCCCACCAAGCTGGACGAGCTTGGGCCTACCGAGAAGACCTCGAGCGATGCCGAGGCCGAGAAGGCGATTCGCCAGCTGCGCGATCTCATGTTCCCGGCCGGCGAGCGAGTCGAGGACTGGGATGTCGGCGGGGCGGACCCCGAGAAAGCGGTTCGTGCGATGGGCGCCGACAAATATTATCTGCTTGAAACCGACGCGTCCGATGGCACCTCCGTCGTGTCGATCCTGACCGGCCGTCCGATCTCCGATATCGCGCCCGCCGGATGGCGAGCCATCAAGAGCTACGGTGATGCTGGAACGCAGCTCGCCAATCCCTCCGTCGCATTCGGCTATCTGACCCAACGATTCGTTCTCGCCGGCCGCGCCAATGGCATTCGGATGCGCGACGCCGACTGCTCGAACAAGGTCGGTCACGCAATCCTCTACGAGGTGCCCGGCGCGCCCGAGGCTCCGGAGGACAAGGACATACCCGACATGTTCGACGGCCTGATGCTCGCGATTGGCGGCCAGACCTTGTGCGCGCGCTTCGACGGCGATCGGGAAAAGGGCTTTTCGGTCCGCTATTTCCTGCCGGACGGGCGCCAGCTGTTGAATCCCGATCGCTCTGTTCCGGACGGCCGGGTCGCGATCGTTCCTGCCGCCCCGATCGACAGCCTGATCAAGCCTCCGCCGCCGAGTTCCGCTACGCCCCAGCCCTGACCGGCTCCCGCCGCCGCATCGGCTGGAAGGACCAGCGCGAGAGCGAGCGCCACAGCCATTCGAGCGGCCCGTACTGGAAGCGGTCGAGCCACGGCTTCGACCAGAGCAGCATCACCGCCCACATGGCGATCACCGCGATCCACAGCTCCGCTCGGCCGACCTCGCCGTAAAGGCCGAAGCCGTAGCCGTAGAAGACGGTCGACATGACGATGCTCGTGCCGAGATAATTGGTGAAGGCCGCCCGTCCGGCCGCCGCGATCCGCTCGACGAGGGCGCCGCCGTTGCGGGTCAGGACGATGATGAGGGCGGCGGTGGCGACGACCATCAGCGGGCGGAAAGGCACGGTGGCGGCCATCACCACCGCGAAAATCATCGGGACGCTGAATCCGTCCCGGGTCAGCACCCACGCCAGGATCGCATAGGCGGGGATCCCGATGCCGAATCCGATGAGCATGGCCTTGCGGTAGGTGCCGGGGCT
Source organism: Allosphingosinicella sp. (assembly GCA_036525315.1). Lineage (GTDB taxonomy): Bacteria > Pseudomonadota > Alphaproteobacteria > Sphingomonadales > Sphingomonadaceae > Allosphingosinicella. The sequence continues at coordinate 2,819 of DATDAS010000024.1, forward strand.
CGAGGCGCCGCGGAGGAATCCGTTCTTGAGCGCGGCCATTCCGAACAGGAAAAAGGCCAGGGTTTCCCATCCGAACATGAAGAGGCCGCTGATCGGCGCGAATGCATTCTGGGCGACCCGGTGGGCCACGAGCGTGGAATAATCGCCGCGGTGGGCGGCGAGATCCTTCGCCAGCGCGTCCCCGCCGATGAGTCCGAACTGCATTTCCATGTCGTGCCATTGCTTCACCAGTTCGGCGGCGGCCCCCGGCTCCGAGGCGGCGGCGCGAAGGAAAGCCGCTCCGCCGGCGAGCGCGGCGAAGACCAGGAATTGAACGACGAGGAGGCCGATGCCCCAGCGGATCAGGACGCGCGGCGGCTTGTTGCGGAACAGCCAGGCGATCATTCCGACCAGCGCGTAGCCGGTCAATATGTCGCCGAACCAGATGAGATAGAGGTGGATCAGCCCGAAGATCAGAAGCCAGAACATGCGCCGATAATGGACCGACCGCGCCGACATTCCCGACGCCTCGGCCCGCTCGATGACGAGCAGCATGCTTGCTCCGAACAGGAAGGAGAAGAGGCCGCGCATCTTGCCGTCGATCAGGATGAAGCTGAAGACCCAGGAGACGAGATCGGCGCTGCCTTCCATCCCGTAGGCGAGCGGATTCATATAGGCCGGGAACGGCATGGCGAAGGCGACGATGTTCATCGCCAGGATTCCCATCACCGCGATCCCCCGGACGATGTCGAGCGTGGCGATCCGCGGCGGCGCTTCCGTGACTGCGGTCATTCCGGTTCCCCCTTCCGGACGATCAGAGCCAGCTTGATATCCTGTCCAGCGGCTTTTTCAAAAGGGCATGTTCCGGGACGGTCGCATCCGCCGCCGCCTTGCCCGCGACGATCACCATCAAGGGCTTCTCGTCCGCCGGTCGGTCGCAGAGGCGGTTGAGGAAGCCCATCGGGTTGGGCGTGTGGGTCAGCGTGGCCAGGCCGGCCTCGTGAAGCGCGAGCAGCAATATGCCGCAGGCTATGCCGACCGATTCCGTCACATAATAATTGCGCTTCCGATCGCCGGGCTCGATTCCGCCCCTGCGCTGTCCGAAGACGATTATGTGCCAGGGCGCAATCTCGAGATAGGGCTTGTTCTCGTCGGTGCCGAGCGGTGCGAGCGCTTCGAGCCATTCCTGCCCGGCCTTGCCTGCGTAGAAGGCGCGTTCCTCCTCTTCGGCCGCGACCCGAAGCCGGCGTTTCAGGTCCGGCGTCGAGACGATTGCGAAATGCCAGGGCTGATGATTTGCTCCGCTGGGCGCGGTTCCCGCGGCGAGGACCGCATATTCGATCACCGCGCGCGGGACCGGATCGTCGGAAAAGAAGCGGCATGTCCTGCGCTTCCGGACCTTTTCGTAAAAGGCGCGGCCGCGCTCGATCATCTCCTCGGGGGAGAAGTCGGGAAGGCCGGGCCACGGAAGCGGGCGATAAGGGGCATTGGGCATTTCCGACTGATGCGGGAAGCCGACGCGTCTGGAAAGAGACTCAGCTCCCCGCCGCTTCCGATTGAAGCTGGATGTAATTCTGAAGCCCCATCGCCTCGATCATCTCGAACTGCTGCTCGAGCGTGTCGACATGCTCCTCCTCGTTTGCGAGGATCTCGGACAGCAGGTCCCGGCTGACATAGTCGCGAACCGTCTCGCAATGCTGGATCGCTCCGCGCAGCTGGGTCAGCGCCTCCAGCTCGAGGTCCAGGTCCGATCGCAGCATTTCCTCGATCGTCTCGCCGATCCTGAGCCGCCCGAGCATCTGGAAGTTGGGAAGCCCGTCGAGGAACAGGATCCGCTCGGCCAGCCGGTCGGCATGCTTCATCTCGTCGATCGATTCGGAGCGCTCGAATGCGGCGAGCTTCTTGACGCCCATATGATCGAGCATTCGGTAATGGAGCCAATATTGGTTGGTCGCGGTCAGCTCGTTCTTGAGCGCTTCGTTGAGCAGCTCGATGACCCGATCGTCGCCCTTCATGACCGTCTCCTCACTGGCCGGTCCTACTTCAGACGGGGCCGAATCCCAAGCGAAAAAACGGCGGAAAACTGCGAAAAACCCAGCTGCTCATGGCATTCATTCGCAGCAGCCGGGCGGCGCTTTCGAGATTGCTAGTGCGAGGCTTTCGCAGCCCTGTTCCGCATCCGCGAAGGCGTGCCATCGCGCTTCCGGAAGGATGGAATTTCGGACTGTGGGGAAGAACGTGGGACGAGTACCGGAGCCCGTCCGGCGCGGATCAGGCGTTCGGGGCTTCGGCCGCGATCAGCTGGCGCGCGAACGGAAAGCATTGCCCGCAACGCGGGCGGCGGCCGAGCGCCGCATAGGCGCTGGAAGGGCAGGAGGCGCCGCCGCGCGCGGCGGCCCGGACATCGCGCTCCCGAAGAGCATTGCAGACGCAAACGATCATGAGTCGCCCAATAAAGCTAATGAGAATGGTTCGCAATAGCTAATTATTCCTCCCATCCTCCTCGGGGCGGGGGGCTAGCCGTAGCCTTGGCGAAGGCTGGTGGAGGGGGTCGGCGCGGCCTTCAGCCTTCCTGTCGGCCGCCCCTCAATTCCTTCCGGATGACCAGCTTCAGCCCCGACCAGGTCGCGTCGACCGCGCACACCTTCACGTCGACCAGTCCGAGCGGAAGCGCCACGTCGCGGATTACGTCCTCGGTGATGTCAGTCTCCACCTTCGAAGCCTTCTTCGGCCACGACACCCACAGGAACCCGTCCCGCGCCAGCAGCGGGAGAAGCGCACGAGCCCTGGCTGCCAGCACCGCCCGCTCGGTCACGAAAAGATGCGCCGCCTCGATCGGAGCCTCCGGCTTGAGGAGCATCTCGAGCGCAAGCCCATCCCCCTCGATCTCGGTCCGAACGCTGTCCGGCACCCCCTCCCACCAGGTCCGAAGCCCGTCCTTCAGCGATAGCTTCCGCGCCAGTGGCGTGCCTGAGTAACCGACAGTCAAAGATCCTCCCCGGGACGGGGAGGGGGACCAGCCGTAGCCTTCGGCGAAGGCTGGTGGAGGGGGCTCGTCATCCTAGCCCCGAAATACCGGCTCGCGATCCAGGCGATCGGAATGCCGACCAGGATGCAATGCGAGAAAAGCTGGTTCGCAACCCCGTAAAGCGAATTGGGGAGCGGTGCCTCGGGCCAGCGCAGCGGCTTCACCACCCAGTACATGATGCCCCAGAGGATCAGCCCATAGACCAGTCCCGCAACGATCGGATGCCGGACCAGGGCAGGCACGCTCTTCGCCACCAGGAAGAACGCCGCGGCCATGCACGCCATGATCGCGAAATGGACGGCGAGGCCGACCGCGGCCCAGTCCGCGCCGCCCTGCCGCACCGCGTCGCCGAACGGTCCGCTGGCGACGTAGCGGAGCACCCCGCCGGGCGTCGCCCCGGCCATGCCGGCGAAGACGAAGGCGGACAGGATATCGAGCGTACCGGCAACCAACGTCGCCACCGCGATCGGCTTCAACATCCGGCTTTCCCCTGCCAACCCAGGGGCAGGCTCGACCGCCGTCCTTCAGCTGTCAAGCGAGCGCTGCGTTGGGGCCCATCAGCCTGGGGAAGAAGCCTTCATGGGCGCGGCGAAGGTCATCCAGTGACACGCTCCAGCCCTTATCGAAGTTAATATGTGTTCCCGAGGTGTAACCGCCCTGGACGACCGTAACGCCGCGTTCCGCTGCCTCCCTGCGGATCATCGCTGCCTCGTCGCTGCCAGCCGTGACGACGTAGCGCCCTTGGTCTTCGCCGAACGCCGAGGGTGGATCGGCCGCGTAGGGGACGAACCCGATCCCGCTTGCGAGGGCCATTTCCGTCAAAGCTACAAGTGGGCCACCGTCGGCGACGTCGTGGACCGCAGTGACGAGCTGACGACCGATCAGCTCCCGGACGAACTCGCCATTACGTCGCTCGCTTTCGAGATCGACGGGAGGCGGAGGGCCGTCCTCACGGTCATGACATTCTCTCAGCCAAAGCGATTGACCGAGATGCGCGCAATCACCGCCGATGATCAGGATCTGGTCGCCGCTGGCCTTGAACCCGATCGTCGCCGACTTGCGCCAATCCTCGATCAGCCCGACCCCGCCGATCGCCGGCGTCGGCAGGATCGCGCTTCCCGTCCCGTCCTCGTTCTTGGTCTCGTTGTAGAGGCTGACGTTTCCGCTCACGATCGGGAAATCGAGCGCCCGGCACGCCTCGGCCATGCCCTCGATGCAGCCGACGAACTGGCCCATGATCTCGGGCCGTTGCGGGTTGCCGAAATTCATGCAGTCGGTCGCGGCGATCGGGGTCGCTCCGACCGCGCACAGATTGCGCCAGGCCTCGGCGATCGCCTGCTTGCCGCCCTCGAACGGGTCGGCCCGGCAGTAGCGCGGCGTGCAGTCGGTGGTGATCGCGAGCGCCTTGTCGGTGCCGTGCACGCGCACCACCGCCGCGTCGCCGCCCGGCCTCTGCACCGTGTCGGCCCCGACCATGTGGTCGTATTGCTCCCAGATCCAGCGCCGCGACGCCAGATCCGGCGAGGCCATGAGCTTCAGGAGATCCGCCCCGATATCCGCCGATTCCGGCACGTCCCCGAGCGGCTCGGGCTTCGGCGTCGCCACCCAGGGCCGGTCGTAGCAGGGCGCGTCGTCGGCCAGCGGCGCCAGCGGGATGTCCGCCGCTACCTCGCCGTTCCACTTCAGGACCATATGACCGGTCTCGGTCACCCGCCCGATCACAGCGAAATCCAGCTCCCATTTGCGGAAGATCGCCTCGGCCTCGCCCTCGCGGCCGGGCTTGAGCACCATCAGCATCCGCTCCTGGCTCTCGGACAGCATCATCTCATAGGGCGTCATCCCCTCCTCGCGGCAGGGGACGGCGTTCATGTCGAGCTCGATCCCGACCCCGCCCTTCGACGCCATCTCGACCGAGGATGAGGTGAGCCCGGCCGCGCCCATGTCCTGGATCGCGACGATCGCGTCGGACGCCATCAGCTCGAGGCAGGCCTCGATCAGAAGCTTCTCGGTGAACGGGTCGCCGACCTGGACCGTGGGCCGCTTCTCCTCGCTGTCCTCGGAGAAATCGGCCGAGGCCATGGTCGCGCCGTGGATCCCGTCGCGCCCCGTCTTCGATCCGACATAGACGATCGGATTGCCCGGGCCGGACGCGGCCGAATAGAAGATCTTGTCCTGCTCGGCGACCCCGACGGTCATCGCATTGACCAGGATGTTGCCGTCATAGGCGGTGTGGAAATTGACCTCGCCGCCGACGGTCGGGACCCCCACGCAATTGCCGTAGCCGCCGATCCCGGCGACGACGCCGGCGATCAGGTGCCGCGTCTTGGGATGATCGGGCCGGCCGAAGCGGAGCGCGTTCAGATTGGCGACCGGCCGCGCGCCCATCGTGAAGACGTCGCGCAATATCCCGCCCACGCCGGTCGCGGCGCCCTGATAGGGCTCGATATAGCTCGGGTGGTTGTGGCTCTCCATCTTGAAGATAGCCGCGAGTCTGGTCCCGTTCGGGCCCTCGCCGATGTCGACCACCCCCGCATTCTCGCCCGGCCCGCAGATCACCAGAGGCCCCGTCGTCGGCAGTTTCTTCAGGTGGATCCGGGAACTCTTGTAGGAGCAATGCTCCGACCACATGACCGAGAAGATGCCGAGCTCGGTCAGGTTCGGCTCGCGCCCCATGGCGTGGAGCACGCGCTGATATTCCTCCTCGGAAAAGCCATGCTCGGCGACGATCTGCGGCGTGATGGATTCGCTCATGGCGCGGGCTGTAGCGAGAGGCGTCAGCCTTGTCTAAGCCGCCGCGATCCTCGCGTTTGACTCATCATTGCGTTCCCGATACGTTCTACTGTACCAACCGAGTCGGGAGACAAGCAATGAGCGTACGTCCCATCCCCGAAGGCTATCACAGCGTCACCCCCTACATCACGGTGAGCGACGCCGCGGCCGCGATCGACTTCTACAGGCAGGCGTTCGGGGCGACCGAGGCGCTTCGCCTGCCGATGGGCGACCGGATCGCCCATGCCGAGATCAGGATCGGCGATTCCTACGTCATGCTGTCCGATGAATTTCCCGAGATGGACAGGCTCGGTCCCGACAAGCGCGGCGGATCGACCGCGTCCTTCATGATCTATGTCGAGGACGTCGATGCGGCCTTCGAGCGCGCCATCGCCGCCGGCGGCACCGAGGAGAGAGCGGTCCAGGACCAGTTCTACGGCGACCGCTCCGGCACCCTCAAGGACCCGTTCGGGCACAGCTGGACCCTCTCCACCCATGTCGAGGACGTCTCCGAAGACGAGATCCAGCGCCGCATGCAAGCCATGGAAAGCACCCCCGAACCCGCCTGAAGCCTCATCGAACCCTCTCCTGGAGGGAGAGGGAGGGGCCCAAAGCGCAGCTTTGGGAGGGTGAGGGCACGTGATCTGGCAGGCGAGCGGCGGCACTTCCACCATGGTCTCTTGTTCGCGCAGAGACGCAGAGAGGCCGAGAGGCCGAGTCTTTCACGTCATCCCGGCGAACGCCGGGATCTCAGTTCAATTTCGTACGCCGGAAGAGAATGAATGAGATTCCAGCTTGCGCTGGAATGACGATCTCTGGGTCGGCAGGAAAATCCAGGCTTCCTCGCGGTCAAGCTCCGCGCCTCTGCGTCTCTGCGCGAACCAATTTTCTTTCTTGCCCATGACCCGTCGGAGAGCTTGCGCGCATATTGACTTTCCCGGATGTTCATGCTATGTTCCACACAATCAGGCCGGGGCTCACCCCAGGTTCTTTGACAACGTGAACCAGCTTTCACGCCGCGGGTCGCGCGGCAGCTTGCGTCCTGAGCAGGGAAGCGTTCCCAACCCCCACGTTAGCCGAAAAACACTAAAAACTCGGGGCCCCGAAACGCAAACGGCGGACCCGAAGGCCCGCCGCGCAGGATCTGAAACGGGGCCTGCCGGCCCCCCTCGCAATAAACGACTCGGGCCTCAGGCCTTGCAGCTCCGGGTGCCCTTGTTCGGGGCGGTGTAGCTGACCTGGGTTCCGTTCGCGCTGAGCGAATAGCCCTCGGCGACATAAGGCGGCTTGCCGTCGGTCGCGGTCAGCATGGTCGGCATTCCGGCCTGGCCTTCCTTCACCGTCGCCGTGCCGTTGGTGTAAAAATCCGCGTAGATCAGGCTGTTGTCCTTGCAGCGATAGGCCCTGCTGTGCTCGACCGCGGGCGGCGCCTCGACCGGCGCGGCGTTGGCGAGCTCGTCGGCGCGGGGATCGGGATTGAGGTCCACGACCTCGGGCTCGCTGTTGCAGGCCGCGAGGGTGAAGGAGGCCGCGAACGAGGCGGCGGCTAGGATGCTCTTGTTCATGAGCCGACAATTTGTCCTCTCCGGGGCGATCGTCAAGCCGTTTTTTGCGAATGGTTCGCAATTGCGGGGAGGTTCGACAAAGCCGATTCCTTGCGATAGCCTGCACCGAAAGAGGAGTGGGCCCGAACCAAATGCAGCGCGTGCGAATAGGCCTTACCGGCCTCGCCTTCGTATTCATCCTCGTTCTGCTTGCCGCCATTTTCATCCGGCCGAGCCAGGAAGCGCCGATCACAGCCAACTCGCTCGATCAGCAGCGCGGCATCGGCCCGTCTACGCCGCCGGCGCCGGCCAACGAGGCTCAGCCCAAGGATCCGCTCGCCGAGCTCGGCGTGGCCCCCGGCAATGCCGACGCGAACGACGCGGCGGCCGCGGCGGCGCCGGCCAATTCCGCTACGCCTCCGCCAGCGACCGGTGCTCCTCAACCCCAGCAATAGCCTGTTGCTCGCGGCCGCCGCGGCCTGGGCTGCGGCCGAGCTGATCCTCGGATTCACGCTCGGCGGCTTCATGGCGGCGGGCCGAGCGGAGTTCGTCGCCTTCTTCGCGGTCCGTCCTCTCCTGCTGATCGCGGCGTCCGCGCTTGCATCGCCTTGGCGGTGGCCCCGCCGCTGGGCCTTTTACGCCGTTGCCCTGCTCGCCATTTCTCTGGGCGAGACCTTGCTCGTCCGCGCCGTCGGCAATCCGGCCCCGTGGACCGAGCTGGTGCGTGGCTTCGGCGCCAGCCTCCTGGTGCTGGCCGCCGCCGATCTGTTCGTGCAGTCGGCTCGGCGACGGCGACGCCTTGCGGGATGGATCGCCGCGGCGGCTCTCGCGCTCGCTCTGATGATCCCCGCCGTCCGCTCGGGCTGGGACGCCGTGGCGATGGGGCCGGGCGATGGTCGGCCCGCCGGGCACAAGCCGCGCCTCCTGCTGATGACCAGCCTTCCGATCGTCTGGGGCGAATATGGCGCCTTCGACCCCCGATCGCGGCCGTCGCGGACCTATGAGGCACTGCGGGAAGAGTTCGACGTCCAGCCGATCGACTCGCTCGACACGAAAAGCCTCGGCTCCGACAAGCTGATGCTCCTCGCCCAGCCGCGCTGGCTCTCGCCATCGGAATTGGTCGCTTTGGACGACTGGGTCAGGCGCGGCGGTCGCGCCGTCGTACTTGCCGATCCGGATCTCAAATGGCCAAGCGATCTTCCGCTCGGCGACGTTCGAAGGCCGTTGCAGTCGTCGCTGCTTGGTCCGCTGCTCGCCCATTGGGGATTGACGCTCGAGCCGGCCCACCGGCCGCTCCAGGTCACATTCTATCCCTCCAACAGGCAAGAACGGAAATACGTCCTCGAGTCGCCGGGCTCGTTCTCCGGTCCGGTCCATGCCCGCCGGACGATCGGCGCCGGCCGGGTCATATTGCTCGCCGACGCGGACCTGATGCGAGACGATCTCTGGGTTGCCCCCGGATGGGAGGGCGATGCTCGCAGCCGGCGCCTCGCCGACAACCCGCTCTACCTTGCCGACCTGCTCGACGAGGCCGCCGGCATAAGCCGCCGACGGGTCCGGGCACCGGTTTCGTGGGGAGCTACGGGAGGGCTTCCGCTCATCTCGGGTCTGCAAATGGCGAGTCTTCCGACTCTGATCCTGCTCGCGCTCGCGATTCTGCTGGCCTTGCTTGGAAGGAATAGGCCACATCTTTATCCACAGGCCCGCCAAGGGTGAACAACTTAGGAACCTGATCTGAGAACAAACCACGAAAATCTGCCTATCTCCTTCTGACAGGCATGAAATCCCCAAAAAAGGCATAGAATCCCCTTCCAAACGGGGGTTCATGATGTTATCCACGGCTTCCTGATTTGAGGGGCACTTCTCCAGCTGACCGGTGAGTCACGCGGCTGCCAGCGCGCACCCGCGAACGGAGAAGGTCCGTGTACAGGGAGCGGGCGACAGGTGGACGTCGACGATTTCTTCCAGGGGAGCGCGCTGAACGCGGTGGACGCCAAGGGGCGTCTCTCCGTTCCCGCTTTCGTGCGAAGCGTCATCGAGCGCCGCTCGGACGGCCGCTTCATCGTCGTCGGCGCCCACGACGTCTCGCCCTGCCTCACCGCCTACGGGCGCCAATATGCGCGGAACATCTACGCCGAGCTCGAGCGCCGCCGGCTCGCGGAGGAGACCCGGGGCGGCACCGTCGACGACCATTACGAGCGCGCCCGCCGTCTGTTCGGAATGACCGAAGACGTCCCCTACGACCCGAGCGGCCGAATCGTCCTGCCCCCGATGATGCGCCGCAAGGGGAAGATCGAGGACCTCGCCCTCTTCGTCGGAATCGGCGGCGTGGTCGAGGTCTGGAACCCGCGGATCGCGATGGAGGTCGGAGGCGCCGACCTTCGCGAGATCGCCGCTTACCGTCTCGAAGAAAAAGGCATCACCCCGTGAGCCCGAACGCTGCCGCCCCGCACGTTCCGGTGCTTCTCGACGAGGTGATCGCAGCGCTCGCCGTGTCCCCCGGCGAGACTCATGTCGACGGCACCTTCGGCGCCGGCGGCTACAGCAAGGCCATCCTGGATAAAGGGGCGGCCAGAGTCATTGCCTTCGATCGCGATCCCGAGGCGATCCAGTATGGCGAGGCTCTGGCCGCTTCGAGCGGGGGGCGCCTGGCGCTTGTTCCGGAGCGTTTCTCCCGGATGCGCCAGGCGCTTGCCGCCCGCGACGTCGACTCCGTCGACGGAGTCACGCTCGATATCGGCGTCTCGTCGATGCAGCTCGATCAGGCCGACCGAGGCTTCTCCTTCCAGTCCGACGGCCCGCTCGACATGCGGATGGGCCGGGAAGGGGAGACCGCCGCCGACTTCCTCAACAATGCCCCCGAGGAAAAGATTGCGGACATCATCTACCGCTACGGGGAGGAGCCCAAGTCGCGGCGGATCGCCCGGGCGATCGTCGCCGCCCGTCCGGTCGAGCGCACCGGCCAGCTCGCCGACATCGTCCGCAAGGCGACCGGCCACCATCCCGGCCAAAAGAAGGATCCGGCCACCCGCACCTTCCAGGCGATCCGGATTCATCTCAACGAGGAGCTTCAGGAGTTGGAGGGCGGGCTCGAGGCGGCTGAGCAGGTGCTGAAGCCTGGCGGCCGCCTCGCAGTCGTCACCTTCCACAGCCTCGAGGACCGCGTCGTGAAGCGATTCCTCAAGGAGCGGAGCGGCGATCTCCCGTCCGGATCGCGCCATCTGCCGCAGGTCGCCGACTCGGGTCCGAGCCCGAGCTTCGAGGCCGTCGCCCGTCCGGTTCGCGCCGGCGACGAGGAAATCCGCCTCAATCCCCGCGCCCGCTCCGCCACCTTGCGGGTCGCGCGCCGAACCACCGCATCGCCCTGGAAGGAAGGAAAGCCCTCATGATCGCAAGGGGTTTCAAATCCGTCGTCTGGGTGGCCGCCGTCGGAGGCGCCGCCCTGGGCTGCTACATGCTCTCGCTCCAGGTCGCGACCGAGCGGGCCGACCTCGCACGGGTCGAGAGCCGCATCATCGCCACCAAGCAGCAGATCCGTTCGCTCCAGACCGAGCTCGGCACCCGCGGTCGGCTGTCGCAGCTCGAGCAGTGGAATTCCGACGTCCTTGCTCTTTCCGCGCCGGCCACCGGCCAGTTCCTGAAGGACGAGTTCCTCCTCGCCCGCCTCGACCAGCGCGAGCAGACCGTCGCCGAGCGCGCCGAGATGCGCATGGCTTCGATGGATACGAGCGACGCCCCCGCCGCCGCCGAAGCCGCGCCGGCCGAAGCGAAGCCGAGGCTCGCGGTCGAGCAGCCGGCGCCGTCCTCCGTCCAGCCCGCAATCGTCCACCGCGCCGGTTAGGTCCCGCCGGCCGCCCGGCCCGCTTCGGCGAAGCCGCTTCAGGCCGCGGCCGCGACGGGCAAGCCTCCGGTCCGCGCCGCCCAGGCCGCCTCGAAGCCGGTCCGCCGCCTCGGCAGCGAGCTCGTCGAGCAGGTCGCCGCCGCCGCCCGCGAGGAAAAGGCCGACCGCGCCTCCGCCCCGGCCCGCCGCGAGGAGAGCCGTGCCGCCACGTCGGGCACGCGCGACGAAGCGTCGCCCGCGCGCTCGGCCCGCGCCGACGCTTCCAGGCCCAAGCCGGCTCCGGCCCCGGCCGCCGACAAGCCCGCCGCAATGGTCTCGGCCGCGCGCGGCCGCTCCGCGTCCGGAGGCGGCGGACAAAAATGACCGCGATCGCCGCCCGTCACGACCAGGCTCCGACCGCCGCCGAACGGCAGGGTCTGGCGCTTACCTACCAGCGACTGATGCTGATCATGCTGGTCTTCGCCGGAGTCACCACCCTGATCGCCGGCCGCCTCATCCTCCTGCAGGTGCTTCGCGACCGCTCGAGCGGCGGGGAGATCCTCAATCCCCTGCTTCCCGTGCGCGGCGACATCGTCGACCGCAACGGCATCCCGCTCGCCCGCAACATCGACGCATGGTCGATCGCCATCCACCCGCACAAATTGCTCGGCGATGCGGGCGAGCTGTCGGTCAGGCTGGCCGAGCTGATGCCCGAGCGGACCGCCGCCGAGTACAGGTCGATCCTGACCTCGAAGCGCACCTTCTTCTATCTGAGCCGCCGAGCCGTGCCCGAGCTGGTCGCCGCCGTGAACGCGCTCGGCGAGCCGGCGATCGTCTTCGACCGCGAGCCCGAGCGCCTCTATCCCCAGACCAGCCTCGCCGGGCAGATCCTCGGCTGGACCGACATGGACGGCCGGGGAGTCGCCGGCATGGAACGAGTCCTCGACGATCGCCTCCGCGATCCGGGGACCCGCGGCACTCCGGTCGAGCTCGCCATCGATGCGCGGGTCCAGGCCGTTCTCGAGACCGAGCTCGGAGCCGCGATGGCGAAGTTCAGCGCGATCGGAGCGGCGGGCGTGGTCCTCGACATCCAGACCGGCGAGGTGGTGGCGATGACGTCGCTTCCCCAGCTCAACCCCAACAAGCCGGGCCGAACGATCGCCGAAGCGGGATTCAACCGGGCGACGCTCGGTGTTTATGAGCTCGGCTCGACCTTCAAGCCCTTCACCGTCGCAATGGCGATGGACAGCGGCGTGATCACCAGCTTCGGCAAGACCTACGACTGCCCGAAGGCGCTTCACGTCGGTGGATTCACAATCACCGACACCCATCCCTACGGGCGGCGCTGCTCGGTCGCCGAGATCATGAAGGAATCGTCGAACATCGGCACCGCCCAGATCGCCGCGGAGATCGGAGCCGAGCGCCAGAAGCTCTTCCTCCGCAACATGGGCTTCCTCGATCCGGTCTCGATCGAGCTCAACGAGCGCGGCCGCACCCTGACTCCGGGCTCCGACTGGGGGGCGACCGCGACGATGACGGTGGGCTACGGCCACGGAATCGCCGTCACTCCGCTCCATCTCGCGACCGGCTATGCGACCTTGTTCAACGGCGGCATCTACCGGCCCGCCACCCTGATGAAGATCGGCCCCCGCCACCCGGTGCCCCAGGGCCGAAGGGTCTTTTCCGCCGACACCTCCTACCGGATGCGCGCCCTGCTCCGGCTGGTCGTGACCGAAGGGACCGGCGGGAAGGCCGACGCGCCCGGCTACCGGGTCGGCGGCAAGACCGGAACCGCCGAGAAGATCGTCGGCGGCCGCTATACCGGGGCCGCGGTCGTCACCACCTTCGCGGGCGTTTTCCCGATGGACGAGCCCCGCTATGTGGTCGTCGCGATGCTCGACGATCCCAAGGCGACAAGCGAGACTTTCGGCTTCCATACCGCCGGGTGGAACGTCGCTCCGGTGGTCTCGAGGGTGATCGCGCGGACCGGCTCGCTGCTTGGCATCGCGCCCGACGGAAGCCGCGACGCCGACATGTCCGAGGTCCTGCCTTTCGTTCAGCGCGAACGGAGCCACTGACCGGTGCGCCTGGCCGACCTGGCCGGAATCGAATCCGATTCTCGGGTCACCGGCTTCGCCATCGATCATCGCAAGGTCGCCCCGGGCACGGTGTTCGGAGCCTTCCGGGGCTCGCGCTTCAACGGCGAGGATTTCATTGCCGACGCGGTCGGCGCAGGCGCCGTCGCGATCGTCGCCCGCCCCGAGGCCAGAGTGGAGGGCGCCGCCCATATCGCCGCTCCGGAGCCTCGCCGCGAGTTCGCCCGGCTCGCCGCCAGATTCTTCGCGCCCTTCCCCGGGACGATCGTCGCGGTCACCGGCACCAACGGCAAGACCAGCAATGTCGAGTTGACCCGCCAGCTCTGGCGCATGTCGGGCCATCACGCCGCCTCGATCGGGACCCTGGGCGTGACCACCGCCGACGATTGCACGACCACCGGCCTCACCACGCCCGACATCGTCACCTTCCTCGGCAACATGGGCGGGCTCGCCCGCGAAGGGGTGACCCATGCCGCCTTCGAGGCTTCGAGCCACGGCCTCGCCCAGTACCGGACCGAGGGCCTCCCGGTTCACGCCGCCGCCTTCACCAACTTCAGCCGCGACCATCTCGATTATCACGGCACGATGGACGAATATTTCGAGGCCAAGATGCGGCTCTTCTCCGAGGTGGTCGAGCCGGACGGGGCGGCGGTGATCTGGACCGACGATCCCAAATCCGACGAGGTGATGAGGCGGGTCTCCGAGCGGGGGCTCAGGCGGCTGACGGTGGGCGCGCGCGGCGAGTCGATCCGTCTCGTCGGCCGCGCGCCCGCCCAGCTCGGCCAGATCCTCACCCTCGAAGTCGAGGGCCGGACTGAGAAGGTGGACCTGCCGCTGATCGGCGCCTACCAGGCCGCCAACGCCTTGACCGCCGCCGGCCTGGTCATCGCGACCGGCGGCGAGACCGGCCGAACCCTCTCCGATCTCGCCCGGCTCCAGCCCGTCCGCGGCCGGCTCGAGCGCGCGGTCATCACCCGCACCGGCGCTCCGGTCTATGTCGACTATGCCCACACCCCCGACGCGATCGAGGCGGCGATCGCCGCTCTCCGCCCGCACGCCCGCGACCGGCTGATCATCGTCCTCGGCGCCGGCGGCGACCGCGACGTCGGCAAGCGCTCGGAGATGGGCGCTGTCGCCGCCCGCCTCGCCGACCGGGTCATCGTCACCGACGACAATCCGCGCACCGAGGATCCCGCGCTCATCCGTGCCGCGGTGATGAGCGGAGCCCCCGGCGCGCTCGAAGTGGCCGGCCGCCGGGAGGCCATCGAGGCGGCCGTCGCCGAGGCCGGGGAGGGGGATTTGATCCTTCTCGCCGGCAAGGGCCATGAGCAGGGCCAGATCGTCGGCGACAAGATACTCCCCTTCGACGACGTGAGCGTCGCCCGCGAGTGCGCCGCATGACCGCGCTCTGGACCTCGGACTCGATCGCCGAAGCGACCGGCGGCAGCGCTCATGGCGCCTTCGAGGCGTCCGGGGTGACCTTCGATTCCCGCGAGGTCGAGCCGGGCGACCTCTTCCTCGCTCTGAAGGGCGAGACCAGCGACGGCCATCTCTTCCTCGACAAGGCCTTCGCGGCGGGCGCGGCCGGAGCGATCGTCTCTTCGGATCTCGACCGGCCGCACGTCCGGGTCGCCGATACGTCGAAGGCCCTGAACGATCTCGGCGCCGCCGCCCGCGCCCGTACCGGCGCGCGCATCTGCGGGGTCACCGGCTCGGTCGGAAAGACCGGAACCAAGGAGGCCCTGTTCGCGGCGCTCGACCGGGCCGCCCCCGGCCGCGCCCACCGCTCGGTCAAGAGCTACAACAACCATACCGGCGTGCCTCTGTCGCTCGCCCGGATGCCCGCCGACACTCGTTTCGGAATCTTCGAGATGGGCATGAACCACAAGGGCGAGCTCGCGACCCTGACCCGGCTGGTCCGGCCGCATGTCGCCATCGTCACCGCCATCGCCCCGGCCCACCGCGCCTTCTTCGCCAGCGACGAGGAGATTGCCGACGCCAAGGGGGAGATTTTCGAGGGGCTCGAGGAAGGCGGCGTGGCGCTCGTCCCGTTCGACAGCCCCCATTGCGACCGGCTCGCTACGGCCGCCCGCAAGCACGCCGCGCGGGTCCTGACCTTCGGCCTTGGCGAGGGCGCCGACATTTGGGCGCGCGAGGCGGTGGCCTCGCCGCGCGGCGGCTCGCTCGTCACCGCGGTCCTGCCCGACGCCGAGCTCACCTTCACCATCTCCCAGCCGGGCGAGCATTGGGTGTCCAACGCCTTGGCCGTGCTCGGCGCGGTCGACGCGACGGGCGGCGATCTCGCCGCGGCCGGCCTGGCTCTGGCGGACATGGCCGGCCTCAAGGGAAGGGGCGAGACCCACCTTATCCGCGCCGACGGCGGGGAGGCTTTGCTGATCGACGAAAGCTACAATGCCAATCCCGCCTCGATGGCGGCGACCCTGAGGAGCTTCGCGGCCCGAAAGATCAGCGGCCGGCGCATCGCCGTCCTGGGCGCGATGCGGGAATTGGGCGAGGGATCGGACGATTATCACGCCGCTTTGGCGGGGCCGGTCGCCGAGGCTCAAGTCGATTATGCCGTGCTCGTCGGGGACGAGATGGAGCCGCTGGCAAAAGCGCTTGGCCCTGACATGAAAATGGAGCATGTGCCCGACGCGGCCGCCGCGCTCGATCGGCTGGAAGGCGAGATCGGGCCGGGCGACGCGATACTCGTAAAGGGATCGAACTCGATCGGACTGGCCGCGCTCGTCGAGGCGCTGGCTGGCGGGAAAAGCTGATGTTTCTGTGGATTGCCGAACAGCTCGACTTTCCCGGTCTGCTCAATCTCGTCCGCTACATCACCTTCCGGGCCGGCGCCGCGACCGCGACCGCTTTGTTCATAGGCCTCCTGATCGGCCCCAAATTCATCGGCTGGCTTCGAGTCCGCCAGGGCAAGGGCCAGCCGATCCGCGACGACGGGCCCGAAACCCACCATGCCAAGCGCGGAACGCCGACCATGGGCGGGCTGATGATCCTCACCTCGCTGACCCTGTCGCTCGTGCTCTGGATGGATTTCTCGAACCGCTATCTCTGGGCCTGCCTGCTGATCACGGTCGGCTTCGGGGCGATCGGCTTCCTCGACGATTACGACAAGGTCCGCAAAGGCCATCACAAGGGCGTCTCGGGCCGAACGCGGCTGCTCGCCGAGTTCCTCGTTGCCGCGATCGGCTGCTGGATCATCAGCTGGGGCGCCGGCACCGAGCTCTACATCCCCTTCTATAACGGGCCGGTCGTCGATCTCGGGCCCTTCTATATCGTCTTCGCGGCCTTCGTCGTCGTCGCCTTCGGCAATGCGGTGAATTTGACCGACGGCCTCGACGGCCTCGCCACCATGCCCGTGATCATCGCCAGCCTCGCTTTCCTCGCAATCTCCTATCTCGCCGGAAACGCCGTCTTCTCGGCCTATCTCGGAATCCCGTTCGTGCCGGGCGTCGGCCACCTCACCGTCCTCTGCTCGGCGATCGTCGGCGCGGGCCTGGCCTTCCTCTGGTTCAACGCCCCGCCGGCCGCCGTCTTCATGGGCGATACCGGAAGCCTCGCCCTCGGCGGAGCGCTCGGAGCGATCGCCGTCGCCACCCAGCACGAGATCGTCCTCGGGATCATCGGCGGCCTGTTCGTCGTCGAGGCGCTGTCCGTGATCATCCAGGTCTTCTTCTACAAGCGCACCGGCAAGCGCGTCTTCAAGATGGCGCCGATCCACCACCATTTCGAGCAGATGGGCTGGTCGGAGCCGACCGTGGTGATCCGCTTCTGGATCATCAGCTTCGTCCTCGCCCTCGCCGGCCTCTCGACGCTGAAGCTGCGGTGAGGGCGGCATGGAACATGACGCGCTCACCGCATCCTCGCGAAAGCGGGGATCCAGTCAAATGATCACCAGCCCCGTCTTCGCCGGAAAGCATTTCGCCGTGCTGGGGCTCGCCCGCTCGGGCCTGTCCGCAGTCGAGACCCTGGTCGCGAGCGGCGCCGGAGTGATGGCCTGGGACAGAAACGAGGAAGCGCGGGCCGCCGTCGAAGGGAAGGCGCGAATCGCCGATCCCCTGGTCACGTCGATCTTCGGCTATGACGGGATCGTCGTCTCGCCCGGGGTCCCCTTGAACCGCCACCCCATCGCCGAGCGCGCGCGAACCGCCCGTGTGCCGCTCATCGGCGACATCGAATTGTTCGCTCTAGCCCGCCCGAGCCTTCCGCCGCACAAGGTGGTCGGGATCACCGGCACCAACGGCAAGTCGACCACGACCGCGCTCATCCATCACATATTGAAGAGCGCCGGCGTCCCGACCGTCATGGGCGGCAATATCGGCCTTCCCATCCTCGGTCGCGAGCCGCTCCCGGAGGGCGGCGTCTATGTCCTCGAGCTCTCCTCCTATCAGATCGACCTGACCCAAAGCCTCGACTGCGACATCGCGATCCTTCTCAACGTCAGCCCGGACCATCTCGACCGCTATGACGGAGTCGACGATTATGCCGCCTCCAAGGCGCGCCTGTTCGCAATGCAGTCGCCCGACCATGTCGCGATCGTCACCGGCGAGGACGATCACAGCCGCGCCATCGCCGGCCAGCTCAGCGGCCGTCATATCCTCGCCAAGGCGGCCGACGTGAAGGACCAGTCGCGCTGGCCCTCGCTCCAGGGGCCGCACAATGCCCAGAACGCCGCGGCCGCGGTCGCCGCGGCGCGCGAGCTCGGCGTGGCCGACGGCGCCATCGCCCGGGCGCTCGTCACCTTCCCCGGCCTCCCCCATCGGATGGAGCGGGTGGCCGAGCGCAACGGAGTGCTCTTCGTCAACGACAGCAAGGCGACCAACCCGACCTCGACCGCCCCGGCGCTCGCGGCCTTCCCGGCGGTCCACTGGATCCTCGGCGGGCTCCCCAAGTCCGACGATCTCGATGCCTGCGAGCCGTACCTTGATCATGTCAGGGGCGCCTACACGATCGGCGAGGCCGGACCGATGTTCGCCCAATTGCTCAAGCCGAGGGTGCCCGTCACCGAATGCGAGATGCTGATCGAGGCGGTCGGGGTCGCCGCCGGGGCGGCACGCCCCGGCGAGGTCGTCCTTCTGTCGCCGGCCTGTGCATCGTTCGACCAGTTCAGGGATTATGAGGCCCGGGGCGATGCGTTCCGTGCGGCCGTGGAGGCGTTGGGATGATTGGTGCGAATGTCATCGACCAGATCAAGGCGAAGGGCGCCAACCGCCTCGGCCGCTCAGACCGGAGCGCGGTCGGGCGCTGGTTCTGGGAGATCGACCGGGTCCTGCTCTTCTTCGTCGCGGTCCTGATCGCGATCGGGCTGGTCGCGGTCGCCGCCGCCTCGCCCGCCGCGGGCCAGCGCCTGTCGGGCTCCGGGATCAGCTACGCGCCGCTCCATTATTTCTACCGCCAGCTCATGTGGATCGTCCTCGCTTTGCCGGTGATGATCGCGGTCTCGATGATGCCGCGCTCGATGGCGCGGCGCCTGTCGCTGGTGGGGGCGCTCATCTTCACCCTCCTGCTCTTCGCGGTCCCGATCATCGGTGTCGAGGTGAACGGCGCCCGGCGCTGGATCGGCGTCGGGATCGCCCAGTTCCAGCCCTCCGAATTCCTGAAGCCGCTCTTCATCGTCAGCATCGCCTGGCTGCTTTCGCTCAAGAACCAGGATTCGAGCCTTCCGGTCGTGCCCCTGTCGGCCATCGTTACCGGGCTGATCGCACTGCTGCTCATGCAGCAGCCCAATTTCGGCGAGACGATCATATTCGGAGCGGCCTGGGTGCTCCTGCTGACGTTGTCGGGCGCGTCGCTTCGAATGCTCGGAATGCTCGCGATCGCCGCAATGCTCGGAATCGTCGCGGCCTATTTCTTCTACGACGTCGCCACCGCGCGCATCGACGCCTTCCTGTTCGCCGGCGGCGACACCTACCAGACCGACAGCGCCCTCAAGACCTTGACCGCGGGCGGCCTGTTCGGGGCGGGGCCGGGCGCCGGCACGCGCAAGTTCCTTCTTCCCGAGCCGCATACCGACTACATCTTCTCGGTGATCGGCGAGGAGTTCGGGATGATCGCCTGCCTCGCGATCGCGATCATCTATCTGGTCATCGTCGCCCGGGTGCTGATCCGCCTGCTCCATGAGGAGGATAGCTTCGTCGTCCTCGCCGCCGCCGGGCTCGTCACCCAGTTCGGGCTCCAGGCCCTGATCAACATGGCGGTCAACGTCCAGATCGCTCCGTCCAAGGGCATGACCCTGCCCTTCATCTCCTACGGCGGCTCGTCGATGATCGCCCTCTCGATCGGAATGGGCCTGCTTCTCGCTTTCACCCGCCGCAACCCCTACCTCCACCGCTCGCCCTACGTCGTGAAATGGAGCGGGCGCCAATGAGCGGATTCGGGAGCCTGTCGCGCCACTACGTCCTCGCCGCGGGCGGGACCGGGGGCCATATGATCCCCGCCCATGCCCTCGCCGAGGAGCTGATGCGCAGGGGCCATCGGGTCGCGCTCGTCACCGACGATCGCGGCGCCCGGATCCCGGGCCTGTTCGAGGGCGTCCAGGTCCATATCCTCCCCGCCGGGCGCCTCAGTGGCGGGCCGGTCGGCTGGCTCCGCGCGCTCGGCAACATCTTCACGGGCCGGGCCATGGCTTCCCGCCTCTACGAGACGTTCAAGCCCTCCTCGGTCATCGGCTTCGGCGGCTATCCGGCCCTTCCGGCTCTGCTCGCCGCCCAGCGCGACGGAATCCCGACCCTGATCCACGAGCAGAACAGCGTGCTCGGCCGGGTCAACCGTATGCTTGCCGGGCGGGTCGATGCGATCGCGGTCGCCTATCAGAGCGTCGACCGGCTCGCGAAGAAGCATTCGTCCAAGACCCACCTGATCGGCAATCCGGTCCGCGACGAGGTCCTGGCGCTCCGCGACCAGCCCTATCCGGCGCTCGACGAGGACGGGATCTTCCGGGTGCTCGTGACCGGCGGAAGCCAGGGCGCCACCATATTGTCTCGGATCGTCCCGGACGGGCTGGCAATGCTGCCCGAGCATTTCCGCCGCCGTCTCCAGGTCACCCAGCAGTGCCGGGCCGAGGATATCGAGGAGGTTCGGGCGCGCTATTCCGGCCTCGGAATCCCCGCCGATCTCGCTACCTATATCGACGACATGCCGGACAAGCTGGCCTGGTCGCATCTCGTCATCGCCCGGGCGGGCGCCTCGACCATCGCCGAGCTGACCGCGGCGGGCCGGCCGGCGATACTGATCCCGCTTCCGAGCGCGACCGACGATCACCAGACCGTCAATGCCCGCGAGATGGCCAAAGCCGGCGGCGCGCGGATGATCGCGCAGCGCAACTTCACCCCGGTCGAGCTCGCCAAGCAGATGCAGAAGCTCGGCCTGGCGCCGGATGCGCTCGCGAACGCCGCGGCCCGGGCTCGCGCGCTCGGGCGCCCCGACGCGGCCCGCGATCTCGCCGACCTGGTCGAGCGCACCGGCCGCGATCTCGGCATGGATCCGATCCCGGTCGAGGCTCTCGAGCTCACCCCCATCCCGGGCGGTGCCTTCGCATGAAATCGGTCGGCACCGACATCGGCACGATCCATTTCGTCGGGATCGGCGGAATCGGCATGTCGGGCATCGCCGAGGTGATGCATATACTCGGCTACAAGGTGCAGGGCTCGGACGTCTCCGAATCCTATGTCGTCGAGGGGCTGCGCAAGGCCGGGATCCCGATCAGCATCGGCCACGACGCCGGCAATCTCGAGGACGCCGCCGTCGTCGTCGTCTCGACCGCCATCCCAAAGGACAATCCCGAGCTGGTCTGCGCCTACGAGAAGCGGATCCCGGTCGTGCGCCGCGCCGAGATGCTGGCCGAGCTGATGCGTCTCAAGGCGACGGTCGCCGTCGCCGGCACGCACGGCAAGACCACCACCACCTCGATGATCGCGGCCCTGCTCGACGCCGGCGGGATCGATCCGACCGTGATCAACGGCGGGATCATCAACGCTTACGGCTCGAACGCCCGTCTTGGCAGCTCCGACTGGATGGTGGTCGAAGCGGACGAGAGCGACGGAAGCTTCCTTCGGCTCGACGGAACGATCGCGGTCGTGACCAATATCGATCCCGAGCATCTCGACCATTATGGGAGCTTCGACCGGGTGAAGGACGCCTTCGTCGAATTCGTCGAGAACGTGCCCTTCTACGGCGCCGCTTTGCTCTGCGTCGATCATCCCGAGGTCCAGACGATCATCCCGCGCCTTCGCGACCGCCGGGTGGTCACCTACGGCTTCGCCGCGCTCGCCGACGTTCGCGGCGAGAACGTCATGCCTGTGCCGGGCGGCAACTGCTTCGACGTCTCGATCCGCGACCGCCACGGAGTCCAGAGGTCGATCCAGAGCATCGAGCTGCCCATGCCGGGCCGCCACAACGTCCAGAACGCCCTGGCCGCGATCGGGGTCGCCGCCGAGCTCGGAATCCCCGACGACGTGATCGCCCGGGGCTTCGAGAAGTTCGGAGGCGTCAAGCGCCGGTTCACCCGGGTCGGCGAGGTCGAGGGCGCGATCGTCATCGACGATTACGGCCACCATCCGGTCGAGATAAAGGCGGTGCTCGCGGCCGCCCGCGAAGGGGCCCAGGGGCGGGTCATCGCGGTCGTCCAGCCCCACCGCTTCACCCGGCTCCGCGATCTGATGGACGACTTCCAGGGCGCCTTCAACGATGCCGACATCGTCTATGTCGCGCCGGTCTATCCGGCCGGCGAGGAGCCGATCGAGGGCGTCGACGCCGCCGCCCTGGTCGACGGCCTGAAGCAGCGCGGCCACCGCGCCGTGGCCACCGTCTCGGACCAGGCCGATCTGTGCCGCCAGCTGCGCGACGTCGCCGCGCGCGGAGACATGGTCATCTGCCTCGGGGCGGGCGACATCACCAAATGGGCGGCGGGCCTCGCCGAGGGGATCAGGCGCGCGAGGCTCGAGAAATGAGCTCGGCGGCGCTCGACCTTCCCCGGCTTGAGGGACTTGCCGAGCGGCACGGCTCGCTCGCCGACTTCATCTGGTTCCGCACCGGCGGGCCGGCCGACTGGCTGGTCAGGCCGAAGGACGTGGACGATCTCTCCGCGTTCCTGCGCGAGCTCGATCCTTCGGTGCCGGTCATGCCGGTCGGGGTCGGATCGAACCTGATCGTGCGCGACGGCGGCGTCCCCGGCGTCGTCGTCCGGCTGCCCAAGAGCTTCGCGAAGGTGAGCATCGAGGGCAAATGCGTCCGCTCCGGCGGCGGAGCGATGGGGATCACCGTCGCTTCGAAGGCGCGAGACGCGGGGATCGCCGGCCTGGAGTTCATGCGCGGCATTCCCGGCACGGCCGGCGGAGCGGTCAGGATGAATGCCGGCGCCTATGGCCGCGAGGTCCGCGACATATTGATCGAGGCGACCCTGGTCCTTCGCGACGGCAGCGTCGAGACCTGGCCGGCGGAGCGGCTCGGCTACACCTATCGGCACAGCGAGGTCCCGGAAGGCGCGGTCGTCGTCGAGGCCCTGTTCGAAGGCGCGCCGGGCAATCCGGCGGCGATCGGCGCCGAGATGGACCGGATCGCCGAGGAGCGCGAGGCGAGCCAGCCGCTGCGCAGCCGCACCGGCGGCTCCACCTTCAAGAACCCGCCCGGAACCAAGGCCTGGAAGCTGATCGACGCCGCCGGTTGCCGCGGCCTCCGCATCGGCGATGCCCAGGTGTCGGAGAAGCATTGCAACTTCCTCCTCAACCTCGGCGGCGCCACGGCGGCGGACATAGAGGCGCTCGGCGAGGAAGTCAGGCGGCGGGTGAAGGAAGATTCGGGCGTTTTGCTGGAATGGGAAATCCAGCGTGTTGGAGTGGCGAAGTGCGTATGATTTTGTTCGTCATGCCAGCGAAGGCTGGCATCCAAGCGGACTTGGCGACCTGCACGGATTCGGCTTGGACCCCAGCATCCGCTGGGGTGACGGGGGAGGGCGGAAATGCCTGATCCCCTCCACATCGCCGTTCTGATGGGCGGCTGGTCCGCCGAGCGCGAGGTGTCCCTGACCAGCGGTGCCGGAGTTGCCGAAGCGCTCGAAGGCCTCGGCCACCGGGTGACAAGCATCGACATGGGCCGAGAGGTCGCCGAGCGGTTGCGCGAGGCTGCCCCGGATCTCGTGTTCAATGCCCTTCACGGCACGCCCGGCGAAGACGGGACGGTGCAGGGGATGATGGACCTGATGGGGCTGCGCTACACCCATAGCGGCCTCGAAACGTCGGTCATCGCGATCGACAAGGAGCTCACCAAGATGGTGCTCGTCCCGCGCGGCATCCGAATGCCGAAGGGGGCGATGGTCGAGAGCGAGAGCCTCTACCGGGCCGATCCGATGGCGCGGCCCTACGTTCTGAAGCCGGTCAACGAGGGCTCGTCGGTCGGGGTCGCGATCATCGCCGAGGGCGGCAATTACGGCGACCCGATAGGCCGCGAGACGGAGGGCCCCTGGAAGCATTTCGAGCGCCTGCTCGCCGAGCCCTTCATCCGCGGACGCGAGCTCACCGTCGCGGTGCTCGGCGACGAGGCCCTGGCGGTGACCGAGCTTCAGACCAAGACCGGCTTTTACGATTACGACGCCAAATATACGGACGGGCTCACCACCCACATCTGCCCGGCCGATATCCCCGACGACGTGCGCGACGAAGCGCTTGACATGGCCTTGAAGGCGCATCGCCTGCTCGGCTGCCGCGGCTGCTCGCGGGCCGATTTCCGCTGGGACGACGAAAAGGGGATCGAGGGCCTCTATCTGCTCGAGATCAACACCCAGCCCGGAATGACCCCGCTCAGCCTCGTGCCCGAGCAGGGGCGGTATCGCGGCATGTCCTACGCCGAGCTGGTGCAGCGCATCGTCGACGAGGCGATACGCGAGGGAGGGAAGGTATGACCGCGAGGATCGCTCGAGGAGCTCCCGCCCCCAGGGCCCGGCAAGCGGCGAGGGCTCCGGCCCGGGGCAAGCAGACGAGCCGCCGCGGCGGCCAGCAGCAGGCCCTGCCCGACGCTGTCCGCAAGCTGAGCTGGATCGTCCTCATGGTGATGCTGCTCGCGCTCGCCATCGCTTTGCTCGCGGCCTTCCGGGTCCCGCAGATGATCGGGGTCTCCATTTCCGAAGCGATCGGGCAGGCCGGCTTCGCGGTGAAGCGGGTCGAGATCAAGGGGCTGGACCGGATGGAGCGGCTCCCGGTCTACAATGTCGCGCTCGACCAGCAGTCCATGGCCATGCCGCTGGTCGATCTCGACGGCACGCGCCGCCGCCTGCTCGAGTTCGGCTGGGTCCGCGAGGCGCGGGTTTCTCGCCGGCTTCCCGACACGCTCGTCGTCGACATCGTCGAACGGCGCCCCGCCGCCATCTGGCAGTATCGAAACCAGCTTGCACTGATCGACATGGACGGCGTCGTTCTCGAGCCGGTGCGGCTCGAAGCCATGCCCGATCTGCCCCTCGTCATCGGCCCCGCCGCCAATCACCATGCCGCCGAGCTCGGCCGGCTGATCGAGGCGGCGCCGCAGCTGAAGCCGATCATGGCCGGCGCCTCCTGGGTCGGCGGCCGCCGCTGGGACCTGCGCTTCCAGTCGGGCGAGGTCCTCGCTCTGCCCGAAGGCGAGGAAGCCTCGAGGAAGGCGCTCGCTCATTTCGTCCGGATGGACCAGGCCACCCAATTGCTCGGCCGAGGGTTCAGCCGCTTCGACATGCGCATCGCCGGAAAGTTCGTCGTCCGGGTCTCGAACAAGCCGGGCACCCAGATTCCGGCCGTCGTTCCGGAACCGCCGCCGCTCGCGCCCGCGCCGGAGACCCGTACCCTTCCCGCCGACGTCGATCCGCGAAAAACGATCTGATGAAGAGGATGCCCGCCCCTCCGACCCGTCGGCTGATCACGGCGCTCGACGTTGGATCGTCCAAGGTCTCGGCGCTGATCGCCGAGCCTGGCGAGAATGGCGAGCTTCGGATCCTCGGCACCGGCCAGCGCGAGAGCAGGGGCGTGAAGCGCGGCTTCATCGCCGACATGGAGCGGACAGAGGCGACGATCCGCGAGGCGGTCGAGCAGGCCGAGCGGATCGCCGCGACCAACATCGAGAATGTCTTCGTCGGCTTCTCGGCGGGCGGCCTGGTCAGCAGCGTCGCAAGCGTCGAGCTGATGATCGGCGGCCGCCGGATCCAGAAGGAGGATATCGATCAGCTTCTCGGAATCGGCCGGGAATCGATCGATGCGGGCGGACGGATGATCCTCCACGCCGTTCCCGCTCTCTATACTCTGGACGGGCTCGAAGGGGTGAAGAAGCCGCTCGGCCTTCACGCCGACAAGCTCGCGGTCGACATTCACGTCATCTCCGCGGAGCCCTCGCCGGTCCGCAACCTCGATTTGTGCGTCCGCTCCGCCCATCTCGGGGTCGACGCCATCGTCGCCTCGCCGGTCGCGGCCGGCAAGGCCTGCCTCAGCGACGAGGAAAGGGAATTGGGCGTCGCCCTGGTCGAGCTCGGCGCGGGCGTGACCAACGTCTCGGTCTTCGCCGGCGGGATGCTCGCGGGCCTGAAGTCGCTCGCCATCGGCGGAATCGACATCACCGACGACATCGCCTCAGCCTTCGGCACCCGCCGGGTTGAGGCCGAGCGGATGAAATGTTTCTACGGCTCGGCCACCACCAGCCCGCGCGACAATCACGACATGATCGAGCTAGCGCCGATCGCGGGGTCGGAGGAGGGGACCGAGGCCTCGCGCATCACCCGCGCCCAGCTGATCGCGGTGATCCGCCAGAGGCTCGAGCATCTGACCGGCGAGATCGCCGTCGCATTGAAGGAGCTGGGCTTCGCCGGGCCGTTCGGCCGGCAGGTCGTGCTGACCGGCGGAGGCTCGGAGCTGAAGGGCATCGCCGACTATGCGCAAGGGGTCCTGGGACGCGCCGTCCGGGTCGGCCGGCCGAGCCTTCCCGGGCTTCCGGACGCCCATTCCGGCCCGGCTTTCAGCACCTTGGCCGGGCTCGCGCTGTTCGCGGCGTCGGAGGAGCTCGATCTGCGCTCCGTGACCGCCCCCGGAACGCCCCTTCAGCGGGCCTCCGGAGGCAATATCGTCCAGCGCCTGATCTCGGCTTTCAGGTCCGGTTATTAAGAAAAATGAGTTCCGCGTTAACTTTTTGCTCGCACCGAAGAATCCCGTAGTGCAAAAGGGGTTAACACAGAGTCCGCGGTGCGTAACCAAGGGGAGGCAAGGCCCATGAGCATAGACTTCATCCGTCCCGAAGTGGACGAGCTTCGGCCCCGCATCAGCGTGATCGGCGTGGGCGGCGCCGGAGGCAATGCCATCGCCAACATGATCGCCAGCGAGGTTCAGGGAGTCGACTTCATTGTCGCCAATACGGACGCTCAGGCGCTCAATGCCTCGCCCGCCGACCAGCGCATCCAGCTCGGCCTGAAGATCACCCAGGGCCTCGGCGCCGGATCGCGGCCGGAGATCGGCAAGGCGGCCGCCGAAGAGACTCTCGAGATGATCGAGAAGGCGCTCGACGGCGCCCATATGTGCTTCATCGCGGCCGGCATGGGCGGAGGCACCGGCACCGGCGCTGCGCCCGTCATCGCCAAGGCCGCGCGCGACAAGGGCGTCCTCACCGTCGGGGTCGTCACCAAGCCTTTCAGCTTCGAGGGCAATCGCCGCGCCCGCGCCGCGGAGGCCGGGATCGAGGAGCTTCAGCAGCACGTCGATACCCTGATCGTCATCCCCAACCAGAACCTCTTCCGAATCGCCAATCCGAACACGACCTTCAAGGAAGCGTTCATGATGGCCGACGAGGTGCTCCAGCAGGGCGTCCGCGGAATCACCGACCTGATGGTCATGCCGGGCCTGATCAACCTCGACTTCGCCGACGTCCGCTCGGTCATGGGCGAGATGGGCAAGGCGATGATGGGCACCGGCGAGGCGATCGGCGACAATCGCGCGATCGAGGCCGCCGAGAAGGCGATCGCCAATCCGCTTCTCGACGGCGTCTCGATGAAGGGCGCCAAGGGCGTCATCATCTCGATCACCGGCGGCGAGGACATGCGCCTGATGGAGGTCGACGAGGCCGCCAGCCACATCAAGGAGCTGGTCGATCCCGACGCCAACATCATCTGGGGCTCTGCCTTCAACAACGATCTCGACGGCAGGATCAGGGTCTCGGTGGTCGCCACCGGGATCGATGCCGGAGCGATCAGCCAGGCGCCGCCGCAGCCGGCCAAGGTCTTCGCCTTCCCGACCGCGCGGACGATGGAAGCGGCGCCCGCCGCGACCAGCTACGTCCCGAACGAACCGGCCGCCGAAACCGCCGCGGCGGAGGAGGAGGCCGCAGCCGCTTCCGTCGCCGAGGCCGGGATGGACGCCGGGGACATGCCGGCCGACGAGCTGATGCTCGACGAGCCCGCGACCGACGAGGACGAGCTGTTGCTCGATGCCGGATCGATGCTCGACGAGCCCGAGACCAGCTTCGTCGAGGAGGATCTGGCCAACGGTCCGGAGACGGCCGCTCCCGGCAACCGGAGCTGGATCACCGGCGAGGATCTGCCCGAGGCCCAGCCCGCCGCGCCGAAGCCGGCGCGCGAGGGCGGCACGCTGTTCGAGCGCATGTCGAACATCGCCCGCGGCGCCGCCAAGGCGCAGGTCGACGAGGAGCCGCCGGCGCCGAGCAGGACTCGCGATCCGCTCGACATCCCGCGCTTCCTCGGACGCCAGAACAACCAGTAAGGACTCGCCCTGACCGACTCGTCGCCGGGGCAAACCGACTGAACGCAGAGCGTTTGCCCGCGGCGGTTCGGCTGTCTTTACTGGATTCCATGGAGTCATCGGGGCGGAAATGCCCCCGGTTCGGCCTGGCCTTACTGGGAGCGGGGATCTTTTTGTCGTTCGCGCCGCAGCAGGCGCTGGCGCAGAATGCGGTCGGCGCGTCCCGCCCGGCCGATGAGGTCGCGCGCAATCTTCGCAACCTCGCCGCCAACCCGCGAAGCGTCGCCGCCCTGATGGGCGCGGGCAAGGCCTCGCTCGCCGTCGGCGACGCCCAAGCGGCCCTGAGCTTCTTCTCGCGCGCCGAGGAGCAAATGCCCAAGGACGGCCGCATCAAGATGTGGATCGGCTCGGCCCTGGTCCAGCTCGAGCAGCCTCGACCCGCGCTCAAATTCTTCGACGAGGCGCGGCGGCTCGGAGCGCCCGAGGCCGACTTCGCCGGCGACCGGGGCCTGGTCCATGACATGCTCGGCGATCCGCGCCGCGCCCAGCGCGATTACGAGCTCGCTCTGCGCACCGCCGCCAATCCGGAGATCACCCGCCGCCTCGCTCTTTCCTACGGGATCAGCGGCGAGCGCGAGCGCGCCCTCCAGCTTCTCGAGGAGCAATTGCTGGTCCGCGATCCCGCCGCTGAGCGAACCCGGGCGCTTGTCCTCGCGCTGACCGGCGACGCGCCGGGCGCGGTCCGGCTGACCCAGGCCGCAATGCCGGGCCCCGCCGCCGATGCGATGGCGCCCTTCCTGACCCGGCTTCCCACTCTGACCCTCGCCGAGCGGGCCATGGCCGTCCATTTCGGCCATTTTCCGGGTGAAGGCGGAGCGCCTGCTTCGCTCTCCACCTACGCCTCGCTCGAGCCCGTGACGTCTGCCGGAGCGCCCGACCCGCGCCAGCCCGCATTGGGCGGCGCCAGGCCCCTGGCACAGGCGGCCATGACCGACACGCGCCGTCGGCCGGACTCGGCCGCCGCGACGCCCGGCAAGGCGCTCGCCTCGATCCAGCCGCCGCCCGCACCGACCGCCGCGTCCGAGACCCGGCAGCCCGTCCAGCGCCGCTTCGAGCCGCCGGCCGTGAAGCCCGTTTCGACTTCGCCTCCGCTGGTCCTGGCCGCCCGCCAGCCGGAGCCCGAGCCGCAACCGCAGGCGCAGGCGTCCGCGCCTTCGCCCTCCGAAGCCGAGGCCGAAAGAAGCCGCCTCGCCGACCTCGCCGCCGCTCTCGAAAATATCGAGGAGGAAGCGCCGGCGCCGGCTCCGGCTGCCGCGCCCGCAAAGGCCAAGCCGGCCGCGAAGCCGCCCGTCCGCCAGGCCGCGGCCGCCGCGGCCAAGAAGCCGCCCGCGCCGCCGCGCGAGACCGCCCGGGTCTGGGTCCAGATCGCCGGCGGCGCCAACAAGAGCTGGCTTCCGCGCGAATTCGCCCGGCTAAAGGCCAAGGCGCCCAAGGCCCTCGGTACCCGAACAGCCTGGACGGTGCCCGTCGGAGCGACCAACCGTCTTCTGGTCGGGCCCTTCGCAAGCAACCGCGAGGCGCAGGCCTTCGTCAACGAGCTCGCCAAGGCGGACGTTTCCGGCTTCGCCTGGTCGAGCGCCGCGGGCCAGAAGGTCGAAAGGCTCGCCGCCCGCTGACCCGGGCCCGGCCCGGTCGGCCGGGCTGGCATTTGTCGTCCGACTGGGAGAGAGGGGCAGCGATGGACATTCGTCGCGCCCGATCGAACCTTGGCCTTCCCTGGTGAGCCTGGACCGTCGCCTCGCGCCCTTCGCCTCCGATCCGGCCCGGTCGCGCGGGCGGCTCCATTCCGAAGGCAAGGGCGAGAACAGGGGGCCGCGCGACGCCTTCCAGCGCGACCGCGACCGAATCATCCACTCGATCCCGTTCCGCCGGCTCCGCCACAAGACGCAGGTCTTCGTCGCGCCCGACGGCGACCATTTCCGGGTCCGCCTGACCCACAGCCTCGAGGTCGCCCAGATCGGCCGGACCATCGCCCGGGCGCTCGGGATCAACGAGGATCTGACCGAGGCGCTCTGCCTCGCCCACGACATCGGCCACCCGCCCTTCGGCCATAGCGGCGAGGAAGCGCTCCAGCAGTCGATGGCGGGGGCGGGGGGCTTCGATCACAACGCCCACACGCTCCGGCTGCTCACCCTGCTCGAGACGCCCTACCCCATTCATGAGGGACTGAACCTCAGCTGGGAAACCCTGGAAGGGCTCGCCAAGCATAATGGTCCCGTCGCGGAGCCGGGCTGGGCGCTCGCCGAGGCGGACTCGGTCTTCCCGCTCGATCTCGGCACCTGGCCGAGCCTGGAAGCCCAGGTCGCCGCGATCGCCGACGACATCGCCTATGACAATCACGACATTGACGACGGCCTCCGCGCCGGCCTGTTCACGCTCGACGAATTGCTCGAAGTGCCGCTCGTCGCCGCCATGTGGGCCGAAGTCCGCGCCCGCTATCCCGACATCCCGTCCGCGCGGCTGGTCCCCGAGCTTGTCCGCGATCAGATCGGGCTGATGGTCAACGACGTGATCGCGGAAACCGGGCGCCGCCTGGCGGAAGCCGGCGTGGAGACGACCGAGGAGGTACGCCAAGCCGGCCGTCAGCTTGCAGGCTTTGCCGCCCCCCTTGCGGCGCGGGAGAAGGAGCTGAAAACCTTCCTCTACGCCCGGATGTACGAAGCGCCGCGCGTTAGGGCCATGGCCGGGCGGGCGGGCGCGATGCTCGGCGAGCTCTTCGCCGCCTATCGCGAGGACCCAAACCGTCTACCGCCCGAATGGCGCCTGGATGATCGGGACGAGACCCGGCTGATCCGCCGCATCGGCGACTTCATTGCCGGAATGACCGACCGCTACGCGATCGGCCAGTATCGGCAGCATGTCGGTCCGGTCGATCTGCCCGAGGGCTTCTAGATCGGCGCGTGCAGCGGGCTTGGGTTAGGCCCGTGAGACGCTCGCCATTCTATTGCGTCAGCGCACTCGCTGTCAGTCAGCCAATCATGGACTAGCTGAGTGAAGCTCCAACCAATCCCCGCTAGGCCCATGTGGACCTTCGCGGTGAAATGCCCCACTTCGGGCAGCCGGTAGAATGCTACTTTTCGATAGCGGCGTCGCAGGAATCCGCTGATCTCCCAGCTGAAGATCGCCACGTGCTTGTTCCAGATGCGGGGCGGCCGAATGTCATAATGCAGCCATTCATCGCTCTTGCTGCGGATATGCGCGCGCAAGCGCTCAGCCAGGCTCTCGGGTGTGTCGCCAATGTGCCCAGATTGGAAAGTGACCGTATCCCGGAGGACCAGCGGCACTTTCGCCACAGGTTCGTCGCAGCATTCCGCGCTCCCGAATTCGGCGATCCGTCGCAGAAGCCGAGGATCCCTTCCCCGGTAACGGATACAGTCGACCTCGCCAGAGAATAGCGCCTCTAGCGTGCGGTCCACCTCCCTCGCCGTCTGCGGCTGGCACGCGACGAAGCAATGCGCCTCGTCGGGTGCCCAGTCGAAAATTTCGGGCGCAATGCTCTCGGGCACGCCACAGGCGATACAGCAACCCTTCTCCACATAGAATGGACCGGGAACATTCAACGGATGCGCTTCGGCCATCGCAACCTCCCGACTCTCTCCTTCGCGCGGGTGCCGATCGCATCGGACGGAAAGGCCATTACATCCATAGCGAACCAATCTCGCATACTGGAATCGCCGAGCTTCACCGAGGGCTTCCGAAGGGTCGTCAGCTCCGCAAGGTGAAATAGGCGGCGGCCAAGGCGAGCGCAGCCACGCCGAGCGGAATGCCGAAGCGCTGCAGCAAGCCGGCCGGTCCCTGGCCCTCGCTCTCGGCGATTCTTGGGCCGGAAGAATCGGCCGGGGAGTTCGTGGTGTCGTGATCATCCGGCCTCTGCTCCACGGGTGGAGAATCGCCGCCGTCGGCCGGTTCGGTCAGATCCTCGTCGCCTCGCTCGCCACCGTCGTCGCAACCGCATTTCGCCGCGGCTTCCGCTTCGTCGCGGATTCGATGGAGTTGGGCGACCCACGCCTCGTCCGGAATCCCGTCGTCGCCGCCCAATTGCTCCAGGACCGACTCGAACCGGTCTCGAAAGCCCGAAGGCGCATGTTCGTCGGGATTCTTCTTCAGATGCTCTTCGAGCTCTTTCCGGAGTGCGTCGACGTCCATGAGCCTGTCCCCTGTCCGGTAGCTGCGGTCGTGTCGCGTACGAGCATATCATTTCGGCGCCCGATGCGACACGGCATTGCCGGGGCTTTCCGATTCCACCGTCCCCGGACGGGCGACTCTCGCCACGGCCCTTCGGGAAGCTGACTTTCAACGGCTTGCGGATTAGGTTCGGGCATGGCGCGGAAGATATTGCTGATCGGCGCGACCGGCCTGGTTGGCGGGCAGGCGGTCGGGCATCTCGAGGCGGCCGGGTACGACGTCCGGACGCTGGTGCGCCGCTCGTCGGGCCGCACCGCAAAGGAGACGATCGCCCCGCCGGAGCGCTGGCCGGGTCTCGTCGGCGGCACGGGCGCGGACGTCGCCATCTGCGCGATCGGGACGACGATGCGCGCGGCGGGATCGCAATCGGCGTTCCGGGCGGTCGATTACGAAATCGCGGTCGCCTTCGCCGGCGCCGCCCGAGCCGCCGGAATCCGCCATATGATCGCGGTCTCCTCGGTCGGAGCCGACGCGGGATCGCGCAATTTCTACCTTCGAACCAAGGGCGAGATGGAGCAGGCGCTGATCGGATTCGGCTTCGACCGGCTCGACATTTT
This sequence comes from Allosphingosinicella sp., assembly GCA_036525315.1. Lineage (GTDB taxonomy): Bacteria > Pseudomonadota > Alphaproteobacteria > Sphingomonadales > Sphingomonadaceae > Allosphingosinicella. Next base: position 35,568 of record DATDAS010000024.1, read on the forward strand.
GCGGCCCGGCCTTCTCCGGGGCGAGAGGGGCGCGGAGCGGCGGCCCGGTGAGCGGCTCGGGATCGCGCTGAGCCCGGTCGTCAACCTGCTCCTTCGCGGCCGCCTCGACCGCTATGCGGCGATCGACTCGGATAAGGTGGCGCAAGCGATCGGCCGTCTGGCCGAGCTCGTCGAGAAGGGAACCCATATCCATCACAATCGCGACGTTCGCCGCATCGCCGCCGGCTGACCGCTCTCGCTTCAATTTCGCTCCGCGCTCGGCTAAGCGGCGCCTTCTCCTCTTACGATCGGACCGACAGTGACTCTCTACGCCCGCTTCGCCGCGCATCTCGGGTCGATCCTCGACACGCTCGAAAGCGAAGGCGCGCTGGCGCCCGGCATCGAGCGCAAGGCCGTGGCGGTCGAGCCGCCGCGCGATTCCTCGCACGGCGATCTCGCCACCAACGCCGCGATGGTGCTCGCGAAGAAGGCCGGAACCAATCCTCGCGCGCTCGCCGAGCTGATCGCTCCCCGGCTCGCCGCGCTCGACGAGGTGGAGAGCGCCGACGTCGCCGGCCCGGGCTTCATCAACATCCGCCTCGCGGCCTCGGTCTGGCAGGAAGAGCTTCGCTCCATTCTTTCGGAAGGCGATGCCTATGGCCGCTCGAACGTCGGCGCCGGCCAGAAGCTCAACGTCGAATATGTCTCGGCCAATCCGACCGGCCCGATGCACATGGGCCATTGCCGGGGCGCGGTGGTCGGCGACGCGCTCGCAAGCCTGCTCGAACATGCCGGCTATGCGGTCACGCGCGAATATTATGTCAACGATGCGGGGGCCCAGGTCGAAATTCTCGCCCGCTCGGCGCACCTGCGCTACCTCGAGGCTCTGGGGCGGCCGATCGGCGAGATCCCCGAAGGCCTCTATCCTGGCGAGTATCTGAAGCCCGTCGGCGAGAAACTGGCCGGCGAGTTCGGCGAGGCCTATGCGGACTCGCCCGAGGAAGAATGGCTCGAGATCTTCCGCCGGCGGACGGTCGAGGCGATGCTCGACCTGATCAGGGCCGACCTCGCCCTGCTCGGAGTCCATCACGATTTGTTCGCGTCCGAGCGCGAGGTCCAGGAATCCGGGGCCGTCGATCGCGCCTTCGAGATCCTCGGGGAAAAGGGCCTCGTCTACAAAGGCACGTTGGAGCCGCCCAAAGGGAAGATTGTCGAGGATTGGGAGCCGACCGAGCTTCTCCTGTTCCGCTCGACCGCCTTCGGCGACGATCAGGACCGGCCGATCAGGAAATCGGACGGCAGCTGGACCTATTTCGCCGCCGACACCGCCTATCACATGAAGAAGCTCGAAGCCTCGGACGAGCTGATCAACATTTGGGGCGCCGACCATACCGGAACGGTGAAGCGCACCCAGGCCGCCGTCCAGGCGCTCGCGGGCCGGCCGGCGCTCGACGTCAAGATCGTCCAGATGGTCCGGCTCCTGCGCAACGGCGAGCTGGTCAAGATGTCGAAGCGCTCGGGAAGCTTCGTCACCCTCGCCGAGGTGGTCGAGGAGGTGGGGAAGGACGTCGTCCGATTCACCATGCTGACCCGGAAGAACGACGCCCAGATGGATTTCGATTTCGCCAAGGTGGTCGAGGCTTCGAAGGACAATCCGGTCTTCTACGTCCAATATGCCCATGCGCGCATCTGCTCGCTTCACCGGCGCGCCGCGGAGGCGGGCATGGACCTCTCGGCGCCGGCCGATCTCGGACTGCTCGACGACGAAGAATTGGCCCTGGTCAGGCTCGCCGCGCAGTTCCCGCGCATCGTCGAGGGCGCGGCGCTCGCGCACGAGCCGCACCGGGTCGCTTTCTATCTCGGAGACCTTGCTGCGGCCCTCCACGCGCAATGGAACAAGGGCAATGACGATCCTTCGCGGCGCTTTTTATTCGCCGACGATCCCGATTTGACACGCGCGCGGCTGGAACTGGCCACTGCAATAGGGCAGATTATCCGCAACGGCCTCAACATCATGGGAGTGAAGGCCGCCGAGGAGATGCAGTGATGACCGATATTCGCGCAGACGAGACGGGTCCGCTGGACGACGAGGACCGCCTGCCCTGGCTCGAGGCGGTCGACGAGGATGAGGGACGGGAAGGACCGTCGGCGCTGAAGATGATCGTCGCGGTCCTGATCCTCCTCGTGGCGATCGGGGCGATCGTCGGCGGAGTGTTCTGGATGGGCAATCGCGACGCCGCGGAAAATCGCGACGATCAGCTGATCGCCGCGCCCGAAGGCGATTACAAGGTGAAGCCGGACGACCCCGGCGGAATGGCGGTCGAAGGGCAGGGCGGCACCGCCTTCGCCGCGAGCGAGGGCGCCGATCCGAAGGGCGCGATCGACACCAGCGCGGTTCCCGAGGTTCCGGTGACCGAGGTGAAGCCGGCGCCCAAGGCCGCTCCGCAGCCGGCGCCGAAGCAGGCCGAGCCCAAGGCGGCGCCGGCCCAGCCCGCGCCGAAGCAGGCGGCTGCCCCGAGCGGCCCCGGAATCCAGCTCGGCGCTTTCTCCAGCCAGGCCGGCGCGAACAATGCCTGGAAGGCGCTTTCGGGCCGTTTCTCCTATCTCGCGCCTCTGACTCACAGCGTCACTCCGACGTCGAGCGGCGGGCGTACGCTCTATCGCCTGCGCGCCTCGGGCCCCGGCGCCGCCAACGTCTGCGGCCGGCTCCGCGCCGCCGGCGAGAGCTGCGTCGCGATCGACTGATGCAGCCTGCGATCTACGGGCTGGCGGGCGAGACTCTGACCGGGGCGGAGCGGAGCTTCTTCCGCTCCGCCGATCCCGCCGGCTACATATTGTTCAGGCGCAACTGCGCCGGCCGCGAGCAGCTTCGGGCGCTTACCGACGATCTGCGCTCGATCCACGGCCGCGGCGATCTTCCGATCCTGATCGATCAGGAAGGCGGACGCGTCGCCCGAATGCGGCCGCCCGCCTGGCCCGAATTTCCCAAGGCCGAGCGTTTCGCGAGCCTGTATCGGGCCGCCCCGATGACCGCGATCGAGGCGACCCGCGCCAATGCCGCGGCGCTCGCCGCTCTTCTGCGCGAGGCCGGGATCAACGTCGATTGCCTGCCCCTGCTCGACGTCCGCCAGCCCGGCGCGACCGACATCATCGGCGACCGCGCTTTGGGCTCGGAGCCGATGCAGGTGGCCGCATTGGGCCGCGCCGTGCTCGACGGCCTTCGCCAAAGCGGAGTGGTCGGAGTGATCAAGCATATGCCGGGCCACGGCCGCGCCCTGGTCGACAGCCATCACGAGCTTCCGGTCGTCGACGCCGAGGAGGAGGCGCTCGAGATCGACCTCGAGCCCTTCGTCACCCTTCGCAACGCGCCGATGGGGATGACCGCCCATGTCGTCTACACCGCCTGGGACGACGAGCTTCCGGCAAGCCTGTCGCCGATCGTGATCGAGGCGATCATCCGCGGCCGGATCGGCTTCGACGGCCTGCTCATGTCCGACGATCTCGGAATGTCGGCGCTGTCGGGCGGTTTCGATCTGAGGGCCGGAGGAGCGCTCGCCGCGGGCTGCGATCTCGCGCTCCACTGCTCCGGTAAAATGGAGGAGATGGAAGAAGTCGCCTCCGCCGTCGGCGAGATGAAGGAAATCAGCCGGGAGCGGCTCGCCCGCGCGATGGCGACGGTCGCCGACGCCGAGGAAGGCCCTGGTTATGAGGAGCTTGCGGCGAGACGCGACGAGCTGTTCGCCGTCGCCTGATCAATCTCCCCGCCGCCGCGCCGGCGGTGCGAAATTGACCCGGCCGATTTCGCGCATCCGCCCTCGGTCGAGCTCGCCTTCGACCAGCTCGTAGCCGAGCAGCGCGAAGGTCCTCGGGCGCAGAAAGATCGGGCGGGCGTTGCCGTACCAGTCGACGCAGGAGGCCATGCAGCCGTCGTCGCTCGTGCCCTCGACCCTCGCTGCGAGCTCGCCCGCGGGCGACAGCTCCCGATTGACCCGGCGCAGGTAGATCATCGCCGCGGAGCTACCGAAGAAGCGGCGATAGGCCGGCTCCACCGTCCGGGCGACCGGAAGCCCCAATATGCCCGATGCGCCGTCGGGCGTGACGGGATCGGGGCTGAAGAAGAAAGCGTGGCTCCTCGACTCGCCTTCCGCGGCGTTCGGCAAAGTGTAATTGTCGCCGATGCGCGGCGCCCGGCCGGGAGTCAGCTCGACCGCCGTGAAGCCCAGGCCCGACGGACTCGATCCGACGCCCATGGCATCGCGGCCGAGCGCCTCGATCCGGTCGACCGCATGGGTGACCGGGAGCTGGGCGACCGGCCCGCCGCGCAGAGGAACGACATAGAGCGTGCTTCCGCCCGGCCGCGCTCCGTAGGCGCCGGCGCTATAGAGGACATGGTCCCCGACGAAGCGGTTGTGGAACGACCAGCTGTTCCCCTCCGGCCTTGGAAGGGCCCGGTAACGCGCGCGGGCGGCCTCGCGCGACCCGCTGCCGAACTCGGCGATCGGGATCCGCAGCAGCGCGACGTCGCCCGAGGTCACCTCGGGCCGCCACATCGCGTCACCGCCGCGGCCCTCGGCGCGGACCAGCACGTTGAGGATGTTCTGGGCAGGATCCTCGCGGAACGAGAATTGATCGATCGGCGCTCCGCGCGCCCCGATCGCCGAGGGACGCTCGTTCCCGAGCGGAAGGCGGTAGATGTACGAGCGAGCGGCGGTTCGGCTGTCGTCGTAGCTATAGTCCGACATCCACAGATAGACCGCCCGCCCGGACACGTAGAAGGTCCGCGACGAGGGGCCGAGAACACCGATCGCCGAGCAGTCGAGAACGGGCGCGGTCAGGTCGCAGGTCGTGACGCTGTGAAGGGTGTCGATCTGTGCTTCCTGGCCGTCCATCCCGGCGGGCGGGATATAGATCTGCCGCGCGCTGGCGATCCGGGTGAAGTTGCGGTCGGTCGAACCGCCCCGCCAGCGCCGGATTCCGGGCAGCGCGTCGAGCGGATCCTCTCGCCAGTCGAGATAGAGCGGCGTGTAGAAGATCAGGCGGTTGCCGATCAGCCGCGAGGCATAGTTGCGCGAGGAATAATAATCGTTGGAGCGCAAATGATAGGCGTCCTCGAAACGGAGCTTGCCGGCGGGATCGATCCTGAACCGGTTGATCTCGGTTCCGCCGCGCGCATAGGAATAGCCGACGACGACGACGCGGTCGCCCGACAGGAGCATCTCGTCATACCAGTCGCCCTCGCCGCTCACGCCCGGCGGGAAGGCGTTGATCGAATCCACCGGCCGCATCCGTCCGCCGGCCAGCGAGACGGTGAACAGCCGCCCCCGGCGCAGGATGACGAGCGTGTCGCCGCTCACCTTGACGATCCCGCCCTCGTCGACATTCGCTTCCTGGGTGTTGGTGATGCTCGGCGCCGCGGGCGCCGCCGGACCTTGCGCGGCATCGGAAGCCGCCTCCGCGACGGGAGGCGGGGCGGGCATCGGCACCGGCTCCGCCTCGACATTGTCCATCCGGCGCTGTCGCTGCTTCAGCCGCCGCAAATAGGCGCGAAGGGCGTCGTTGGTCCGGAAGGCGGTGAGGCCGGGCCCCGAAGGCGCGCGCGCAACCGCGGCCGCCTTGGGTTGGGCGATTCCGGAGGAGGCGGTGCAGGCGAGGCTGGCTATCGCCGCTGCGATCCCCAGCAGGACAGGGCCTTTGAGCTTCCCGGCGGACATTGCTTCGCGCATCCCGTCATCTCCTCGAACGCAAATCCTCTCGCCTTGAAACATTATATCATAGAGCGGTCAACGCGAAACGCTCCGGTCGGCGAAAAGCGCTTCGCATCGCCGCCGCCACCGCTTAGTCTTGGGCCATGGATTTCGACGATTCCTTCGAGGAGCAGGCACCGGTCCGCGAGGCGGACCGGCTGACTCTCGATCTCGACGGATGGGAAGGGCCGCTCGACCTTCTCCTGACCCTTGCCCGCGGCCAGAAGGTCGATCTCGCGAAAATCTCGATCCTCGCTCTGGTCGAGCAATATCTCGCCTTCATCGCGGACGCGAAGAAGCTGAAGCTGGAGATCGCCGCCGATTATCTGGTGATGGCGGCCTGGCTCGCCTACCTCAAATCCTGCCTGCTGCTCCCGCGAGACCAGGAGGCCGATCCCAGCCCCGAGGAGCTGGCGATGCGGCTCCAGCTCCGGCTTCAGCGGCTGAGCGCAATGCGCGAGGCGGGCGCCCGGCTGCTGGCGCGGGACCGGATCGGACGCGACGTCTTCCTTCGCGGAGCGCCCGAAGGGCTGAAGATCGTCCGCAACTCGATCTGGCAGGCCGATCTCTACGATCTGATCAGCGCCTACGGCTTCGTCCGGGCCCGCAACGAGCCGGCCATTCACGTCGTCGGCCGCCGGCCGGTCATGACCCTCGAGGAAGCCCTGCTTCGGGTCGAGCGGATGATCGGCATCAGGCTCGAATGGACCCGGATCGAGGAGTTCCTGCCCGAGACCGAGGATGGGGAGTTCCGCAAGTCGGCGCTCGCCTCGAGCTTCGTCGCGGCCCTCGAGCTGGCGCGAAAGGGCAAGCTCGAGCTCGATCAGGAAGCGCCCTTCGCGCCGCTTTACGTGCGGGCGGCATGAGCGCGGTCTCGGAAGGCGCCCGGATGGTCGAGGCGGCCCTGTTCGCGGCCGACGAGCCCATGGCCGTCGCCGATATCGCGGCCCATGTCGGCGATGCCGACGTCGAGGCCGCTCTGGAGGAATTGTCCGGCCATTATGCCGGCCGCGGAGTCGAGCTGGTCGAGCGCGGCGGGCGCTGGCATTTCCAGACCGCGCCCGACCTCGCCCATATCCTGCGGCGCGAGCGCGACGAGGCGCGGCGGCTGTCGCGCGCCGCGGTCGAGACTCTCGCAATCATCGCCTATCACGAGCCGGTCAGCCGCGCCGAGATCGAGGCGATCCGCGGAGTTCAGATCTCCAAGGGCACGCTCGACGTATTGATGGAGGCGGGCTGGGTCCGGCCGGCCGGCCGCCGCGAGGCGCCGGGAAGGCCGCTCACCTACGCGACCACGGGGACCTTCCTCGACCATTTCGGCCTGGCCAGCCGCCGAGATCTGCCCGGGATCGACGATCTCAAGGCCGCCGGCCTGCTCGATCCGATCGACGCCGCGATGGAGCAACTCCACATCGCTGGAAGCGAGGACGAGCAACTGGAACTGGAAAGTGAGAGCGAGGAGGACTAGACCCCCGTTCGAAGGCTCTCTGGAGAAGCGAAATGGGCGGGTTCAGTATCTGGCATTGGCTGGTGGTCGGCGTGATCATCCTCCTGCTGTTCGGCAAGGGCCGCTTCTCGGACATGATGGGCGACGTCGCCAAGGGGCTGAAAAGCTTCAAGAAGGGCATGACCGAGGAAGAGGAAACCCCCGCCAGGACCGAGGAGCAGAAGCGGCTCAAGGACAGCGCGACGCTCGAGGTGCCCGTCGACCGCACCCGCGACATCGACCCGGCCGACCGCCGCGAGCCCTGATTCAGCCGCCGCCCGAAAGGCGCGCAGATGTTCGATATCGGCTATTCCGAGCTGCTGATGATCGCGGTGGTCGCGCTCATCGTGATCGGTCCCAAGGATTTGCCCAACGTCATGCGGACGGTCGGCAAATGGGTCGGCAAGGCGCGCGGCATGGCCCGCCATTTCCGAACAGGCATCGATACGATGATGCGCGAGTCCGAGCTCGAGGAGATGGAGAAGAAATGGCGCGAGGATAATGAGCGGATCATGCGCGAGCATCCGCTGAGCCAGCCCTTCGCCGATCCGCTCGCGCTCGGCGCTCCGCCGGAGAAGCCCGGCACGGACCTCGGACCGGCGCCCGGGGCGACCGAAACCGGGCCGGGGAGCGATCCGGTCCCGCCGCCTCCCGCCGAAGACACGCCCCGCGAGCTTCCGTGAACGAGCTCGACGAAACCCGCGCGCCCCTGCTCGACCATCTGATCGAGCTTCGCCGCCGCCTGATATGGTCGTTCCTCTCCCTCGGGCTGGCCTTCGCGGTCTGCTTCTATTTCGCCGACTACATCTTCGCCTTCCTCGCCCAGCCCCTGGTCGACGCCTTCGGCAAGGGCGAGGGCAAGCTCATCTACACCAAGCTGTACGAGGCTTTTTTCGTCCAGATCCGGGTGGCCTTCTTCGCCGCCTTCTTCCTCGCCTTCCCCATCATCGCGATGCAGCTCTGGGCCTTCGTCGCGCCGGGCCTCTACGCGAAGGAGAAGAAGGCCTTCCTGCCGTTCCTGATCGCGACTCCCCTGCTCTTCCTGCTCGGCGGAGCGCTCGCTTATTATTTCGTGATGCCCACCGCCTTCCGCTTCTTCCTCGAGTTCGAGGGCAATCTCGGCGGGATCGAGCAGGAGGCGATGCCGGCGATCGGCGACTATCTGTCGCTGGTCATGCATTTCATCCTGGCGTTCGGGATCGCCTTCCTGCTGCCGATCCTTTTGATGCTGATGGAGCGGGCCGGGCTGGTCACGCGCGAACAGCTCAAGCGCGGCCGTCGCTATGCGATCCTCTGCGCCTTCATCATCGCCGCGATCGCGACTCCGCCCGACGTCCTCTCGCAGCTGATGCTCGCCGTCCCGCTCATATTTCTCTACGAGATCTCGCTGATCGCGATCTGGTTCACCGAGCGGAAGCGGGCTCGGGTCAAGGCGGCCGAAGCCGCATAAAAAAGCGCCGCCCGAAGGCGGCGCTCTCATGCAGGCTGTTGGGGTCAGCAGTTGTTGTTGACGCCGTCGGCGCAGTCCGCGACCGATCCGACGTCGTTGGCCGCTCCGTGGACCGTATTGCAGGCCGAAAGCAGCAGCCCGCCGGACAGAGCGACGATCGCGAGGAACTTCTTCATCTCTCATCTCCTGATCTCCGCGCCGAACACGCGCGGAGTTACCTCGGTGGAATTCCGGAGCGGGTCGATTGTTCCGGAGCCGGGATGGAGAGGGCAATAGAAGCGCCGGATCGGGAGCGGGGGCCGGGCCGTAATCTGGGGAAAAAATTTGGGCCCGGAGGCGCTACCGGGGGGGGGAGGTTAGCGCGTCCGGGCCCATGTCGTGGATAGCGAGAGCGGGGGGGCAAAAGGTCACTATCCGAACTACAAAACGACGAAGAGCGGCTGGGGTTCCCGAAAAAATGCAAAAAAATTTCGAGGGTCTTTTTTTCGCAACCGCGCCCCTTCCGGCCGGTTGAACCGGCGAGGAAAGAGGAGATCCGGAGCCCCATGCCGAAACCGCCCAAATCCACGCCCCACAGCGACCTCGACGGAGTCCGCAAGGACCAGGGTAGGAAGGCCGAAAATGCCCGCGACGCCGGCGAGGACAGCGCCGATCTGGAACGCGCGCACCGGGAATCGGCGGGACGGCCGCCTTATTCGGGCGAGGAAAAAGACCGCGGCGGCTGACGGGCCTCAGCCATCGCCCCGGTCGACCACCGCTATGTCGATCGCATAGCGCCCGGTCTCGGAATCGCGATCGATCGTCGATCGGAGCTGGCGCGACAGGCCGGTGACGATCCGCTCGAACCGGTCGGACAGGGTTTCGTCGGTTTCGCCAGGCTCGCCGAGATGCCCGGATTCGACGGTCAGCGTCGCATTCCCGCCGGTCTTGCCCCGGCTGAGCGAGACCGCGACCGAATCGGCGTGGCGGAACATCGCGAACTCGATCAGCTCGGTGATCAGGAAGGCGACCGAGACTGCGACGTCCTGGGTCGAGTGGAACGGCTCGAGGTCCAGCCGGATCGCCATGTTGGCCGCCGATGCGGGCGCGGTCGCGCGCAGATTGGCGGCGAGCTCCGAGATGAGCGGCTTCAGCGCGACGCCCTTATTGTCCTCGAGCTCCGCGAAATGGTTGCGGTGGACGACCGCCAAAGCGTCGACCCGGCGCTGGATCGAGGCGTAGGCGGCGGCGACCTCCTCGTTGGGCGATCCGCGCGAATGGAGGTTGAGCAGCGAGGCGACGACCTGGAGGTTGTTCTTCACCCGGTGATGGACCTCGCGGACCAGGCGGGTCTGGCGCTCGACCGCGGATTCGAGATTCGCCTCGTGCCGGGCGACGGTCTGGACGACCTGGTCGAACGCGGCTCCGAGATCGCCGATCTCCCGCGCCGGCGTTGCGACCCTTGGAATGTCGAGCTGGCGGTCGCCCGGCTTGTAAGCGGCGACCGCGCGCTGCATCCGGACGAGCGGGCGCAGAAGCAGCCGGTCGACGATCAGCCAGCCGGTGCAGGCCGCGAAGATCCACATCAGTATCGGCAGGATGATCGAGATCAGCTCGACCAGGCTCATCGGAGGCTTGGCAAGCGCGATGCTCAGCTCGAGCTTGCCGCCGGCGACCGGGCGCGTGTCGGTGAGGGGCCGGCCGAGCCGGCTCGGCTCATATTCGTCGCGAAGCTGCATCCGCCGCTCGCTTTGGCCCAGAACGAGATCGAAATTGGGGCTGGTGCCGGGAATGTAGGTGAGGTCGGACAAGGTCTCCCGCGAGAATTCGGCGAGGCCTTCGAGATTGCCGCCTTGATCATATTCGTAAAGTCGCAGCGAGGCGCCGTCGGGGGCGATCTCGACGCTCTGCTTGCCGGCGCGCGCATTGGCGAATTCCTCCGGCGCCGCCAGCCCCCGGCTCGCGCAGCGCAGGGTGCCCGACGCTCCGTAGAGGGCGTAGCGCGCCCGCGGCGGTCCGCGCTCGAGGCGGCGAAGCACCTCCTCGCAGACGTTCGAGCCTTCGGCGCTGCGCGAGACCGCGCCGCTTGCAATGTCGATCGTGACTCCGCTGCGCGACAGGGTCTCGTCGATCTTCTGCGCCTTGATGGAGAGACGCGCCTGGACCTCCTCGGTCCGGTCGAGGCTGTTCTGCCTGGCGCTGTCCATCGAGGCGAGAATTGCGATCAGGCCGGGGACCAGAAGCCCCAGGGTCAGGAAGAAGAGCATCTTCGACCCGGTCGAAAGTCGCGCGAAGCGCGCGCTCAGCCAGCCTTTCTGGTCACCGCTCATAGGGTCCGGACCCTATTGGCCCTGCTGGCGATGATGCGCGGTTGGTGCCGGGAGCCGGAGTGGCGATGCATGGAGGAAGGTTCCGCCAGGAAAGGTCTGTTCTATCCGAGCTTTCCGAGCAGATCGAGCATCTCGGGCGGAACGTCCTCGCGGAGAGCCTCCTGATAGGCCTCGCGAAGCGCGTTGCCGACGCCCGGCGAGACGCCGCGCGCCTTGCCTCGGGGGGCTGGGCTGTTGCTTTGGCCTGCGCTGCTTGCGTCGGAGTCCGGCTTTCGGCCGCGCTCTCCGTTTTCTTCATTGTAATCGAAGGCCAAACTGAATCCCCCGCGAACTGAAATCTGGAGCTCCCCTGCGCCCTCGCGCATTGTTCGGGCAAGCGCCAGCCTGCCGGCTGATAAAAGCCAGCAGCCGTCGTGGAAACAAAAAACTCCGCCATTGGTTCCACACCTCGAAAGAGGAGGGGGTAAGGCCTTCTTCCTCTTCCGTATGTGTTCGAGCGGGACGACGGGCGGGGTTGCCAATCAAGGCTGCGCCAACCAATAGACCCGCACTATCCAATAGGAGTCGTATCGATCATGTCGCTTGGCCAGGAACTCGCGCCTCATCTTCCCTTTCTTCGGCGCTATGCCAGAGCACTGACCGGCACGCAGAATCATGGCGACGCCTTCGTCCGGGCCACCCTCGAGGCGATCGTCGAGGCTCCCGACGATTTCCCGCGCGACGTCGATCCGCGCCTCGGCCTCTACCGGACCTTCCACGCAATCTGGTCGTCGGCCAATATCGAGGAGGATCCCGGCAACGCGTCCGGCGACGATCCCGAGGCGATCGCCCAGGCCCGTCTCGCCCGGATCACGCCGCTTTCGCGCCAGGCGCTTCTACTGACCGCGATGGAGGGCTTCACGCCCGAGGATGCCGGCTATCTGATCGGCGCCACCCCGGACGAGGTCGAGCGGCTGGTCGCCGAGGCTTTGGCCGAGATCGAGCGCCAGACCCGCGCCGAGGTCCTGATCATCGAGGACGAGCCGATCATTGCGATGGACATCGAGACGATCGTCCGCGACCTCGGCCATTCGGTGACCGGAGTGGCGGTGACCCGCGACGAGGCGGTCTCGCAGGCACTCGCGCGCCGGCCCGGCCTCGTCCTCGCCGACATCCAGCTCGCCGACGACAGCTCCGGCATCGATGCGGTCAAGGACATATTGAGCGAGTTCAAGGTGCCGGTCATCTTCATCACCGCCTTCCCCGAGCGGCTGTTGACCGGCGAGCGTCCCGAGCCCACCTTCCTCATCACCAAGCCGTTCCAGCGCTCGACCGTGAAGGCGGCGATCGCCCAGGCCCTGTTCTTCGACAGCGCCACGATTCCGGCTTAGCTAGGGCGCCCGATCCAAAGGTCCCGGATGCTTTGGGAACCGTGCCGCGCAGCGGGCGTTGCCCGCCTGTAACGAATGGAACCAGGATCGATGGACGAAGGCGAACAGCATATCGACACGACTCGGGCGCGGGCCGGCGCGACGCCGCACATGACCCGCTACATCCTCCCCATCTCCCTGGGGCTGGTCGTGATCATCTTCCTGGTCCTGTTGCTAGTCGCATTCTGAAAGCCTAAGTCTTGGAACGGGTTGGGCCTTGGTCCCGGATCGGTCGGGATCGGATGAAGTCAACATGTCGAGCGTTTTTTGTGGGGGCAATGTGAGCCAGCCTGTTTCGGTGGACGAAAGCGACGATCGCCCGGATCCCGTGCCGTGGGAGCCCTTGCCCGACGACGAGTTCAAGGATCAGCTCGCCCAGGTCATCCCCCATCTGCGCGCCTTCGGCCGATCTCTTTCCGGAAGCCGCGATCTCGCCGACGATCTCGTCCAGGAAACGCTTCTGAAGGCCTGGGCGGCCCGAAAGCGCTTCCAGGCCGGCACCAACATGCGCGCCTGGACCTTCATCATCCTCAGGAACCTGTTCCTCAGCCAGATGCGCCGGGCCCGCTTCAAGGGCGAATGGGACGAGATTTCCGCCTCGAAGCTGCTCGCGGCCCCGGCCAGCCAGGACCGCCACGTCGAGCTCGGCGACATGCAGCGCGCCCTGCTCCATCTGCCCCAGCCCCAGCGCGAGGCCCTGATCCTCGTCGGCGCCGGGGGCTTCGCCTATGAGGAAGCGGCCGAGATCTGCGGCTGCGCGGTCGGAACCATCAAGAGCCGGGTCGCGCGCGGCCGGGTCGCGCTCGAGAACCTGCTGACCGAAGGCAAATTGCCTTCCCGGCGCGAGCATGTGACCGACGGGTCGCGAACCGCGCTCCAGTCGATCATGGGCGAGGTGGACGAACTCAGCCGCGACCGCGATCCGCGCGGCGGCAATTCCGCCGGCGACGAAGAGGCCTAGGTTTCCAAAAACGCGTTTTCCTGGGAGGGACTCGGGCAGCAGCGCCGGTCCGTCGGCTCAGTCGAGCTTGGCGAGAAGGTCCTCGAAAATCTTGAGCGAGCGGATCTCGCCGTCCATGGCATAGGCCTGGCGCAGCGCATTGCCGACGCCGGCGTGGTGGGTGGGGGGAGCCACCTTCACGAACCGCCGCGTCGAAGCATGAGCCATCGCTTCCTTCTTTGGATTCATCGTATTCACATTCCCAGAACGCCCCGCGCGTCCCGGAGTTTCAAACGTTGCGGCGCCCGAACATTACTGGTTGGTGCTGTTGTATGAATGCGACACAGGGTGAATCGAAGGTTAAGGAGGCGCTCGGCCGCGCTGTCTCTTTCTCGCCATACCTGAAGCTTCAGCTCGTCAATTTTCCTCTGATCGCAGAAGCACTTGGGGAAGGCGACGCGGAGAAAGCGATCGCCATCGCGCGCTCCGCCGGAAACGAGGCGCAGACTCTCGCCTCGGCGTTGCGAAAAGGCCGCAACGCGCTTTCCGCTGCCCTCGCCGTGGCCGACCTGGCCGGCGCGATCCGGCTCGAGCGGCTGATGGAGGAGCTGTCCGATCTCGCCGATTCCTCGCTCGAGCGCGCCCTCGCGGCGGCGATCGAGGAGCGCACTCCGGGCGCGCCGGCGCTCGGATTCGCGGTGATCGCGCTTGGAAAGCATGGCAGCCGTGAGCTCAATTATTCGTCCGACGTCGACCTCCTCTTCCTGTTCGATCCGAAGACCCTCCCGCTCAGGCCGCGCGAGGAGCCGGGCCAGGGCGCGTTGCGGATCGGGCAGCGGGTGATCGAGCTGATCCAGAAGCGCGACGGCGACGGCTTCGCCTTCAGGGTCGATCTGAGGCTCCGCCCCTCGCCCGAGGTCACGCCCATCGTCCTGCCCGTCGACGCCGCGATCTCCTATTACGAATCCTCGGCCCTGCCCTGGGAGCGGGCGGCCTTCATCCGCGCCCGGCATTCGGCCGGAGACGGCGAGGTCGGCCGCTATTTCCTCGAATCCATCCACCCCTTCATCTGGCGCCGCTCGCTCGATTTCGGAGCGATCGGCGAGGTCCGGGCGATCAGCCGGCGGATCCGCGATCATTATGCCCAGGGCCAGAAGCTCGGCCCCGGTTACGATGTGAAGCGCGGCCGCGGCGGGATCAGGGAGGTCGAGTTCTTCGCCCAGATCCACCAGCTCATCCATGGCGGTCGCGAGCCCGCTCTTCGCGCCCCGGCGACCCTCGACGCTCTCGCCGCTCTGGCCGAAGCCGACCGGATCGCGCCGGAGGTTTCGGCCGCTCTGGCGTCGGCCTACCGGCTGTTCCGGACGATCGAGCACCGGCTCCAGATGGTGGACGACCTCCAGACCCACGTCATTCCCGCCGATCCCGAGGCGCTCGCGAACGTCGCCCGCCTCCACGGGCTCGATCGGGGCGAGGATCTGCTCGATCTGATCGGGGAGCCGGCCTCGCGGGTCGCGGAGATCTACGATTCGATCGACACCGGGGAAGGCGACGGGCTTCCGCTCGGCGCCCAGGCGCTCGAGGAAAGGCTGGCGAGCTCGGGGTTCGACGATTCGGTGGCGGCCCGGCTTCGGATCGAGAGCTGGCGCTCGGGCAAGGCGCGCTCGCTGCGCACGGCGCCGGCCCGGGCCGCGTTCGAGGCGATGCTCCCGACCCTGGTCGAGGCGTTCGGCCGTTCGCCCGATCCGATGCGCGCGATGAACC
Source organism: Allosphingosinicella sp. (assembly GCA_036525315.1). Taxonomy (GTDB): domain Bacteria; phylum Pseudomonadota; class Alphaproteobacteria; order Sphingomonadales; family Sphingomonadaceae; genus Allosphingosinicella. Next base: position 50,649 of record DATDAS010000024.1, read on the forward strand.
GGTTCGACGATCTCGTCGGCCGGCTTTCGAGCGCGGTCAATTTCTACCGCCTGCTCGAGGCCAGGCCGCGCCTTGCCCAGCATCTCGCGACGATCCTGAGCCACGCGCCCGCGCTCGCCGAGCAGCTCGGGCGCCGGGCGCAATTGCTCGACGGCCTGATCGACGAAAGCGCCTTCGTCCCCGCGCCCCCGGTCGAGGCGCTGGTCGAAGACTTCGCCAGGCCCGACCGCGAGGCCGAAGATTATCAGATGCTGCTCGACCGGGTCCGCCGGCGGGTCAACGAGCGGCGATTCGCGCTCGGCGTTCAATTGATCGTCGCCCACACCGATCCGCTCGAGGTGACCGAAGGCTATTCGCGGGTCGCCGAGGCGACGATCAACGTTCTCGCCGGCGCCGCGGTCGCCGAGTTCGAGCAGGCGCACGGCAGGGTGCCGGGCTCCGAGCTTCTGATCCTCGGTCTCGGCCGGCTCGGCGGCGAGGCGCTCACTCACGCCTCCGATCTCGATCTTATCTATCTGTTCAGCGGCACCCACGAGGCGGAATCGGACGGGCCCCGTCCGCTCCGGGCCACGGACTATTTCAACCGCCTCGCTCCGCGCGTGACCGCGGCGCTCAGCGTCCCGACCGCCGCGGGGCCCCTTTACGACGTCGACACAAGGCTTCGCCCCTCGGGCAAGGACGGGATGCTAGCGGTCTCGCTCGAGAGCTTCGCGCGATACCAGAGCGAGCAGGCCTGGACCTGGGAGCATATGGCGTTGACCCGCGGCCGCCCGGTCTTCGGCTCGCCCGAGGGAAGAGCGGCGCTCGAGGCTGTGATCCGGGAAACGCTCGACCGTCCGCGCGATCCCGCCAGGCTGATCACGGACGTCGTGGCGATGCGCCAGGAGATGAACGCCCACAAGCCGCCGAGCGGGCCGTTCGACCTGAAGCTTGGACCCGGCGGCCTGGTCGACCTCGAATTCGCGGTCCACGCGCTCCAGCTCCGTCACCGCATAGGCCTCGATCCGCATCTCGAGGTGGCGCTCGCGGCGCTCGAGGAAGCGGGCCTGGTCGCCGGCGACGTCGACCCGGCGCTTCGCCTGCTCACGCGGATGCTGGTCATGTCCCGCCTCGTCGCGCCGACCTCCGCCGAGCCTCCCGACGCGACCAAGCCACTCGTCGCATTCGCCTGCGGCCATGCCGATTGGGAAAGCCTGATCCGCGCCCATGACGAGGCCCGCGCCGTCGTCGCCGCGCTCTGGGAGAAGGTGAAGTCGGGCTAGAGCATCGTGCGGAAAAGTGGGAACCGGTTTTCCGCTAAACGATGCGGCAACAAGGGTTTAGAGCAGCGGCGCGATTCAGAAATCGCGTCCGGTGCTCTAGTCGGGCTGGTCGGGCTCGGGATCGGGCCGGAGATCGTCGGGATCGTAGAGATAGTCGATCAGTTCGCCCGGCTTGCATTCCAGAACCGCGCACATCGCCGCGAGGGTCGAGAAGCGGATTCCACGCACCTTGCCCGACCGGAACAGCGACAGCTGGGTTTCGCTGATCCCCATTCGCCGCGCCAGCTCCTTGGCCTTCATCCGCTTTTCGGCGAGCACCGAATCCAGGGTGACCGCGATGGGCATCAGAAGAAGCTTCCGAGCTCGTCGCGAAGCTCGGCCGCCTCGCGCTGGGTCTCGCCAGCGAGGCGGAGCAGCCGCCCGAGCAGGATGAGCGCGAGCCCGATCACTCCGACCGCGAGGTAAGCGACGTCGAAGACGAGAAGTCCCGCCCATTCCCCGGGCTGCTTGCGGAGCAGTCCGGAGTCGTCGAGGATCCGGACCAGGTTTGGGACGCCGACGGCGCTCAGGGTGCCGCCGACCGCAAGCGCCCAGCCGGCGCGCGTGCAGCCGGAAGCGATGGCGTCGCCGAACGTGCCGCCGCGGGCGAAATCGCTGAAGCCGCCGCGAATCGCCCACAAGGCGTACAGGTAGAAGAGCGCGGGCGACCAGCGGACCAGCAGCCGGCCGAAGAAATGCCAGCGTTCGGGATGGACCGTCGCGCCCATCACGAAGATCGCGAGAATGAGGCTGGTCGCCAGGAACAGGGTCAGGGTCAGGCGCGAGAACCACAGGCTCTGCCGACGCAGGCCGTCCACATCCATCACCATATCGGCCTCATAAATTTAACTATCAATTAAATTATTTAACCCTTACCTAAACGAAATGCGAAGCGGCGTCGAGTCGCGATCATGCGTGGCAGGAGGGAATCCAGGTGACGGCGGCAATCGAAACGCAGGGGCTCACCCGCCGCTTCGGAGCGGTGGAAGCGGTATCGGGGATAGACCTGCACGTTCCCGAGCGGTCGGTGTTCGGCTTCCTCGGACGCAACGGGGCGGGCAAGACGACGACGATCAGGCTTCTTCTGGGCCTTCTTCGGCCCAGCGCCGGCTCGGCCCGGATCTTCGGGATCGACATCAAGCGCAGGCTCGAGGCGGCGCGGCGTATCGGCTCGCTGGTCGAGACGCCCTTCCACTACGATCATCTAACCGGGATCGAGAATCTCGCGATCACCGCCCGGCTGCTCGGCTTGCCGAAGCTGGAGATCGGGCGGGTGCTCGACATAGTCGGCCTCGCCGGAGACGGACGCCGGCGCGCCGGCACCTACTCACTCGGCATGCGGCAGAGGCTCGGAGTCGCCCGCGCCCTGCTCGGAGGTCCCAAGCTCCTGATCCTGGACGAGCCGACAAACGGACTCGATCCGGACGGCATCAGGGACATGCGTACCCTCATCTCCTCGCTTCCCGAGCAGGAGGGCGTGACCCTGTTCGTTTCCAGCCACGTCCTCGCCGAGGTCGAGCAGACCGCGACCCACATCGCCCTGATGGACAAGGGCAGGCTGGTCGCCCAGGGCGCGATCGCCTCGTTGCGCGAAGGCGCGCACAAGCGGGTCTCGATCACGGTCCGTCAGCCCGGGCGCCTGGTCGCCCTGCTCGCCGAAGCCGGCATCCAGGCCGCGGAGACGGGCGGTGGCCGGGTGGCGATCGCCGACGTTTCCGCCGCGCGGGCAGCGCGCGACATTGCGGCCATCAACTTCATGATGGTCGAGCACGGGATCGAGGTTCTCGGGATCGAGGTGGCCGAGCCTTCGCTCGAGGATTTCTTCGTCGCAAGCCTCGCCGCCGACCGGGCCGACGCGCCCGCATCCCAATTCACCTCACGTCTCGCCGCGTAGGAGATACGGCATGCTGCAATCCATCCTCGTCGAATGCGCGAAGCTGAAGCGCTCGCTCGCCCTTCTGCTCTGCGCGGCGGCGCCGACCATGGTCGCCTTGCTCTCCGTCGTGATTCTGCTCGACCGCAAGGACCCGCTCGACTGGTCGATGTTCGCCACGTCCACGGCGGCCATCTGGGCCTTCTTCATGCTTCCGATGACGGTGACGGCCCTGACCGTCCTCATGGCCCAGCTCGAGCATGGCGCGCGCAGCTGGAACCACCTGCTCGCCCTGCCGATCGGGCGCTGGCGTCACCACGCCGCCAAGGCGGTCGTGGTCGTCCTGCTCGTCGCGGCCATGAACGTCGCGCTCTGGCTGATGCTTCCACTCGCCGGCCTGCTGGTCGACGCGCTGAAGCCCGGGCAGCTTCTCGGCGACTTCGACTGGCAGGCAAGCCTTTCGCTGCTCGGCCGGATGCTCGGGAGTGCCGTGCTGCTGATCGGCCTGCAGCTCTGGGTCGCGTTGCGCTTTCGGAGCTTCGTTCCGCCTCTGGTTCTCGGCATCGGCGGGACTTTCGTCGCGGTGGTCGCGACCGGCTCGAAGCAAGGACTCTGGTTCCCCTGGCTGATGCCGACCAACATGCTCGCAGCCGACTCGGCCCGGGCGCAGCTGGCGCTCGCCATCGGGCTCGGCGGCGGGCTGCTGGTCCTGCTCGTCATGGTCGTGGATCTCGCCCGCAAGGAATATGCCTGAGGCCTCGGTGCGCACGCGAAGCTTGCGGCCTTGGAGCATCATGCGGAAAAGTGGGAACCGGTTTTCCGCAACAAATGATGCGGCAGCGAGAATCTGGAGCGGCGATCGCGATTCAGAAATCGCGCTTGCCGCTCCAGCCCGACCTGCCCATAGCCTCATCGTAACAGGAGGCTGCAATGCTCGACGAAGGCGATCCGGTACCCGACGTGAATCTGGTGAGCGTCGAAGGCAAGGAAATGAGCCCGACCGATTTCCGCGGCCAGAAGCTCGTCCTCTATTTCTATCCCAAGGACGACACCTCCGGCTGCACGGCCGAGGCGCAGGCCTTCACCGCGCTCGCGGAGGAGTTCGAGAATGCGGGCACCTGGATCCTCGGAGTGTCGAAGGACGATTCGAAGGCACACAAGAAGTTCGCCGACAAATACGGCCTCAAGGTCGCGCTCGCGACCGACGCCGACGGATCGGTCTGCGAGGCCTTCGGCACCTGGACCGAGAAGAGCATGTACGGCCGCAAATATATGGGCATCGAGCGCGCCACCTTCCTCATCGACCGCGACGGCTTCGTGAAACGCGTCTGGCGCAAGGTGAAGGTCCCGGGCCACGCCGAGGAAGTGCTCGAGGCGGCTCGGGAGCTTCCATAAACAACGTCATTCCAGCGAAAGCTGGAATCTCACTGCCTTCGCTGAGCCAGTGGAAGGGGAAGTGAGATTCCAGCTTCCGCTGGAATGACGGGCAGGCCCGGGGCAACCCCCAACACCCAACCCCCAATCCCCAATCTCTACCCAGCCTCCCCCACCAACTCTTCATGCCCGCCGCTGTCGACGATCCGTCCGCCTTCGAGCCGGACGATCCGGTCGCACAGGGTCAGAGCCGAGATCCGGTGAGCGACCACGATCATGGTGATGTCTCGGCCCAAGGCGGCGACCTCGGCCATGATCGCTTTCTCGGTCTTGCGGTCGAGCGCTCCGGTCGCTTCGTCGAAGATCAGCACGCCCGCCTGCTTGTAGAGCGCCCGGGCGATCCCGATGCGCTGGCGCTGCCCGCCCGACAGGCGCACGCCCCGCTCGCCGACCTCCGTCGCGTATCCCTGCGGCAGAGCGGCGATGAATTCGTGCAGCTGGGCGAGCCGAGCCGCCTCCTCGACCCGGGCCCGGTCGATCTCCGCCTCGGGCTCGGCGAAGGCGATGTTGGACGCGATCGAGCCGTCGGCGAGGTAGAGCGACTGAGGCACATGGGCGATCTGGGCCTGCCATTTCGCGCGCGTGCGATCGTCCAGCCTGGTCCCGTCGATCCTGATCTCGCCTTCGCTCGGCTCGATCAGGGCCATGAGCAGGTCGAGAAGGCTGCTCTTGCCGCTTCCGGTCGTTCCGACCAGCCCGATCCTTTCGCCCTTGCCGATTCGCAGGTCGATCCCGCGAAGCGCCGGGGTCCGGTCGGGGTAATGGAGCGAGACATTGTCGAAGACGATGTCGGTCGCGAACGGCTCCGGCCTTTCCCGGCTGCCAGGCGCCGGGACGGTGAGGACGGGCGCCTGCATCAGCGCGATCACGTCCGCGACCATCCCGGCGCTTCCGGCGAAGCTGCTCCATCCGACATAGGATTGCTGGATGAGCGGCAGCAGCCGCTGGGCCCCGAGCGCCAGTGCGCCCAGCACCGGGATCGCGGCGACGATCCCGCCGGGCCTGAGGCTCAGGGTCAGGGCGAGAAGGATCAGTACGACGACTCCGGCCGCCTCGATGATGAAGCGCGGCGCCCCGCTCATGAACAGGTTCAGCGCATGGGCGCGGCGATAGCGCAGGTCGAGCCGGCGGAAATTCTCCTCGAACACATGCTGGCTGTTGCCCAGCAATATGTCGCGTATCCCGCCCAGCCCCTCCTGTATGGCCTGGATCCGGGCGGTCCCGGTTTGCGAAAGGATTTGCGAGTTGGCGCGGAGGCGCGGGCGGGTGACGATGCTGACCCCCATGTAGAGCAGCCCGACCGCGATCGCCGCGATCGCCGCGGTGAACGGGTCGATCCAGAGCAATAGGGCGACGATCGCGGCCGCCATCAGGGTCGACGATATCGCGCTCAGCAGGGGCAGAAGGGTGGCGAAGGTGATGATGTGCACCTTCTCGATGCTTGCCAGCAGCTCGCTCGGGTTGCGCGTCACATAATAGGAATAAGGCTGGCGAAGCATCCTGCCGAAGATGGCGGTGCCGATATCGTGGCTGAATGCGATGATGAATCGCTGGATCATCCACAGGATCAGGACTCGCGCGCCGGCCGCCGCCAGTGTCGCGGCGATCAGCAGGATGGCGGCTCGGGAGAGCAGGTCGTCACCCGGTTCGGCGCCGGTCAGGGCCAGGAAGAGCGAGAAACCCGGAAGCTCCGCGGCCCGAGCGGGATCGGCGACCAGTGCGAGGAAGGGAAGCACCGCGCCGATCGTCATCAGCTCGGCGAACGCGCCGATCGCGAGCGCGGCCGCGGCGCCGGCCAGATGCCTGCGCCGCCGGCTGCTCATCGTACCCAGCAAGGCCATGAAGGTGCCGAACAGCGAGAGCGTGCTCGACGGGGTGGGAGGGTCGGCGGGGGGCAAGGTCGCTCCTGGGAACGGTCGGGCGCCGACGGTAGCAACCGGCGCTCCGGGGCGCCAGCATGCGCGATCCGGGGCCGATCGGGCGATCCCGCCCCGATCAGCGTAGGTTACGGAGAAACACGGTGCCGTGGGCGCCTCCGCGCGACTCCGGGTCCGGCTTAAGCCGGCGGAGTCCGGCCATATTTGCGCAGCGGGGCGGGCGGCTTGGCCAGGCGGTAGAGCTGGGGCGCGAGGTCCTTTTCGGGGATGACCACCTCGACCAGGGCAGGAACGCCTTCCAGGCTCTTCAGCTCGTCGAGGACCGAGGCGAGGTCGGCGCGGGTCTCGACCCGGTAGCCTTTGGCGCCGAACGCCTTGGCCAGGGCGCAATAATCCCAGTCCGGAAGAACGTCGAACGGCGCGAAGGCGCCTTTGGGGGTGAAGGCGGCGAGGTCGACGAAGGCCTGCTCGATCGCATAGCCCTTGTTGCTCATCACGAAGACGATTGCGTTGCTCCCGGCCCGGACCAGGCTCGACACTTCCTGGCAGATCATCATGAAGCCGCCGTCGCCGGCGACGACGAACGGCCTCTTGCCCGAGCTCAAGGCGACTCCCAGAGCGCAGCCGGTCTCGTGGCCCAGCGAGCCCCAGGCGGCCTGGGCGACGAAGGAATCACGTGGGAGGCCGAACAAATTTCCGAAGACGTAGAGCGAGGTGCTTTCACCCAGGACGAGAACGCTCTCGTCGAGCAGGGATTCGCATTTCAGATAGTCCGTCAGCTGCCGGTAGAAGCGATTGTAGGTCAGTCCGTCGCCGGCGGCCTCGTCCTCGTCCTCGCCCTCGTCCTCGTCGCCGGGGACGGCACGATCCAGGACGCGCGGGAAGCCGGCATCGGCCTCGAAGCGGGCGAGAAGCCCCTCCAGGAAATCGGCCAGCGTGATTCCGGAATAATAGGACCAGCCGATCCGCGCTTCCTCGTCATTGACCTCGATCATGGCGCCGAAGCTCGAGGCCATGATTCCGAGATAATCGTCGGTGATGATGGTACCGAGCGCGATCGGGCAGTCGGTCGCGGCCATCGCCGCCCGGGCGATCGCCGGCGAGGCCGGGCCGGCATAGGTGCCGATGAAGGCCGGCTGGCTCTCGTCGAGGACGGTCTTGCCGAGGCTGGTGGTGGTGAATTCGAGCCCGCTCGCGTCGACGATGCTCTGGAGCAGATCCTGAAGGCCGTAGCGCTGGATCTGCACCCCTGCCCAGAGGATCGGCCGCTCGGCCGCCTCGATCCGGGCCCAGGCGGCGTCGAGCAGAGCGGCGAGCGCATTGGCATCGCTCGGGACGACGATCGGCTCGAGCGTACCCTCGGGCTCCGCGCATTCGGCGACCCAGACGTCCTGGAGCACCTCGATATAGATCGGCCTCTTGTGGGTGATCATCGCGACGATCGCCGAGTCGATCTGCGCCGGCGCCTCGGCCGGGTCGGAGACGATCTCCGAGGCGACGGTGACTCGGGCGTAGATGTCGCGATCGTCGTCGAGGTCGCCGGTCGAATGGTGGAAGAGGATCGCTTCCTCATTCTCGAGCAGCCGGTCCTTGGTCGCCGGGCTGGCCGAGATGAAGGCGACCGGCACCCGCTCGACGAAGGCGCCGGCGGCGCAGTTCAATGCGCTGAACGTTCCGACCCCATATTGGATACAGGCCGCGCCGATGCCCCTGAACCGGGCATAGCCGTCCGCCGCATAGCCGCTTCCAAGCTCATTGATGTTGGGCACGCGCGTGATTCCCTCGGTCGAATCGAGCGCGTCGAGGAAGTGCGAGGCATAATCGCCGGGCACCGCGAACAGATGGCCCACTCCGCACTGCTTCAGCCGGTCGGCGAGATATTGGGCGACAGTGTAGGACGCGGCCGCCATCTCAGCTGATCTCTCGCTTGACCAGGCAACTCGGAGTCAGCGCGTTCAATTCCGCGACCAGGTCCGACGTGTCGGGCGTGGCGACGCAAATGTCGGCATCCTCGTCGCCGGCGACCGCGCCGCAGCCGCCCTCGGGGCAGGGCATCAAATCATAGTCCGAATCGAGCCAGCGCGGCCGCTTCAGCCCGAAATGGCTTTCGAGCATCTGCTCGGCGGTATCGAGGGCGCCCTCGACCCAGCCCTGGCCGTAGGAATAGGCCTCGCCGCAGATGTGGATGTCCTCGCTCGCGACCGGCTTCAGCATCCGCCACATGATCTGGTCGAGCCGATATTCCGACTTCCATTCGTGCCAGCCGCCGCCATAGGGGTCCTCGTTCCACGTATGGTAGACCGCCGAATAGGGCATCGGAATCTGTGGCAGTGCGTGGACCTGAGCGATCTGCTTGTTGCAGTCCTCGACCATCTCCTGGGTGGCTGCATGCTCGGTCACCGGAATGGGATTGGTCACTCCGGGCTCGACGCAGGCCGGCATGTAGCCGGCATAGGGCGTCCCTTTCTCCAGCCCCTTCCAGAACGGCACGGTCGAGATGTCGTTATAGCTCGCCTGGACGAGCGAGTTCAGGAAGGGCTCGCCGCCCCTCTGCTCGCCCTCGGTGCCGAAATAATAGATCTGGCGCATCGGCAGGTCGGTGACCGAACGGCCGGCGACGAGGCCGAGGGTGCGCCACCAAGGCTGCTCATAGGCCAGGAACAATTTGAACGCGCTCTGGATGAGAACCGATTTGCGGTCGTGCAGATATTGCGGATCGCGGTCGAGCATGTCGCATTTGACCAGCTCGAGCGATCGGCGGGGCAGGCCGAGGATGATCCGCTTCGCGCGGACCGTCACCGGCTCGGCCGACTCGTCGAGCGAGGTCTTCGCATCCTTCGTCAACGTCCGGCGGAAGTGGAGCAGGTAGCGATACTCCCCGTCGCCGGCCGCGATCTCGGTGAGGCAATGGTTGAGATGGATCCGCTTTCCGGAGGCGAGCGCGCCGCCCTTCTGCTCGTCGAACTGCTTTGCGAGGGTGAGCGGCAGATGCTGATAGCCCTCGCACAGCGTCAGGAACTCGGTGTCGTCGCCATATTCGGTCGAGGGCAATTGGGTGACCGCATTGGCGTTGGCGACGTTGGCGTCGTAGCCGCCCGAATCCTTCATGAACTGATAGCCCTCGTTCGAGAGGACCCGGAACATCAAATTCCAGAAGCCGTATTTCCACAGCGGCCGGCCGAACACCTTGAGCTTCATCAGCTGGCACAGGCTCAGATTGGCCATGCCCGGATAGATGTTGTTCATCGCCTGGATCTGCAGGTTGGTCGGCCCGAGGCCGCGCTCCGACCAGGCGAGATTGTAGGGGACCTTGTCCGGATCGCCGAGCTCGTGAAGCCGCAGATGCTTGCCGCGCAGGTAGAAGAGATTGCAATTGGCGGAGACGGGATCGGGCGCGCCCATGTGGAAATCGCGGGTCGCCAGCTTCAGATGCTCGACCAGGTCGGCCACCATCTTGTGCGATTCCTGGATGTAGCGCATCCCGCCGAGCTCGGCCTTGAGGCTGGGCACTCCAGGCACGCTGACCGAATAAAGCCGGCCGCCGATGCGGTCGCTATATTCGAACAGGCCGATCGCCTCGTCGCCGCCAATCTCCTGCTGTAGCCGCCAGGCGCTGTAGGTGCCGGCGCAGCCGCCGCCGATTACCGCCACGTCCAGGTCCATCATGCCCCCCATTTCCGGCCGCCGCGCACCGGCGCGGCCACGTTTGGCCTGCCCGCACTATGCGAGCCTCGCCTTATCCGCTCAATCGAGGGACTGGTTCGAAACGGAGGTAATTCCGGCTGCGGGTCCGCTCAGCGGCTGCGGGAAAGAGAGGGCCATGCGCGCCAGGTGCCGACCGCATGGCAGATGCCGTAGACGCTCACGATCAGCGAGCTCCAAAGGGTGAAGGCGTCGATGGCCTGCGACTTCAGGACGAGCAGCGGGATCGGCGCGAAGCCGCGGAGGAGATAGATCGCGCTGATCAGGACGAGCGCTGTACGGATCAGCGGCAGCCGCCGGATCAGCCCCGCGCCCGAAAAAGCATAGGCCGCCCAGACCGCCAGGATCGCCGCGATCCCGAGCGTGATCAGGGCCGGCGTCGCGGAGCCGCGCTCGGCCATGCGCGCCATATCCTCGCCTGCGCCGACGAAACGGTACCATGAAGGGCCGCCGGCGATCACTGCGAGATGGAGGATTGCGGCCAGCAGGCTGAGGGTTCCTCCCGCCGCCAGCCAATGATTTCTCGCCATGCGCTCGCCCCCGCTCGAAGCGGAAAGCTAGGCGCGCCTGGACCGGACGGCAATGCGGAGGATGAGCGCCTGCGCTTCACAGCGGACACGCGCGAACCTAAGCCGGCCCGGTGACCCCGCCGCCCGCTACCATCGCCGCCGCCTGCCGTTCCGTGCTTCTTGCCGCCGAGCCTGCGAATAAGGTTCGCGCCGCCCGCGCGACCGCGCGCGCCTGGCGCCAAGGGGAGCTTGGGTTCGACTTCGATGTCGAAATGCCGCCCCGCCCTGCCCGGCCGGGGGCGCCTGAGCTTCTGTCCGCATCGGCAATGCCGAAAAGGGGGAAGGGCGGGTCCGAGCGGGGACGGATCGCCATGCTCCACGCGCTCGCCCATATCGAGTTCGCGGCGATCGACCTCGCCTTCGACATGGCCGGGCGCTTCGGCGCCTGCTTTCCGCCCGAATTCACCGGCGACTGGCTCTCGGTCGGAGCGGACGAGGCGATGCATTTCGCTTTGCTCGACCGGCGGCTGCGATCGCTCGGATCGCATTACGGCGCGCTTCCGGCGCATGACGGGCTTTGGGAAGCGGCCGAGGCGACCGCCCACGACGTCCTCGCCCGGCTCGCGGTCGTGCCGATGGTCCTCGAGGCGCGCGGGCTCGACGTCACTCCGGCCACGATTGAGCGTTTCGAGGCGGCCGGGGATGGGCGTTCGGCCGCGATCCTGGCCCGAATCTATCGCGACGAGATCCGGCACGTCGAGGCGGGCACGCGCTGGTTCAGAATCGGCTGTGAGGCGCAGAGAATCGAGCCTGTTTCGCATTGGAAACGACTCGTCGGGCTCCATTTTCGAGGGTCCGTTAAGCCGCCGTTCAACGACTCGGCGCGGCTTGAAGCCGGTTTGTCCCGCGAATTCTACGCCGGGGTTGATGCGGCAAGAGATGTTTAACAGGCTCCGTCCACGTCAACGGGTGGGCAAAGCTCCTGACGTTATTCGAGCGGGCGAAGCCTGGAAAAAATTATCTGGTCGCGATGAAGCGTGGCCGTGCCGAACGGACGGCCATCGGGGGTTTGGAAATGACGACACTGGCTCAAAGCAAGAATGCGGGACTTGGCGCAAAGTTCCGTAACATCTTCAAGCCGCGCGACATTTTTTTCCATGACGGCACCAGCCTCAAGCGCATTCGGGTCACCAGCGGCGTCCAGTTCGGCGCCGCTTTCGCATTGGGCATCACTTTGTTCTGGTCGGTCTTCGCCGCCGCCCAGATCGCCACCGCCGCCGCCGCCCCCTCTTTCGAGGATGTCGCCCGGATGGAGCGCCAGGTCGCCGCGATGCAGGCCGACGTCACCGCCATCAAGCAGGTCGCCCACGCCCGCTACAGCATTACCGCCCACGAAGTCCGCCGCCTCGGAATCGATCCCAGCCGCCTCCAGGTCCAGGGCGGAGTCGGCGGTCCCTTCGAGGAAGCTCAGCCGGCCCGCGCCGCCGACCCCAATTTCAAGGCCCTCTTCCTCTCGTGGAAGAAGCTCGAGCAGCTCGAGCAGGGCACGATCGCCATCCCGTCGGCCGAGCCGGTCCACGGCACCGCCTTCACCTCCGGCTTCGGAGTCCGTTCGGACCCGTTCCGCGGCCGCGCCGCGATGCACGCCGGAATCGATCTCTCGGGCCCGATCGGCACCCCGATCTACGCCACCGCCGACGGAGTCGTGGGCCGCTCCCAGTGGGTCAGCGGCTACGGCAATCTGGTCGAGCTCGACCATGGCCGCGGAATCCAGACCCGCTACGGCCACCTTTCCCGCTCGATGGTCATCGCCGGCCAGAAGGTGAAGCGCGGCGACATGATCGCCCTCATGGGCTCGACCGGCCGCTCGACCGGAAGCCATCTCCATTACGAAGTGCGGATCGACGGCAAGGCCGTGAACCCGGTCCCCTTCATGCAGTCCACCGCCTACCTCCAGTCGGTCCAGCGCCGCGCCGCCCAGGTCGCCCTCGGCGGCCCCGAGACCGAATCCGCCGAATAAGATCCCGATATAAGGGAGAGGATGAGGGCTCGGCCGAAAGGCCGGGCCCTTTGCCTTTGGCGGGCGGAGCAGCGTCCAGGGCGAGCGCGCTTCAATATCCGACTGGCTGGTTAGCCGGGCTTGCGACTCGATGCTCGTCCAGCGCCATCCGGTTGCGCGAGAGTCCGCCTGGTCGTCGGCCACGAGCGGCGAGATTGGACAGGTCGACGACCATCGCGTCCTTTCGGGCGCGTGGAGGCGCACCGTCCCACCAGGATTAGGACATGGCCGTTCGAGAGAGCATTTCGACCGTTGCCGCGGTGAGCACGCGACCGCCGAAACAGCGAGCATGTAGCGCACCACCTCAACTCTATTTGTTCAACTCGAGAGACGAACCATGTCGGACACTTCAGACAAGACGAACCAGCTGAATCGACGCCCGCTCACCGAGCATCACAAAACCCGTTATTCTATCGATAGCGGACTCCCAGCTCGGCAAAGGGATAGTGCCTCAGGTGCGATGCGCAATCACAGCGCATCACAATCTGACTCTCTTTTCCCTGGGCGCGGCCACCGTTAGACGGATAGCAGGCTGCCTCCAATTCTTGGTCGCCCGATCTCAAGCAGTTGACGCAGAGCGTTCCTTGTTCCGCTTGCGCACCACGAAGCGGCGATGCTTACCTACGGAAAGGATTCCGAGACCGACCGCCGACAGGGCTTGCGTTGCTGCCGCCGGATCGGTGACTGGAACGCCGTTCAGGAAGACCGCCCGCTGCTCGATTAACCGGCGCGCCTCTGCCTTCGACTTCGCCGCCCCGGCGTCGACGAGCAGTTCGGGGAACGTCACGGCAGCATCTGTGACCTCCACCCTGCCCACGGCGGCCTCGAGCATTTCCGCCACTGACTCACTTAGCAAGTGGTACTTGCCCGAGAACATCACCTCGCTGGAGGCTCGGGCGAGTTCCGCGGCTTGGGCGCCGTGCAGTCGACTGGTGAGCGTGAAGGCGAGTTGTCGCTGCGCAGCGCGGGCGCTTAGGTCACCAGCGAGAAGGTCGGCGATATCATGAGCTTCCAAATCGGTTAGCCATGCCAAGAAGCGTCCGACATCCGAGTCGCTGGAATTGAGCCAGAACTGGTAGAAGTCGTAGGGGCTGGTCAGATTCGGATCGAGCCAGATGGCCCCTTTCTCGGACTTTCCGTACTTCTTACCTTCAGAATTCGTCAGGAGCGGCAGGGTAACGCCGTGCGCGCCACTGCCGGTGACCCGTCTAATGAGGTCGGTGCCACTGACAATATTACCCCACTGGTCGGACGCGCCCATTTGCCATCTGCATTGGTAGGTCCGATTGAGGTGGAGGAAATCATAGGCCTGCAGGAGCTGATACGAAAACTCGGTAAAGGATATGCCCTGATCGCGGTTATCGATCCGCGATCGCACGGAATCGCGTGCCAACATCTGGTTGACCGAAAAGTTCTTGCCCACGTCACGCAGGAATCTCAAAACGTCCATGCCGCGATACCAGTCCGCGTTGTTGACTGTGATCGGCTCACGTCCCTCCGTACGCGCGAAAAACGCAGAAATCTGACGACCGATGGCCTCGATCCGCTCGGCGACGACTTCTTGGGACTCCATCGCGCGTTCCTGGTCCTTGCCCGACGGATCGCCCACGAGCCCAGTGGCGCCACCAAGGAGCACAATGATCTGCCCTCCACGCCGTCGCCACCGGTCCATCGCCGTCAGGGGAATGAGGCTACCGGCGTGCAGGCTGATTGCAGACGGGTCGAAGCCGACGTAGAGCGCCGGGCTTTTGCTGAAGTCCGGCTCTGAGGCCTCGGCGGTTTTCTGTCTCAGGAGATCCCGCGACTCGAGGTCTGCTAGGAAAGGGAGCGTAATCGGGGGCTTGCTCATGAAAGGCCTAGTTTATGGATTATGTGGTCGATCGGCCGTTCCCTATACACTTTCTTTCACGGTGACGAGCGACACACACTCCTTGTCAGTTCGAAAAAGCAGGTGTTTCGACCAGAGTTTATCGATTGCATGGTCGATCTCTTCCGGCGAGTAGTCGTCGAAATGAGCGCGCACCTCGCGGATCCTCCGCAGTCCGCGACAATATACGATCAATGCGATTTCCAACGGATCGATAATATCGATGTGATAACGCTCGTTCCCGACGACATGATCGACCCGAATAAAACCAGCGCCCCGGCGGGCCGTCCGACTACCGCCGGCCTCCGAGACCGTTCGCCAAGTCTGAAGCGTCGACAGATAGCGCGAATAGTCGACAGGCTCCGCGGATTCCGCCCGCTCGAAACCGTAGCCAGCATTGAACGAGACTAACATCCCGATCCTCTCGGCAACCTGGGTTGGATAGCCATCAACTTCCTCTGCAGGGAGTAGTCCGGCAATGCCGTAGGCAGCGAGATTCGCCATTACGTCGCTGCCTACCGAAACCCGAAAGTGGGACAGCCGGGGCGGTTGAAAGAACATGAGCCGTTCCATGTTCTCGATCGCCTCGTCCACATGTGCCTGCGTCTCGAAAGGTGCACCATGGATATTGTTGTAGACTAGGCGCACGCCGCCTTCGGCGCACATCCGCAGCAGCTCCACATATTTCGCGAGCGTCACACCCTTATTGAAGCGTGAAAGGAGATCACTGCTGAAGGATTCGATGCCAATCTGGACGGTTCGGATACCGGCAGCCAACATCCTCTCGAAGTGGGGCACCCGTACCAAGCCAGAGATCTCAACCATGAAGTTGAGGTCGAAGCCGAGTGTCGCCACCTCGGCGAAAGCCTTCTCATTGAAAGCGACATCGGGATCGGATGTCACGTAGTCGAGGATGCGGTAACGATCGACATACTCGCGGATCTCGGCTGCAACGCGTTGGGGCGACTTGGAGCGATACCCGCCACGGCTCGGCAGCCCCTCGATGCAAAAGCTGCACTTCCCCCAGCGGCAGCCACGCGTCATCTCCACCGTCGCGCGGGGAGTGAGGCGGCGGCCGGCACGGCTCAGTGTTTCGAAATAATCGGAATAATCGGGGATAGGTAGGTCGTCGACCGAGGCGATTGTCTCGATCGCGGCAGATGTCACGATTTGCGTTCCGGCGCGGCGAACGAGCTGCGGTACGTCCTCGGCAGCGCGCCGCCCTGAGCGGTGCTCGGCGAGCCGCCACAATGCAGCCTCTCCTTCACCGACGATTACAAAGTCGATCTGCGGGAATAGCGCCAAGGTCTCTTCCGCCGACCTGCCGTAGAGTGCGATGCCCCCAAGCACGATGCTGGCGGACGGAAGTGCTTCCTTGATCCGAGCAGAGGTATAGATTGATGCCATGTACTGCATGTGTGTCGTGGTGAAGCCAATCAGGCTCGGCCCGACCTGCAGACAATCGGCCACCACGGCGCGCGTGAAGACCTCGAGTCGGCAGGCGCAGTCGGCGGCGTTGATCTGCCCGCCTGCCTTCTCCTCGATGCGACGCCCAATCTGATCAGCATAGTCGGGAAACTCCAACATCGCATAGAGGTGATCGCCGAGGAAGTGCGTGTGAATCAGGTCGATCTCTTCTGGTGAAAAGAAATCTCCTGTCTGCACATAATAGTGCCGAGCAACGCATGGCATGTTTCGTTCTGTCAGGAAGGCCTTCAACCCGCCGACCTGGACCGAGATCATGTCCGCGAGGTTCCAAGGTAGAGCCGCAACGAGGGTGGGACCGGGCGGCGTCGAGTTCATGCCGGCATTGGTCTCATACTGGCATCGGCTGCGCGGTCTTGCGCTTGTGACCGTCGAACTGCTGGCATGCGTTACACCATTGCCGCCGAAACGCAGCGTCCTCCAGCATGCGTCGATAGACCTCGGTGAATGCGGGGCCCGCCGTCGGCTCAAGGTCGAATGGCTGGCTATGCGGAAGATAGAAGCAGGGGTTGCAAGTGCCATCGGGCTGGATGACGAGGCTGGTCAGCGGAACGTCGCAGAGCATATCGGGTTCCTCGTACGGCTCGTCCAATGACAGGCAGCGCAGGAAGCTCACTTTGCGGCGAAGCGTCTCCGGCTTCTGGCCGAGAATTCCATGCTGCTGGTCCGTCTCGATCAGCCATTCGATGTCGTCTGCCAGCTGCGCCAACTGTTCTTCATCGAGCAGGGACTGACGGATGGTGCGCGCCCTAGCGCCGCGCTCGCGGCCGAACGCATTCGGCTTGAGATCCGGCGCCCGTAGAAACAGACGCTGTGTCCCGGTACTCAAAGCCAAGGCGTAGAGCGCGCGCAGGTTACGGGAATTCGCAGCCTGCATTACGCAGGAAATCGCCACCTCCGCCACAGTCTCGACCCGCAATCGATTGATCCAGCCGACTGCGTGGTCAAAGGCATCGATGCCGCGGCACCGACGATAAGTTTCGCGGTCGGCGCCGTCTAGCGAGATCATATAGTGGGTGATCCGGTGGCGGATGTCGGGAAAACGTTCGCCTAGCATGGTGGTGCTCGTGATGAGCGTCGCGCTTGCGCCGGCGTCACGTACGGCAGCGACGATGCGCCCTAGATCGGGGTGCGTCGTTGGCTCGCCGCCCGAGATGCAGGCCACGGAGATGCCGCCTTCACGAATGAATGGAGCGATCTTCTCCTCAGCGAAGGCAGGCGAGAGCATACGGGGCGTCTTGATTAGCCAATAGTCGCACAGCGAGCAGCGCGAGTCGCAGGCTTCGGTGCAAATCAAGAAGATGCGGTTGAAGAACACGCCTCGCTCCTAGTTCGGGCACCGATTGTCGCCCGCGTCGGCGCGGCCCCGAATCCTTCCGACAATGTTTCGCCCAGCAAGCTGGGATGCTGCGGAAGCGAAACTGAATTCGGTCAGTCGTCGGTACCGGGGTAAAACACCTTGGCGACCTGCTCGGTATCGATGTTCAGCGCTTTCGCGAGTTTGGCGGCTGGGGAGTCGTTACGGTCTTGGCGTGTCGAGATGTCATCTGTACCGGGATAGAAGGCTGCCGCAACCTTTTCGGTCGTCGTTCCTAGCGCCGCAGCGAGTTTTGCTGCAGGGGAATCGTTCGTGCCAATCTGCCGGTCTTGAGTAGCCATGGCTATTCTCTCCTTGCGTTACAAAGGTCAGCCAAGCGGAGCTAGAAGTGTGCTTTGATCCTGTGACAATTGCAACATGGAAATTGTCCACTTTGCTTTAAGTTCGACAATCTTGGCGGGCAACGGATGTGACTTCTGACCTTTTCGCGGTGGCTGATCAAATGCTTCGCATTCGCGCGTGCGCCCTCGCCGCGCCGACAGGGATTCGCCGGGCGCTGCTCCTCTATTTGAAGGGTAAATGGGGTGGCTTGTTGCCGACAGACGATGGACCCATCTGCGCGGCGGCCGAACGGCTGATCTCATTGATGTACCAACATTGGGCGAGCGAGATCGCAGATATTGCTGACGCGGTGCTCCACGATCAGGCCTGCATCGCCGCGATGCTGAAGGTGTCCTCCTCCGGCTTTCCCAAATCAATGGACTGCGGCCTTTCCGATCCCCACCTAGGGGGTCGCACGGTGCATATCCTCCGCTATGCCGACGGGCTCCTCGTGCTGAAGCCCCGCTCGGTAACGCAGGAAGATCTCGTTCGGCGAATCCTGATGCGCGTTGGCAATCGCCTGGACATCCAATTGCCGAGCGTCGCCGCCATGTCCATCAACGGGCGCGGATACTGCGAATATGTTCCGCACTGTGATTACCTCGAGCCCGAACTATCATTTTTCTTTAACGCGGGCGCGACGCTTCTTGTTTGCGAGCTTCTTGGCATGACCGACTGCCACCCGCGCAACGTGCACATGTCGCCCGTCGGCCCGGTGATCGTGGACTGCGAGACCGTTTTTCACCCAACTTTTGATACCTCGATGGTGATGTGGGATCAGCCAGCGGACGGACCGCTGAGGAGCGAATTACTGCACACGTTGGCGCCGATGGTAGCGGACGAACGCCACCTTGACGCGCTGAAGCGGGGCTATGCGACACTTTGGACGGCGTTGGGCACAGACGGGGCCTTTCGCGCATCCATCTTAGAAGACATTCACTCGTTCGCGGGACAGTCGACCCGCGTTGTCTATCGAGCGACGCGGTTTTACCTGCGTATCATCCATCGGCTGCGTGAATGCGCGGCTGCCGGTCGGGAAATCGACGAGATGCAATTGGCCAAAATATTGTCGCGCAGGTTCCGAGCGACCGACTACTGTCATCCGGCCTGCATGCTGATTGCCGCCGAGGCGGCCGCTCTCGCGCGGTTGGATGTGCCACGGTTCGAGATGGTTTGCGATGAACGCTCGATACGTGAGCGTGGCGTCGTCCTCGCACGCGAGGCTGTAGCGCAATCCGGCTTGGACGATAGTCTGGCCAGACTGTCTGCGCTACCGCAGCGATCGCTCGCGCAAACGCTGGAGATCGTCGGCCTGTACGTCGAGTTTGCGAGGCTTCGGAATCGTGCGAACTCGCTAGGATAGTTGACAATCTCCAGCCATAGGGCGCGACCGCGATCTAGATTTCGCAAAGGGCGCCTTTAGGACATCGTGCTACGCCGCCGGCCGGGGCTAATTGGCTTGCTCCGGCACGCGTCGACTCATCGCCCTTTCCTAGCAGCCCTTCCGCGCAGGCCGGCGGGAGAGAGTCGACTTACTTCCCCCGCTTTGCCCGATGCTGGTCGAGGTCGAGCACCGTATTGGCCTCGCCCTCCGGCAGAAGCCCCAGCCGCCGCGCCACCTCCTGATAGGCCTCCGCCTCGCCGCCGAGGTCGCGGCGGAAGCGGTCCTTGTCGAGCTTCTCGTTGGTCGTCATGTCCCAGAGGCGGCAGCCGTCGGGGCTGATCTCGTCGGCGAGGATGATCCGCGAGAATTCATTCTCCCAGATCCGGCCGAACTCGAGCTTGAAGTCGACCAGCCGGATTCCGATCCCGGCGAACAGGCCGCACAGGAAATCGTTCACGCGCACCGCCATGTCGGCGATGTCGTTCATCTCCTCCTGGCTTGCCCAGCCGAAGCAGGCGATATGCTCGTCGGCGATCATCGGATCGCCCAGAGCGTCGTCCTTGTAATAATATTCGATGATCGTCCGTGGCAGCGGCGTGCCTTCCTCGATCCCGAGCCGCTTTGAGAGCGTTCCGGCCGCGACGTTGCGCACCACAACCTCGATCGGGACGATCTCGACCTGTCGGATCAGCTGCTCGCGCATGTTGAGCCGGCGGATGAAATGGGTCGGGATCCCGATCTGGGCGAGCAAAGTGAAGAGATGCTCGGAGATCCGGTTGTTGAGAACGCCCTTGCCCGAGATCGTGCCCTTCTTCTGGGCGTTGAACGCGGTGGCGTCGTCCTTGAAATATTGGATCAGGGTGCCGGGCTCGGGCCCCTCGTACAAAATCTTGGCCTTGCCTTCGTAGATCTGGCGGCGGCGCGACATGCTGTTTTCCTCGGCCCTGAACAAATCGGCCCCGGACGCGTCGTCAGCGACGGGCACCCAGGGCGGTCGCCAGCCCCATAGCGGAGCGGTCCCCTTTGTGCAATGTGACCGGTCCGAAACGGAAGGGGTTTAGACGTGAGCGAGCCGGATTTCTCGAGCCTGGACGGCCTGTTCGATGCGCTCTACTCGTCCATTTCCGGGCCTCCGGGCGGTCAGGATTTCGAGCTTTCGCGGCGGATCCACCACCCCGACGCGCGGCTGGTCAGGACCGGCGTGGATGCGTCCGGGAAACCCACGATCCTCTCCTTCTCGGTCGATTCCTACGAGGAGAATGTCCGCGGAATCCTCGGCGACATGCATTTCTACGAGATCGAGACCGAGCGGCGGACGGTGCGCTTCGGCAACGTCGCCCAGGCTTTTTCGGCCTACGAGGCGCGCGACCGGCCGGAGGGCGGGGCCTTGATCAAGAAGGGCCTGAACTTCGCCCATCTCTACAATGACGGAAGCCGCTGGTGGCTGATGCACCTGATCTGGGACGACGAGCGCGAGGGCGTGAAGGTGCCGCGCGCCATCTTCGACGAGTGGCGCGACATCGGCGTCTAGCCGCCCGGTTTCTCTGGGACGGCAATCCGGCGCGGCCGGGAAGGCCGTCCGGATTGCCGCGCCGCCCGGTTACTGCTTCCGCGCCAGCGCCTCGGGGAGGCCCGGCGCATATTCCGCCCCATGCGGGACCTGAGCCGTCGAAGGCTTCAGCGCGTCGCCGATCGGCTCCGCCCGTCCGCCGAGGCATTTGGCGAGGAAGTTCTCGGCCACCGCGTTGAAGGCGATATTGTTCTGCGGCCGGGCGAAGCCGTGGCCCTCGTCGGGAAAGACGACGTAGGTGACCGGGATGTTCTTCGCCTTCATGGCGTCGACGATCTGCTCGGATTCCTTGACGTTGACCCGCGGATCGTTGGCGCCCTGGCCGATCAGCAGCGGCCGGCGGATCCGCTCGGCGCTGAATAGGGGCGAGACCTCGCGCTGATAGGCCTGGCCTTCCGGCGTGTTGGGATCGCCCATCCGCCGGTAGAACTGCGCCTTTAGCGACTCCCAGTAAGGAGGGATGGAGCCGAGCAGGGTGGAGAGGTTGGACGGGCCGACGATGTCGACCCCGCAGGCGAACTTCTCCGGGGTGAAGGCGAGGCCGGCGAGCACGGCATAGCCGCCGTAGGAGCCGCCCATGATCGCGACCTTGTCGGCAGTGGTTACTCCGCGTCCGACCGCCCAGTCGACGGCGTCGTTCAGATCGTCCTGCATCTTCTTGCCCCATTGCAGGTCGCCGGCCGAGATAAACTTCTTGCCGAAGCCGGTCGAGGCTCGGAAGTTGGGCGAGAGGACCGCGTAGCCGCGATTGGCGAGCCACTGGGCGTAGCCGTCATAACCGTAGCTGTCCCGGCCCCAGGGGCCGCCATGGACCATCAGCACCAGCGGCACCGCCTTGTCCGGCCTGCCGTCGCCGTCCGGGTCACTGCCTTTCGGGAGGGTCAGGTAGGAAACCATGGTGAGCCCGTCGCGGGTCTTGATCTCGACTGGGTGCATCGCCGCGAGCGGAGCGCCTTCGAGCTCCGGACGGCTGGTGTACAGCTTGGTGAGCGTCTTCGCCTTGCGGTCGTAGAGATAGGCGGTCGAGGGAGCGACGACGGGATCCTCGCCGACGATCCACTTGTCGTCGGCATAAGTGCGGGAATTGACTCCGAATTGTCCCTTTAGCCGGCTTCTCAGGAATTCGAGATCGGCCTTCACTGCGTTTCCGACCGGCACCCACTCGTTCTTGAGATAGTTCACGCCATAGGCCTCGACCCGGCCCGTCTTGGGGTTGGACATGGCGCCGCCGATGTCGGCGCGGTCGTTCTGGGCCACGATCGTCTTGGCGCCGGTGGCGACGTCCTGGGCGATCAGGGCGGCGGTGTCGCGTCCGCGCGAGTCGATCCAATAGAGCGTCTTGCCGTCGGCGGTGAAGCCGGCCGGGAAGGTCGTCTGGGCATCCTCGAGACCGACCCGCTCGAACGGCTCGGCTTCGACCCTACCGCCGGAGACCCGGTAGAAGGCGCTTCCGCCGTCGGGCGTCGCCCTGGTGGCGCCGCGAATCGTCAGCTGGTCGTCCGCGAGGAAGCTTTGATAGCCGCCGCTGTTCATCAGGACCGGAGTCAGCCTTCCGCTGGCGAGGTCGAGGCTGTGGACGTCGTGCCACTTGGGATCGCGGTTGTTGATCCCGACGAGGATCCGGTCCCTGACCGAGTTCGAGATGCCAACGATCTGAACCCGGGTCTTCTCGAATGGGGTCAGGCTGCGCTGCGCCCCGGAAACGACGTCGACCCCATAGAGCAGGAAATTCTCGTCGCCGCCTTTGTCGTTGATGAACAGGATCTGCTTGCTGTCGGGTGACCAGAAATATTGACGGATCGGGCGCTTCGTCTCGGCGGTCAGCGGCCGGCCCGCCGACGGGTTCGCGGCCGGCGCGACGAAAATGTTGAGCACTCCGTCCTTCGGAGCGATCCACGACAGCCACTTGCCGTCGGGCGAAAGCCGTCCCGCCACCTGGGTCGG
This sequence comes from Allosphingosinicella sp., assembly GCA_036525315.1. Taxonomy (GTDB): domain Bacteria; phylum Pseudomonadota; class Alphaproteobacteria; order Sphingomonadales; family Sphingomonadaceae; genus Allosphingosinicella. The sequence goes on from DATDAS010000024.1 coordinate 73,353, forward strand.
GTTGCCGAAGATCTTTTCGCGCGGGATCAGCGGCACGTCGCTCTGCGCGAGCGCGGGTACGGTAGCGGCCACGGCGAGCCCGGCGCAGGCGGCGAGCAGCAAGTTCTTGGAATTCATCTGGATAAGCCCCTCATGGTTCGATTCGCTTCTTCATAGTGTGTTATACTACTAACACACAAGCCCCTTGGTCCGAAGCGCCTGAGTGCCTCAGGTCACGCGTCCACGCACGGCGAACCTCGGATCGCGCCATCTGCCGGATTCGAGGATGAGGCGCAGGCGCTCGACGCCCTCCCAGACATCCTCATAGCCGAGATAGAGCGGGGTGAGGCCGAAGCGGACGACGTCGGGCGAGCGGAAATCGCCGATCACCTCGTCGGCGATCAGGGCCTGGCAGATCTCGAACGCATTGGGGTGGCGGAAGGAGATATGGCTTCCGCGCGCGGCCGGGTCGCGCGGCGAGATGCACTCCAGCCCATGGCCGCCGCATTTCTCCTCGACCAGGTCGGCGAACAGGTCGAACAGGCCGATCGACTTGGCCCAGACCTGGTCCATGTCCACTCCGCCGAAGCTTTCGATCCCGCTTTCCAGGCCGATCAGGCTCAGCATCGGCGGCGTTCCGGCCAGGAACCGGCTGATCCCGGGCGCCGGGACATAATCGTCGGTGAAGGCGAAGGGCGCGGCATGGCCCATCCATCCGCGCAAGGGCGACACAAGCTGTTCCTGGAGATGCTCGGCGACGTAGAGAAAGGCCGGCGCGCCCGGCCCGCCGTTCAGATATTTGTAGCCGCAGCCGACCGCGAGCTCGGCACCGTCGCGGTTGAGATGGAGCGGCACCGCGCCGACGCTGTGGCTGAGATCCCAGATGGTGAGCGCTCCGGCCTGCTTCGCCCGTTCGGTCAGGGCCGCCATGTCGAAGCGGGAGCCTGATTTGTAATGGACGTGGGTAAGCAGGAGCAGCCCGGTCTCGGGCCCGATCGCCTCCTCGATCCGCTCGCGCTCGACCACCTCGAGCCGCATGCCGGGGACGGTGTCGGCGGCGCCTCTGGCGATGTGCAGGTCGGTGTGGAAATTGCCGGCTTCGGACAGGAGCACCGGCCGGCCCGGCCGAAGCGCGGCCGCCGCGAGGATCAGTTTGAACAGATTCACCGAGACGCTGTCGGCGACGATGACCTCGTTCGGCCTGGCCCCGATCAGGGGCGCGATCTTCGCTCCGATCCGCTGCGGAGCGCCGATCCAGTCATGCTCGTTCCAGCTTCGGATCAGCGAAACGGCCCATTCCTTGCCGACCAGCTCGCTCTGCCGGTCGGCCGCCGCTTTGGGCATCGCGCCGAGCGAGTTGCCGTCGAGATAGATCAGGCCCTCGGGAATGAGGAAGCGGTCGCGGCAGCTCCGAAGCGGATCGGCGGCATCGAGCGCCCGGACCTCGTCGAGAGTCCGGCTCATCGGCCAAGCGCCTTCTCGATCTCGGCGGCCGCTGCCGCCCATGCCCTGGTCTCGGGCGCGATCAGCTCGACATGGCCGGTCCGGTCGATCATCCGGACCTCGACCCGGTCGCCGGCCGAGCGCATCGGCGCCGCATAGCCTTCGGCATAAGCGGTCGGGATGATCCGGTCCTGGAGGCCGTTGATCAAAACCTGGCGTACGCCGAGAGGCGCAAGCCTGGGGACCGACGTCTCCTCGAAGCGGCCGCCCGAGATCTTCGCGATCACCTCGGTCCCGCAGCCGCTTCCCGGCGGGCGCGCCGCTTCCTCGAGATCGGGCAGTCCGCCGAGGCTGACCACGGCGTGGATCGGGATCGGATTGGCTGTTCGAAGCGGGCTGGAGGCGGGAAGGCGCGGCCGGCCCGCGAGCCACAGGGCGAGATGCCCGCCCGCCGAGTGGCCGGTGGCGACGAGCCTGGAAAGGTCGAGTCTATATTTCGGCGCCGCCTCGCGAAGCGCGTCGGCCGCCGCTGTCGCGTCGAGGAAGGTGCCGGGATAGCCTCCGCCGGTGCGGTCGACCCCCCGATAATCGATGTTCCAGACCGCGATCCCGCGCTTGCGCAGGTCGTCGGCGATCCAGCTCATGATCCGCCGGTCGGCGATCTCGGTCTGCCAGCAGCCGCCATGGACCATCAGCACGGTCGGGTGCGGCCCCCGGCCCTCGGGAATCCAGAGATCGGCGACCTGAAGGCTGTCCGGGCCGTAGTGGATCGTCTCGTTCGGCTCCGGGCGCGGCCGCTCGAGCAGGTCCGGCCACTTCATCAAAGCGGGCGCCGGTTGGGGTGTGGAGGGGGCGGTCATGCCGCATCCGGCTAGCGCGGCGCCGAGGGCGAGGGCAAGGGCGGGGCGGGAAAGCACGAGGCTCGCGATAGAGAGACGGCCCCCCGGGGGCAATCCGAGGGGCCGTCTGGGGCGGGGGTGAAGGTGGGAGGCTGGCCCGGCGCCGCTGCCGCGTCGGCGGCGGTCACGCCTGGCCCACGCCCCGGTGGCGCCAGGGGGCATCCCATTCGAGGCTGTGGAGGCGTTCCAGAGCCGGCTTCAGGCTTGCGAAGGCGGACTTCAGGCGTGCGATCAACTGATCGATTCCGTTGCTGAACTCCTCATGATGCTCGACCCAGATGCGGCCGTCCATTTCATCGCGCATTTTATGAACTCCTTCCCGTTGCAGAGCCGCTCACGGGCTCGATCCGATGAGGGGAAGATAGGAGAAGATATGGTCGTTTCGCCAACTAAACATTGGACAGAGGTGATAAGCTGAGCTTATCATCTATTCATGCGCCACATCCCGCCTCTGCCGGCCGTTCGAGTCTTCGAAGCCGCCGCCCGCCACGAAAATTTCACCCAGGCGGCGGCCGAGCTCGGGATGACCCAGGCGGCGGTCAGCTATCAGATCCGGTTGCTCGAGGAGCGGCTCGGGCTGCCGCTCTTCCACCGCAGCAAGCGGCGGGTCACCCTAAGCGACGCCGGACGGCGGATCGCGCCTTTGGTGTCGGGCGCGTTCGACGACCTTTCCGATGCCTTCTCGAGCCTGGTCGCGGACGAGGAAGGCGTTCTCAAGATCAGCACGACCCAGACCTTCGCGACCAACTGGATGGCGCCCCGGCTCGGACTGTTCCAGATCGAACGGCCCGAGCTCGCCGTCCGGCTCCACACCGATTCGCGCCTGGTCGACTTCGCGCGCGACGATATCGACGTCGCGGTCCGAAGCGGCTTCGGGCCCTGGCCGCCGCTCGCCACGCACTTCTTGTTCCGGCTCAACGTCACCCCGATGTGCAGCCCCGATTTCCTCGAACGGCACGGGCTCGAGCGTCCGGAGCAATTGTTCGATGTGCCCCGGCTCAGCCCGGGCGACCCCTGGTGGAAACTGTGGCTTGCCGCCGCCGGCCTGGGCGACCGCAGCGATCCGGTCACCGGCGGAATCAGGCTCGATTCGCAGGTCGCCGAGGGTAATGCGGCGATGGCCGGCCACGGCGTCGGAATGCTGAGCCCGCTCATGTGGCGCAACGATCTGGCGCGCGGGCGGCTGGTCCAGCCCTTCGCTCTCACCGTGAACGAAGGCCCGAACTATTGGCTCGTCTACCCGGAGCACAAGCGCAACCAGGCCAAGCTCAGGGCCTTCCGCGAATGGATGCTGCGCGAGGTCGCCGCCGATGCGGCCGCCGGTCCCGCGGAGGCGTTCGAAGAGCCGGCCGCGTAACTCCCCTCCCTTCGCTCCGATTGCCGAAGGCTCGCACATGCCTCCGAGAGGGAGGGGTAGGGGGTGGGTCTCGCGTCGAGGCGAGGAACGCAAAACCCACCCCCGGCCCCTCCCTTTCCTGGCGCGCCGCCTTTGCGGACTGGCCGGCGCAAAGGGAGGGGGGATCTTAGGGGTGGCGCCTAGGCCTGTGCTCCATCCCCATCGGCTGAGGCCGTGACGGAGAGCTCGTCCCTCCGCACCCATCTCCGGCCGACGCGCCTCCACCCGATCCACACCAGAAGAGCGATCAGGAGCCAGGGGGCGAGGGTGATGAGGATCACCACGAGAGCCGCGAGACCGGCGACCAGATTGTCGCCGGCGCGGTCGAAGGCGGTGGCGATGGGGGCATTGTCCTCGAAGCCCGGCGCATAGTCGCCGGCGCCGTAGCGAAATACGACCGGAGTTCGCGCCAGGCTCTCCTCCTTGTCCCGCTTGCCGGCCTGGGTGGCGCGGATCTGGTCTCGAAGCTGGCCGGCGCGGATCTGAAGCTCGGCCCGCTCGGCCGACCGAAGGCCGGTCCGTGCCAAATCCGCCTCGACCTTGCGCAACTCCTCCTCGAGCTGCGCCTGGCCGCGGGTCGCGGCGGCGATTGCGGCGCCTGCATCCTCGCCGCTGACCTGGGCCTCGACCAGCATGCCCTCGGCGGCTTCGACCGCGGCGATCCCGTCCTTGCCGAACTGGCGGGCGATCGCCGGATCGAGCTTGAAGGCGAGCATCGCCTCGATGTCCTCCTCATTGACCCGCCGGTAGAGCATTCCGGTGATCCGGCACTGGGCGATCCCGATCTTTTCGCAGAGCTGGGCATGCTTTTCCTGCACCCCCGACACCTGCTCGGCCGGAAGGCTGAAACCGTAGCGATAGTTGAAGGCGACTCCGGGCGCGGCGGTCACGCCGATGCCCGGCGCCACCGTGCGTTCCGCCGATCGGACGGCTTCGGGCGGCGACGGCGGCATCTGCGCGTCCATCGCAGGCGATTCGTCGGCATTGTAGGTCTGGAGGTCGCTCGAGCTTTGCTGCCGCGATTCCTGGCTGCAGGCGGCCAGAGCGAGGATCGGTACGAGCAGGGGCAATGCACGCATTTCAGGTCTCCTCATTGAGAGGAACGTAACTGTATCTCATCAGTAGACAAAAGCAATAGCCGCTCGCATCGCCGGAATCGTGCTGCTATCCGGCGCGCATGAATCCTCGTTGCGAAGGGGCGAACCTCCCCCTGCCGGCGGCCCGGTGATGGCCGACACCTTGCTGATCCAGGAGCCGGAAGAGGCCCCGTTCGAGCAGGCGCTCAGCGAGCGCTACCTCGTCTACGCACTGTCCACGATCACCGCGCGCTCGCTTCCCGACGTCCGCGACGGGCTGAAGCCGGTCCATCGCCGGCTGCTCTGGGCGATGCGGCTGCTCCGGCTCGATCCCGCGTCCGGCTACAAGAAATGCGCCCGGGTCGTCGGCGACACGATCGGCAAATATCATCCGCACGGCGACCAATCGGTCTATGATGCGATGGTCCGCCTCGCCCAGGATTTCTCGCTTCGCTATCCGCTCGTCGACGGCCAGGGCAATTTCGGCAATGTCGACGGGGACAATGCCGCCGCCTACCGCTACACCGAAGCCCGGCTGACTCCCGCCGCGATCGAGCTGATGGCCGGGCTCGACGAGGGCACGGTCGAATTCCGCCCCACCTATAATAATGAGGAGGAAGAGCCCGAGGTCTTCCCGGGCCTGTTCCCGAACCTGCTCGCCAACGGCGCGAGCGGGATCGCGGTCGGAATGGCCACTTCCATCCCGCCCCACAACGCCGCCGAGATCATCGACGCCGCCATCCATCTCATCGACAATGAGCGGGCCGAGCCGGCCGAGCTGATGGAGTTCGTCCGGGGGCCCGATTTCCCGACGGGCGGAATCATCGCCGACAATCCGGCCGCGATCGCCGCCGCCTATGTGACCGGCCGGGGCAGCTTCCGGGTCCGCGCGCGCTGGACGACCGAGGATCAGGGCCGGGGCACCTGGACCGCGGTGATCAGCGAGATTCCGTTCCAGGTCCCCAAATCGAAGCTGATCGAGCAGATCGCCGGCCTGATCGCCGACCGCAAGCTCCCGATCCTCGCCGACGTGCGCGACGAATCGGACGCCGAGATCAGGATCGTCATCGAGCCGCGAAGCCGAACGGTCGATCCGGTCCTGCTCATGGAGAGCCTGTTCCGGCTGACCGACCTCGAGGTCCGGATCCCGCTCAACATGAACGTGCTCGACGCCGACCGGACACCGCGGGTGATGGGCCTGAAGGAAGTGCTCTCGGCCTGGCTCGCCCACCAGTTCGAGGTTCTGGTCCGCCGTTCGCAGCACCGGATCGCGAAGATCGAGGACCGGCTCGAGCTTCTCGAAGGCTATCTGATCGCCTTCCTCAATCTCGATCGGGTGATCGCCATCATCCGCGAGGAGGACGAGCCCAAGCCGCTGATGATCGCCGAGTTCGGCCTCAACGACCGCCAGGCCGAGGCGATCCTCAACATGCGGCTTCGCTCGCTTCGCCGGCTCGAGGAAATGCAGCTCAAAAAGGAGCGCGACTCGCTCGGGCGCGAGCGAGAGGAATTGCTGAAGCTCGTCGAATCGCGCGCCCGCCAGCGCACCCGCCTCAAGAAGGATCTGTCGGCGCTCAAGGAGCGCTACGGGCCGGAAACCCCGTTGGGCCGCCGCCGCACCTCGCTCGAGGAAGCGGCGCCGCCGCGCGAGATCCCGCTCGAGGCGATGATCGAGCGCGAGCCGATCACTGTGATCCTGTCGCAGCGCGGCTGGATCCGGGCGATGAAGGGCCATGTCGACCTCTCCAATCCCGAGGCGATGAAGTTCAAGGAAGGCGACGCTCTCGGTTTCCTGTTCCACGCTCTGACCACCGACCGGATCCTGATCGCGGCGTCGAACGGCCGGTTCTACACCATCCCGGCCGACCGCCTGCCCGGAGGCCGGGGCTTCGGGGAGCCGGTGCGGCTGCTCGTCGACATAGAGGGCGAGGGCAATGTCGCCGCCGCCTTCAAGGCGATTCCGGGATCGAAGCTGCTGGTCGCATCGTCGGACGGTCGCGGCTTCGTCACTCCGACCGATTCGGCCCTGGCCGAGACCCGCAAGGGCAAGCAGGTCGTCAATCTGCGCTCCGGCGCAAGGCTCGCGATCGTCCGCCGGATCAGGCCCGAGGACGATTATGTCGCAGTGATCGGCGAGAACAGGAAGATGGTCGTCTTCCCCCTGAAGGAGCTTCCCGAGATGGGCCGGGGCCAGGGCGTCCAGCTCCAGCGCTACCGCGACGGCGGCCTCGGCGACGCCGCCACCTTCCCCTTCGCCGAAGGCCTGAGCTGGGAGATGGGCGGAACCAGCGGGCGGACTCGAACCGAATCCGATCTTTCGCCCTGGCGCGCCGCGCGCGGCGCCGCCGGACGGATGCCGCCCAACGGCCTTCCCTACGACAAGCCTTTCCCCGACCGGGACAGGGCTCGAAAGGCGCCCGAAACCCCTTAGTCTGGCGCCCCCCACACCCTTTAATCTAAAGCAACATTTAACCGCCTCTCGCCTAGGGTGCGGAGATGCAGGCAGGAGCGCCGCGCGCGCGCAGATCCATCGCGGACAAGAAGGTCGTGGAAACGGCCGAGCGGAGCGCGCCTTCCGCCGCCGCTCGGGTCGAGACGACGCGCGAATTCGCCGAGGCCCGGCAGGATTATCTCGACGCTTTGCCGATCCCCGCCTTCCTGGCCTGCCTCGACGATTGCGACCGTCCCTACGTCGCTTTGGCCAACGGCAGCTTCGCCGAAACCGCGGGCTGGCGGCCGGCCGGCCGCCGCACCTATGCCGACTCCATCCCGTTCCTCGAGGCGAGCGGAATAGCATGTGCGGTCGCAAGCTTCCTTCGCGGAGACGAGGCGGTCCGACAGTTCGAGAGCAATGACGGCCATGCCGTCGGCGGCCGCTATTTCGAGGTCAAGATGGGGCGGCTGAGCCGGATCCCCTCGCTCGGCCGGCGCTGCCTGGTCTCGCTCAACGACCGGACCGCCCAGATCGAGACCGAGAAGAGCCTTCGCGCCGAGATGCTTCGCGACAGCCTCACCGGACTGCCCAATCGCATCGCCTTCAACGAACGGGTCGAGGCGGCGCTCGAGGATCCGGCCTTCCTTCCGGGAAGCCATGCCGTTCTGGTGCTCGACATGACCCGGTTCAGCCGGGTCAACGAATGCGTCGGCTCCCTCGCCGGAGACGAATTGCTGATCACGTTCGCCCGCCGCCTTGTTTCGGCGCTTCGAGCCAGCGACGTTCTCGCCCGCACCGGCGGCGACGAGTTCGGAATCCTGCTGCGCCTCGACCGCGGAATCGAGGAGGCGCTCCAGGCGGCCGAGCGCATCCGCTCGGCGCTCTCCAACCCCTTCCGGCTTTCCGAGCTCGAGATCCGCGTCGATTGCGCGATCGGCTGCGCCTTGCTGAGCGGACAGGAGGAGATGGCGGAGGAGGTTCTCCGCAACGCCCAGTTCGCGATGAAGCGCGCCAAATCCAGCGGCCGCGTCCAGATCTACGAGCCCAACCAGGCCCGCGCGGCCCGGCGCCGCTTCAGCATCGAGACCGAGCTTCGGCGCGCGGTCGAGGCGGGCGAGCTGACTCTCGCCTTCCAGCCGCTGGTCGATCTCGAGACCCGGCGCATCACCGGCTTCGAGGCGCTGGCCCGCTGGGAGCATGAAGGGCGAGGGCCGATCGCTCCGACGGAGTTCATTCCGGTCGCCGAGGAATCGGGCCTGATCGTCTCGCTCGGCCGATGGGCGATCGACGCCGCGGTCTCGACCCTCAGCGGCTGGGACAATATGGCCGGCCGCGAGCTTCCGCTCTCGGTCAGCGTAAACCTGTCTGCGATCCAGATCGCGCGCGACGACGTCGCCGCCATCGTTGCCTCGGCGCTCAGGCGCGAGGGCCTTGCCGGCGGCCGCCTGACCCTCGAGCTGACCGAGAGCGGGATCGTCCAGGATCCGGCGCGGGCGATGCGGGTGCTCGACGATTTGAAGGCGCTCGACGTCCGAGTCGCGATGGACGATTTCGGCACCGGCTATACCTCGCTCGCCTACCTTCAGCGCCTGCCGATCGACGTCCTCAAGATCGACCGAAGCTTCGTCACCAACATGCTTGCCGACCCGGATTCGATCGCGATCGTGCGCGCCATATTGTCGCTCGCCGACGCTCTGGGCATGGAGACGATCGCCGAGGGCGTCGAATCCGAGGCGCTCGCGCTCGCCCTTCGCGATCTCGGCTGCACACACGGCCAGGGCTTCCATTTCGCAATGCCGCTCGCACCGAACGACGCGCTCGATTTCTGGCTGGCGCGCCACAGCTGACGCCCCGCGCAACAATGCTCCCGCGAAAGCCGGAGCCCGGACGAACTCCGAGATCTCCTGACGTTTGGCCGGCGCGCTATTTCAGCGCCTCGTCCACATGCCGCCGGGCGATCGCCTTCTGATCGGCCTTGCCCGGCGCGAAGCCGCCTTCCGACCATTCCCGCTCGATCGCCTGAAGCGTGCGCGCGACCGCGGGACCCGGCTTCAGGCCCATGGCGATGAGGTGGCCGCCGCCGACATGGAGGCGCGGCCTCTGCCATCCCGCCAATACCTTTACCGCGAGCGAATCGCCGGTGCCGAGCAGGATCCGGTCCACCGCTTCCTCATGGCCGAGCCGATAGGCGAGCAGGTGCGGATCGGCGGAAGCATCGTCGGTGCGCGCCGCCGCGGCTTCCAGCCTCTTTCCCGCCTTCTTCGACAATCGAAGCCGCGCCGCCACCGACGCGGCGACCGACGGGTCTGCCGGCAGCAGGGCGGCAAGCCGGCGGATCGCGGCCGGCGCCACCCTGGCCTGGGCTTCGCGCCTCACCAGGCGTTCGAGCCGGGCCAGCCCTTTCTCGTCTATCTCGGGCAGGACCGGCTTCAGGATGGCCCGCCCGATCATCAGCCGCGCCGAGTCGAGCGGATCGGGGAGGCCGAGCAGCTTCAGCAATTCATCGGCGATCCGCTCGCGCGACAGGGCCATCAGATCGTTGGCGCGCGCGGCGCAGGCGTCGAGCGCCGCCTCGTCTGCCGAGCCCCGGCCGAATCGGGCGTGGAACCGGAAGAAGCGAAGGATCCGCAAATGGTCCTCGGCGATCCGGATGAGCGGATCGCCGATGAATCGGACCTTCCCGGCCTCGAGATCGGCAAGCCCGCCGAAATAGTCGAACACCTCGCCGGTGCCGGGATCGGCGGAGAAGGCGTTGATGGTGAAGTCGCGCCGCCCCGCATCCTCCTTCCAGTCGTCGGTGTAGGCGATGGTCGCCCGCCGGCCGTCGGTCGAGACGTCGCGGCGAAGGGTAGTGACCTCGACCGGCGCTCCGGAAACCACCGCAGTGACCGTCCCGTGGGCGAGGCCGGTCGGGACCGCCTTGATCCCCGCCTCCTCGAGCCGGGTCATCACCTCCTGGGGCGGGAGCCGGGTCGCGAGGTCGACGTCGCTGACCGGACGGCCGAGCAACGTGTCCCGAACGCAGCCTCCGACATAGCGGGTCGCGCCCTTCCCGGCGTCGAGCGCCTTCAGCAAGGGGCGCATGCCCTTGCGCGCCTGCCAGGAGGCCTGGGGCAGCTTCACGCCGCCGCCACCGTCCGGCGAGCGGGTCGGCGATCGGCCCATCAGCCGGCTTCCCTTTCGGTCGACCGATCGGACCGGGAAACCGGCCTCCATTTTCCATGATCGAGCTCGAGCCTTCGAGACAGGTTGACGATCATCGCCGCGGTCGCGCCCCAGATCCTGAAGCCTTCATAATCGATCTCATAATAACAGCGCTCGCGCCCCTGCCACTCGACCGTGCGGACCAGGTGATGCGACGGATCGAGCAGATGGTCGAGCGGCGCCTCGAACATCGCGGCGACCTCTCCGGGATGGGGCGTGAGGTCGATGCCGGGCGGGACGACGCCGACCACCGGAGTCACCTCGAAGCCGGTGATCGTCCGGTAGACGTCGGCGATTCCGACCAGGTCGACTCGGGCCGGCGCCAGGCCGATCTCCTCCTCGGCCTCGCGCAGCGCGGCGGCGACGGGCCCGCCGTCGCCGGGCTCTATCCGCCCGCCTGGAAAGCTGATCTGGCCCGGATGCTTGCGCATCGTCTTGGGCCGTTCTGTCAGGATCACCGAAGGCCGCTCGTGCTCCACGACGGCGACCAGCACCGCGGCGGGCTTGAGATCGCCTTCGCTTTCCTCGAGCACGTCGCCTTCGAGCAGGATCGGCGCGCGCCGCCTTCCGCGGTCGAGCGCGTCGCGGAGCGTGTCGGCGAGGCTCACCCGCCGGGCTCCATGGCGAAAAATGCGCCGGCGCTCCACAGGCCCGGCGGCTTCGCGCCTTCGGCCAAAGCGAGATTGGCCAGCTCGTAATAGACCGGGCGCGCGACCAAAGCGTCGAGCCCGTCGCGCACTCGGACGTAGGGATGCGGCCCAGCCTCGCCGTCTTCAAAGCGCAGGGGATTGTCGGGCCCGGCGACGACGAAGTCGCCGATATTGAGGCGGAATGCGAGCATCCGCTTCGCGCCTTCGCCTTCGCTCTTCAGCTCGACCGCGACGAACGGCGCATCCTCGACCGCGATCGTCAGCTTCTCGACCGGCGTGACCAGAACGAAGCCGCCGTCCGGCTCTCGCCGCAATATGGTCGAGAAGAGCCGGACCATGGCCTGACGGCCGATCGGGCTGCCCTGGTGGAACCAGGTTCCGTCGCGCGCGATCCGCATTTCACTGTCGCCGCAATGGCTCGGATTCCAGCTCGCCACCGGCGGCAGCTTCCTCTCGGCCGCGAGCCGGGCGATGTCGCCGAGCGACAGGCCGGCAAGGTCCGCGGGCGGTTCGGGCATCGGCATGGCGAAGCGGTAGGCAGGGTCACGCGCAGCCGCAAGCCTTGCCGCCTCGCGCGCCGCCTCCTATCCGGGCGCGATGGCGAGCAGGACGGCCCGGACCGCGATCGTGACCGGCGGCGCGAAGAGGATCGGCGCGGCCCTGTGCCGGGCGCTGGCCGAGGACGGCTGGCACCTGCTCATCCACTGCAACCGCTCGTGCGCCGAGGCCGAGGCGCTCGCCGCCGAGCTTGGAAATGCCGGCGTGGTTGCGGCCGAGCTCGCCTCGCCGGATTCCGCCGAGACCATCCTCGCCGCCCTCGCCGGCCGTCCGCCCGCCGGCCTGCTGGTCAACAATGCCTCGCTCTTCTCGCTCGATTCGATCGACGATTTCACGCCCGAAGGCTGGGATCGGCACATGGCGATCAACCTTCGCGCACCGGCCCTGCTGTCACGCGGCTTCGCGCGGGTCGCGGCCGAGGGCGCGGTCATCGTCAACATGCTCGACGCCAAGCTTCAGGCGCCCAACTCGGATTTCTTCAGCTACACGGTGTCGAAGTTCGGCTTCGCCGGCCTGACCGAGCTTCTTGCCCGCCATTATGGGCGCAAGGGGATCAGGGTGTGCGGGATCGCGCCCTCGGTCACCCTGGTGTCCGGGCCGCAGAGCCGCGACAATTTCGACGTCGTGCACAAGATGAATGCGCTCGGCCGCGGGGTGCGGGTCGAGGAGATCGTCGCGGCCCTTCGCTTCATCATTGCAACCCCGACCTTTACCGGCCAGACGGTCACGCTCGACGGCGGCCAGCGTTTTCTCGGCCTCGCCCGCGACGTGCAATTCCTGGAGCAAGGCAATGAATGAAGCCGTCAGGCTGGACGGTCTGGTCCCGGAGGCGCTCGCCCCGCGCACCCGCAAGATCATGCTCGAGGATTATTGCGTGCAGGCCGACATCGGCTTCCACGATTTCGAGGTCGGGACCCCCCAGCGCCTCTCGATCACCGTCGAGGTCTGGCTGGACGAGGCGAGCTTCGCTTCGTCGGACGAGGTGGCCGACGCCTGGGATTATGATTTCCTTCGCTCCGAGGTCGGCGCTCTCGCCACCGCCCGCCGCTACAATCTCCAGGAAACCCTGGCGCGCGCGATCTACGATTTCGTCGCGGCAAGGCGGGGAGTCACCGGCCTCAGGGTCGCGACCCGCAAGCCCGACGTCTATCCCGATTGCGCGGGGGTCGGCGTCGAGCTGGCGTCTTTCTAATTAGGGACAGTATATATTTTTCGTGTCGAGCGCTGATCGTCGGGCCCGGCTCGGGAAAAATATATACTGTCCCTAATTAGCCGGGTGGGGGTGCGGGCCGGCGCGGCGCGCGCGTCAGCGCAAAGGACGAGTCCGCGCGCACGGCCCGAGGCCCTGGAGCACGACCCGGTAATCCGAACGGATCGCCTGTGCCTGGTCCGGGTCGCTTTCCGCCAGGCTCTGCCGGGGAAGCGATGCCGGAAGGGTGCAGGCGAGCCGGTACCAGAGCAGGCTGTTCGGGCGCGGCGCCGCCGCCGAATCGTCGACGATCTCGCTCAGTGAGACCGACCAGCGCGGGACCTGTCCGGGGCGCCGAAGAACGCTCAGCGAGACCGGCCGCTCGCTCTGGGTCTGGAGGAAGATCTGGGTCTCGCTCTCGCCGGGGATCGAGCCCGGGGCGTGGAAGGCGCGGCCGATACCGGTGATTCGCGGCGCGGCATCGGCGGCCGAGGCCTCGCGGAAGATGGCCCTTAGCGTGTCGGCGCGCTGGGCGGTCCAGGCGATCTGGGCGTCGGGCGCGACCAGCCTGAGCTCGCCGGGGCGGCCGGCGACTGGGCTCGCTAGCAATATATATTCGCTCTTCTTGCGGAGCCTGGGCGGCTTGCCCTTCGAGTCGAGCGGCAGGTCGACGACGTAGGCGACTCGCGCCGGAAGGCCCTGGGCGCCGCGGATCAGGGAAACCAAGTCGGCCTCGACATAGAAGCGCGCCTGGCCCGGCCCGACCCCCGCCGCCCGCGCGCCCTTCAGCGCCACGGCCCTGGCGATCCGGACATGCGCGGCGAGCGGCGCGGCAAGGCCGAGATCGGCGAGGTCGGCAAAGGTCGGGGCGGGCGCCGCGGGCAGCGATTCGCCGGGGGGCGGGGCGGCCGCCATTAACCATGCCGCCGAGGCGATCGCGCAAAAAGTTCGCATGGCGCTGAGACTCCCCTTGGCGGCCATTAAGCTGGGCTTTCCCATATATTTAGCTTCCTGAACCGCGAATTTCCGCGACTTTGCGCGTTTTGCCGATCCGCGCATAGGAGGATTGCGCACCCCATGCCGAAACGATAGAGGACACGGCTTCGTCGATGATATGATGATACATTCGATGGACCCGTTAGGATTTAGCTGCGTTGTGCGAGAGTCGATCCACGGGCGGCATCAGAGAGGGAGAGTGGCTGGTTAATGGCATATGCTGACAAACCCCCGATGAGCAACAGCCGCTTGGCGGCCATCATCATCGTCGCGATATTGCACGCATTCCTGGGTTACGCCTTCGTTACGGGCCTGGCCTATAATGTTACCAAGAAGGTCCTTCAGGACCTGAAGACCTTCGACGTGGAGGAGCCGCCGCCCCCGCCGGACGAGCCGCCGCCTCCGCCGCCGGACGTCCCGGTTCCGCCGCCGCCGGTGACCGCGCCGCCGCGGGTGATCGAGACGCAGATGCCGACGTCGTCGCCTCTGCCTCCGCCACCGCCGCCTCAGCCGGTCCCGCCGCCGCAGCCGCCGTTGCCCCCGCCCCCGCCGCCGCCTCCGCCTCCGCCGAAGAAGGTCGAGCCGGCGCGCGCCAAGGCGAATCTCGGCTCGCTCATTTCCAACGACGACTATCCCGCCTCGGCGCTCCGCGCGGAGGAGGAAGGAGTCACCGGATTCCGTCTGAGCGTCGGTGCGAACGGCCGAGTCACCAATTGCACCGTCACCTCATCGAGCGGCTCGTCCGCGCTCGACGCGGCAACGTGCAGGCTGCTGACCTCCAGGGCCCGGTTCACGCCGGCCAAGGACAGCAGCGGTCAGGCGACGTCGGACACCGTCTCGGCGCGCATCGTCTGGCGGATCCAGGAATGATTTTTCACGCGGCAAGCATTTCAGAGAGGAAAGTTGAACCCATGAGGACCCCGTTCGCCAACCGCCTTCGTCCCAGCCACGTGCTGGTCGCGACGGCCATCGCATTGTTGCCCGCCGTCGCTTACGCACAGGAGGCGACAGCCGCACCCGCCGCGGCCGAGAATCCCTATGGCCTGATGGCCGCGCTCGAGCAGGGCGGTCTGATCGCCCAGGTTACCTTCGGTATCCTGGTGATCATGTCGGCGGCGTCCTGGTACATCCTGTTCGTCAAGCTGTTCGAGCAGCAGAAGATCATCAACCAGGCAAAGCGCGCCCGGACGAGCTTCTGGCAGTCGGCCAATCTTCGCGAAGGCGCCGCAAAGCTCGAGAAGAACAGCGCCTATCGCCAGATCGTCGACGACGGAATCATGGCGCTCGAGCAGCATGACAAGCTGACCGACCCGATCGACCAGCACGACTGGATGCAGAACTCGCTGGCCCGAAGCCAGGGCGCGATCGCCTCGCGGCTTTCGACCGGCCTCGCGCTTCTCGCCACGGTCGGCTCGACGGCTCCGTTCGTCGGCCTGTTCGGAACGGTGGTCGGCATCTATCGCGCACTGATCAAGATCGGCGCCGCCGGTCAGGCGTCGATCGACGCGGTCGCCGGCCCGGTCGGCGAGGCTCTGATCATGACCGCGCTCGGCCTCGCCGTCGCGGTTCCGGCGGTCATGGCCTATAACTGGCTGATGCGCCGCAACAAGGCGATCATCGAGGAGCTGGCCCGTTTCACCAACGATCTGCACGGCTACATGATGTCGGGCGGCGCGGTTCGTCCGGCCGTCACGGCGCGCGGCGCGGCGGCGACCAAGGTCCCGAGCGGCACCACCGCCACGGGCAGCGCCACCGGCACGGCCACGACCAGCCCGAAGAAGTTGTAATCCGCATGCCGGCGGGGCGGTCTCCGTCCCGCCGGAGGCACGGACCGAAGCAGACAGGATAGGATAACCGAACGATGTCGATGAATGTCGGCCAAGAAGACGAAGGCGGCGAAGGAACACCGATGTCCGACATCAACACGACGCCGCTCGTCGACGTCATGCTGGTGCTCCTCATCATCTTCCTCATCACCGTCCCGGTCGTGATCCAGACCGTTCCGGTCAAGCTTCCGTCGGTCCGTTACGAGCCGACCCAGACCAAGCCGGAGAATGTCGCGCTTTCGGTCCGGGCCGCCCCGAACGGCCAATGCGAGGTCTATTGGCAGCTCAAGAAGGTCGATGCGCAGCAGCTGCTCGACCTGGCGGTCGCCAAGCTCGAGAAAGAGATCGAGCGCCAGGGCGGAGTCGATAAGATCACCGAAGAGACGATGCCCGAGGCGCACATTCGCGGCGACGTGAACACGCCCTATCGCTGCATCGGCGGCGCCATCTTCACGATGCAGAGGGCCGGCTTCACCCGGGTCGGCTTCATTTCCGAGCCGCCTCCCGGCGGCGCCGTGGTTCGCCTCTAAGGCCAGGATTCAGGAGTAAAGTTCGATGGCAATGCAAATGGCCTCCGGCGAAGGCGAGCCGATGATGGACATCAACACGACGCCGCTGATCGACGTCATGCTGGTGCTTCTCATCATGTTCATCATCACCATTCCGATCCAGTCCCACGCCGTGAAGCTGGACCTGCCGGTCAACGACGAGTCGAATCCGCCTTTGGTCGATCCGATCAAGAACGTCGTCTACATCATGCCGAACGACGCGATCCTTTGGAACGGCTCGCCGGTCGACCGTCTCAGGCTGCGCCAGTATCTCGATCTGACGCTTACCTACGATCCGGTCCCCGAGCTTCACCTCCAGCCCGATCCGAACTCCCGCTACGAGGTGGTCGACGAGGTGCTTGCCGAAACCAAGCGCGCCAACATCACCAAGATGGGCTTCGTCGGCAACGAGGCCTACGGATCCTGGTAAGGCGAAGCCTTTCTCTCTGACGCGAAAAGGGCGGCTCAGGCCGCCCTTTTTTTTGTCTGACATCCCCGTCATTGCGAGGAGCGTCGCGACGAAGCAATCCAGCGGCGCGGACCTGAGAGGACTGGATTGCTTCGCTCTGCTCGCAATGACGTGGAGCATCGTGCGGAAAAGTGGGGCCCGGTTTTCCGCTTAAACGATGCGGCAACAAGGGTTTAGAGCAGCGGGGCGATTCAGAAATCGCATCCGATGCTCTAGAATGTGCCTCGGACCGATCACGCCCTAGCCGACCGGCCTAAGCCGCGATCCCACCGAACTGAAGCTCGGCCAGCCGCGCGTAGAGCCCGCCGCGCGCCGAGAGGCTGTCGTGGGTGCCCTCCTCGACGATCTTGCCCTGGTCGAGAACGACGATCCTGTCGGCTGCCCTGACCGTGGCGAGGCGGTGGGCGATGACGATCGTCGTCCGGTCCTTGACCAGTTTCTCGATCGACGCCTGGACCAGACGCTCGGATTCCGCGTCCAGGGCGGAGGTCGCCTCGTCGAGCAGAAGCAAAGGCGCGTCGCGAAGCATCGCCCGGGCGATGGCGATCCGCTGGCGCTGGCCGCCCGACAGCCGGGCGCCCCCCTCTCCGAGATAGGTGTCGAGCCCTTCGGGGAGGCGCGAAAGGAACTCGGCGGCGTTGGCGGCCTCGGCGGCCCGCCACAGCGCCTCGTCGCTCGAGTCCCATTTGCCGTAGCGCAGATTGTCACGGGCCGAGGCGGCGAAGATCACCACCTCCTGCGGAACCACCGCGATCCGCTCGCGAATGTCGGCCGGATCGGCGTCGGGAAGCCTCACGCCGTCGAGCGATATCTCGCCTTCCTGCGGGTCGTAGAAACGCAAGGCGAGCTGGAACAGGGTGGTCTTGCCCGCGCCGGACGGCCCGACCAGGGCCACCGTCTCGCCCGGCGAGACCTCGAGCGTGAAATCATGAAGCGCGCTGACCTCCGGCCGGGTCGGATATTGAAAGGTCACTCCCCGGAAGGCGAGGGCGCCGCGCGCCGGGATCGGAAGCGCCACTGGCGAAGCCGGCGCGCCGATCTCGGGCTTCTCCTGGAGCAGCTCGGCGAGCCGGCCCGCCGCTCCGGCGCCGCGCAGCAGATCGCCATAGACTTCGGTCAGTGCCCCGAACGCTCCGGCCACCAGAGCGCCGGTGAGCACGAACGCGGCGATCGTTCCGCCCGACAGCCTGCCGGCCTGGACGTCGAGGGCGCCCTGCCACATCACCATGGTGATCGCTCCGAAGATCAGCGAGATGACGAGGGCCGTCATCGTCGCCCGGAGCCTGATCCGCCGCCGCGCGGTATCGAACACGCTCTCGACCGCCAGCCTGAAGCGGCCGGCCTCGCGCTCCTCCTGGCCGAAGGCCTGGACGATCTTCATCGCTCCGAGCACCTCGTCGACCATCGCGCCGACGTCCGCGACCCGATCCTGGCTCTGGCGCGACACGGTCCGCACCCGCCGCCCCAGCAATACGATCGGAAGGATGATCAGCGGGATTCCGAGCAGGAGCATGCCCGTCAGCTTTGGCGCCAAAGCGAGCAGGTAGACGATGCCTCCAGTCCCCATCACGACGTTGCGGAGGGCGACGGAGAAGGTGGTTCCGACGACCTGCTCGATGATCGTCGTGTCGGCGGTAAGTCGCGAGGCAATCTCGGACGGCCTGTTCTCCTCGAAGAAGCGCGGGGCCAGCCGGAGCAAGTTGCGCTGAACCGCCTCGCGAAGATCGGCAACCACCCGCTCTCCCAGCCAGGAGACGAAATAGAAGCGGAAGGCGGTGGCGATCGCCATCACCACCACGATCAGCAGCAGATACTGGAACCAGCGCCCGATCTCCCCGCCCGCCGCCGAGGCGAAGCCCCGGTCGATGATCAGGCGGAAGGCGCCTGGTATCGCCAGGGTGGCCAGAGCCGCCACGAGCAAGGCGAGCACGGCGCCCGCGACATGGCCCTTGTATCGCGCCGTGAAACGCCACACGATGGCGAGGTTGCCGAGCTTTTTGGAGGGGGCTGGGTCGGCCATTGCGGGGGCGTAGCAGCGGGGGAACCGGCGCTCAATGGCGCCCCTCCGGGACCGTTTCCCGTTGCGAACGTTATTCCCTCGCTTTCCAGCATGTTCACGTTATTGCTGCCATGCACAAATCGGAGGTTCGATGCTCTACGACGCCTATGAGATGCAGCGCTCGCTGCTCGCCGGAGCCAGCACGCTCGCCAATCTCGGCGCCGGTTGGATGCAGAACCCCGCAAACCCCTTCGCCTATGGCGGAATGGCGCCGATCGTCGCCTCGGCGCTCGACGTCTTCGCCCACGCCGCGGCGCCGCGCGGAAAGCCGGTGTTCGGCCTGGACAGCGTCGAGATCGGCGGCCTCTCGGTCCCCGTCCATGAGGAGGTCGTGCTCCGAAAGCCGTTCGGACAGCTCAAGCGCTTCCGCCGCGAAGGCGTCGAGGATTCGCCTCGGCTTCTGATCGTCGCGCCCATGTCGGGCCATTATGCGACCCTTCTGCGCGGGACGGTCGAGCGCATGCTCCCGCGCCACGAAGTCTTCATCACCGACTGGCGCGACGCGAAGCTCGTGCCGCTGGACGAGGGCGGCTTCGATCTCGACGATTATATCGACTATCTGGTCGCCTTCCTCGAGCATATCGGGCCCGGCGCCCACATGCTTGCGGTCTGCCAGCCCTCGGTGCCCTGCTACGCGGCGACCGCGTTGATGAACCAGGACGGCCATCCCTGCGCGCCCCGGACCCTGACGATGATGGGCGGCCCGATCGACACCAGGAAAGCGCCGACCGCGGTCAACACGGTCGCGACCCAGCGGCCGCTCGCCTGGTTCCAGCAGAACGTCGTGGCTTCCGTCCCCTACACCTATCCGGGCGGCGGCCGGCCGGTCTATCCGGGCTTCCTGCAGCTCGCCGGATTCATGGCGATGAATCTCGGCGAGCATCTCACCAGCCACTGGGAGATGTTCAAGCATCTCGTCCAGGGCGACGGCGAGAGCGCCGAGGCGACCAAGGACTTTTACGACGAATATCGCTCGGTCTGCGACATGACCGCCGAATTCTACCTCCAGACCGTCGACGCCGTCTTCCAGCGTCATCTTCTTCCCAAGGGCCGGCTCGAGCATCGTGGCCGCAAGGTCGATCCGAAGGCGATCGACAGGACGGCCCTTCTCGCCATCGAGGGCGAGCGCGACGATATTTCGGGGATCGGCCAGACCCGGGCCGCGCTCGACATCTCGACCGGCCTGCCCCGGTCCGAGAAGCAATATCATCTCGCCAAAGGCGTCGGCCATTACGGCATTTTCCACGGCAGCAAATGGCGCACCCGGATCGCCCCGGTCGTCGAAAAGTGGATCGCGGATCACGATTGATGCCAGGCCGGGCCCTCCCGGCTATTTTGATGTCCATGTCGCTCGCCGCCTGCACGAGCGTTCCGCCGGAGGACCGCAGCCTTCGCATTGAGGATCGCCCCGCCGAGGGCGTGATCCGAATCTCCAATCCCTCGCGGATGACGGCGAGGGTCTATTACAATTACGAACCCGGGTTCGGTGATCATCAGATGTTGTTCTTCCGATTTCGCGATGCGGAGCGGCGTATTATCAAGCGCGAATATGACGGCTGGTTCACCCCCCTGGAGGTGACTTCCAACTTGTCAGGGCCCGGCGAATATCCTCCTCGAAAGCAGCTTGTGATCCGACCCCGCGGCTACATCGATTTGCGACGCGATGTCGGTGCAATGACCAAGTGGTTTTTTATGAATGAAGAAGTGACTGGGCCTTGCGAAATGCAGCTCAAGCTGAGCGTTTTCAGCGAGCGCTGGACAAACAGGCGTCTCGAGACGGAAGGCGCGTGGCAGCCGGCACCCTGTCCTAAGTCTTATGTGCCGCCCTCTGCTCCTCCTGCAACAAAAGGAACGCGCTGAGCGAGGCGGCGGCCGCCATCGCGGCGCCGACGATCATCGCCTGATGGAAGCCCGCGAGCAGGTCCGCGCGCTCGCTTGCGATCACCGCTCCGATCAGTGCGGTCGCGACCAGGCCGCCGGTGCGCGCGACCGCGCTGTTCAGTCCCGAGGCGGTGCCGGTATGGGCGGCGTCCACCGAGGTCAGGACCGCGGTGGTCAAGGGCGCGACCGCCACCGCCATGCCGAGCGAGAGCAGGATCACCATCGGCAGGATCTGCGTGAAATAGTCCGCCTCTCCAGAGATGCGCAGAGCGAGCAGGAACCCGCCGGCGACCAGCAATGGTCCGACGCTCAAGGGCAACCGCGGCCCCATTCGCGCGGCCAGCTTGCCC
The DNA here is from genome assembly GCA_036525315.1 of Allosphingosinicella sp. Classification (GTDB taxonomy): domain Bacteria; phylum Pseudomonadota; class Alphaproteobacteria; order Sphingomonadales; family Sphingomonadaceae; genus Allosphingosinicella. The sequence goes on from DATDAS010000024.1 coordinate 94,310, forward strand.
ATGAGGGGCGAACCCAGGGCGATCAGGATGGGCAGAGGAAGCAAGGCCGCTCCGGCCTCCAGCGCCGAATAGCCGGCCGCCTCGATCAGGGTGAAGGGGAGGAGGACGAGCAGGCCGCCGAAAGCCCCGTAGAGGAGGAAGGTGAGGACGGTGAGTCCGGCGAAGCTGCGCGAGCCGAACAGCGACAGCGGCACCATCGCCGATTTTCCCTTCTTCCGCTCCACGAGCAGGAAGAGGAGGGACAGGGCCGTCCCGGCCGCGATCGCGATCAGCGAAGCGCCGCTCGTCAGCTTCTCGGCGCTCCACAGGGTCAGGCCCCAGGTGAGCGCGCCGAGCCCGAGGGTCGCAAGCAACGCGCCCGGCCAGTCCGGGCTCGGCCGGTGGCGGTCGGCGCTCTCGCGGACATAGAGCCAGGCGAGCAGGATCGCCGCCGCGGCGATCGGCAGGTTGATCAGGAAGATGCTCGCCCAGCCGACACTGTCGACCAGCCAGCCGCCGAGCAAAGGCGCGGCCGCGCCAGCCATCGCCCCGGCCGCCGCCCAGGTCCCCACCGCCCGGCCCCGCGCCTCGCCTCGGAAGCTGTCGCCCAGGATTGCGAGGCTGCTCGGAAGAAGCATCGCCGCGCCCAGGCCCTGAAGAGCCCGCCCGGCGAGGAAGACGGGCAGGCTCGGAGCGAGGGCGCAGAGCAGGGATGAAGCGGCGAACAGCGAGATGCCGCCGATCAGCATCCGCTTCCGGCCGTAGAGATCCCCCATCGCGCCCCCGAGCAGGAGCAATGCGCTCAGCGGCAGGAGGTAGGCGTTGATCACCCATTGCACTTCTGCGGTCGAGGCCCGGAAGGCGGCGCCGATCGCCGGCAGGGCGACGTTGAGAACCGATCCGTCGACGAAGGAGAGGCTGGAGGCGAGGATCGTCGCGGCCAGCACGAGGCGCGGATGCTCGGTCTCGCCGGACCCATGCTTCGCGCATTCGGACAGCGCGCCGTCGCAGGCAGCGGGAAAGGTGGAGCTCAGCTTACGCCTCCCAAACGAGGGCGGACCCTATCTTAAGCCGAGGCGTGGCGCACCAGCTTCGCCTCGACCTGGCGAAGGCGGGCTATCCCGGCCGCCGCGACCAGCGAGAGCGGGACGAGGGTGATCCACCAGAACCAGCTCGGATCGGCGACGAGGCAGGCGATCCAGAGCAATACGACCCGCATGTTGTTGGTGAGGGGGATCATCAGCCTGAGCACCGGGGCGGCGGCCTGCCGATAGGCGTGAAGCAGGCCGGCCCGGTCGGGCCCGCCTTCAAGCATCCGGTCGAGCGGCGCCGACACGCGGTCGAGGCTGGAGGCGACCGAATCATAGATTCGAGCGAGCAGATAGGGAGAGCGCGGGGCGGGCACATAAGGCTCACCCCGCATCCTGCGCTGGAATCGGATCCGCTCGGCCTCGTAGAGACTCGACTGGACGGCGTGGACGCAGCCGGCCAGGGTCGCGATCGGCCAGGTCTCGCCGATACCCATCGCGACGGACGTAGCGATGTAGAGGCAGAGGAAGACGGCATGGTCGCACGCGCCGTCCAGGAAACGCCCGAGCGCGCTCGCGCTCGCCGTCGCCCGCGCGATCATTCCGTCGAGCCCGTCGGCGATCAGCCAGGCGACGCAGAGCAGGAAACCCAGCGTCGCCATGGCCGGATCGCGCCACTCGACATAGGTCAGGGCAGCGCCCATGCCCAGAAGCAGCCCGGCCACCGAGACCGGATTGGCCCCGATCCCCGCCCGGATCGCGAACGGCAGAAGAAGGCGCCCGACATAATGGACGAACCAGATGTTGGTCGGATCGTCGATTGCGCGGTCGCGCGATCCGTCGGGAGGCGCCGGCTTCATATCTGCAACACCTGACCCTCAGGCCGCCTGGGCAAGGGCGTGCGGGATCGCTTCGTCATGATCGTCCTGCCAGTCGGTCCGCCGCGGCAGGCGCGGGTTGAAATAGAGGAGAGGGAGCTTGGCGAAGAGCAGGCTGCAGCTCACCCAGAAATCGGCGAGCCGCTCGCCCGGGCGCGACTGCCCGCCGCCATGCCGCTGGAGCCAGCCCCGATAGGGCATCCAGTGCGAGGGTTCGTCCCGCTCGATCACCTTGAAGATCGCGAGCAGCGGCCGATCCCCTTTGAGAAGGAAGGAATGGAGCAATTTGTCGACCGTGTTCATGCCGCGAATTTCCGTGATCATGATGATCCGGCATAATTTCTTGAACAGCTCGTCGCTCCCGATCACCTCCTCGGTGTCGAGATCGTCGATATGGCAGCCGAAGGTCAGGCGGATCAGCCGGTCGATATGGCCGCAGGTCCGGTCGACCTGGTACGGCATATAGCCGCGAAGCTCGAAATAGCGCTTGAACATCGCATAATGCTTACGCTCGTCGGCCCGGTGCTTCTCGACCTGGGAGATGAATTCGCGCTCCTCCGGACAGCGGCCGCGGACGGCCTCCAGGACCCGGTCCAGGCTCGAATAGCCCCTATGCTCGTTATAGATGTAGACCGACGCGAGGATGTCGAGATATCGGCGCGTGGCAGCTTGGAGCATGTTCGCCCGATTATTCCCCGTCGCCCGGCGGGTCAAATGATGGTCACCCCAGATCGTCACCCCGAACTTGTTTCGGGGTCCAGTTCTCCACCGGTCCGGCGGCTCGAGGCTGGATGCTGAAACAAGTTCAGTATGACTGGAGGTAGAGGGGTCGAACGGGAGACCTCACGCTTCGGCTTCCTCGCTCTCGATCGCGGCGAGCACCATCCGCTCCCACATTTCGGAATCGCCGGCATCGGCCATTGCCCCGTCCGGCTCGCGAAGCGTGCGGAGGATCGAGAGCGCGTCCTCGCGATAGTCGCGCCAGCTCTCGTCGACCCGGTCGCTTGCGGAAGGATCGCCGCCTTCGGCGTTGATGCTCAGGATCCGGCCGGCGATCACCCGCGCGATCCGCTCGACGATCGGGGTGTTGGAGATAGGCATATGTCCTCCTCGGGGCGCGCTCGTTGTTACGCCTCCATAACCGAAAGGGTCAGGCGTAGTTCCAGCTCCACAGCGTCCAGATCAGAAGCGCCGCGGCGATCCAGAGCAGGAGGACGATCAGCACGCCGGCGCGGGACGTCGGACGTTCGGCCGCGGCCTCGGCCTCGGCCCGGCAGCGGTCGAGAAGTCCTTCGGGAAGAAGCCTCGCGAACAGCCACAGGCCGGCCGGAACGATCAACGCGTCGTCGACCAGGCCGAGCACCGGGATGAAGTCCGGGATCAGGTCGATCGGCGACAGAGCGTAGGCCGCGACCAGAAGGCCGACTGCCCGGGCATGCCAGGGACAGAGCGGATTGCGGGCGGCGAGCCAGGCCGCGTGCGCCTCGATCCTGATCCGCCCGGTCAGCGAGCGCTTTCCACGCCTGTTTCCGCCCGCTTTGTCTTTCATCCACGCCGTCTACACCGCCGGAGCGGCGAAGTGGAGGCGCCATGGAGTCCGGGCTTCGATTGTCCGGGGCGGAGGCCGGTCCGGATTGTGCGCCCGGCAAATCCGGTTAAACTCGAACGACGTGCAGCCTGAAGGGGATGGGCAAATGATTCCGAGCGACGCCTGCGCAAGCCTGATCAAGGAATTCGAAGGGTGCGCAAGGAAGCTCCCCGACGGCAGCTTCCAGGCCTATCCCGATCCCGGCACCGGCGGCGATCCCTGGACGATCGGCTGGGGCTCGACCGGCGCGGACATCAAGAAAGGCGTGATCTGGTCCCAGCAGCAGTGCGACGAAAGATTCACCGAGCATCTCGACAGCTTCGCCCAGGGCGTCTCGAATCTGATCGGCGACACTCCGACGACCCAGAGCCAGTTCGATGCGATGGTCAGCTTCGCCTACAATGTCGGGCTCGGAAACCTCGCGGCAAGCACGCTCCTGAAGCTTCACAAGGCCGGCGACCATGCCGGCGCCGCCGCCCAGTTCGCGCGCTGGAACAAGGCGGCCGGCAAGGTGCTTCCCGGCCTGACCCGGCGCCGGACGGCGGAGTCCCAGCTCTACGGCAGCTGATCCTGGCCGTCATCCCGGCCCTTCGGCTCCGCCTGCGGCGCCGCTCAGGATAAACTGCGGCCGGGATCTCCGGGAGAACAGGCTGAGACTTTCCGAGCCGAGATCCCGGCTTCCGCCGGGATGACGTTGGTTCACAAGACCTCGAAAAGCCCCGCCGCGCCCATTCCGCCGCCAACGCACATGGTGACGACCACCCATTGCACGCCGCGCCTTTTGCCCTCGATCAAGGCGTGTCCGGTCAGTCGAGCGCCGCTCATTCCGTAGGGGTGGCCGACCGAGATCGCGCCGCCGTCCACGTTGAGCCGATCGTCCGGGATTCCGAGCCTGACCTGGCAGTAGAGGACCTGCACCGCGAAGGCCTCGTTCAGCTCCCACAGGCCGATATCGTCGACCTTGAGCCCGAACCGGTCGAGCAATTTGGGCACCGCGAAGACCGGGCCGATCCCCATCTCGTCGGGCTCGGTTCCGGCCACCGCCATTCCGACATAGCGGCCGAGCGGCTTGAGGCCGCGCTCCGCGGCGAGGCCGGCCTCCATGACCACGCTGGCGGATGCGCCGTCGGAAAGCTGGCTGGCATTGCCGGCGGTGATCATCGCATTCGGGCCCATCACCGGCTGAAGCGCCTGAAGGCCCTCGATCGTCGTCTCGGGCCTGTTGCCCTCGTCCTTTGTGAGCGTGACCTCCTTCATCGAGATCGCACCTGTCTCCCTGTCCTTGACCGCCATCTGCGCGGTGACGGGGACGATTTCATCGTCGAACCGGCCGGCCTCCTGGGCGGCCGCGGTACGCTGCTGGGACCGCAGCGCATAGGCGTCCTGCCGGTCGCGAGCGATCGAATAGCGCTGGCCGACGACCTCGGCGGTGCCGATCATCGGCATGTAGATGTCCTTGTGCATGGCGACGAGCTCGGGATCGGCGCCAAGCCGCATCTCCGGCGTCTGCACCATCGAGATGGATTCGACCCCGCCGGCGACGCAGATCGGCATCCGGTCGACGATCACCTGCTTGGCGGCGGTTGCGATGGCCATCAGCCCCGATGCGCATTGACGGTCGATCGACATGCCCGCGACGGTGACTGGAAGGCCGGCGCGAAGCGCGGCGGTGCGGCCGATCGTTGCCTGCACGCCCTGCTGAAGCGCCGCGCCGACGATCACGTCGTCGACCTCGGCCGGATCGATCCCGGCGCGCTCGACCGCGGCGCGGATGGCGTGAGCGGCGAGCGTGGGCGAGGGCGTCGCGTTGAACGCGCCCTTATAGGCCCGGCCGATCGGGGTTCGGGCGGTGGATACGATGACGGCTTCGCGGCTGGACATTGGATTCTCCGTGGATGGTCATGTGAAGATGAGGCCGATCCAGTCGGCGATGAGGGCCGGCTTGTCCTCGCCTTCTATCTCGACGACGACATTATGGACGAACTGGAACTGGCCGGGATTCTTCTCGTCGAGCCGAGCCAGGGTGAATCGGCCGCGGACCCTCTTGCCGGAGCGGACCGGCGCGATGAACCGAACCCGGTCGAGTCCGTAATTGACCCCCATCTTCACGCTGTCGGGCACCAGCATGGCGTGCGAGGCCATCTGGCTGAGCAGGGAAAGGGTCAGGAATCCGTGCGCGACCGTCCCTCCGAACGGAGTCGCCTTGGCCGCCTCCGGATCGACGTGGATGAACTGACGGTCGCCGGTCACGTCGGCGAAGGTGTCGATGTCGGCCTGGCTGATGAGGATCCAGGGCGAGACCCCGACCTCCTGGCCGACCTTGAACTTGATGTCCTCGATACTGGCGAGCGGCATCGGGCCTCCCCACATTGTCGCGGAACCGGCGCCGCGCTAGTGCGCGACCCTAATGCTGCCTTGCAGCGAGACTCAAGCTTTTCGGGAGCACTGACATGGCGGACGCTACGGCATCGGCGCGCGCGGAATTGCGAAGGCTCCACCGTGCTCCCGAACCGGAGGTTCTCGCGCCCCTGCTGAAGCAGGCGGCGCTCGACAATGATTCGCGCAAGAGGGTCGAGACTCGGGCCAAGGCGATGCTCGCCGAGCTCCGCGGCGCCCAGTCCTCGGGCTGGGTCAACCAGTTCCTCCAGGAATATCGGCTCAACACCCAGGAGGGGATCGCCCTCCTGTCGCTGGCCGAGGCCTTCCTGCGTGTCCCCGACCCAGAGACCGCCGACCAGCTGATCGCGGACAAGCTCGGCGACGCGGACTGGCGCGCCCACGCCGGCAAGTCGCATTCGCGGCTGGTCAACAGCGCGACCTGGGGGCTGGTGATCGGCCGCGCTCTGGTCAGCGAGAGCGAGCAGGCGAGCAATCTCAAGCGGCTTCTCGCCCGCGCCGGCGAGCCGTTCGTCCGCCAGGCGGTCGGGGCCGCGATGCGGATGATGGGCGAGATCTTCGTCATGGGCCGGACCATAGACGAGGCGATCCGCCGGATGGAGAAGAAGGAGAATGCGGGCTTCACCGCCAGCTTCGACATGCTCGGCGAAGCCGCCCGGACCTTTCCCGACGCCGAGCGCTACTATGAGTCGTACGATCAGGCGATCCGGGCCGTCGGCAAGGTCGCGACGCGAGGCCATTCGATCTCGGTGAAGCTGTCGGCCCTCCACCCGCGCTACGAGGTCGGCCAGTATGAACGCTGCGTCCCGTCGTTGATCGGGCAGGTCGAGGCGCTCGCCATCCTGGCGAAGCAGAGCGGAATCGGCTTCACCATCGACGCCGAGGAGAGCGAGCGGCTCGAGATGAGCCTCGACATCATCGAGGCGGTCGCCGGCCTTCCCTCGCTGAAGGGCTGGGACGGTCTCGGAATGGCGGTCCAGGCCTATGGCAAGAGGGCACGGCCGACCCTCGCCTGGGCCGATTCGCTCGGCGCTCGCACCGGCCGGCGGATCGCGGTCCGGCTGGTCAAGGGCGCCTATTGGGACAGCGAGATCAAGCACACGCAGGAAGGCGGCCTCACCGATTATCCGCTCTTCACCCGCAAGGCGGCGACCGACGTCTCCTATCTCGCCTGCGCCAGGGACATGCTGGAGGCGAAAAACATCTTCCCGGCCTTCGCCACCCACAATGCGCTGACCGTTGCGACCATATTGGAATGGGCCGGCGAAAGCCGGGATTTCGAGTTCCAGCGCCTCCACGGCATGGGCGAGGGCCTGTACGAGACTCTGGTGCGCGATCGCGGCTATCACACGCGCATCTACGCGCCCGTCGGCGGCCATCGCGATCTTCTCGCCTATCTCGTCCGGCGGCTGCTCGAGAACGGCGCCAATTCCAGCTTCGTCCATCAGCTCGCCGACGAGAGCCTCACCGACGAGGATCTTCTCGCCGATCCGGTCGCGAAGATCGCGGCGGTGGGCGGCACCCGCCACCCCTCCATTCCGCTGCCCGAGGATCTGTTCATGCCCGAGCGCAAGAACAGCCGCGGGCTCGACCTCAACGACCGGCCCGAGCTCGGCCGGGTGACGAAGGCCGTCGCCGCGCCGCTCTCGTTCAAGTCCGGGACCAGCGATGCCGCCGGGGCCCTGGTCACGCGCGCGCTCAGAGGGTTCGAGGACTGGTCGGCGCGGAGCGTCGAGGAACGCGCCTCCTGCCTCGACCGGCTCGCCGGCCTTCTCGAGCGCGACCGCGACATGCTGATGCGGATCGCCGTCCAGGAAGCGAAGAAGACGATCCCCGATGCCCTCGCCGAGGTGCGCGAGGCGGTCGATTTCTGCCGTTATTACGCCGCCCAGGCGCGCTCCCGGCTCCAGCCCATCGAGCTTCCCGGCCCGACCGGCGAGCGCAACGTGCTGAGGATGGAGGGGCGCGGCGCCTGGGTCTGCATCGCGCCCTGGAATTTCCCGCTCGCAATTTTCCTCGGCCAGGTCGCCGCCGCGCTCGCCGCCGGCAACAGCGTCGTCGCCAAGCCCGCGTCCCAGACTCCCGACATTGCCGGCTATGCGGTCGGACTGGCGCACGAGGCCGGAATTCCCGAGGACGCCCTGGTGCTCGCCACCGGGCGGCCGGAAATGGGCCAGGCCCTGATGGAGGACGTGCGGATCGCCGGAGTCGCCTTCACCGGATCGACCGCCACGGCCAAAAGGATCGCCCGAACCTTGCTGATCGACGAGGACCGGAGGATCATTCCGCTCATCGCCGAGACCGGCGGGATCAACGCGATGATCGTCGATTCCACCGCTCTGCCCGAGCAGGTGGTTCAGGACGTCGTCACCTCCGCCTTCCGCTCGGCGGGCCAGCGCTGCTCGGCGCTTCGGCTGCTCGTGCTCCAGGAGGATGTGGCCGAGCGGACGCTTGAGATGCTGAAGGGCGCGATGGACAGTTTGATCGTCGGCGATCCGGCCGAGCCGCGCACCGACGTCGGCCCGGTGATCGACCGGCCGAGCTACGACAAATTGATGGGTCATCGCGAAGCGATGAAAGACCGCTGGCTCAAGACGATCGACGTGCCCGCCGAAGGCCTGTTCGTCCCGCCGACCCTGATCGAGATCGATGCGATCGAGGACCTGCGCAAGGAATGGTTCGGGCCCTTGCTCCATGTCACGACCTGGAAGGGCGAGCTGGCCGAGACCGTCCGCCGGGTGAATTCCAGCGGCTTCGGCCTGACCATGGGCCTTCACAGCCGCATCGCCCGGGCCGCCGAGACGGTCGAGGAGAACGGCACGGTCGGCAATCTCTACGTCAATCGCTCGATGATCGGCGCGATCGTCGGCTCGCAGCCGTTCGGCGGCGAGGGCCTGAGCGGCACCGGCCCCAAGGCCGGCGGCCCGCACTACCTTCCCCGATTCTGCACCGAGCGCGTGACCAGCACCGACACGACCAGCTCGGGCGGCAACGCGACCCTGCTGTCCCTCGACGATGTCGGCTTCTAGTTAATGCGGTAATGCGGGGACACTATACTTAATTCGATATAAGTATAGTGTCCCTCTATTAAACCGCGCCGGCTTCGGCGGTCAGCCGAACTTCTCGCGGCTCATATCCTCCGGCATCCCCTCGGGATCGATCTGGACGAAGGCGACTGCCCCTCGCGCCGATTCGGGCGTCAGGACGACGGCCTCGACCCGTCCAAGCTTTCCGCCCGCGAACAGATAGTCGGAGCGGACGGGCACGCGCTCCAGCTCCACGATCGCGCTCGTTCCGTCGTTCCGCCTGATCTCGACCAGCGCCATGTCCGCTCTCCGTGCGTGCGGACGGTCTACCGCCCGGCCAAGTCGGCAATGTGACAGGGATCATTAGGCGGCGGGCGCGCTGCCGGGCGTGACGCCGGTCACGCGCACCCCCTCCGCGCGGCCCTATCGTCGCCTGGGATGTCAAAAATGGGGAACCGACATGAAACGCACGATTCTGGTCCTGATGGCGGGATGCTCGCTCGCCGGCTGCGCGACGACGAGCTTCGCACCGCCGGCCGTGAACCTCGAGAACGAGATGAGCTCGGTCGGAAGCAACAGCAGCTTCGGCCAGCGCTGCATGCCGAACGAGCGCCGGAGGAATGACGCATCCGTCCAGATCACGGAGGACGTGCGCGGCGCCCGCAAGCTGATCGACAATTTCATCCTCATGTACCGCTGCCGGGCCCATTCGGCCGCGAACGGGCGGCAGGCCTTCGAAGTCCCCGCCTTCCTCTCCCTCGCCGGGGCCGCCGCGGCGACCGCGTTCGGCGGCGGCTCGGATTGGGGAATCGCCGGCGGCGTGGGCAATTCGCTCTTCGCGAGCGGAGGCAAATATTATGCCGCCCAGCGCAAGGCCGAGATTTACGATCACGCGCTCGACGCACTCCTCTGCATCAAGACCGAGGCCGTCGGCATCGACGGCTTCACGACCGAGGCGATCGACGACGTCCAGGAGAAGGGCAAAGAGACGAACGAATTCATCGCCAATGCGATCGGAACGGGTGACGAAAACGATCCCGAGGTGAGCGTCGGCGCATCCGATCAATATTTCGACATGGTGATGGCCGCCCTGCTGTCGGTCGAACGCGTCGCCGCCCAGCGCCTGAGCACGTCGGGCACCCCGTTCGACGCCGCCGGCGTGGTCGCCGAGATCGAGGCCCTGAACGAGAAGAAGGAAGAGGAGACGGAGAAAGGAAAGCCGGAGGCGGAAGAGGCCGCCGACGCGCTCACTCCGCCGGCCGAACCCGTAAGGGATGCAAACGAAGCTCCGGGCGCGTTCAGCATGCGGGTGAGGAGCTACCAGGCACGGACGGAGGCCCTCGCCCCGCTCCGGTCGGTCTCGACCGCGAAGCTGGCGGAAACCATCCTGAAGCTCCGCCTTCTCCAGCCCGAGCTTCAGCGCTGCGTGGTCCGTGCCAAGGTCTGAACGGGGGCTCGCTTTGCCGGAAATTCCCAGAGAGGAGTGGTGCAAAAGTTCAGGGTCAGGACCCTAGGGTCCGGACCCATTACCGGCAACGGCCATGACGTGGCGGAGAGGCGGTCATGGTTAGGAGCGAGGAGGGAGCGATGAAGATTCATCGTGACCG
>DATDAS010000025.1:0-75030 GCA_036525315.1 Allosphingosinicella sp.
AGCCGTCATTCCAGCGCAAGCTGGAATCTCCCTTTTCTTCTCCGGATTCAGCAAAGGCAGTGAGATTCCAGCTTCCGCTGGAATGACGAAAGCACTGGCCCCAACCCACCCTACTTCGCGCCTCCGGCGCTTCGAAGGGCAACCCTGCATAGCTCGCTTGCGAGCGACGCAGGGCTAACCCCCCCCTCCCCCCTTCACCACCCGATGCCGCGCCAATTTCCGATACAGCGTCATCCGCGACCAGCTCAGCGACTTCGCCGCCTCCGCCTTGTTCCAGTTGGTATTCTCCAGCGCGGCGATGATCCGCTCCCTCTCGTCCCCCTCGGTCCGCGCGAACTGGTCGCGGAGGCTCGCGAACGCCGCCGGAATGTCCGCCACCGAGATCGCCCCGCGCGGCGGATCGATGAACACGCCTTCCACGAAATTGCGGATCTCGCGCACGTTGCCGGGCCATCGGTAGCGGCGCAGCGCGTCCATCAGCTCGGGCTCGGGTCTCGTCACCTGTCCTCCCCTCCTCCGGTTGAACCGGTCGATGAAGTGATCGAAGAAGCAGTCTATGTCCTCGGGCCGCTCGCTGAGGTCCGGAAGCGCGATCCGGGCCACGTTGAGCCGGTAATAGAGGTCGCTCCGCATCCGCCCCGCGGCCACCGATTCCTCGACCTGGCGGTTGGTCGCCGCGACCACCCGGATGTCGACCTTGCGCGGCTTCTCGGCGCCGATCGGGCTCACCTCATGCTCCTCGAGCAGGCGCAGCAGTTTGGCCTGGGCGTGCATACTCATCTCGGCCACCTCGTCCAGGAACAGGGTTCCGCCGTCGGCGAGCATGGCCTTGCCCTTCTGCGCCGCCATCGCGCCCGTGAAGCTTCCCCGCTCGAACCCGAAGAATTCGGATTCGAACAATGTGTCGGGCACCGCCGAGCAATTGACCGCGACGAACGGCCCGCGCGCCCGCTCGCTCAGGGCATGGACGGTGCGGGCGAGATGCTCCTTGCCGGTGCCTGTCGATCCAGTGATCAGCACGGCCGCGTCGCATCGCGCGATCTTGGGGATCATCCGCCGCACCGCCCCCATGGCGGCGCTCGCCCCGACTATCGCCTCGGCCTTCGCGGTCATCGAACTGGCGGCCTTTCGGCGGCGCGCGGCGGACAGCCCCGGAATGCTCGCGCCCTCGCGCCGGCATTCCGGTCAGGAAAGAGTGGCTGTCAGCCCTCGGACCGCATTTCGAATGCCTCTACGCCGGCTCCCGACGGCATCTCGACATCGATGAAGCTCACCCGACTCGAATGTATACACCCGTCGGGTGAGCTTCATCAACGGAGGGACTTGCCCGAATCTTCGGATTCGGCCGATTGACACAATAGTAACATCCGAAACGGACCAAGAGCATGCTGTGTAGAGCGCGGAGACAGATGTCGGGCTTGCGGCCAGCCGTAGTCTAAGCGGATCCCTGCCTTGCTTGGCAATCGGGTGAGGCCTTACAAGACTTTGCCTTATCGCGGCGATCCACCGCTCAAATTGGCAATGGGAAATTGTTAATGCTGGGTGAGGAACAAAGTCTCTCTTCGCCACCCGCCGATGATCTTCGACGAATTTTCAACGAGGAAATTGATACGGCGGCCTTGGCAGCGCGGCGTGGTCAGAAGATTTACCGAAGCGTCAAAAACCTCAGCCAATTAATTGGAGGGGAATATGGCGACCGCGTTCTGTACGAGTTGATTCAGAACGCACACGACGCGCATCCCGAAGGCCAGCCGGGCTCTATCCATATTCGCCTAAAAGTTGAGAGTGACACTGAAGGAACGCTCTATGTCGCCAACGGTGGGAGAGGGTTCGACCTAGATAATGTACAAGCAATCCGGAACATCGCCACCAGCACCAAGGAAATAGGTGAGGGAATAGGCAACAAGGGCATCGGCTTCCGTAGTGTAGAGGCGCTCACCGACACCATTGCCGTCTACTCGAAAATAGGGTCCGGCTCCTCCTCACAATTCGACGGTTTCTGCTTTCGCTTTGCGACGCCCGAGGAAACCGCCGAGCGTGCCTACGAGCTCGGCTTTGTTGATGAGGCGGAGATCGTCGCCAAGAACATGCCGCGCTATCTTGCTGCGGTCCCTGTAAAACCGCCAACGGATGTCGATGCATTCGCCCGGCGCGGTTTCGTCACAGTCGTTGAATTGCCCCTTCGAACGGGCGAGGCGGTCAAGCTAGCTCGGCAGCAGCTTGATGCGCTTATTGAGTCTGACGCGCCGGTGCTGCTTTTCCTGGATCGCATCAAGAGACTTGAGCTCGAATTGGAGCTTCCCGACGCTCCAAAGCGTCGCGTGACGCTGACCCGAAAGTCAGCACAGTTTCGAGAATCAGTGCCGAAGCTAGAGGATTGTTGGCTCGAAACGGTTACGTTGGGTCCCAAAGACCGACGCTGGCTCCTGTTACGGCGAACGCTTGATCCAAAGCGCATCCGCGAAGCTGTTCAGCGGAGCATTCCGCACGAAAAGCTCCTGGAGCAATGGCTCGAGTGGAAAGGAAAAGCGATTGTGAGCCTTGCCCTCCCGGTTGACGGGCCGGGCTTGCGCGATGGTCGGCTCTACACCTTCTTGCCAATGGGGCCAGAGTCGCTAGCTCCGACCAAAGCTCATCTTGACGCCCCTTTCTTCACATCCATCGATCGCCGCCGAGCAAAGCTGGAGTTACCCCTAAATGCTGAACTCTTAGACGCAGTGGCCGAACTGGCCGCGGCGGGATCGTTGATCCTTAGCGAGCGCCACCAGGACCTTGCACGACGCCTGATGCCAGACCTAGCAGCGTGGAATGTAGCGGATTGGTCAAGACTTTCTCAAGGTTTCGAGAGTGTCGGCGTTGCTTGGGCTGATGCCCCCATCTGGCCAACCATCGACGGCGGATGGGCGAGCGCTAAATCCATCCGGCTCTGGCCGGATGGCAAATACAAGGTGCTGACGGCGAGAAAGGCCGCAATTGTCGCTGCCGCACATCTGCTTCGCTTAGACCTCTCAAAAGAGCGCACTGCCACGATTGCGGCATTAGCCAAAGCCGCGGGACTTTCCATCCATGCTTCGCCAGCCGAGCTGGTCAATTGGGCAACAAAAATCGCAGCCGTGTTGCCGGCGCGGCCATCGTCCCGCCGAGCATGGAGCGATTTCTATGCTGATCTGGCCTTGGCGCTTCCTTCTCTGGAAAGCCTAAGACTGTGCAAGGACCAGCCGTTGATGCTCGGGCGAGACGAATTGCTCCACCCCGCTTCCACCGACTTCTATGTTCGCCAAGAAGGTGTCCGGCGGGGCAAATCGGCAGGGGCGCCGCCTCCCCCGCCTGAACTCGCACGCAAGATCAAATTGCTGGCAGACGGGATCACCCTCAAACCCGAGACATTTGCCGCGTTCGAGCGAGCCCAACTTTGCAAGCGATATGACGCCACGGAGGTATTACGCAGGTTAGAAAGCCTTTTCGGCGCCAGACCTGCCCCGGGTCGGCGTGCCGCGGCGTTGCTGTGGGCGTTCCAGGTTTGGCAACTGGAAACGGCCTCTGCGAAGGAAGCCCTCAAGCATGCCCGCCTTCAAGTGCCGGTGCGAACCGGCTGGACCCCAGCATATCGGGCAGCCTTCTCTGAAAGCTGGACGTCACTTGGGCGAGCATTAGAGCTTTTCCTTACTGAGGCCACAGAAGCTCAGGACTGCGACGCGAGCGATGCACTCAAACACTTGCTCATTCCGTGGATTGCATGGCCGGAGCAAAGCGGTCGCGTCACGCGTGCAGAGTGGATCCGATTCCTTGTTGATGCAGGTGTAGGGGACGGCCTCGTTCCTATTGCTCAGGACGGACCGGCGGGCCCCTTGTTTGGTCAAGCGTGGTCTTCAAGCTTGGCGGGATCAGCGCGTGAAGGAGATGCGGATTGGCGGACGGAGATGCAGTCGTTCTGGCTTGATCATCCTTATACCGCCTACACCCGGAGCGGCGCGATATGGCGTCTCCCGGGGCAAGCCGTCGTGGCGGCGCTGAGCCATGAAGCACGCCGGAGCTTCGCCTCGCTCGCACTGCGGCATTTGAATGTTCATGCGGACAATCATCTGACATTCAAAGTCGGGCGATTCGAACGAAGTTGGCGAGACCAAGCGGTTCGAGAAGCAGCGACCCCGATGCGATCTTTTCTTGCAACTGCATCCTGGGTTCCCATTGTCCGCCGGGGTGCCGAACGCTTCACTTCGGTCGGTCGCGCGTGGCTCATGACGGATCGCCGGAACGACCCGCGCTTCGTGGCGCGAGTGACCGATGACATGGCCGACCTCCTCAACAAGGAGGGGCAAGCGTTTAAGGTTCTTTCACAGCCGCTCTTCGGCCTCAAAGTGTGGAAGGAACCGGCCACAGCACAAGCCCGCCTCAAGAAACTCGCTCAGGTCTGTGGCGACCTCGAAGTCCACGACCGCGCGCCGTTCCGTAAGCAATCCGACATGGCTTGGCGGGACGCGATTGAAGCCGGGTTACCGCTCTCAAAAAACTTACCCTTGATCCTTGACCAGTCCACCGGTTTCTCGAGGCTCGCCGGCTCGACAGAAAAGCCAAACATATTCGTCAGAACAGGACGCGACCGCAGCTTAGCAAAGCTCCTTATCGATACGCATAATCCCGTGTTGCTGACAGGGGATGAGGTCGATGCCACTGCCATTATTCGCCTCATCAACGATACGGGTCGGTTCGACGCTCGGCCCGTCGATGCAAGCGACGTCCGCCTGCTGGTAGATGGCGAGCCCTTCGCCGTGCAGCTTCAAGACCCGTTGCTCGTGGACGTGGCCCCTTGGCTCCTCGACGCGATGGTATTGGCCCATGAGCTCGGAGCACGCGAGCTTGAACGATCCATTACGGCCTCTTCGCTAGAGAGCCAGTTGTCGAGAATTCGCCTCCGAGCCTGCGACGAAATCCGATTGCAAACAGCTAACGGTGGAGAGCGCGCGCTCGATAGGCACCTCGCACGGGACGAGGTGAGCCCCACACTTATCGTTTGTGGATGCTTTGATCGGAACCACCTCCGGGACAGCGCAAGCTTGCTGACACCATTCATCCATACCAATCTCCGCACCTTTGAACCTATGCTGCTGCGCCTATCGTTCCGTCTTCCGGACGGGTTGGCTGTCAGTGAGATGCCTGCTCCGTCAGTCGATGATTTGGCATTCGCGACCGAAAGTGACTCGGCCTTGGTTGAGGAGGCGCTCCATGCGAGACGCCACGATCGCACGCGGCAAGCAAGGCTGCTATTGCCAGTCGCGGCCTACTTCCGGGATGCGGAAGCGGCAGTCGCCCTGCGCGATTCACTGCTTGAATCATCATACGAAAGCTGGCCGCTTCAACTGGCTATCCTCGGCGATGCCGACCTAGCCAATCAGCTCATTGTGCTCAGCGAACAGACCGATGATTTGGCGGTGGTACGGCAGACACTCAACTTGAACTACGCTCGATTCAATAGAGCTCTAAAAAGCGTTGGGATGCCGACCCTTGCCAACGAGGCCGAGCTTCGGCGCCAGTTTGATCTCTGGAAGTCCGATCTACGTGAACCGCTTCTTGAGCGGATCCGGCGCCACTTCAGCGCCAACTGGCGAGATTTGGAAACCCTCGCTCGCTATGCGACGCTACGTGATTTGAACTTCATCGCTTTCGATGATGCCTGGGTCGAGGAAATCGAGACGCTCGATCGCGAGACTGTGCGCGAACACGCCAGCCAAATACTCGATGAGCTGCTCGGTCCTGCCCTTACGGTGGACCTGCCTGCCTCGGAAGCGTTGCGGGCCAGCAATCGAAAGTTGATCGCAAATTTCGCTGCGGAGCACCTCGAAGTGGTTCGCGCAGCCTCGGGCAACGGCATACCGCGAACTTGGAGCGAAGGACCGCACGAAGTTGCTGCTGCTGCGGATAGGACGGGGGCTCTGGATTTCGAGCGGCTCGAGGCCAAGGACGTTATCCCGGTCCTTGTGCTCACAGGCCAATGGCCGATCGGTATGAAACCGACCGTGACCCTGAGCGAACTTGGGCTTAGTCCCGAAGACCTTAATCGAGAGGCCAGAGCCGCTGCAGAAGCCGCCGCCGAGGAAAAACGGCGGCGGGATAGCATCAACTTCGCGGGATCAGATTTTGACACGTCCACGAGACAATTCGCTGCGGAATTTGGCGCAGTGGCTCTAGAGCGGTTTGGGAATTCTGGCTGGCGTTCACGTAGCAGCATCCGAACCGCGCCGCTTAGAGACATGGGGGAGCCAACCGGATCAGGTGGCGGGGGTTCTGGAGGAGGAGGACGGGCTTCGCCAAAGCCACCGGAGCACGTCCGAGCGGCCATGGGCCTGGCAGGCGAAATCCTAGCCTATCAATATCTCAAGACGAAGCATTCTAAGTTATTCCACGACGGATGCTGGGTATCTTGCAATCGCCGAAGTCTCTTCCCAGAGGAGGGTAACGACAAGCTTGGCTACGACTTCGCCGTCAACTCCACTGAGACTGAGTGGGTCTATGAAGTCAAGGCAACTCCAGGTGAAGCATGCGAATTCGAGCTAACCGACAACGAATATCGCACGGCAGCTGCCGCCGCAGCCGACAAAGGCCGGCGGTATCGCATCCTTATGGTTCAATACGTATTTGATCCTACTCGCTGCCGTGTGATCGAGCTGCCCAATCCGGTCGGCCCGATGAGATCGAAATTCCGGACTGTTGGTCGAAGCTCGGCCAGAATGCGTTTCGAGCTGGGAAGTGCGCATTAGACAGCTTTGACGTGGGATTTCCGGCAGTCTGCGGGCCCTTCAAATCTCGTCGAAGAAAGCTTCCTCCACTCCGATCCGCTCCGAAATAACCTGCTCGACCCGCACGCCCAATTTCAGCGATTTGAGCAAATCGGTAAGCGCCTCGCCATCGATCAGGTCGATGGCAGGCGCCCCATCGCGTGTCGCTTCGCGACGGGCGTCGGGCGTGAAGGTGCCAGTCGTGATGATCAGTCCCTTGTCTGCCCGACCTTGCATTGCACCTCGAAAGTCCCGGACCGCGCCGGCGGTGACAGATCCCTTGTAGCGCTTGCACTGGAAGAGGACTTGGAAGGAGATCAGGTTCATCCGGAGCACCCCGTGACCGTCGATTCCGCCGTCCCCTGACTTGCCGGTCACCTCGACGCGTATGAAACCGCTCTCGCGGAGTATCCGCTGCGCAAGGCGCTCGAAGGCGGAAGGATCCATCGACTGGAGCTTGGCCAAGAGCACGTCCGACCAGTCGAGCGACCGTTCCTCCTCCTGCTCTTCATCGGTTTCGGCGGCAGTCGGCGCGGCCGCGGCACGCTCGGCGAGCTGCGCAGCGCGTCGCGCGCGCTTGGCATCGCGAATGTTTTTTTGCACGGTCTCGAAGGGCAGAGCGGCGGCCGCTCTCCCGGCCTCCGTTAGCACCCAGACGCCCTTGGTGTCTCCGCTGGCGACGAAATTTGGAAATTTGAGGTAGCTGCGTGCCCACGACATTTTGTCGGTGACGATGTTGTCGCCGCTCACTTCGTAGGTGCGGTCGAGCTCATCCTGCGTGAACCCGAACTTCTCGATCAGCTTGTCCTCAATCTCCTCGATCGACGCGGAACCGCCTAGCTCCTCCAGTACATGCAGGGTCGGAAGGTAGAAATCGTCCTTGCGGAGCTGAGCCACGCGATCGTTCACTTCTTCTGCTCCTTCGGTCCGATCCATTCGAATTGATAGTAAGACCTCAGCCAGCGCCCGTCGCTTCACCGCGAATTAGCGCCGGCAAGCGGCTATCTATCTCGCTGAAAAGTACAACGGCTGCACTGAAATCGAATACTTCTCCCCCAAGCTCCAAAACGTGAGACCGGACGGGGGGCACAGTATAAGCGTTATTCAATCGCTCCAGCAGCGCCCGTTTGTATTCTGTATCGTGATTGCCAGCGAGCTGCTCGCCCTTCGTCTCAATGACGATGATCCGTTCCCTGTCCCCGTCGCGTAGCGTGGCGAATAGAAAGTCCGGATAGACATTACCGCGCCGCCACCCACGTACCGCATAGTCTCGGCCGGCCGTGGCTCCATTGCGGTGCCACCAGCGCACGGCATCATCCCTATCGAGATAAATCGCGAATCGACGTTCCTCATGATTAAGATCCGCCGCATAAATCGGCAAAAAGAGGCTCCGCTCCAGCGGCCCACCACTCGCAGCGTGGAGTTGCGGCGCATCTGCTGGCAGCGTCGTCCAGATCGTCGCCGGTGCACGCCAGTCGCGTTCGTCCCCGTGAAGCCCGAATTGGATCGTGCCCGCCCCCAAGGCCGCCGCAAACAATGTCGCAGCCTGGCGATCTCGTTCTGCCGCCAGCTCTGCCCTCAATTCGTTGACGATGAGCCCCGCTAGTCGCCCGAATTGCAGGTCATCCCAATCCAGCATCCGCATCCGCGCTAACAAGCCGTCGATGAGTGCCCAAGCGGCGAATGCGTTGGGCACAATGTCCGCAATCGACCGCACGGCGTACGCAGCATCGAACGCCGTTTCAGTTGCCATAGGCGAGGCGGAATCCGTTTCCACGCCATGCTCGCCCGCCCGTAGCCGGATGAACTGACTATCAGGCGGTCGAGCATCTTTAGGGAGACGCGCGGCAAGTGCGTCGAGATCGACGGCGCTCCAATCGACCAGAGGGAAAAGATCGGTGTCGGCGTCCAGCAAACGCGTGCGCCCGTTCGGCTCGACGGAAAGCACTTGAGGCAACGCAATGTGCGCCATACGGAATGAGTCCCGCCGGCTGATCGCCCGCCCAGTGCCCTCAACGCCGACCGCCACTCCCGACAAATGAACGTCGCGTGCGAGGTCGCCCAGTCCGTCATTTTCGAGTCCGCGTTTTATCGCGGCTACGGTCGCCGCGGTGTCGGCGCGGTGCGCGAACACATAACATTCGTCGAGTGCGGGAACGTCCGTCTTGGTCGCGTGAGGTTGGCGAAGAATGCGCCCGACAAGCTGCGTCATCGCGCTTTCATTGCCATTGGCTGCGAGGGCGCACAGCACATAGGCGAAGGGGCAATCCCAGCCCTCCGCCAGCGCCGCCCTCGTGATGATCGCCCGCACCGGCGACTTGCGACTTAGAAGGTCGCGGTTCTCCGGCTTGTCGAGGTCATTCCGCTCTGCCGTCTTGAAGGCGATTTGCTCGTCGTCCAATTGCGCAACAACTCTCAGCCAATCCCGGACGTCATTGGCGTGGATGAAGCCGGCATCCACTTGGTCTTCGCCGACGCGTTCCACCTGTACCAGCAGGATCGGCCGGATGTAGCGCCCGCCCTCTCCCTCATACCTGCGCGCTTCGCGCTCCAGCTCCGTCAGCTTGTTCCAGGCTGTTTGCAGCGTCGTCTGCCACTCGCCAGCCGGCAGCGGCGCAACGTTCATGGGCATCTTGATCATGCCCTCGATTTCCAGCTCGCGACCGGTGATTTCGCACAGGATGTTGGCGGCGCGCGCGGGAATGGCCGAGCGCGTCACCGTCGCCGGCCGAGCTACTACGTCCTTGGGCGTCGCCGACAACTCCAGCACGAACCGCGGATTGAAGCCGTAGAGCGTCGAGAAGGCGAGATCCGAAACTGCGCGCTGCCCTTCGTCCATGATTACGACGGGCCTCACGATCCGCATGGCATTGCCCATGCTCGCTTTCACCATCGGCCATGCCGCTGTGCCTTCGCCCAGGTCATAGATCGACAGGTTGGGAACGGCGTCCAGCAGCGCTTTGTGCGCGCCTTGCTCGCCATCCGGCGGGACAAAGCCATGCACGTCACCCCGGTCTCGGAAAAGTCGGAGGCTGTCTTGATTCTCCCGGTTAGACGATTGAAGCATCAGCACCATTACGCACAAGCTGGCGTCGAGGTCGGCGCGGTGCAGTGGGTCGCTCTTTTCCAGAATGATCGTGCGGTTGGCGGACGCGCGGTCGAGCGTCTGCCGATAGGCATGGTCGCGGTCGCGCAGCGCTTTCAGCGTCTGAGTGTAGATCGCCTCGTTGGGAACAATCCACAGCACCATGCCTGTATTCGCGCCAAGGTAGCGTCCGAAGATGCGCGAGACCGCGGCGCAAGCCAGGTATGTTTTGCCGCCGCCGGTCGGCACTTTGAATGTGATATTCGGCACTGGTTGGCCATCGCCCGATATCCGTGGCGAGTAGGCTCGTCCGCCCGGCACGCCCGTATCGTCCGCCAGCCGCTCCCATGCCCTCGCGGGAAAGTCGGGCACCGGAATGCGCAGGTTCGGATTAGCCGCAATAACGGCGGCTACTTGGTCGGCGTTGTCGCGCTCCTCCCCCAGCCGCTCCAGATAGGCATCGAGGGCCACGAGCGCCCGCCCCTGATAGTCTAGCTCGCGGAACGCCACCGCTCAGGCCGTTTCGAGTCGGTAGAGCGCGAAAGGTAGCGGTGCGTAATCGACATCGATCTGCTCGCGCACCAGCAACTCGCGCGACACAAACTTGGCCGGTGCAAATACGAGGTGATTGCCGGGCGCACTCTCCGCAATGGCACGCGCCTTGGACAGCGACAGCGCCGCGTCAGCCGATTTCAGCCAATCGAGGTCCGGCCTGTAA
This sequence comes from Allosphingosinicella sp., assembly GCA_036525315.1. Classification (GTDB taxonomy): domain Bacteria; phylum Pseudomonadota; class Alphaproteobacteria; order Sphingomonadales; family Sphingomonadaceae; genus Allosphingosinicella. The sequence goes on from DATDAS010000025.1 coordinate 10,577, forward strand.
ATCAGCCAAAGTGTCCGTCCGCTATGTGTGCCGAGCCGAGCAATGCCCTCGCCGATCGCGGACGCTTGCGTCACGCCGGCCGGCTCCAGTGGCGTCGCCGTGGCGGTATGCCAAAGTAGTCCCGCCATCGCCCCCTCGTCGGGCAGCGCACGACCGGAAAGAATAGCGTCCATTTCTACCGGCGAGCCAAGCGTGCAATACGTGAACTCGCCGCCCAGTCCGGGCGTGCGCTCCGCAACGTCGCGCTCGCCTATCACGACCAGCGCGCCTTCCTTCACGGTCTTGGCGATGCGATCGTATTTGGGCCCGTCGAGTGTCTCGATCCGCTGTACCCGCTCCATAAGGGTGTTGGCGTTCCGCAGCTTCGTAAAGGTAAGCGACTCGCGCAGCAGCTCCTCGCGCTCCGTGCCAGTGAAGTCGTACCCGTTGATGACGCGGCGTACCCTCTCCGCCGTCAGCGTGTCGGCATAGTCCTCGCCTTCCACGAGGATAAAGCGCCGGCTGCCACCATCGCTTGCGTTGGCCGCAAGCACAGCCTGCGCCGTCGTGCCGGAACCAGCGAAAGAGTCGAGAATCGTTGATTGTGCATCCGGGTCCAATGCGATTTCGATAACTCTTTTGATCAGACGGGAGGGTTTTGGACTAATGAAGACATCATCGCGGTCCGAAAAAATCTGTAGCAATTCCCGCTTTGCTTCTTGGGTATGTCCCACCTCACTCCAGTGCCAGAGAGTCTGCGGCACTCGTCCTTCGCGTACCTCGCTTAAGAAGATTTTTGGCGCAGGCACGTTGCTACCATCTTCGCCCCACCAAATGCGATTGTCTGCATCCAGCTTACGCAACTTATCTTCTGAAACCCGCCAGTACGACCCCTGCGGAGGCCCCGGAATAACTCGGCCGGACGGCGTCGTTATGGGGTACGTACCTTTACTGTAGTAGTTGCGCGCGGCAAGATTGTTAGGGCGCCATCGCCCACGAGGATCATTGTCAGGGTTGCGGTACACAGCATCTTGCTCCCCTGTCCGCTCTAATAGCCGAGGAAGCCAGTTATTTATGTTCTTAGCGTAAACGAGCAAGTAGTCGTGGTCAGAAGAAAAGTATTGAACGGTAGCCTTCGGAGCATAGTTTTTATGCCAGATGACCGTATCAACGAAGTTATCGGAGCAGAATATCTCGTCTAAGATACAGCGGGCATGTTGAATCTCGTTCTCGTCAAGAGTCATCCAAAAGCTGCCTGTTTCGGCTAGCAAATCGTGCAGTAACTTCAGACGCGGCCACATCATACAGGCCCATTTGTCGTGCCGCAGTCCGTCTTCGAGTCCGATCGGGTTGTCCGATAACCACTCCCGGATCATCGGAGAATTGACGTTATCGTTATAGCTCCAGCCTTCGTTGCCAGTATTGTACGGCGGGTCGATGAAGATGCAGTCGATCTGGCCTGCGTACATCGGCAGCAGCGCCTTTAGCGCGTGCAGGTTGTCGCCCTGAACAATTAGATTGCCGTCCAACCGGGCCTCGCCGATCCCCTTTTCAGGATGAATCTCCAGGGGCCGGAAGGGCACTGTCAGATGATGATTATAGACGAACTCTTTGCCCTTGAACTGCAATTCCGGCACTGAACATCCTCCCTTCAGCGGAACGCTTAGCGGCCCAACGCGGTGGCGAGCAAGGTCGGCTGTTCGAGTACCTTCGAGCCGCTGGCATGGCCTCCGGCGCCGCGGCGCGATGACCAGCTTGGCAACAATCGCATATAGGCTTTTCCCTATTGCAAAATAGGAGATGCTGTGCTATACGCCTCCGAATGGTAGAACATACAGAGAACGCTTTCCGAGTCGAAAGCGATGGCGACGCCGCCGCCCGCGGTCGCGCCATCACCGCCGCCGGGTCCCCTTGCGACCCTTCCCACCCCTTCGCCGCATATGAATCCGGCCGGTTCGTCCTGCGCCCACCCGTCCCCGATCCCCCGCCCGCCGACTTATCCGTCGACCCGTCCGCCGACCTGTCCACCGACTTGTCCGCCGACCCGTCCGCCGAAGCTTTAGCGGAGGCGGAAGCGCCAAGCGCGAAGGCGGAAGCCTTGGCGAAGGTGGAAGCCTCGGCGGACGCGGGCCTGCCCCCGGCGTTCGCCGAATATGAGGAGGCCACCGGCCTAACCGTCATAAACGTCCCCCTCCCCCAGGAAGCCTTCCCCGAGCCCCTCCCAACGGCCGTCGTGGAATCTCCCGCGACGGCTCCCCCACCCGCCGCCGCCGCCGCCGCCGGCGATCCAACCCACTTCGAACCCATCACCCTGCGCGCCCGCCACGACGGCTGGAGCCCGGCCCGCCAGCGCCAGTTCCTCGAGGAGCTGGCCGATTGCGGCCTGGTCAACGAGGCGGCGGCGCGGGTCGGGATGACCCGCCAGAGCGCCTACCAGCTTCGCCGCCGCGCCGAGGGCACCGCCTTCGGCTTCGCCTGGGAAGCGGCCGTCCTCTCCGGAATGCGCCGGATCCATTCAATCGCCTTCGAACGCGCGGTCGAAGGGGTGGTGAAGCCGGTCTTCTATCATGGCGAGAAGGTCGGCGAGCAGCGCGTCTACGATACGCGCCTGCTCCTCGGGCTGGTCGGCCGCTTCGGCAATGCGTGGAGCGCCAACCGGGTCCGAGACGTCGAGAAGAACTGGGATTCATGGCTCGAGGCGGTCGAGCAGGGGCGCCCTGAGCCAGCCCCCGAAATGAAGCGAACGCTCGACGGCGACGGCCCGGTCTGGATGGACGAGGACGGCATCTGGTGGACCGATTTCCCGCCGTCCGCGGAGGATTCCGACGTCGAGGAGCATGGCGAATGGGGCGACGAGGATTATCGGCGCAGCCTGACCCGCGACGAGATGGAATCGCTCGAGGCCGCCCAGTCGGATCGCCGCGCCCGCGCCGCCGCCGAACGCGCCGCCTTCTTCGCCCGGGACGAATGATTTTTTTAATCGGACGTGGTGGTAAACTTCGTAAACTTCCGGCGGCTCGAGACGGCTCCGCTCGGCGCTCTGCCCGGCTTGGGCCGCCCCACCGCGGATTCACAATATTTTACGGTGGCGCCCGCGCCGCGCTCTCGTCTAACGCCCGCCGATGGAAGCAGCCTCACTCCGCTCGGAAATCCTTCGCCTCGGCCCCTGGCACCACGACGTCGAGATCGCGCCCGGCCTCCGCACCGGCGATCCCGCCCCGCCCGGCACCTATCCCGCCGAGCTCGGAACGCCGGAGGTCTTCCCTCCGAAGCTCCACTTCGACTGGCTGATCCCCAACCTGTTCGAGGGCGGGTTCGCCGGCCGCTCCTTCCTCGATTGCGGCTGCAACGGCGGCGGCTATCTCTATGCCGCCAAGGCGCTCGGCGCCGGCCGGGTGCTCGGCTTCGATGTCCGCGAGCACTGGATCGAGCAGGCCCGGTTCCTCGGCCGCCATCTTCCGGGCGAGGGCGTGGAGACCATGGTCTGCGATCTCGCCGATCTTCGCGACAAGCGGCCCGATCCGTTCGACGTCACCCTGTTCAACGGCCTCTTCTATCATCTGCCCGATCCGATGGCCGGCCTTCGGATCGCCGCCGATCTCACGAAGGAGCTGATCATCGTCAACACCGCGACCATCCCGCGCGAGGGCGATTCGCTCGTCCTCGCTCCGGAGAGCAAGGTCCAGGTGATGTCGGGGGTCCACGGCCTCGCCTGGCTTCCCACCAATGAGAAGGTGGTCGCCGCGATCCTCGCCTGGTGCGGCTTCCCGCACTGGCGGATCAGCTTCGAGAATCAGGGCTTCGTCAAGGGCTGGCGCCGTGTGGAGATCCTCGCAGCCCGCGACGAATCCGTCTTCGCCCGCTGGGACAGCCTCGATCACCCCCAGGCCAAACCCTGGCGACCCAAGCCCCCGTCCCTCCTCCGCCGAGCGGCAAGGCGCCTCCTACAAAAGATCTGAGCGAGCCGAAGGCGTACCTTCACTCATCCTCCCTGTCGCCGCAGGCGATGGGGAGGGGGACCGCGGAACGCGGTGGAGGGGCCGACCGCGGTGTCTAGCCCCTCCACCATCCTTCGGATGGTCCCCCTCCCCACGCGCTCCGCGCGCAGGGAGGATTGATTGTCGAGTAGGCGGATCAATTCAGCCGGATCACCCGCGATCCGCGCTCCTCATCCTCGCCTGCCGGGGCGGAGCCGATCGCCGAATCCCCAAGCACCTTGCGGAAATAGTCGATTGTCCTCTGGAGCCCCTCGCGAAGCCCGATCCTGGGCTCCCATCCCAGCGTCTGCCGGGCCAGGCTGATGTCGGGCAGGCGCTGCGCCGGATCGTCCTGCGGCATCGGCCGATGCTCGAACTTGGATCCCGATCCGGTCATCTCCACCACGAGCGCGGCAAGGTCCACGATCCGCGTCTCCACCGGATTGCCCAAATTGACCGGGCCGGTCAGCGCCGCCGGGCTCTCCATCAGCCTGACGATCCCCTCGATCATGTCGTCGACATGGCAGAAGGCGCGGGTCTGGCCGCCATGGCCGTAGAGCGTGATCGGGGCCCCGGTCAGAGCCTGGGTCACCAGATTGGAGACCACCCGTCCGTCGGCCAGATGCATTCGCGGGCCGTAGGTGTTGAAGATCCGCGCGACCTTGATCTCGACCCCGTGCTGGCGCCGGTAATCGAAGAACAGGGTCTCCGCGCACCTCTTGGCTTCGTCGTAGCAGGATCGCGGCCCGATCGGGTTGACGTTGCCCCAATATTCCTCGGTCTGCGGATGGACCGCCGGGTCGCCATAGACCTCGCTGGTCGATGCCTGGAAGATCCGGCACTTCAGGCGCCGCGCCAGCCCCAGCATGTTGATCGCGCCGAGCACGCTGGTCTTGGTCGTCTGCACCGGGTCGTGCTGGTAATGGATCGGAGAGGCCGGGCAGGCCAGGTTGTAGATCTCGTCCACCTCGACATGGAGCGGCTGGCACACGTCGTGCCGCATGAACTCGAACCGGGCATGGCCGTGGAGATGGTCGATATTCTCCTTGGCCCCGGTGAAGAGGTTGTCGACGCACAGCACCTCGTCGCCGCGCGCGATCAGCCGGTCGCACAGATGCGATCCCAGGAACCCCGCGCCCCCGGTCACCAGCACTTTCTTTCGGGAACCGTAGACCCGCGCCATCTTCACATCCCCCGCGCCGCCCGGAATCACTCCGGCGATCTCCGCTGTCCGTCATTCCAGCGAAAGCTGGAATCTCACTTCACTTCCACGAACGCCGGCGCCCCCGCGCTCGTCCGCCGAAGCCTTGGTGAAGGCGGAGCCATTCGTCGACTATTCCCACTAGTTGCAAAGTGCAACCGCCTTCGCCCTCCGCTTCTCCGCTTACGCCCTTCTCCCGTCATCCCAGCGAAAGCTGGGATCTCACTTCCCCTTTCCAGCTGCCGTGCCCGCACCGAGCCGCCTTCCGCCACGCCGCCGGGATCTCACTCCCCCCTTCCGGAAGAACAGGGAGATTCCAGCTTCCGCTGGAATGACGACAAGATGTTGATCCCGCCCCTTTCCTCTCTCGGTCATCCGGTCGAGTCCCTTCTCGTCATCCCAGCGAAAGCTGGGATCTCACTTCCCCTTTCCGGCTGCCGTGCCCCGCCGAGAGGTATTCCCAGGCCGGATTGCCGGCGCCCCCGCAACGCTTCAAACGCGAACCGCCGCCCCCTCCCCGTCCCGCCGCTCCAGCACCCGCATCCGCCGCGCCTCGAATCGCTCCATCGCCCGCTCGATCCAGCCGATCGCGTGCCGCTCCCCGCCGATCGCGCCCACGGTCGGGCAATCCTCGAACCGCGGCCCCTCGGCCCGCTCCCGCCCAGGCGCCGCCACGCGCCGGGCCCAGCGCGCGCTCCGGCCGGCGATCCAAAGCGAGACCCGCGCCGGGTCGGCCCGCAGCGCCCGGGCGATCAGCGCCGGAACGCTTCGCCAGCCGCCGCGATGGGCCCGATATTCGGCGAGCAGGAACCATCGCATCGCCGGGTGCCGACGCCCGCCGGCGCAGCGGGTCCGGCCGTGCCGGGCCTCGAACCGCCGCTTCGCCGCCGCCCAGGATCGGTGCGTCCGCTCGCCGTCGCTCGACATGGCGTCGGGTCTCACCCTGTATCCGATCAGATATTCGGGGACGCAGGCGATCGGGCGCAGCGCCGCGATCTCCATCTGCAGCAGCCAGTCCTCGCAGCCCCAGGCGCCTTCGGCGCGAAGGCTCTCGTCATAGCCGCCCGCCGCCCGCGCCGCCGCCGCGTCGATCAGAAGGCCGCTGCCGTTCCCGACCGGATTGGCATAATGGAGCCGGTTGATCGCCCGGCCGTTCGCCGCCCATTGCGGCGCCGATCCGGTCACCCGCCCCTCGCCGTCGATCGTCCGGCACCAGGCATAGACGAAGCCCGGCCGCTCGGGCGCCGCGAGCGCCGCTCCCACCATCTTCTCGATCCGGGTCGGATGCCAGAGGTCGTCGGAGTCGATCGGAGCGATCCATTCGCCCCTTGCCTCGGCCAGGCCGCGGTTGCGCGCCGCCGCGACTCCGCCGTTCGCCTGCCGGATCAGCCGCGCCCTCGGCTCGACTTCGCAGAATTCCTCGGCGATCGCCGCCGTCCCGTCCGTCGATCCGTCGTCGACGATCAATATCTCGAGATCGCGCCAGCTCTGCGCCGCGACCGACCGCAGGGTCTCGCCGATCCACGCCTCGGCGTCGCATGCCGGGACGATCGCGGTGACGAGTGGGGAAGGCGCGCTTTCGTCCATGCCGGCACTCCCCTGTCACGGAGCGCCCCGGCCGGGCAAGCCCGCCCGCCTTTACCCGCCCGAAGCCCGGGCCTCGCGCCTGCGATGAAGCCGCATGGCGCGCAGCTTCCAGCAATCGCGCGCGACGTGGATCGCCCTGCGCGGGAACAGGAGCAGGTGCGCGGCGATCGCGAGCAGGTCGATCGGGAATTGGACCGCCGATGCGATCAGCAGCGCCAGCGGCAGGAACAGATCGTAATATTCCTGGAGCAGGATCATGTGGCGCGGGCCCGGCTCGACCGCGCTCGCCTGCATCCGGAAACGGTCGAGCCTGAGCCAGGTCAGCCACGCATGGAGCGCAAGCGCGGCCGCGGCCGCCGGCTCGCGGAGCATGACGAGCAGGATCGCGAGCGCCGCGAGCTCGGCGGGGAAGACCAGATATTTGCCCAGGGCGGCCGCCCGGCCGTCCGGATGGCGCTGGGCGAAGGTCCGCACTCCGGCCGCCCGGTCGTTGTCCAAGTCGAGAAGCTGGTGCCACAATATGCCCCTGATCCCGTAGGCCAAGGCCCAGGCGCCCGCGGCGCACAGCCAATAGGGGTCGGGCGAAACGCCGGCCGCGCGGAACGCGAGGAGGATCGCGACCAGCCCCGGGAAGAGGTTCGATCCCGCGGCGTCGGCCAGGAGACCGGCCAGCCCCCGGGTCTTCAGCCGGAAGGGCGGGATCGAATAGAGCGCGAACGAGGCCCAGGCGGCAAGGTAGCAGCCGAGCAGAAGGCCGTCCCCGCGCCACAGCCAGGCGAAGGCGAGCCCGGCCAGCAGCGGAAGGCCGGCGGCGGCGGCCATGAAGCCGGTCGGCCGGCCCGCCATCCTGTTCGGCTTTCCGGCCGCCGCGTCCTCGCTCCGGTCGGCGATGTCGTTGATCAGGCTCACCCAGGCGGCGCCCGGAGCGAGCGCGAGCAGCAGGGTGAGCGCGGCCGGCCACAGCGAGGCCACCGGCGCTCCGATCAGGATCGCGGTCGCGTAGAACAGGCCCAGGATCGGGACGAGCTTATATTCCCACCACTCGCCGGCGCGGACGATCGCTCCGAGCCGGGACAGGGTTCGGGGCGCTGGCGCCGTGGAATAACCTGGATTAGGGATCGCGTCGGGCAAGGTACCACCCCCGGTGGAGAAAGAGCGTAAGAATGTCCACCGATCCGGCCGCGCAACCGCGCCGCCTCGCCTTCCTCGCAACCAATACCGGCTGGGGCGGAAGCGAGGAATTGTGGAGCGCCGCCGCGGCCGTACTGGCCGGGGACGGGCACTCGGTCACCATATTGAAGGCGAATATCGACTTCGGCGAGCCCCGGATCGCCCGGCTTCGCGAGCTCGGCTGCCGCTTCGTCGATCTCCGCGCTCTGCCGTTCGTCCCGGCCCGAGGGCTCGCTTGGGCGGTCAAGCACCTCTGGGTCCTGAGCTATGCGGTCAAGGCGCTTCGCCTCTGGTGGGGGCTTCGCGGTGCCCGGCCCGATCTGGTCATCCTCTCCCAGGGCCACAATTCCGACGGCCTGTTCCTGGGCAAGAGGATGCAGAGGTTCGGGCTGCCCTATGCGATGATCATGCAGAAGGCGACCGAGCTCTACTGGCCCTATGACGACAGCGTCGCCGATCTCCGCGACCTCTATGACGGGGCCAAGGCCTGCTGGTTCGTCTCGGAGCACAACCGCCGGCTCACCGAGGAGCAGCTCGGAATGGCGCTCGACCGGGCCTCGGTCGTCCGCAATCCCTTTCTCGTCCCCTGGCGGCGCGAGGAGGGCTGGCCCGACGACCGGAACGGCATCCGGCTCGCCTGCGTCGGGCGCCTCTTCCCGGCCGAGAAGGGCCAGGACCTGGTGCTCCGGGTCCTCGCCCGCGACAAATGGCGCGCCCGGCCGGTCTCGGTCACCTTCTTTGGCTCGGGCAAGCACGAGCATGCCCTTCGCCGGACCGCCGTCCATCTCGGCCTGGAAAGCGTCGACTTCGCCGGCTTCGCCCGCGAACCCGCCGCGATCTGGAGCGATCATCACGGCCTCCTCCTCCCCTCGCGGGCCGAGGGCCTTCCGCTCGTCCTGGTCGAGGCGATGCTGTGCGGCCGGGTGCCGATCGTCACCGACGTCGCCGGCGCCTCCGAGGTGGTGACCGACTCGGTCAACGGCTTCCTCGCCTCGGCGCCGACCGAGGACAGGGTCGACGAGGCGATGGAGCGCGCCTGGGCCCGCCGGGCCGAATGGCGCTCGATCGGCGACCGCGCCGCCGCCGACATCCGGAGGCTGGTCCCGAGCGATCCGGCACGGGTCATGGCCGATCTCATCCTCGAGCAGGCCGGAGCACTGCCCGCATGGGCCGAGCCGGGCCGGCGGGCGGCATGACCATGGCCGCCGGCCGGGGCCGCGCCGCCGCGGGCGATGCGCTCGCTGGCGACGTCCGCCGCGCCGTCTCGAGCGGCCTCGACTTCCTCGGCAAGGCGCAGCTACGCACCGGCGAGATACCAATCCTCGCCTCGACCGACCCTACGCTCGAGTCCGGCGCCGAGCCCGACCCCTCGGTCTTCCCGACCGCCCTGGCCGCCCAGGCTTTGGCCTCGGTCGCCGGAGCCGGCGCGATCCGGGATCGGGCGCTCGACTTCCTGGTCTCGGAAATGGACGGCGACGGCCTCTGGCGCCACTGGACCGCCTCCCATCCCCACCACGCCCAGCTCCCGCCCGATCTCGACGACAGCAGCTGCGCATCGTCGGCGCTGGCAATGGCCGGCCGGCCCGTTCCGCCGAACCGGGCCCTGCTCCTCGCCAACCGGAGGCGCGACGGCCTGTTCTTCACCTGGGTGGCGCCCCGGCCGGTCTGGGCGGGCCTGGCCCATGCCAAGGTCAGCCTTCGCCGGCTCCTCCGCCTTCCGTCCCTGATCCTGTTCTTCAGGCGCACCTCGGCGGCGCCCTTCGACGTCGATGCCGTGGTCAATGCCAACTGCCTGTTCTGCCTCGGCGATTTCGCGAGCAGCGCGGCGGTCGTCGACCATCTCCTCTCCGTCCTTCGCCGGGGCGACGAGACGGTCTGCGACAAGTGGTACGACAATGCCTTCGTCATCCTCTACTTCCTGTCGCGCGCCCTCGCCGGCCGAGCTCCGGAGGCCGGACCGCTCGTCCTCGCCCGGCTGTCAGGCGATCGGCCCGCGAACGCGCTCGAGCTGGCCCTTTCGGCATCCTCGCTGCTGCGCTTCGGGCACCTGCCGTCCAACAAGGCGGTCCGCTCGCTCGTCGCCCTTCAGCGCGAGTGCGGCGCCTGGCCGCGCGCGGCGCTCTATCATGGCGGCCGAACGCGGATCCGCGGCGGGGGGTTCGCTCCAAAGCATCCGGACACGCCGCACTGGGGCTCGGAGGCGCTGACCACCGCTTTGGCACTCGAGGCCCTGTCGCTCTGGCTCGACGCGGTGGAGGCGTGACCGGATGCCGGGTGCCCATCCGGGCCGCCGGCGGCTTCCAGGCTCAGAGCAGATACTGCTCCTCGAACCCCGCATAGAGGGGATTGGAGCGCAGGCGCTCGCAGCGGCCCGACAGGGCGCGGATCAGGTCCGGGCTCAATCCTTGCCCGGAGGGGCTCTCGCCGAGCCGCGCCGGGCCCGCCAGCCGGGCCAGCGGGCCGAGACGCCCCGCCCTCATCGCCTTGACCCATTGCCGGAGGAGCGGGCCCTTGATCCGGCCCGGAAGCGGCACCGACCGCATCCGGGCGGTCAGCCGGCGGTAGAGCGCGATCCTGTCCGGTTCGGGAGTGGGCCTTATCCGCCCGGCCGCCCCGTCGAGACGGCCTATCCCCAGCCGCCGCTCGATCTCGCCGAGGAAGTCCCGGGGCCGGTCGCGAAGCAGCTCGTAGGGGAGGACGATCAGCCTGTCGGCGCCGAAGGCCGCCTCGTAATCCTCGATCAGCCGGTCGAAATGGAACGGATCGTCATTCGCGGCGGCGAGGTCCGCGATCGCCTCGCGGAACCGCTCGAAGCCATAGGACGCGCCGCCGAGCACGAACTCGGCGTAGAGGGAATCGATCAGAGCCTCGAAGCCGCGGGTCACCAGCAATATGGTCGCCCCGCCGAACAGGGAGGCGAGGAAGTTGCAGGCGGCTCTCTGCTCCCGCCCAGTCGGGAGAAGCGGCCGGTCGCCCCCGGTGCCCAGGTCCCGATATTCGGCGAATGGCATCGTGAGAGCCTCGTGGCTGGTCACGTGCCAGGCAGGGCCCGGCGCCCCTCGCCCGGCCTCGGTCATCAGCTCATGAGCATCCCGGAACCCGGCGATCCCCCATGGCGAGAAGCCGATCTCGGGATGCGCCGAGAACCAGTGCTGGAGATATTTGGAGCCGGTCTTGGGATAGCCGATATGGACGAGGTGGCGGTTGCCGGGCCCGGCGCCGGCGGCGGATGACCGGGAATCGGTCATCGCCAGTCGGCTTCCATCTCGACGATCTGGCCGCGCTGCATCTGCAGATTGCTGCGAAGCGACGGGTCCGCGGCGACGGTCAGGGGCACGCCGCCGCCGTCGCCTCCGAGGCGCGCGAGCGGATGAAGGGTGACCGGGTCGGCGATCGACGCGGTCATCAGATACCGGCCCGAAACCAAAGGCAGGCGCTCGATCCGGCAGACCAGCTCCCCGCTTCCGGCCGGCAGCCGGCGCGGCTCCTCGTTGACGACGCTGGTGATGCAGACCCAGCCGTCCGCGGACCAGATCGTGACCGCCGAGAGGGCGTCGAGCGCCTTCCCCGCCCGGTAGCGCAGGACGATCTCCGCCGGCTCTCCGGTGCGCGGTGGACCGCCGCCCGGCGCCCGCGCGAGCAGCCCCTCGATGACGACCGGATCGCCGGGCGCGGCGCTCGACCGGACTGGGGCATCGCCCGCACCGGGTTCGTACATCCGGTTGAGCGTGTCGATCGCCGTCCCGGAAAAGGCGATTCGCCCGGCCTCGAGAAGGATGGCCCTGTCGCACACCGCCTGGACCTGGTGCCCGTTGTGCGAGACGAAGACGAGCGATCCGCCGTCGCTCAGATAGGCCTGCATGAACGCGACGCACTTGCGCTGGAAGGCCAGGTCGCCGACCGCGAGCACCTCGTCGAGCAGAAGCACGTCCGGGCGCATCATCGCGACGATCGAGAAAGCCAGCCGCGCCTTCATCCCGGAGCTGTAGGTCTGGAACGGCGCGTGGACGGCCTCGCCCAGCTCGGCGAAGTCGACGGCCTCCTCGATCAGCTGCTTCTCCCGCTCCCGTCCGAGGCCGTTGATCGCCGCGGCGAGACGGATGTTCTCCCGCGCGTCGAGAAGGGGGCTGAGTCCGGTGCCGAGCTCGATCAGTGCGCCCATGCTGGCCGCCAGACGGACCTCGCCCGAATCCGGCTTGAGCAGGCCGTAGAGGATCTTGAGCAATGTGCTCTTGCCGGCCCCGTTCCGGCCGACGATGGCCAGCGCCTCCCCCCGGCCGATCGAGAAGGAGATTTCCTTCAGGGCCCAGAATTCCGACGCCCTCAGCCCGGCCGGATCGGCCGAGGCGCCGGCCATCTCCCGAAAGCTGTCCGCGACCGCGTAGCGAAGCGACCGGCCGAAATCGCCGCAATATTTCTTGGACAGGTTGGTCACCGTCAGCAGCGGTTCGCCGGTCATGTTGTGACCATCAGCCGAAGCGGGGTCTCGATCCCCTGCACGACGCCCCTCTCCCCGGGCCCGCGATCGCCGGCCTTGCGGAAGGAGCGGTCGAGCAGGACCTGCAGTGCGGTGACGGCCGTCCGCCGCCCGAGACCGGCGCCGAGGCACTGATGAGGTCCGCCCGAGAAAGCGAGGTGCTGGGATCTGGACCGATCGAGCCTCGGCCGCCCCGGATCGTCGAAGACGGCCGGATCGCGGTTCGCCGCGAGGAGCGAGAGGAAGACGGTCGCCCCCGCCGGCAGCGTCACCCCGCCCAGCGCGGCCGACCGGGTCGTGCGCCGGACCACGTTCGGCTCGGGGGGCCACAGGCGCATTGCCTCCTCGACCAGCTGCGCCAGGGCCGAGGGGCTCGCTTCGGCCTCGCGCCGAAGCGCGTCCTGCTCGAGGAGGACGGACGCGGCCCGGACGATCAGCCTCTCGCTGGTCTCCGTGGCCGCGCGGCAGAGAAGGCGCACCAGGCTGCAGGCCGCGCCGTCGTCGAGGAGACCGCCGGCATCGGCGCAGATCCGGGCGTGGATCCGGGCCCGGCGAAGCAGGTCGAGGGAAGTCTTCGACAGGTCCTGTGCGGGCGCCTCCTTGTCCGGCGCCGACAGGATCGCCTCGACTTCCGACGGCTCGAGGCCGACCAGCCGCGCCGCGACCCTTCGGGTCAGCGGGACGGCGAAGTCGGCGACCACGTCCATGCGCGGCCGCACCAGGCTCTCCGCTTCCCCGCGCAGGCCGGCGAAGAGCTCGGCCAGCGCCTGACCGGTGAAATAGCGGGCGAAGAGGCGCCTGACGGCTTCGTGCGCGGGCGGGTCGGCTCCGAGCAGGACGGAGTCGACGGCGCATTGGGGCTCGCTCGAGAACAGTTCGGGACGGTCGAGGGCGGACCTCACCTCTTCATGGCCGAGCGCGATCCAGAAGCCGTGCCTCGGAAGGAAGTGGACCGGCCCGTCCCGCCGAAGCCGCTCGAAATCGGGGAAGGGTTCGCTCGTCGCGCGGTCCGAGTCGAGATCGAACCAGTCCGCTCCGGAGGGGCCTGCCGGTCCCGGCGCGCGCGCCTTGGCGAGGCGCCGGGTCAGCGCCCAGGCGCCGCGCGCGAGCGGGAGGCGCGCGATTGCGGACCGAAGGCTCGTCACTCAGCAGCTCACCAGCAGCCGTTCCGGCGTATGAACCGTCGGACTTGCGAACGTCCGGAGCGAATCGAGCGGCTCGGCGGGGCGGAGACGCCGCGAAGGGTCGAGAAGCAATTTCAGGGCGGCGGGGACGACCGACCTGGCCAACGCAGTGCCGCTGCACCGGTGGATTCCGCTTCCGAAGGACAGATGGTCGTTCGGTCCGCGATCGATCCTGAGGCGATCCGGCGCCTCGAACCGTGCCGGGTCCCGGTTCGCCGCCGCGAGGCAGAGCATCACGCGCTGCCCGGCCGGGATCGTCACTCCGCCGAGCGTGACCGGAGCCATGGTCAGCCGCGGCACCATCAGCTCGGGGGGATAGAGCCGGAGCACCTCTTCGACGAACGGGGCGAGCCGTGCCTCGTCTTCCCGAACCGCCTCCAGCAAGCCGGGATCGCGAAGCAGGCTCAGCGCGCAGTGGACGATGAGCCGTTCCGTCGTCTCGGTGGCCGCAAGCCAGAGAAAGGTGACGAGCTGCCGCGCCTCGGCCCGCGTCAGGAGGCCCGCGCCCCGCGCCTCGAGGTCGGCGGCGGCGCCGGACTCGTCGGCCAGCGGATCGAGCAGCGCCAGATATTCGGAGACGACCCGGCCGCCGGCGCGGTATCGGTCCCCGGCCGCCGACAGCCCGGCCCGGCTTTCGGGCGGAAAGGACAGCAGATCCGCCCCCACGAGCAATGCGATCGGACGGGCGAAGCCTGCCACGAGATCGAGCTCCGGCCGTACCAGCCGCGACTGCTTTGCGGCGGCTTCGGCAAGCGCGGCGATGGCGGCCGGCGAAAAGAGCGGCGAGACGAGTCGGCGGATCGGAAGGTGCTCGGGCGGGTCGCTGGCCATGAGGACCGGACCGACGCTTCGGTAAGGTGCGTTCGAGAGGTTCCCGGAGTCGGCGAGCGCGGCCTTCACGTCGCGATGCGCGAGGACGATCCAGGCATCCTGCTTCGGCAGATAATGGACGCTGCCGCCCCGGCGGAGCCGCTCGTACTCGGCATAGGGGTCGGCGAGCGTTTCCGGCGCCGCGAGATCGGCCGGCAAAGCCGGCGAGCAGGGTCCGGGCCCCCGGACCTCCGACACCCTGGCAAGCGCCTCTCTCCAGGTCGCCGAGCCGCCGCCTACGGGGGTCGCGTCGATGAGCTCGACCTCGCGCGCCCTCGGGCTTGCGTCCGCGACCCACTGGCCGATGCTCGCGGCGCCGATATTGACCAGGACGTCATAGCCCTCGGCGAAAGCGGCCCGGCTCGCCCCGGCGAGCCAGTAGGGAGAGATCGCCATCGCCGTCCAGTAAGCCGAATCGAACCTCTGCCCGTCCGGCGCCCGGCCGCCGAGATGCGCGAGGAAGAGCGGTATCCGCGGCTTGCCCCAGGCCAGCCCGCTCAGATCCGTGGCCGCCTGGTTCGCGTCGAACGCGATTCCGGGGACGTGATAGGGCCATTTCGTGTCATGCTCCGCGACGATCCTGGCCCGCCCCCGCAAATGGGCGCGGACCGCCTCGATATGAGGGCTTCGCGTAAGCAGCGCGGAGGTGCCCGGCACCGGCTCTCCAGCGACGAACAGCGGTACCGGCGCGGTGTCGCAAAGGCGAAGCAGCCTGTCGCGCGGCGCCTTGGCGACCAGCAGGACATGATCGTCGGACTGAATCCCCAGCGACCTGGCGATCGTGCAGATGACCGCGGTCGCGCCGTTCCGGTCGAGAGCGCCCGCTGCATAGGCCGATCCGATCTCGCCCAGGCTGATTCCGATCACTCCGTCGGGACGGATTCCGGCGGCGGTCCAGAGATCGGTGAGGCCGAGGTGAAGCAGCCCCATGCTGACGATGTCCGCCCTTCGGCGATCCTCGTCGCGTTCGGGGTGCCATTCGTCCCGGAACATCGCCGAGGCGGAGAATCCCAGGGATTGGCGCACCTGGGCGTCGGCGGCGTCGACCGCCTCCCGGAATACGGCCTCGGACCGGTACAGGTCCCAGCCCGGCCCGCGCCAATTGTGCGACGCCCCTCCGAACACGAAGAGCAGGCCGCCGCGCCGGGCCGGCCGACCGAAGCCTTGGATCGACGTCCGCAGCCGCGCAAGCATGTTCACGCCAGGCGCTCCACCACGTGCGGCTGGGCGAGACGATAGAAGAGCCATGCGGCCGCGAGCAGGACCAGGCTGGCCGCCAATACGGCGAGGGCGCTGCCGTCGATGCTCCACGCATGGAGGGACCCGCGCGCGGCGTCGAGCAGCGGAGTCACCGGGTTCAGGCTCAACGGCCCGCCGGCCGCCGCCGGATAGATGATCGGAGTCAGGAAGAACCAGAAGGTGGAGACCAGGACCAGGCCCTGTCGCACGTCGTCGTAGAGCAGGCCGAGCGGCGCTACGAGCAGTCCGAGGCCGATTCCGAGGCAGGCGAGAGCGGCCATTCCGATCGGAAGCAATATGGCGCTGGGGGCCGGAACGATCCCGAAGGCGGCAAGGGCGACCCCGAGCGCGGCCAGTCGAACCGCCGCATTCAGGCCCACTTCCAGGACTCCGCTCAGGACGATCGCCTCATGGGGGATTCGGCTCCGCGTGATCAGGTGCCTCGAGGTCGTGAGCTGCTGAAGCGGCGAATGGAGCGAGTCGAGGAAGGTCTGCCAAAGCACCATTCCGGCGAGGACATGGATCGGATAGGGCAGCGCGGTCGGCGGAACGCTGAAGATCCCGCGCGCTCTCAGATAGACGCAGACCAGCGCCGCGGCCGCGGCGGGCATGACGATCCACGCATAACCGAGGATCGTTCGTCGCCGACGGCCCAGCAATGCCGCGACGAACAGTCTCCAGCCTATCGTTGGAGACCTCGAAACGTCTCGAAGCGCCGATCGAAGAAACCTCGACGGATGCGCCAGCTCGGGCTGACTTGTGTGGACGATCTCCGGCATGGCCGGCCCGCATTGGAGGCGATTGCGGGCCTTGTCGATTCGGCATCTTCCGCGATTGCCGGGCCCTGTCCGGGCGACCGGGACTCTGGCGCTGCCCACCGCCTTCTGGCAGCCTTGGTCCATGGCCCGGACGATCCTGATCTATGCCCTGGCGCTCGCGGCCGCGGCGGCTCTGCTCGAGTGGCTCGAGTATCGCTATCTCACCCGCGCCTTCTCGACCGAGATCTATGTCGGGCTGATCGCCCTGTGCTTCGTGGCGCTCGGAGTCTGGGCCGGGCGCCGGCTGACGCCCGGGCCGGCGCCGGCCGTGTTCGAGCGTAACCATGCCGGGATCCGCTCGCTCGGGCTCACCGCCCGGGAATGCGAGATATTGGAGCTGCTCGCCTCGGGCCAGTCGAACAAGGAGCTTGCGCGCACGCTCGAGGTCTCGCCCAACACGATCAAGACCCACGTCGCCCGGGTCTACGAGAAGCTCGAGGTCTCGAAGCGGATCGCGGCGGTCGAGAAGGCGCGGATGCTCAGGATCATACCCTGAAGCGGGGGCAAATGGCGGAGAGGGTGGGATTCGAACCCACGGTACCCTTACGGGCACAACGGTTTTCGAGACCGTCCCAATCGACCACTCTGGCACCTCTCCGCATCTGCGAGGATTGACCCCGTTCGTGCTCGGGGGCCGGTCGACAGCGGGCGCGATTAGCCCAAGCCCCTCCGCTTGCCAACCCTGCTCCTCCCCGGGACGGGGAGGGGGACCATGCGCAGCATGGTGGAGGGGGCGGCTCGGACTCTCCAACAGCGCGTCATCCACACCCGTCATGCTGAACTCGTTTCAGCATCCAGCGTCGAGCCTCGCTGCGGGAGGAGGACTGGATCCTGAAACAAGTTCAGGATGACACCTTCAGGGGCGTCAGTTGCATGCCTCTCCGCCAGCACCCTTTCGAAGCTCGGCCGGAGCGCCTACATTGCAGTCATGATCGACAGGCCGGACGGATTCTTCAACCTCGAGGGCGACTCGGCGACTCGCGCGCCCGCGATCGCTCACGCCGATTTCGCCATCGGCGACGTCGTCCGCCACCGGATCTTCGAGTTCCGGGGCGTGATCTTTGACGTCGACCCGGTCTTCGCCAACACCGAGGAATGGTATCAGGCGATCCCCGAGGAGATCAGGCCGAGCAAGGACCAGCCCTACTACCATCTGCTCGCCGAGAATTCGGACTCGACCTACCTCGCCTATGTCAGCCAGCAGAACCTGCTCCACGACGACAGCCTCGAGCCGGTCAACCATCCGGCCATCTCCGGAATCTTCGACGCCTTCGCCGACGGCCGCTACCAGCTAAGGCGCGAGCACAAGCACTGATCGTCCCCGGGACGGGGAGGATGACAATTGACAGGCTCCCCCCTCCCCTGTAGCAGCCCCTCTCCCCGCGCGGACCTTCGGTCTCACGGCCATTTTCCGTGCGGAAAAGCTTTGAAGGTAATTGGATAAAGCCATGTTCGCAGTCGTGCGCACGGGCGGCAAGCAGTATCGCGTTGCCGCCGGAGACAAGATCGTCGTCGAGAAGATCGCCGGAGAAGCGGGCGACAGCGTCCGCCTGGACGATGTCCTGCTCGCCGGCGAAGGTTCGGACCTGCGCTCGACCGACGGGCTCGTCGTGTCGGCCGAGATCATCGCCCAGGCGAAAGCCGACAAGGTGATCGTCTTCAAGAAGCGCCGCCGCCACAATTACCGCCGCAAGGCCGGTCATCGCCAGCAGCACACGATCCTCAAGATCACCGCGATCGGCGACCAGAAGGCCGAGAAGCCCGCCAAGGCGAAGGAAGCCAAGCCCGCCGAGGAGGCCGCTCCCGCCGCCGCCGCGGCTCCGGCGCCCGCCGCCGAAAAGCCGGCCAAGGCCGCCAAGCCCAAGGCTCCCAAGGCCGAGGCGGCGCCTGCCGCCAAGGCGGCTCCGAAGCCCGAGGCTCCGGTCAAGGCCGGCGCGACCAAGAAGGCCGCGACAAAGAAGCCCAAGGCTGATAAAGAAGCCTAAACCATTCCAGACTAGATCAGAATCCAGGTTAGAGAAGAACGATGGCACATAAGAAAGCAGGCGGATCCTCACGCAACGGTCGCGACAGCGCAGGCCGTCGCCTCGGCGTGAAGAAGTTCGGCGGCGAGAGCGTCACCGGCGGCAACATCATCGTGCGCCAGCGCGGCACCAAATATTATCCGGGCACCAACGTCGGCATGGGCAAGGACCATACCCTCTTTGCGCTTACCGACGGCCGAGTCGCGTTCCGCGACGGGAAGCTCGGCCGCAAGTTCGTCCATGTCGACATGGCAATTACCGCGGCAGAATAGGGACGATCGCTAAAGGGTCGTCCCAGGAGGGGCGGCCCAAAGGTTCACATCAAAGAACCGATCCGAGGGAGACAGGCCGCCAAGCCAGCCTCCCTTTTTTCATGTCTTCCTCGAAAATGACGCCGGCCTGAAACCCGAAAAGGGCAAGGCCGGCGCGGACGAAGGGGAAGAGACATGTTCGCGAGAACCGAGAGACTGCTGTTGAGGCCCGGCTGGCGCGAGGACGCGCCAGCGCTCTTCCGAGCGATCGCCGACGAGCGCGTCGTCCGAAACCTGGCAACCGCCCCCTGGCCCTATCGGCTCGAAGATGCCGAGGCCTATCTCTCCGCCGACCGAAGGCCGTGGGAGCCGAGCCTGCTCATCTTCCGGCGGACCGATGCGGCGCCCGAGCTGATCGGGACGATCGGAGTCGCCCGGCGTCCGAACGGCGAGATCGAGCTCGGCTACTGGATCGCCCGCCGGTTCTGGAACCGCGGCTACGCCACCGAAGCCGGAAAGGCGGTCGTCCACGCCGCCCGCCACGCCCTTCGCCTGCCGAGGCTCGGCGCCGGCCACTTCCTCGACAACCCCGCCTCCGGCCGGGTTCTCGAGAAGCTCGGCTTCCGCCCCACCGGAATCACCGCCCCGCGCCACAGCATCGGCAGAGGCGGCGAAGCTCCGTGCCGCCTGTTCGAGCTGAAGCTGGCCGAGGAAGGCGAGCAGACCGCGATGGCGGCCTGAGCGGTTGCGGCGGCGGCGGAGCGGCCGCCGCCTGGCGGAGCCTTGCCGGTCCAGGGCATATCTGCAACAGAAGCGGCGGTGACCAGGTGGAGGAGGTTAGCGACCGCCGTGCGGCCGTCCGGCGGGCCCCTGGCCATCCTGTTCTTGCTCGGCGCGGCGACCCTCGCCGCCGAAGTCGGCCTCGCCCTCTATCAGGGCACCCTCTTCGGCGCCGAGAAGACCCGCTTCCGGACCGTCGACACGCCCGTCGAGCTCGCCTTGTTCTTCGCGGCCCTGATCGCCGCCCATGTGCTTCTGGTGGCCGTCTCCTATCGGCTCTTCCGCCTGCTGCTGTGGCGCCGCCGGCCGAAGCTGGTGCTGCTCGACTTCGTCTTCCTGTTCGCAACGGCCTTCACGATCTCGCTGGTCGCCCGCACCAAGCTGACCGCCATCCTCGGCCATGCCCTCTCCTTGCCCCTGATCCGCGGGCTTGGCGGCGGCAGCCTTACCGGAGCGCTCGTCTACGGTCTTTCCGAAACGGGGTTCGTCCTGTGGATCTCGGCCGGAGCGGCGCTGCTCTACCTTTGCGCCCGCCGCCTGCTGAGGCTCGATCGCGAGCCGCCCGGCCCGCGGGTGAGTTCGTACAAGGCGCCTCGCTATCTGTGGGCGGCGGCCTTGCCCATCCTCGTCCTGCTCGTCGCCACCGCCGGCAATTACCACGTGCGCCTCACCCTCGACCGCTTCGCGGCGCCCTGGCTGGCGCTCGCGGCGCTCGATGCGGCGACGGATGTCGACGGCGACGACCACAGCCTCGTCTCCGTCTACCGAGACCGGCAGCCCTTCGATCCCGATCGCCACCCGCTCGGGCTCGACATCCCGGGCAACGGCATCGACGAAGACGGGCTCGCCGGCGACTATCGGCACTCGGGCGGGCGAGATGCGCCGCCCGCGCCCCGCTTCGGCCGCGAGCGGCGGCATGTCGTCCTGATCGCGCTCGAATCCACCCGCGCGGAAATGCTGGGAAAGCGCTGGAACGGCCGCCTGGTCGCCCCCAACCTCATGGCGATGGCGGCGAGCGGCTCGCATTCCGGCGAAGCCTACAGCCATGCCGGCTACACCAGGCCGTCGCTCAAGTCCCTTCTTACGGGCCGGATCGAGGCGGCCCGGCCGACCCCGTCCCTGTTCAGCGATTTCCGCGGCGCCGGCTATCGCACCGCCGTCCTCTCGACCGAGTCGGAGGATTTCGGCGGAATTGCCGCGGATACCGCGATGCGCGCGAACACGGACATCTTCATCGACGCCAAGACCCTTCGGAAAGAGAGCATCAGCCCTTCGAGGCAGGATGTCCTCCTGCTGCTCGACGGGCGAATCCTGCTGCGCGCGCTCGACAGGCATTTGGGCCGGCCGTCGGACTGGACCAAGCCGACCTTCCTCTACATGAACATCCAGGCTTCCCATTATCCCTACGATTTCCCCGGAGTTCCCCGGTTCCTGCCCGGGCCGCCGGTCCCGGTGAGCAAGATCCGCTTCGCGCATCGCGAATGGACTCGCCGGACCTACTGGAACTCCGTCGCATACGGGGATTGGATGATCGGGCAGATCCTGGCCAGGCTGCGGCGCCTCGGAATCCTCGAGGACGGCGTCGTCCTCGTCGTGGCCGATCATGGCGAGGAGCTGTTCGAGAACGGTTATATCGGCCACGGCCAGCGGCTGAACGATCTCCAGACACGGATCCCTTTCGTGCTCAGCCGCGCCGGAATCGCCATTCCCCGCCCCGTCGGCCTTACCGACGTCCGGGGCCTCCTGCTTCGCGCCGCCGGCGCCGAGATGCCGGGGCAGGAACTGGGCAGGCCGGTCTTCCAGCACACCATCGATCTCGACCGGCCGGACGAGATCGCGATGGTCGAAGCCGGGCGGAGGCGGACCATATTCCACCTTCCCAGCCAGGAAGTGCGGTACGAGGAATCCGACGTGCTGAAGGAGAGCGGCACGTACCGGGACTTGCCCGCGGCAAGCCCGCTAAGGGCCAAGGCGGACCGGCTGATCCGCCTGTGGGAGCGGGAGCGGTGGCTTCGCCATCTCGAGCAGAGCGGCGCCCTGCCCCATTAGAATCTGGCCTGATGACATTGAAGCTTTTGCTCGCCGCCGATACAGTCTCATCAGGTCGGACTTCCGATCAAGCGGCGAAAGCGCCCTCCAGGCTCCGCTCGCCCTCGGCGATCAGCTTGCGGTCGTCCTGATTCCAGGGGTGGAAGCCCGGGAGGAAGAAGCGGATCCAGGCACCGAGGATCTTTCGGAACATGCCCGGGCTGACCATCGCGAACCAGAACAGGCCGGCCCAGGCGCGGGGCCCCTTGATCCCGTCCTGAGCGAGCAGCATGAGCGCGCCCTGGGTGCGCTCGACGAAGAAGTTGCGGGTCACCTTCATCATCACCCGGGACTTGACCAGCCAGCGCTTCCAGCGCGGCCAGTCGCGCGTGGCATGGAGCCAGGTGTCGAAGGCGACGCCCTTATGCTCGATCTCCTCGATCGAGTGCCAGCGCCACAGAGCGGCCGACTGGGGATCGGCGCCCTTCAGATGGCGCGGATTGCCGAGCAACTGGTGGGCGATCACCGCGGTGAAATGCTCGAGCGCCATGGTCGCCGCGAGATTGATGATCGGCGGCCGGTCCTTGGTTTCCTCGAGCCTTTCGTCGACCCTCTTCTCGAGCGGAGCGACGTCGTAGCCCGCCTCGACCGCCCGCCTGTTGAAGGCAACATGCTCGCGGCTGTGCATCACCTCCTGGGTGGTGAAGGCGCGGATCTCCTCCGCGAGCCTCGGCGGAGCGCCGTCGCGGAAGGCTCGAACGCTCTCGACGAAGAAGGCCTCGCCCTTGGGAAAGGTAATCGAGAGCGCGTCGTAGAGCGCGCTTCCATAGGGATTGCCGCCCAGCCACCAGCGCTCGGTCTGCTCGCCGCGACCGAATCGCCGGTCGCGCGGCGTGATGGTCAGATCGGAGGGTGTTACCTGGCGCCCCATGCTGTATCTCCTTCGAATGACGACATGCATTCTACTTACATAGATGTCAATAGTTCGTGAACGCCTTTCCCCGGAGGAGAGCCGGGCAGCCGCGCTGGAGGCAGCTCGGGCCTTGCTGCTGGAGGATGGACCGCAGGCGGTGACTCTGAAGGCGGTCGGAGCGAGGATGGGCAAGACCCACGCCAATCTGCTTCACCATTTCGGCTCCGCGGCGGGTCTGCAGTCCGAGCTTGCCCGACACATCAGCGACCGGGTGACGGCCGTGATCGCGACGGTGGTCGAACGGGCCCGGCACGGGGAGGCGGACCCGCGCGAGATCGTCGACAGGACGTTCGAGGCATTCGACGAGGAAGGCGCCGGCGCTCTTGCCGCCTGGATGATCCTCTCGGGCAACCGCGAGGCACTGAACCCGGTCCTCGCCGCGATTCACCGGCTCGTCGATCAGCTCGGCCAAGGCCACGAGGACCGGCCGGTGCACGAGACGACGCTTTGGCTTGTCCTCGCGGCGCTCGGCGATTCGCTGCTCGGCGCGCCGATGGCGGAGGCGCTTGGAATGCCGCGCGGAAAGGCACGTGAAATCGCCACCAGGCACCTCATCGCCATCCACCAGGATTTCGAAAGGAGCGAACCATGATCACCGGATCGCATGCCATGATCTTCTCCGAGGATCCGGAGGCCGACCGCGCCTTCCTCAGGGACATGCTCGAGCTGCCCTGCATCGACAGCGGCGGCGGCTGGCTGATCTTCAAGCTCCCGCCGGCCGAGCTTGGAGTCCATGGCGGCACCAACGGCTTCCACCAGCTCTACCTGATCTGCGACGATCTCGACTCGACGATCGCGAATCTGGGCGAGCGGGGAGTCGAGGCGGCCGAGGTCGAGACCGAGGCGTGGGGCCGCTCGACCACGATCATTCTGCCCGGCGGCGGCAAGCTCGGCATCTACGAGGCGCACCACGCCCGCCCCTAGAGGCCCCGGCCTAGTCCATCGCCACTACGATCGCGCCTTCAAAACCGGTCGCCGCGCGCTTCAGCGCGAGCATGGTCGCCTCGCCTCCGCCCGAGCCGCGAAACAGGCCATCGTCCGAATTGGCGACGCGCCGGCCCCTGCGCGGCCCACCATAGGCCGACTCGCGATGAACGGCTTCGGTCACCTCCTCGGGAAAGTAGAATTGGGTGGCGACCTCGCGTCCGTCGGCGGCGGTCGCCTTGCAGTGGATGTGGGTCGCGCGCCCTTCGTACCAGCCGGGATAGATGGTGGCGAACGAGACCACGCCCTGGGCGTCCGCGCGCTGGGTTCCCCTCAGGAAGGTCTCGCCCGCCGACCGCTCGCTGTCATAGCCCGAATATTGGCCGGCCGAATCGCAGTGCCAAACGTCCACCCGCGCGTTGGCGAAGGCCGCGCAATCCTCGGCGCCGACCACCTGGACCCTGAGGAGCAGAGGCACGCCCGGCTTCCCCTCCCTGATGTCCGAGCGGAGCAGCTTGGGATCGAAATAGAAGGGGCCTTCTGTCTGCGACGGAGTCGGCGGACAGCTGTCCCCGACGATCAGCCGCCCGCGGCCCGAGGCGGCGGGCCGCTGCTCGGCGCAGGCGGCGAGGACCGGGAAGGAGGTCAGCCCCAGCGCACCGGCGCCGAGGATGAGGCGGCGGCGGTCGATTCGAAGTGAGGCCATCCCTTGTCTCCCGAACCGATCCAGCCCTTCGCGCGCTGTATCGCCCATGAACGTGAAGAGTAATCCAAGCCGCCGTGGATCGCTCCCCCTCTATGGAGCGAGGGTTCGAGACGGGGGATACGGACGTGAATCGAGGCCGCTCAGCCGTCTCGAAATAGGCGCCGGATTTGAGCGGACAACGCTCTTTCCTTCGGGACCTTCAGATCTGCTTCGGCTCACCGTCGTCGGGCGGCGCCGAAGGCGTCGGCGCCTCAGGTTTCTCGGGCGGCTCGGGCGCGACGGGCGGAGGAGGTGGGCCGGGCGGAGGGGGCGAAGGCGGATTGCCGGCCGCCGACTTGATCTCGTTCAGCACCTGTTGCTGGGCCTGCCTCCCCACGCCCTGGGAGAGGACATAGCCCGCGAGGCCGCCCAGCAATGTACCCAGCGTTTCCGCCTGGAGTCGCTGCGCCAGTCCGAGCGCCAATATCACGCCCAGCAGGATCAGGATCGTGACGAACTGTACGATTTGTCCGGACGTCACGAGCTCCTTCTGGATATCCGCATCGAACAACTTGACCCCGGCGAGCGTCGCCGCCCCTACCCCGAAAATGATCAGCATCAGCCATGGGATGTTGTCGGCAACGCTCGTGCCGGCGAGATCCTCGCTCATCTCGCGAAGCACTTCCTCGCGCCGCTCGTTGAGTTCCTTCAATTGCCCTTCGAGCGTCTTATGCTCGGCCTCGGCGCCGCTCATTGCGGAAAGCTGCGCGAGCATTTCGTCGATCACCTGAGCGGGAAAATAGGCGGGATTGCACAGGCCCTGCTCGGGCGGCCAGGCGTTCCACGGACCGGGCCTTTGGCTGGCGACGGTCCCTGCTTCCTGGACCAGCGCGGTCAGATCTTCGAAGAAAGCCGCCTTCGCCGCCTCGTCGGGATTCGCGCAGTTTGTCGTCGCGCGAGTGCGAAGCGGCCTCAGCTTCTCGACGATTTCCTGAGCGCGCTCGCTTCCCTGCGCGTCGACCGCGAGATCGGCAAGCCGCTGGTTCAGCATCTGGACCTGCTGCTCGATCCGGACCAGTTCGCTGGTCGCGAGCTGGGTGCCCGTGGAGGCGGTCCGACCGCGCTGCGAGGCCGATTGACCGTTTGAATCCGAAGTCGCCGTCACGGCTGGAGCGGAGGTCTGGGCCACGACCGGCCCAGCCAGCGCGAACCCCGCAAGAAACATCGCGAACGCGACGAACCGCGCAATGGAACCGTTGTTGTGCATTTTGCCATCGCCCCCCCGACGACCCGCTTATTTGTCCTTGAATACCATCGCATTACCGACAGGCCAATCGGATGCCTCCACAATGGACAATTCCCCCTATCTCGGCCGGGCGCGGCGCCGGCCGCGGAGCTTCACTCGTCCCCCCTCTTCCACTAGACGCCCACCATGCATTTCCTCGACCAGGCCAAGATCTATGTGAGCTCCGGCGCGGGCGGGCCGGGCGCGGTCAGCTTCCGCCGCGAGAAATATATCGAATATGGCGGCCCCGACGGCGGCGACGGCGGCAAGGGCGGCGACATCGTCTTCGAGGCGGTCGAGGGCCTGAACACCCTGATCGACTTCCGCTACACCCAGCACTTCCGGGCGCCGCGCGGCAAGGGCGGCGCGGGCCGCAACCAGACCGGCGCGGGCGGGCGAGACCTCGTCATCAAGGTCCCGGTCGGCACCCAGATCCTGTCCGAGGACAAGGAGCATGTCCTCGGCGACTTCACCAGGGTCGGACAGCGCCAGGTCTTCCTTCGCGGCGGCGACGGCGGCCGAGGCAATGCCAGCTACAAGACCTCGACCAACCGGGCTCCCCGCCAGCATGGCACCGGCTGGCCGAGCGAGGAGGCCTGGATATGGCTCCGGCTGAAGCTGCTCGCCGATGCCGGGCTGGTCGGACTTCCCAACGCAGGCAAGTCGACCTTCCTCAACGCGGTGACCAATGCCGAGGCCAAGGTCGGCGACTATCCGTTCACGACCCTAAGGCCGCAGCTCGGCGTGGTCAGGCACCGCGAGCGCGAGTTCGTGCTCGCCGACATACCCGGGTTGATCGAAGGCGCGGTCGACGGTGCCGGGGTCGGCGACCGCTTCCTCGGCCATATCGAGCGCTGCAAGGTCATCCTCCATCTCGTCGACGCCAATGCCGAGGACGTGGCGAGCGCCTATCGCACCGTCCGCGACGAGCTCGACGCCTATGGCGCCGGCCTCGAGGAGAAGAAGGAAGTGGTGGCGCTGAGCAAGGCCGACACGCTTGACGACGAGATGCTCGACGCTTTGTCCGACGAGCTCGAGGCGGAGTGCGGACAGAAGCCGCTCCGGGTTTCCGGCGTCACCCGGGCGGGCACCGACCTCGCGCTCGACGCGATCGTCGCCCATCTCCGCGAGGAGGCCGCGGCCGAGGAGCAGAGTGAAGGCGACTGGTCTCCCCTATGAGCCGCAAGAAGAAGGCCGCCCGGATCCGCACCCTCGCCGTTACCGGCGGCACGGGCTTCGTCGGTGGGCATCTGCTTCGGATCGCGCTCGGCCAGGGCTATGACGTTCGGGCGCTCACCCGCGGCTGGAAGCCGCCCGAGGACGAGATCGCCTGGGTCGACGGAGCGCTCGACCGGCCCGAGAGCCTCTCCAAGCTCACCGACGGCGCCGACGCCGTCATCCATGTCGCAGGCCTGATCAACGCCCCGTCACGCGACGCGTTCGAGGCGGTCAATGTCGGCGGAACGACGGCGATGATCGACGCTGCGCGCAAGTCCGGAGTCCGCCGTTTCATCCACGTCTCCTCGCTCGCCGCGCGCGAGCCGGACCTGTCCGATTACGGCTGGTCGAAGGCGAGATCCGAGCGGCTGGTCGCCGCGTCCGGGCTCGACTGGACGATCGTCCGCCCGCCCGCGGTCTATGGCCCGGGCGACCGCGAGACTCTCGAGCTGTTCAAGATGGCGCGTCGAGGCCTGTTCGCACTGCCGCCGCGCGGCCGCTTCTCGGTCATCCATGTCGAGGATCTGTGCCGGCTGATCCTCGCTCTGCTCGACGAGCCCGACAGCTGGTCGGAGACCTACGAGCCCGACGACGGCCGCGAGAATGGCTGGGACAACCGCCATTTCGCCCGCTCGCTCGGGCGACTGTACGGCCGACGCGCCGCGACCTTGTCCATGCCGAGATCGGTGCTTCGAGTCGCCTCCGGCCTCGACCGCCTGTTCCGCCGGAGCAAGGCCAAGCTCACGCCCGACCGGGTCGGCTATTTCTGCCACCCGGACTGGGTCGTCTCCCCCGAGCGCAAGCCCCCCGAGACGCTGTGGAAACCCCAGGTCCGAACTCCGACGGGCTTGAAGGAAACGGCCGACTGGTACCGACGCGAAGGCTGGCTGCGCTAGACGGCTCTTACCCGTCATTGCGAGCAGAGCGAAGCAATCCAGAGCGGCTTCCGAGTCTCACTGGATTGCCGCGTCGCTGCGCTCCTCGCAATGACAGTAGGTGCGGTACCGGCGCGAGGTGTGGCTGTGCTAGCCGAGTAGCCGGAAATACTGGATCACGAAGGCGATGAAGCTGGCGGTGAGGCCGGCCAGAAAGATCCGGTAGGCGTATCCGAGGAAACGGTACTTCTTCCCGGCGAGGACCTGGCCGTTCTGGTAGATGTCGCGCGCCATCGTCCGATAGATGGAATCGTCGCTCTTCAGCCGCTCGGTCAGAAGGTCCAGATATTCCTCCTCGCCGAGCTTCGTGAAAGACCCGAAGAAGAGCAGGTTCTGGGGCGCCTCCTTGTGGTAGCGGATCGCCGGAAGGACCGCGGCGACCGCGAAGATTGCGGAGAAGAAGGCGGAGCCGCCGAGGATCAGCAATGGCAGCGGGAGCGCCGCGTCGCGGGCCTGGCTCAAGCTGATCGTGAAGATCACGAAGGTCGCGCCCATCAGGATGCTGGCCTTGTGGTCGGCCATTGCGGAGAGCTGGATCTGGGCGAGCTGGGTGGTCCGGACCAGATGCACCGCGTTCGCCGGATACGTCGGCACCTCCTTTTCCGTCTCTCCATCCATCTTCATTCCCTTCGCTCCGTCTGATCGCACGGGGCCCGAAGCTTGCCAAGCAGCCGGAGTAGCGGGCCGCAATGAAGCCTCAAACCGGCCCTATTCGCTTGGCAGTGGGGGGCTCGGGACTTAAGGGGCCGACATGAACGATCGTGAAGAGACTTTCGGCAAGGTTGCGGCCCTGATCGAGCCTTTCAACAAGAAGGGCATCGCGCTCGAGGAAGGCACGACCTTCGCGGGCGATCTCGAATGGGACAGCCTCGTCGTCATGGACTTCGTCGCCACGGTGGAGGACGAGTTCGACATCCTCATCACGATGAACATGCAGGCCGAGATCGAAACCGTCGGCCAGCTCGTGAACGCGGTCGAGGACCTGAGGAACGGCGGCGAGTGAGAATGAAAGGGCCCGCTTTCTTCGGGCTTCTCGCCACCCTGCTGCTTTCCGCGCCGATAACCGCCTCGGCCCAGCCGGCCGTGGGGCCGGGCCGCACGGACGACGCGGCCCTTAAGCTTCCGCCGCTGCAGTTCAGCGCGATTCAGACCTTCGCGGATGCCATTGCCGCCGAGAATGAGGCCGCGCGCATCATCGACAGCTTCTGCCAGCCCGCCATCGCCGCGTTGGTCGCGAGCAACCCGGACAAAGCGGAGATCGCTCTATCCTTCGCGGCCAGGGAGCGTGCAGCCGAGCTCGCCCTGTACGAACCGCTGCTCGCATTCTCACTTGATCGTCATGCCGTCGACCTGCTCGCCCCCGATCTTCGCCGGCGCGCCGACACCCGTATCGAGGCGATGAAACGTGAAATCGACAGCGGGACCTTATCTCAAGAGCGACGGCAGGCACTGAGTGCCGAGTTTTCGAGGATGAGATCGGACGAAGCCGCTTTCGTGAACAAAGAGGTTCTCGGGATGGCACGGCTTGCGCTCACCCCCGACGGACTTGCCCTGCGCGAGCTGAACCGCAAGGGCCTTTATCGGTGCTTCGATTCGCCCAACGGACCAAGCTCATTCGAGGAGCGCGCCGAGTGCGCTGAGATCGAGAAGTCTCCGGCTTTGAAGCGGCTGAGGAAGGCCCGTTTCGGCGAACAGCTCATCCGTTTCAGCACCGAAGCGCATGTGCAATTGATATCCATGGTCGCGATGGGCCACGCCGCGGGCATCTCACTTCACACACTGCTTCCGCCCGAAAAGGTCAGCGCGGCGGGGTTGAAGGTGCCCGCCGACCTGTCGCTGGAGGAGCTGGCCAGCCGTCACAGACAGCGCCCAGGGGAGGCTTCATGACCGAGTCCGCGCGCAATCCGATGGACCCGGCGGACGAGACCGCGGTCGCGCCTTCGCATGGCCGCGACCTCTTCTCCAAGTTCGATCCCCTCATCGCCGAGCGCCAGGCGCTTCTCGACACGGGCGTGCGCGATCCGTTCGCGATCGTCATGGACGAGGTCCATTCGCCGACGCTGGCGACCATCCAGGGCAAGGAGACGATCCTGCTCGGGACCTACAATTATATGGGCATGACCTTCGATCCCGACGTCGTCGCGGCCGGCAAGAAGGCGCTCGACGACTACGGATCGGGGACGACCGGAAGCCGGGTCCTCAACGGCACCTATCAGGGCCACAGGGAGTGCGAGGACGCACTCAAGGAATATTACGGCACGAAATACGCCATGGTCTTCTCGACCGGCTACCAGGCCAATCTCGGACTGATGTCGACCATCGCCGGCAAGGAGGATTACATCATCCTCGACGCCGACAGCCACGCCTCGATCTACGACGGCTGCGCGCTCGGAAACGCCCAGATCGTCCGGTTCCGCCACAACAATGTCGAGGATCTCGACAAGAGGCTCGGGCGGCTCCCGGCCGAGGGCGGGCGGCTGGTCGTTCTCGAGGGCGTTTATTCGATGCTCGGCGACATCGCGCCGCTCAAGGAGATGGTCGCGGTCGCCAAGAAACACGGAGCCATGATCGCGGTCGACGAGGCCCATGGAATGGGCTTCTTCGGCGAGCATGGCCGGGGCGTGTTCGAAGAAGCGGGAGTCGAGGACGATGTCGACTTCGTGATCGGCACCTTCTCCAAGTCGGTCGGGACCGTGGGGGGGTTCATCGTCTCGAACCATCCCAAGTTCGAGGTGCTTCGGCTGGTCTGCCGCCCCTACGTCTTCACCGCCTCGCTTCCGCCCTCGGTGGTCGCGACCGCGGCGACCTCGATCCGCAAGCTGATGCACGCCGGCAACAAGCGCGGCCATCTCTGGGAGAATAGCCGCCGGCTCCACAAGGGCCTTCGCGACCTCGGCTTCGACATCGCCACCAAGGAAGCGGAATCGGCGATCATCGCCATCCTTCTGCCCGACCAGCAGATCACCGTCCTGATGTGGCAGGCCCTGCTCGAGGCGGGAGTCTATGTGAACATGGCCCGGCCGCCCGCCACGCCGGCGGGCATGTATCTGCTGCGCTGCTCGCTCTGCGCGGACCATAGCGGAGAGCAGGTCGAGCAGATATTGGGCATGTTCGAGAGCGCCGGAAGGTCGATCGGCTACCTCCAATAAGCGGCTCCGGGCCCGAATACGCGCCGAGCCGACTCGCCGGGCGCGGCGAAGCGACTTTTCCACAGGGACCGCTTGATCTAGGCTCCGCTCATGGCGGGTGAGTATCTGGACGTTCCCGAGGGAAGGTCCCCGGATTGGCGGCGCGGAAGCCTCGCCAGCGTCGGCGCATTGCTTGCGACCGGACTCCTCGTCGCCTTGCTGATGATGGTCGGCTCGTCGAACGAAGCCCGCGACCAGGCCCTGGCCTCGGAGCGGCACAGCTACGACGTCATGCTCCTTACCCGGACAGTCGACGCCACCGTCGCCCGCGCCGAGGCGGCTCTCGGCCGTTACGTGCTCGACGAGGACCGGCGCACGGGCAGCGCCTATGCGAGCGAATGGCAGCTCGCCGGGCAGCAGATCGGCGAGCTGGCCCGGCTGGTCCGCGCCGATCCCGCTCAGCTTGCCCGAGTGGCCGAGCTTCGCGCCGCTTATGACGCGCGCGGGCGCGAGCTTTCGGTGCCGGCGGCGGCCGCGCGCCTCAAGCAGGGCACCGGGGCGGTCACCACCTTCTTCCAGGCCGGAAAGAGCAGGCTGGGGCCGGAGCTTCGCGCAAAGCTCGGAGCGATCGCCGCGGCCGAGAGGACCGACCTGAGAAGCCGGATGGCGGAGACCCGCGAGTCCAGCGACCAGGCCGACCGGCTCACCGGTTGGCTCGGCTGGCTCGCGGTGCTGGTCGGGCTCGGCGCCGTCGGTCTGGGTTTCGCCGCCTTCCGGGCGATGGGCGAACGGCTCGACGCTCTGCGCGAGGCGGAAAGCGAAGCGAGCCGGGCGCAGAGGCTCGACGAGGCGGTCCAGGCGCGGACGGCCGAATTGCTGGAGGCGAACGAGGCGCTGAAGGAGGAGGCCGCCGAGCGCGAGGCGGCCGAGTCCCGCCTTCGCCAGGTCCAGAAGATGGAGGCCGTCGGCCAGCTGACCGGCGGCATTGCGCACGACTTCAACAACATGCTCGCGGTGGTGGTCGGCGGAATCGACCTGGCCCGGCGCAAGCTGAGCGGTTCGCGCCGCGAGGTCGAGTTCCACCTGGACAATGCGATGGAGGGCGCGACGAGGGCCGCGGCTTTGACCCGGCGCCTGCTCACCTTCGCCCGGGCCGAGCCCCTGCTGCCGGTAGCGGCGACTCCTTCGGCGCTGATCGAGAACATGCTCGAGCTGATCGACCGGTCGATCGGCGAGCGGATCAGCGTTCGCACCCGCTTTCCCGCCGAGCCGTGGAACGTGCGGGTCGACACCAACCAGCTCGAGAATGCGGTGCTCAACCTCGCGGTCAACGCCCGCGACGCGATGGATGGCGAAGGCCAGCTGACGATCGCCGTCGACAATGAAAGCGTCGGCGAGGGCCGGGTCGCATCGCTCCCGGCCGGCGACTATGTGCGGATCAGCGTCTCCGACACCGGCGCGGGGATCGCGCCCGAGCATGTCGAGAGGGTGTTCGAGCCCTTCTTCACGACCAAGCCGGTCGGCAAGGGCACGGGGCTTGGGCTCAGCCAGATCTTCGGCTTCGCCCAGGAATCGGGCGGCGTAGTGACCCTGGATTCGAAGCTCGGCACCGGAACGACGGTTTCGCTCTATCTGCCGAGATCGGCCGAGGGGGGCATTCAAGGTGTCTCCGGGCCGGTAGACCGCGAGGCCCAGCCCGCGGCTCCGGTCGCCGGCACCGAGATCCTGGTGGTCGAGGACGACCCGCGGGTGAGCCGGGCGACGGTCGCGGCGCTCGAGGAGATCGGCTATCGCCCGATCCCCTGCGCGAGCGGCAGGGAAGCTCTGGAGCTACTCGCCCGAGAGCCGAACATCCGGCTGATCATAACCGACGTGATGATGCCGGAGATGACCGGGCCCGAGCTGATCCGCGAGGCTCGGCGGCTCTACCCCTGGATCGGGACCCTGTTCGTCACTGGCTATGTCGGCGAGGCCGGAGAGGCCGACTCGCTGAGCGGGCAGGATCTGCTCCGCAAGCCGTTCACGGTTTCGGCACTGGGCGATGCCGTTGCAGCGGCCCTGATCAAAGGCTCGGGCGGCGCTAGCGAATCGCCCCCCGCCGCAGCAGCCGCGGGAGCAATGTAAAAGCCGCCAGAAGCGGCCAGCGCCTCTGCCAGGGTTTGACGACGATGTCGGTCCCGGCGTGGCGGTTGATCTTCCAGGCGAGATAATCGATCCCGTTCGACCAGGTCGCCCCGGCCTTGAGCAGCCGGACCAGAGACAGCCGCTTCCCCCTCCCCTGCCGCCGGCGCCACGCGCGGCGCGCCTTGTCCGGAGTAGGCCCGGAGAGCCCGGCTGTCTCCGCCAGAGCGAGACGGCCGAAGCGCTCGTAGCGTTCGGGCTCGGCATCGACGATCGAGCCCGGGCGCTGGCTCCGCTCGGCGCGAAGCTCGGCGCCGTAGGTGAGCGCGAAGCCGGCGCGGAAGATTGCGAGAGGGTCGTCGCGCTCCGGCGCGTCGAGGGTCGGGCGGGTCAGTTCGAAGAGCGTCGGAGCGGCCCGGGCGACTCCCACCACCGCATGGGTCCGAGCCGCTTCGTCCTTCGCCCACACGAGGCGCGAGGGCTGGGCGAAGCGCGCCCAGACCGAGACGCTGCGCGCCTCCGCCCCGCACTCCCGCTCGAAATCCTCCTCGCTGAGGACGGCATATTTGGCGGCGAGGCCGTCATGCTCGAACGGGAAGACGTTGGGCGGGATCAGCCGGTTGGCCGCCGCCTTCCAGGAACGGCCATAGGCGTCGCGGTAGGAGGAGACGATCAGGTAGAAATCGAGCATCAGCCCGTCCAGCTCCTTCTGGCGAAGGCAGGAGCCGTAGAAGAGAATATAACGGGCGGAGTCCGGATAGAGGCGGGCAACGGATTCCGCCACCGCGGTCACGCGCCGGTCGACGGGCTCGGAGAGCTCGGCGGCGACGAGGGCGTTGAGGGTGGGAGCTGGGGGCACGGCTCTTTCTAGTCGCTGGTGGGGTTCGGCGGAAAGTGCTGGTTCGGTACCGCCCATGGCTCCGTCATGCTGAACTTGTTTCAGCATCCAGTCCGTCAACTCCAGGGCGGCTCGCGGCTGGACCCTGAAACAAGTTCAGGGTGACGAACCCTCCTAAGCCGCCAGCCTGAGGAAAGGCACGGGCGGAGTCGACGTCAGGACGATGGGGCGGTCGGTCTTGGCTTCGAACAGCTCGCCGTCGAGTATGAGGTTGCTGTGCTCGCCCTCGATCCGGATCTCGTCGCTGCGCTGGAGGTGGATTCCGCGCACTTCCTGGCGGCCGAGCCGGCCCCGGAGGGCGTCGATGAAGGCGCGCACGATGGCGAGCGGCTTGCGCTCGATGATCAGGAGCTGGAGCATTCCGCCCTCGCCCTTGGGAGCGATCTTGTTCTTGAGCAGAAGCTGCTCGAGAGTCGTCACCATCAGGACCGCGAACCGCCCCTGCATATGGCCCTGCCGGACCACCGAGATCTTCATGTCCGCGGGGCGCGGCGGAAGGAAGCTGGCGCGCTTGCCGAGGATGATTGCGAGCAGCCCCGCGAGGAAGGCGAGAAGGTGCGCCACGCCGTTTGGAAGCCCGAGCGGATAGATCTTGTCGCGGCAATAGAGCATCGTGTCGGCGAGAGCGGCGCCGCCGAGGAACATTCCGAGGACCGGCTTGCCGCCCCGGCTTCCGCCGTTGAGGGCGATCAGCTCGCGGGTGACGATATGGGGTTCGATTCCGCTGCGGGCGATCTCGAGCACCCGCGCCAGAGCGTCGACCGGATCGCCGTCGGCGCCGAGATCCTGGGCGATGAGGTTGGTCTTGCCGTTGGGCAGGACCGCGACCGGCGGCGGGACATCGCCGAAGGGCAGGGAATCGAACATCTCGGTCAGGGTCGCCTGGACGGTTCCGTCGCCGCCGTTGATGACCAGCACCTCCGGCTTGACCTTGGCTATGGTCCTCAGCGCCGTTCCGATCTGGTCGGCATGCTCGACCTCGTAATGGAAGATGTCCTTGTGAAGGTCGCAGAAGGCGCGGATGCGCGGGAGCATCGACTGGTTGCCCGTCGACTTCGGATTGGAGAGCAGTGCTACCCTCGCCATCAGCTGCGGATCGGGGCTATCGAAAGCCCCCTGCGATAGTTGAGGACGACGTTGACCGGCCGGACACCGTTGCCGACCGCCACGGCCACCTTCTTGTAAGGCGGCTTCAGGTTCATGAGCGAGAGGCCCGGGTTGCCCGAATAGCCGGCGCCGTCGTTCCAGCTGGTCTTGCCGTTGTCGTCGGCATCGTGTCGGACGACGAGCGCATAGGTCCCGGCCCGTGGCAAGGCGATGCAGACCTGCATCGTTCCGGCGCCCGTGACCGGTACGTCGATCCGGCGGACGCCCTTTCCCCTGACCATGAATTCGTTCGGATCGGAGCCGAAGACCTTGACCCGAATCTCGCCGCGCCGGTTCTTCAGGCCGGTGACGTTGACGAGGAGCGCGGGCTCGGCCGAGCCGGAGCGGCAGCGTGCGGCGTCCGGACCAAGCACCGCGCCCGCCGGCTGGGCGAACGCGAAGGGCGCCGCAAGCGCAAGGGCGCCGGCACCGACTGGACCGAAGAGTTTCAACATGACCGGCCAACTCCGTACAGTTATAGCCGCGGCCTCGTGGTCGCGGTCGGTTGTCACCAGCCCACCTGCCGTGTCATTTCGTCTAATCTTGCGGCCAAAATGTGGTCATGGGGCGTCCAAAGTTGAGCAAAGCCGGCCTGCTGAACCTGACCGACCGGTATCTCGCCCGTCTGATCTTCGTCCCGTTGGTTGCAACCCTGACCCTGGCGGCGATGCTCCTCATCCTCGACAGGATGCTGAGGCTGTTCGATTTCGTGGTCAGCGAGGGCGGGCCGGTTGGGGTCGTCTGGAAGATGCTGGCCAACCTCATTCCCGAATATCTGGCGCTCGGAATCCCGATCGGGCTGCTTCTGGGGATCCTCCTCGCATTCCGCCGGCTGGCCATGACCTCGGAGCTCGACACGCTGCGGGCGGTGGGCCTCGGCTACAGACGGCTCCTGTTCGTGCCCTATCTCTATACGATCGCGCTGATGGCGCTGAACCTGGCGATCGTCGGATTCGTCCAGCCCAAGGCTCGATATCTCTACGAGGAGCTTCGATTCGAGCTGAGATCGGGCGCTTTGGGAGCGTCGATCAAGGTCGGCGAGTTCACCAATCTCGGCAAGCGAATGACCCTGAGGGTCGAGCGGAGCGAGGATGAGGGGCGGCTGCTCCACGCCGTGTTCGTCCGGGCCGAGACCAAGGACGGGAAGACCCTGGCCGTGACCGCCGACCATGGCCGGTTCCTCGCCACCGACGACCCCGACGTGATCATCCTGCGGCTGTCGAACGGGCGGCTGGTCCACGATGCGCCAAGCTACGGGGTTCCCAGAGTGCTCAGCTTCGCCAGCCACGATCTGCCCATCGACCTTCCGGCGGTCGAGAATTTCCGCGGCCGCGGATCGGGCAAGTCGGAGCTGACCCTCCCCGAGCTGGTTCGGCTGGGGGCCTCGAACGACACGCCGCCGGCGCTCAAGGCCAAGGTCCGCTCCAACTTCCACTTCCGGATGGTCGAGGTGGTCATGATGCTTCTGATGCCGATGCTCGCCGTGGCGCTGGCGGTGCCTCCGAAGCGAAGCTCGTCGAGCCTCGGCATCTTTCTCGCGATCGTGATGGTGGTCGCCTATCACAAGATCAACCAATATGCCGAGGCGATGGGGACGCTCGGGAAGGTCGACCCGCTCATCGCCTTGTGGACGCCCTTCTTCGTGTTCGCGGGCCTGATCGTGTGGATGTACTGGACCTTGGCCTACAAGCCGGGCGGCCAGCCGATCGGGGCGCTCGAGCGGGTCGCGGCCAAGGCCGGCAAGACGGTCACCCGGCTGTTCCGCCTCGGCCGACCGCAGGCGCCGGCACCGGCACCGGCGCCCGCCGAATGATCAACCTGCAATTCTTCCCGTCGCGGCGGGTCGCCTTCTACATGGCGCGCATGTTCGTATTGCGCAGCCTCGCGGTTCTGGCTGCGCTGGTGCTGATCCTGATGACTCTCGATCTGCTCTCGGAATCGGGGAAGATCCTGGCCAATCCGGCCAACGGCGACAGCGAATTGTGGCGCTACGTCTCGCTTCGGGTGCCGCAGCTGATCGCCCGCTTCCTGCCCTTCGCGGTGCTTCTCGGGACCCTGATCACGCTGACCACGCTCAACCAGCACAGCGAGGTGGTGAGCATGAAGGCGGCGGGCATCTCCGCCCACCAGATCATCGCCCCTCTGATGGTCGCGAGCCTCGGGATCGCCGCGGTCAGCTTCGTCTTCAACGAAAGAATCGTGACCCGGTCGACCGAGACTCTGAGCGCCTGGGAGGATGCCGATTACGGCCCGGTGCCGAGGGACACGGGGATCACCAACAATGTCTGGGTGCGGAACGGCGACGATCTGATCTTCGCCCGCCAGGCGCAGGGACGCGGCGACGGGACCCGCCTCGCCGGCCTCTCCATCTACGACCGGGACGGTGAGACGCTGGAGAGGATCGTCCAGGCGAAGTCGGCGCGGCGCGAGGCCGGCCTTTGGCGCCTCGGGGACGTCTCGGTCTTCGACGTCGAGAAGGGCTCGAAGACCTTCGCCTCGACTCTCGATTACGGGCGGGGCCTGGATCCGACCCAGTTCACCCTCAGCCACGTCAACGCCGACGAGCAGGATTTCGCCCGGCTCAAGGACAGCATCGACCAGCTGAGGGTGGCCGGACGCCCGACCGCGGCCCTGGAATCGGGGCTTTGGCACAAATTGTCGGGGCCGCTGTCGGCGGTCCTGATGCCGCTTCTCGCGGCGGTCGCGGCGTTCGGGCTGGCGCGGGCGGGGCAGGTATTCCTCCGCGCCGTGCTCGGAATGGCGCTGGGATTCGCCTACTTCGTCGTCGACAATTTCGCGCTGGCGATGGGCAATCTCGGCGCCTACCCGCCCCTGCTCGCCGCCTGGGCGCCCTTCGCTCTGTTCCTGCTGATCGGCGAGGCCGTTCTGATCCGGACCGAGGAGTGATGGGGGTTTCGGTGCATATAGCCCCTCCCCTTCAGGGGAGGGGTTGGGGTGGGGCCAAGCCGAGGATTCATACCCTGGAGCGGATCACGGGCTCCTTCGGGCCCCCTTCGACGCCGCCTGCGGCGTCGCTCAGGACAGGCGTTGAGGGCCCTCATCCGCCACCCACCCCCGGCCCCTCCCTGAATAGGGAGGGGAGGAATTGGGGTGAGGCCGGACCAAGCGCGAGGCTTCCTGCGTGCCTGTCCCTCACAAGCCCCACCCCCGTCCCCTCCCCTGAAGGGGAGGGGTGATGGCGCGGGAGCGCATCGAGGAGGGGGCGGTCACTCGGAACGACGTCGCCAAGGGGGCGGGGCTGGCCGGGCTGGCGCGGGCGGGGGCGCTGATCGAGGCGGTCTCGCAGGTGGTGTATACTTGGCTGTTCGGGCTCGCGACCTACGGGCTCTATGTCGTGCTGTGGGGCGCGGTGAACCTCGCCTCCAACATCGTCGACCTGGCGATGACGATCGCCCTTCAGAGGATCGTCCCGGCCGAGAATGACGAGAGGGCGCATGGGGCGGTCAAGGCGGCCCTGCTGATCGGAGTCGTGCCTTCGATCCTGGTGGCGCTGGCCGCGTCCTTGAGCGCCGACCGGATCGCGCCGCTGATCCACGTCGCCGCGGCGGACCGGGCCGACCTGCCGCTCGCGATCGGCCTTTTCGCCTGGGCGCTCCCCTTGTGGACCTTCGTCGAGATCGCGACGTCCGCGGCCCGGGCGCGGCGCGCGTTCGGGCCGGAGATACGGCTTCGAATCTTCTGGGAGCAAGTGGTCCGGATCCTGTTCGCGCTCGGATTCTGGGCGCTCAG
This sequence comes from Allosphingosinicella sp., assembly GCA_036525315.1. Classification (GTDB taxonomy): domain Bacteria; phylum Pseudomonadota; class Alphaproteobacteria; order Sphingomonadales; family Sphingomonadaceae; genus Allosphingosinicella. Next base: position 49,225 of record DATDAS010000025.1, read on the forward strand.
CTTCGCCAGCCTGGGCTTGATCGCGGCCCATCTCTGCTCGCTGGCGATCACCGCCTTCCTCTCGGCGCGGCTGCTCGGGCGCTATTACGACCTTCGGCTTCTGGTGCGGGCGCCGATCGGCCGCGCCCTGTGGGGGACAATGGTCAAGTCCGGCCTGGCCCTGCTTCCGTCGAACCTCGCCCGGCGGCTGATGATCGATACGCCGCCGATCATCCTCAACCTGATCCTGCCGGGCGCGCGCGGCGCCGAGGCGGCCGGCCTGTTCGAGATCGCCCGCAAGATCTCGACGGTCCCGCACGTCGTCCGCCAGTCCTTCCAATATGTGCTCGGGCCGCTCACCTCCGAGCAGGCGATGGTCGACCGGTCGGCGATCGGTCCGCTCTACCGCTTCGCCAGCCGCATCTCGACGGCCCTGGTCCTGCCGCTCGGCGGCCTGCTCATCTTTGCCGGAGCCGACATATTGAGCATCTACCGGCCCGGGGTGGCCGCGGCGCTCCCGATCCTCTGGATCCTGGTCGCGGCCCGGGTGATCGAGGCGATCGTCGGGCCGGCGGCGACCATCGTCGAGATGATCGGCCATCGCCTCCTGCCCCTGCTCAACAGCCTCGCCGGAGTCGGCATCTGGGTCGCGCTCGCGGTCCTGCTGGTGCCCGATTACGGCGCGACCGGAATGGCGATCGGGGTGGGGGCCGGGATCCTGGTCACCTCCTACGCCGCGACCATCGAGCTCAGGATCAGCGACGGCCTCACGCCGTTCGACCGCAAATTGTTCCAGGGGCTCGGCATAGCCTCGGTCGGGCTGCTGCTGATGGCCGGCGCCGAATATGTCGCCGACGGACCGGCGCGGTTCGTCTCCGTCACCCTGCTCTGGGCGGCGACGACATGGCTGGCCCTGCGCTACGGGCTGACCCGGGAGGATCGGGAGGCCCTTGGCGGCCTCTCCCGAAGGCTCGGTCTCGCTCGCGGCGAGGCCGGGCGCGCTTGAAGCGGCGGCGGGCTGAAGCCAAGGTCCCACGGCGATGCTGACCGACCTTGCCCTGGCCCCCGACCGTCTGGAGCGCGATTGCGAGATCTGCATCGTCGGCGCCGGAGCGGCCGGCCTCACCGCCGCCCGAAGGCTTCTCGCCAGGGGGCACGACGTGGTCCTGCTCGAAAGCGGGGGCCGCGATTATGAGAGCGCCACCGCCGACCTCAATGCGGGCGAGAATGTCGGCCAGGATTATTATCCGCTCGACCATGCCCGGCTTCGCTTCTTCGGGGGAACGACCGCGATCTGGGGCGGCCGCTGCGCCGAGCTCGACCCGATCGACCTCGAGCCCCGCTCCTGGGTCCCCGATTCGGGCTGGCCGATCGGCTGGGACGAGCTGCGATCCTATTATCGGGAGGCCCGGCCGCTGTTCGACCTTCCCGAGGCGCAGCTGGATGCCGGCTCGCTCCGCGCCGCGGGAGTGCCGATCCCGAAGTTCGATCCGAAGCGGCTGGCAACGCCGGTCTGGACCTTCGACATGCGGTTCAACCGCTTCGCGCACGAGAGCTGCCGGGACCTGATCGACCATCCCCGCTGCGCCATATTCCTCAACGCGACGGCGACGGCGATCGAGGCGGCGGGATCGGGCCGGGCGATCGACCGGCTGGTCGCGAAGTCGCTCACCGGCCGCGAGATCGAGGTGCGGGCCCGGGCGTTCATCCTGGCCGCGGGCGGGATCGAGAATCCGCGGCTTCTCCTCGCCTCGCGGTCGGTCATGCCGAAGGGCCTGGGCAACGACCGTGACATGGTCGGACGCTGCTTCATGGAGCATCCCCATGCCCGCGGCGGGCGGATCGTCGGCGGCAAGGCCTGGCCGCTACTCAAGGCCTTCGGGCGGAGGCATCGGATAGGCGGCCAGGATCTGGCGGCCCTGATCGCCCCCGCACGCGCGCTGCAGGCCGAGCGGGAAGCGCTCAACAGCTCGCTGACCATCGTCGCGCGCCAGCCCGAGAGCTCGACCCAGTTCTGGGGCATGCGGGCCTATTCGACGCTGAAGCACGACATGGCGCCGACGAAGGGCGGCCGGGCGCTGTGGATCGCGACCAAGAAGGCGGCGGGCACAGCCCAGCGGCTGGTCGATCCGCTCCGGCCCTGGCTCCTGCACAAGGCGGGGCGGGTCGACATCGCCTTGCTCGTACGGGCCGAGCAGGCGCCCAATCGCGACAGCCGGGTGACCCTGTCGGACGAACGGGATGCGCTCGGGATGCAGAGAGTGCGGCTCGACTGGCGGACGAACGACCTGGACGTACGGAGCGTCGAAATGCTGGTCCGGGCGCTGGGCGAGGAGCTGGAGCGACTGGGGCTCGGCAAGGTCGAGCCCTCCGCCTGGCTGGGCGATCCAGGCGGCGGCTGGAGGACCGATCCGCTGATCTCGGCCCATCCGATCGGCGGCTATCATCATATGGGGACGACCCGGATGGCGGACGATCCGTCCCGCGGGGTGACCGACGGCCGGACCCGGGTCCACGGAATCGCCAACCTCTATGTCGCGGGATCATCGCTCTTCCCGACCAGCGGCTGGGCCAATCCGACTTTGACCATCGCCGCCCTCGCCCTGAGGACCGCCGACGAAGTGTCGACGGCGCTGGCCCGGCCGGCGGGCGCATGACGGCGCAGGCGACCATCGTCATCCCCGTCGGCGACAATCCGGCGAGGATGTGGGGGCTGACCCCTCGCCGGCGCCTGGAGCGCATGGCCGCGGCCGAGGGCCTGGCGCTGGGCGGGAGCGGGCCGGGCCTGCTGGTCGATCTCCGATTCGTCTTCGATCCCGCCTGGCTGCGCTGGGCCGCCGCCAACCCCGGCCGTGCGGTCACGCGCGGAGGCGCCATCGCGCTCGCCCATTGCCGGGACGAAGCGGAAGCGGAGGCGGTCGAGAGGGCAATGGCCGAGGGGCTCGCCGCGCCGGCCGGAATGGAGACGGTCGCGCAGGAGGCGTTCGGATCGCTCCACAACAAGATGCTCCGCAAGAGGGAGCAGCCGTTCCTCGAGGCGCTGACCGAGGGCAATGCGCGCGCGCTCGAGCGGACGAGCTATTACGCCTCCTACAAGGGAGTCACCGACCTTCTGACCAAATATCTCTGGCCGGAATGGGCGCTCGTCCTGACACGGGCGGCCGCCAGAGCCGGAATCGCGCCCAATGCGGTCACCCTGATCGGAGCGGCCTTGTGCGTCGCCGCGGGACTCGCCTTCTATTGGGGCTGGTACTGGACCGGGCTGGGAATGGGCCTCGCCTTCATGGTGCTCGACACCGTGGACGGGAAGCTGGCCCGCTGCACGATCACGTCGTCGCGGCTGGGCGACGCGCTCGATCACGGCATCGACCTCATTCATCCGCTCATCTGGTACTGGGCCTGGGGCGAAGGGCTTCACTCTTATGGCCGGCCGCTCGAGCGCGATCTCTTCATCGTGGCGATGGCCGCGCTGGTCGTGGGCTATGTCCTCCAGCGCATCACCGAAGGCCTGTTCATCATGCGCTTCGGGATCGAAATGCATGTCTGGAGGAAGGCGGATTCACGCTTCCGGCTGGTCACCGCCCGGCGAAACCCCAACATGCTGATCCTGTTCGCCGCTCTGGCCGTCGGCTATCCCGACGTCGGACTGCTGGCGGTGGCGGCCTGGACGATCCTGTCCTGCGCCTTCCATGCGCTGAGGCTGATCCAGGCCGAGCTCGAGCGGCGGCGCGGCAGGAAGGTGGAGAGTTGGCTGCAATGAGCAACGAGACGATGCGCCGCTTCGGCTATCCCAACTCGCTGGTCGTCGAATATGAGCATTGGGCCGTGCTGGTCCGGCCCGACCAGCCGACCCTGGGCTCGCTCGTTCTCGCCTCGACCAGCGAGGCGCGCGCTTTTTCCGAGCTGCCGCCCGAGGCCTTCGCTCAGCTTCGCACGGCGGTCTCCGACATCGAGGCGATGCTGGCCGCGGCGGTGCGCTACGAGAAGATCAACTATCTGATGCTGATGATGGTCGACCCGCACGTCCACTGGCACGTCATCCCGCGCTACGAGGGGTCGAGGGAGCATGGCGGCCTTTCGATCGCGGATTCGGGCTGGCCGAAGCTTCCGGATCTCGGGGAAGCGGTGAAGCTCGACGACGCGCAAGTTGCCGCGCTTCGCGATTGGCTGAGATCTGAAACTTACCGCTCATCCTGAGTAGGGACTGAGCCTGGCGAAGGATGAGGCAGGTCGGATTGCCCCCAGCAATCCTGAAACATGCCGGGGGCATGTTTCACCTGCTCATTATCGAAGGACCCGTTCTGAAGCTGTGCGTCCTTCGATACGCCGGTTCGACAAGCTCACCGGCTACTCAGGATGAGCGGTTCAGAGGATGAGCGGTTCAGAATCGGATTAGACGCGCGGATTGCCGCGTTGAAGTCCTGGTTAGGCCAGCGCCCGATCGAGGCCGCCCAGCCCTGATGCCGCCCAGCGGGCGGTGAGCGCGCGGGCGACTTCGAGGTCGGCGGGGAAATCGACCTCCGCCCAGTCCAGCCCCTCGATCGAGGCGACCGAGACGATTCCGGTCGCCGCGAGCCGGTCTATGGCGCGGAGGTAGAATTGGGACGGGCCCTCGGGGGTGCGGAGCATCGATTCGACCATGCCGGCAAAGGCGGCCCGGCCCTCGCCGGTGAAGCGCATGAAGCCGATCGATTCCGAATCGTAGCCGCCCGGCTCGAGCGCCTTGCCGACCCGGACCAGCCTGTCCCCGTCGGTCAGCACCTTCATGTCGTCGTCGTCGTAGGCGGGCTTGCGGTCGACGGCGAGGCAGATGGGGGATGGGGGCGCCCGGAGGAGGCGCCCGACGAGCTCCGGCGGAACCAGGGTGTCGCCGTTGAGGAGGAGGAAGTCGCGGTCCATCGCGCCTCGGGCGATCCAGGCCGATCCGAGATTGTCGGCGACGTGGAAGAAGGGATTGAACAGGGTCGAGACCGCTCCGCGATCCGGGCCCCGGGCGTGGATCACGGCCTCGACGAGATCGGGGCGGAAGCCGGTGACCACGATCGTTTCGGCGATTCCGGCCTCGAACAGGGAATCGAGCTGCCATTCGAGGAGGGTTCGTCCGGACAGGGCGACCAGGCATTTCGGGCTGTCCGCGGTGAGCGGCAGAAGCCGCGATCCCTTGCCGGCGGCGAGGATGATCGCCCGATCGACCGGCTTGCCTGCAGCCATTTTCAGCCAGACCCCTTCACGAGCATTAGGGCAAGGATTGCAGGCTTGGCCCCCCCATGCAATTGCTTAGCCCGATTTGTTGAGGCTTGGACCAATGCGGTTCACTGGCACGATGGGGGAACAGGGCCCGAATCCAGTCCACGCCGGCGGCGCGCCGAGCGGCGCCGTCTGGACTGCCGTGCTCCTGGCGGGAACGAGAAGCGAAGCGGATCCGCTCGCCTCGCAGTTCCACGTCGGGATGAAGGCGCTTGTGCCGGTGGCGGGGGCGCCGATGATCGGCCACGTCGTCCGGACCCTCGCCGCCTCGCCCTCGATCGGCCGAATCCTGATCCTCGCCCAGGATCTCGAGCTGCTGCGCGGCGGCGACCTGAGCTGGATCGGCGACATGCCGCAGGTGGAGCTGTGCGTCAGCGGATCGGGCATTGCCGAGAGCCTTGTCGAGGTGGTCGGAACCGCGGCCGCGCCCTATCCGGTGCTTGTGACGACTGCCGACCACCCGTTGCTGACCGTCGACATGATCGAATATTTCATCCGCAAGAGCCGTGATTCCGACGTCAGCCTGGGAGTCGTCGACCGGCACCTGCTCGCCCGCCATTATCCGGAGAGCCGCCGCACCTGGCTTCGCTTTGCCGACGGCGACTATACCGGGGCCAATTTGTTCACGGTGCGCACCGACCGGGCCGCGGACGGACTGAGGGTGCTCGCCAGGGCCGAGACCCACCGGAAGAGCCAGCTGAGGCTGCTCCGCCATTTCGGGCCCGGCCTGGCGATCGGGGCCCTGACCCGGACCCTCTCGCTTCACGAGGCCGTGGACCGCGGCGGCGGCCGCTTCGGGCTCAAGGCCGCGACGGTGGTGATGCCCTTCGCCGAAGCGGGGATCGACGTCGACCGCCCCGACGACCGGACTCTCGCGGAAAGAATCCTCTCGGAGCGGCCGTCCCCCGCGCCGCGCCGCGGCGATCCGGTCGCGGTGTCGGTCTTCGACCTCGACCGGACGGTGACCCGGCGCGGAACCTATACGGCCTTCCTTCTCCACTGCGCACGGGCGCGCTCGCCCTGGAGGCTCGGCCTGGCGCCCGCCGCGGCCGTGCATTTCCTCGTCCATCTGCTCGGAGGCTCGAGCAGGAAGCGGCTGAAGGAGCGGCTCCAGTCGCTGTTCCTGGGGGGACGGGTCGAACGGGAGGAGCTCGCCGGGCTCGCGCGCGCCTTCAGCGGCCGGCTTCGCTCGAGCGGATTCCACGAAGGCGCGCTCCGGCGGATCGCGGAGGAGAAGGCCCAGGGCCGGCGGATCGTCCTCGCCACCGCGGCCAACGCCTTCTACGTCGACGAGATCGCCCGGGAGCTGGGGATCGACGAGATCGTCTGCACCCGCTCGGTCTGGGACGGCGACCATCTCCTGCCGCGGATCGACGGCGAGAATTGCCACGGCGGCGAGAAGCTCGCCATGCTCGAGGATCATTTCGGCCGCTCGGGCCTCGACCGGGGCGCGCTCCACGTCCGCTTCTTCTCCGACCACCAATCGGACGGGCCCGTCCTCCGCTGGGCGGACGAGGCGATCGTTATCAACCCGCGGCGGAACCTGCGCGCCTATGCCGCCGCCGCGGGCTGGGGCGTGCTGATCTGGGCGTAGGACCGGGTTCGGGATCGGAAAAGTCTCTCCCAATCCGTTCGGGCTGAGCCTGTCGAAGCCCCCTATTTCTTTGAAAAGAAAAGGAGAAAGGAAAGGCCTTCGACAAGCTCAGGCCGAACGGAGGGAATTGTGCAATGATCCCTCGGGGGAGAGGGAATAGAGGGCCCACCCCTTGATCCCCTCCCGGGAATCCGGGAGGGGAGACTGGATGACGAGCAACCCTGTCCTGGCTTACGGCAAATGGATCGCGGAGACGCCCGACACCTGGCCCGAGGCGGCGCTGGAATCGGCGCATCGGCAGTTCATCGACGTGATCGCGGTGATGGTGCCGGGGGCGGTCGAGCCGGTGAGCCGGCGGGTGTTCGAGACGGTGCGGGGCTGGGGGCGCGGCGGCTCGACCGCGATCGGGACGGGCGCCAGGCTTGCCCCGCCCTGGGCGGCCCTGGTCAACGGGACGGCGGCGCACGCGCTCGATTTCGACGACAATTTCGATCCGGCCAAGGCGCATGCGACCGCGGTGCTGGCGCCGGCGATCCTGGCCGTGGCCGAGGATTCAGGCGCGCCGGGGCGGGCCTGCCTCGACGCCTATGTGGCCGGGCTCCAGATATTGGGCCGGGTCGGCCAGGGGGTGAACCCGGCCCACCGCAACCGCGGCTGGCACGCGACCGCGACGGTCGGGGCGATCGGCGCGGCGGCGGCCTGCGCCCGGCTGACGGGGCTCGATTCCGAGAAAGCCGGCGCCGCCATCTCGCTCGCGACCAGCATGGCGGGCGGCTTCATGTCGCAGTTCGGGACCATGACCAAGGCGATGCACGCCGGCCTCGCCGCCAAGTCCGGAGTGATGGCGGCGGCGCTGGCGCGAAGCGGGGTGACCGCGGGAACGGAGACGCTGGACGGGCCGACGGGCATGAACCGCCTCATGGTCGGGCCCGATTACGAGCAGCTCCGCGACGGGCTGACCCATGTCGAGCACGGCCAGACCCTGCGGTTCGAGACCGAACGGATCGGCGAGCCGCTGCTGATCCTGGAGAACGGGTTCCGGGTGAAGAGATTCCCGATCTGCGGAAGCGCCCACCGCGCGCTGGACGGGCTGCTCGAGCTCAAAAAGGCGCATGGGATCGATGCCAATATGGTCGAGGCGGTGCATGTGCGGGCGCCGGTCACCCACCTCAACAATCTGATGTACGACGATCCGAAGGACGCCCTCCAGGCCAAGTTCTCGCTCGAATATGGGCTGGCCGTCGCGCTCCTGACCGGGAATTGCCGGCTGTCCGATTTCGAGAGCGACGCCCAGGCGATGCGGCCCGAGGTGCGGGCGCTCTATCCGCTTATCCACCGTTATCCGGTCGACAAGGCCGAGGGCGAGTTCCCGACCGAGGTGGAGGTAAAGCTGAAGGACGGGCGCGCCTTCTCGACCCGGATCGCGATGCCGCTGGGGAGCATCGCGGCGCCGTTCGAGACGGCGCAATATTGGGAGAAATATGAGGGGTGCGTGGCGGGGGTGATGGCGCCTGAGGCGGCCGGAGCGTTGCGCGCGGCGCTGGAGCGGATGCCGGAGCTGGAGGATGTCGGGGCGGTGATGGGGCCGCTGGTTGGGCCGTTTGGACCCGATTGAGACCGCAACCAAATTCGTCATGCTGGCTGCGCGGCCTCGCCATCGCCCCGCGATGCCGATGCTGCTCGCTGTTTCAGCATCCAGTTCTCCACCGACACGGACGCTCGAAGCTGGATCCTGAGACAAGTTCAGGATGACGGCCTGTGGGGGTCCTTCGATACGGGCCTTCGACAAGCTCAGTCCCTACTCAGGATGAGCGGTAGGGTGTGAGGACCTTTTGAGGGCCAAAGGCCAATTCGTCATCCCGGACTTGATCCGGGATCTATGAACATTGGCGGTGGCGGATATTCGCTGTCCGTGTTCATGGGTCCTGACTTTCGTCAGGATGACGTTGGGGGGAAACTTGGGTGCCCTCTCCACTCGTCATCCTGAACTTGGTTCAGGATCCAGCTGGTCACGCATCGTGCGGGCGGAGGACTGGACCCTGAAATGAATTCAGGGTGACGGCCTGTCGGGGCCGTCACTTCCCATTCCGTCTCACCGGACCTATCACCCGCGCCATGACCGACACGCGCTATACGGCGCTGGTGCTTGCCGCCAGCCGCGGCAATCTGGATCCGCTGGCGCAGGCGGGGGGCGTGAGCCACAAATGCTTCATCGACATTGCCGGCGAGCCGATGCTGAGGCGGGTTGTCCAGGCCGTGGCTGAGAGCGGACGGGTCGGGCGGATCGTCATCCAGATCGAGAAAGAGAGCATCGCCGAGGCGAAGACGCTGCTGGCGCCGATCGCGGGCGCGGAGTCCTTCGTCTACGTGCCGTCCGGCGCCAATATCGGGACGAGCGTGAGCGAAGCGGCCGAGGCCGTGCCCGATCCGCTGCCGCTGATCATCACCACGGGCGACAATGCCCTTCACACCGCCGAGATGGTCCGATTCTTCTGCGACTCGCTCGACGGCGTCGACGCGGACGGAGCGCTCGGGCTGACTCCGGCCGAATATATCCTGGCCAAATATCCGGAGGGGAACCGCGCCTTCCACCGATTCCGCGACGGCGCCTTTTCGAGCTGCAACCTCTACGCGCTGCTGACTCCGCGCGGAATGAAGGGATCGAAGGTATTCAACAGCGGCGGCCAGTTCGGCAAGAAGCCGAAGCGGCTGATCGGCGCGTTCGGGATCGGCGCCTTCCTGCTCTACAAGAGCCGGATGGTGAAGCTCGGCACCTTCCTCAGATTCCTGTCGATGGCGATCGGGATGAAGACGGCGCCGGTGCTGATGCCGTTCGCGGAAGGACCGATCGACGTCGACCGGATGCAGGATTGGGAGCTGGCCAACCGGATCGTCGCCGAGCGCGAGCGGCCGGAAGTTTAGTAGGTTTAGCCTTACGTCCGCCGCGGAGCCGGCTCGGCCGTCAACGTAAACAGGCTGAATTCAAAGGTGCTACCCGGACGCGGCTCCGCGAAAAGCGGCGGGCGGCTCGCCGGAAGTTTACAAAGCTTACGACCACGTCCGATTAAAAAAATTCCCGGGCTCCGGCAAAAAGGCATGGCCGCGTCGGCACGACTCCCCGGCAAGTCGAGGTTGGTCGCGCGGCACGGGCTGCCGTCAGTTCCTGCTCACGATGTCAAAGAGCCTGTGAAGGTGAGTGAGAACATAGCAGGAACATTCCAACAAGTCAATGCTCAAATATGGAGACTTGGGTCCTGAATCGAGTTCAGGATGACGACAGCGGCGAGCGGTCGCCGCCATCGCAATTTGCGCCGCCGGGGAGGCTCCTGTAGGATCGTGCGCTGGAAAACGGGGCCTTCCTTAAATCCGCCTCATTGCGAATTCATGACGCGGACACATATAGGGGCCCAGGGCCCACAAGGCGTGAAAAACCGAGGAAATTCAAACGTGAAGACCGAGAGCCTGCGTCCGAGCTTCTGGAGGCGAGAGCATCATCTCGACAAGATGACGTTCCGCGAGCTGGTGATCGCCTATGCGCAATATCCGGCGATCATCGCCTATGTGCTGTTTTCGGTTCTCGCGATCGCCGTCTTCGCCTGGCGGCCGGCGCCGCTCGCCCCGACCCTGATCGCGGTCGCGGCTTCGGCCCTCATCTATCCCCTGGTCTGGTATCTGCTCCACCGCTGGGTGCTGCACAGCCGCTGGATGTTCAAGATGCCGCTGCTCGCCTCGACCTGGAAGCGGATCCATTACGACCATCACCAGGACCCGAACCATCTCGAGGTGCTGTTCGGAGCGCTCCACACGACCCTGCCGACCATCGCCATCGTCACCTTCCCGCTGGGCTATGCGATCGGAATGCCCTGGGGCCCGGAAGCGGCCCTGGGCAGCGGCTGCGCGGCGCTTGCCACCGCGCTTCTGACGACCTGCTTCTACGAGTTCGTCCACTGCATCCAGCATCTCGCCTACAAGCCCAAATCGCCCCGGCTGGCGGAGATGAAGAGGCGCCACATGGCGCACCATTTCCACGACGAGAACGGCAATTACGGGATCACCACCTTCTTCTGGGACAAGGTGTTCCGCACCTATTACGACCGCCCCGAGCGGCCGGAGAAAAGCCCGACCGTGTTCAACCTCGGCTATACGCCGGAGGTGGCGGAGATTTATCCGTGGGTGGCGAAGCTGTCAGGCGGGGTGGAGACGGGGCATCCGCGGCAGCGGGGGCGGTAAACGGCATCGACACCCATTCGTCGGAGATGCGAAGCGTTAGTTTGTGAGCGTATAGCCAGCTGCTATTTTCTCCTCGTCAGTCAGCTGGTTTGAGTAGGCACTTCGCTCCTTCGGTAGTGTGAGTTCACCGGATTTGAGTTCCCGCACTGGCCGAAGAAGCGGAAGAATAAGCGCGCTTGCTTCCCATTGACCAGGCTGCTGATCTTCTGACGGTGCATTCTTGTCGAATATTATTTGGCCCGTCTGAAGGTCGCGCTTCCGCACTTGAATTTGAGGTTCAAGTTTATCGCCAGCGCGAGCCCGTTCAGCAGCATCGCGGGCGCCATAGCCGCGGCTTTGAATGCCCGCATGATTAGGGCCGTCGTCCCCGACCCACCGAAACGTAAAGCGGATGCCTCCATCGGGTCCAAAGCTATATCCGATAGGTTCCTCCGGTGAACGGCTTCGCTCCACCTGATCCCCGGCACGAGCAATTCTAAATCCTTCCGCGAAACTGGGATAAAGTCGCTCCCGGATTTCTGCGGTTTCGAGATGGTCGAAAAGGCCCTCCTGCTCCGCGATCTGAAGGATTGGAGCCGTTCGATAGCCACCCCTGGTGCGCCGCGTGGAAAAGGCGGCCGCGCCCTGATCAACTTGCAGATCTACTACCTCGCGATTGAGGCGCTCGAAAAATCGCGCAACCACTGGATCTGGAAAATCTGCTGAGACCCGCAGGATACTGGTCGGCGCCCCTCGACGATATGGGCCTACAATTACACTGTGCGGACTCGGAACGTAGATTAGCCCTCCGCGAGTCTGCTGATAATCCCGAACAAGCTGCGTGTTTGGGTCAGACAGGACGACGACCGAGTTTTTATTGTAACCGCATGCACGACCCAAGAGCCCCTGAAGCAAGGCATTCAATGTAGAAGCCTGCCGCGAAAAATCCACGAACCAGCGGACTGAGCTCGGAAACGCGTCACCCATACGAGCACGATTGGTGACCGCTACCAAGAATGGAAGGTCCTTTCTCTTACGGCTCTCAATGGCCCGCTTGACGCTTTGGCCCCGAAAGTCCGAACCAAACCACTCTATTACCTCGACACGATCCGGACTCAGCCCCAAACGCCGGATCAAATTCTGACTTCTACGATTGTCGTTGAAAAGTCTCACGCATATCCCAATGGGATCGCCTCCCTCCGCGTCGACCATGTCATAGATCGCTGCCCGCAGGGCATCTTCGACCCGGGCACGATATCGAGCCTGATTACCGGCGTAGCCGCTAGCGCGGGTGAACCTATCAAACGTCGCTCGGCTGCCCCCATATGCCGAAAGATCTATCATCGAAAAGAAAGAGATATCGCTGCGCGTCGCGTACTCCGAGAAACTGAGAGTCTCAGGCGGATTCACCCGGGCGTCCCCGTCGATAACCTCGCCGCAGAAATAGTTGAACCCGGTGTATGCAGAACTCAGGTACTGTTTGACCTGCCAGACTGCCTCGACGCCAACCAGTTCGTATGGAGTAGCAGACAAACCAACAAAGACATGGTCGACTGCCTCTACACCCAGTTCGTCCTCTATACTTTGAAAGATCTGATTCAGCACACAGGAGCGCCATTCGACTCCGCCCTCACCGTCCGACACGAGGCGATCGCTTGCACCATATTGGGGCTCATCAATCATGAGGAGTGGAGAGAAGCCACGATCTGAGGCGCGGCGGCAAAGATTAACAACGCGCTCAACCCCTCGTCCATGCACCCGACGCTGGACAAAATCCTCTAAAGTGGGCCCCATATATATGTCCGGCAGAGCTCCTTGAAGAACATTATGGCGATAGGTTTCTATCGTTGGCGATACCTCGAAAATCAGGTCGAGGCCAAGATTCTCTGTGTATTCTATGAGGGTGCATCTATGGTCTTCGTCAACGAAGACCTCCACGTCTCCGTAGAAATCCAGAAACTTTTTCAACTCTATTTTTGTTTGGTCTTCCTGACTGGTATGGCTTGTGATCAAATAGACAGGGTAATGGGCTCTGCCAGTCAGCAAGTAAATGATAGGGCCGGCAAACTGTAGGGCGAGCGAGGTTGTTGTCTTCCCAGACTGCATGGCTCCTATAACCAGGCCATTCCGGCCGGGCTCAGCGAGTATTTGAGCTACGCAGTCGAGAGCTGTCATCAACTGCGCGTCGTGGAGCACGCCCGAATCATCCGCCCTATCCAAAAACGTGCTTACCTTCCGGATCGTGTCGAAGTTCAGCGCAGCCGTAACCGCCTTAGTTACGTCAATCCGAACTCCCAAACCGAGCTTCCCGGCGTGGCCATTAAATACATTTTCAAGCTCACGGAGGTGCGTGACATATTCGTTCTGGATGCGGCCACGAAGACGGTCCCGTGGGCTCAAAGCCTCGGATGCCTTTGGGAGAGAATGAACGATGCCCATGTCCCGACTCCTGCTTAAGGCGCATATAATATCGGTCGGCCACACGTGCAATGGCCGTGGCGAGATATTTATGCGCGTTAATTCCCGCGCATAGTCAATTAACTTGATTTAATTTGATTCATTTCGCATGATATCGCATGCCGAGGCACCGCTCGCTTCCCGAAGAAGACCTTCATGCCGTCTCGACGCGAGTGTCTCAGACGGAACTCGATGCGCTGGACGCGGTAGTAGAGGACCTGGATCGAAATCGCGCTTGGGTACTCCGGGAAGCGCTCAGGTCGTATGTTGCTAAGCCTCCTCGGCAGGGACGAGCGAGAGGCCGTGGATAACCTGTCGCCACAAGAGCGTAGTGCGCAAATGCGGCTGGTGCGGTCCAAAAATAGTAGAGCCGAAATAGCCCTCCGGAGTTGGGTTCACCGCCTTGGCTATAGGTTTCGAGTCCACTCATCGGACGTTCCCGGCTCCCCGGATCTCTGTATCAAATCACGTCGAAAAGCTGTGTTTCTTCACGGCTGCTTTTGGCATCGACATGATTGCGTGTCAGGCAGGCGGCTTCCAAAGAGCCGCACGGTGTTCTGGAGGAATAAGCTTGAGCAGAATCGGGAACGGGATGCTAAGACCCTTCAAACACTAACGGCTCAAGGCTGGCGCACTCTCATCGTGTGGGAGTGTGAGATGCGCGACCGGCCATCGGTCGAGCGAAAGCTCCAGGAATTTCTGGATGCGTAGTTTAGAGATTTTTGGCGGCTGCGGTGGGCTTGCCCTAGGCCTATCGAGAGCCGGATTTACGAGAAAGGTATTAATTGAGAGAGATGGACACGCCGTACAGACGTTGGTTTACAATCAGCAACGGGGTGTAAGACATTTTTGTGAATGGGACGTGGTTGAGGCCGACGTATGCGGATTTGCGTTCGATAAATTAGGAACGAACCTAGACCTAGTTTCTGGAGGCCCGCCGTGCCAGCCTTTCTCTATTGGCGGGAAGCACCTAGGTCCGGCAGATCACAGGAACCTCTGGCCCGAAGCCATTCGAGCGGTGAAGGAGACACGCCCGAAAGCATTCATATTTGAGAATGTTCAAGGACTGCTCCGACCGGCGTTTCAAGAATACCTCAGATATATTGTGTTGCAGTTGCGATGGCCAAGCCGAACCAAACCCAAAAGTTTGAGCTGGCAGCAGCACGCGATACAGCTAAGCTCCCTTGACGAAGCTTCGCCTGATCTCAGGGAATACCAAATCGACGTGAAGGGGATAAATGCTGCCGACTATGGCGCGGCTCAAAAGCGTCATCGCGCGATTGTTGTGGGTGTGAGATCGGATATTTCGTCAACCTGCCAAATTCCAAATCCAACCCACAGTCAGGCTTCTCTCACCTGGGATAAGTACATTTCTGGCGACTACTGGATTCGACACGGAATTGACCCAGGAAAATCTGCCGGTCCAAGCGCGACAGAAGCGCGACTGGTTGCACAACTCCGCCAGCTTGATGAACGGCCCAATTTGGGTGCTTGGACGACGGCCAGAGATCGATTGTCGAGCTTGGGGGCGCCCTTGGATGGAGGGCAAGATCCCAATCACTATCAGCGCCCAGGAGCTCGGAGATATCGCAATCACACAGGGAGCCTTGCCGACGAGCCTGCGAAGGCCCTTAAAGCGGGAGCTCACGGCGTACCTGGTGGTGAAAATATGCTTGTGCAGAGCGATAATTCGGTAAGATATTTCACCGTTCGAGAGATGGCGCGCCTTCAAGGTTTCCCAGATGAGTTTATTGCAACCGGGTCATGGCGGCATGTTACGCGACAGCTGGGCAACGCTGTTCCGGCTGAGATCGGAGAAGCTATCGGTTCTTACATAGCCGGCATCATTGCGAGCGCTGTCTCAACCCGCATTGCCGCATGATTCCGTCCTACGAACTATTGTCCGATCTGTAAGGTCGGACGACGTCGCGCAATCCTTGCAGATCGGACGGATCGTCCATCCGATGAATGACTCTGTGGCAGTTTGGGCAAAGCACTGCAAAGTCCTTCACTGGGTCAAACTTGACCTGTTCCCCGTCGGCTAAACTGGCCAACGGCGTAAGGTGGTGAGCGTCGATGAGCCCTTGGGCGACCTCTCCGTAGACATCGGCCAGATTTCGATCGCAGCCCTTGCACTTCGTCCCTTGGCGCTTCTTCACTTCCTTGGAATGGCCGGACTGCCGCTCGACCGCTCGGTGTTGGCGATATCGCTTGGCCTGTTCGAGGGTCCCGGAACCACGCTCCTCGCGAGCCTCGTTCATAATCTCGTCATCAGCACTCCATCCTCCCGACATGCTTAGGCGCCGGTACAGCGCAAGCGCCTCCTCTAGATCCAGCAGGAGCTCATTTTCGGTCGGAAAGTCACTAGTCGAATATTGAGCTCCGACGACCACGCCTGGCTCGTAAAGCTTGCCGCGCCAGGAGCGCGCGCCAAGCGCCACCTTCAGTGGATGAAGTCGCTGAGCATGCCCAAGGACACGGGATCGCATGAGCTGCGCACGCCGCTCAAGTTCCTCTTTTGCTTTGGGAATCCCAGCCTGTTTTTTTAGCTCCGTACAACCCTGCGCGATCGTCAGATACAGACGCTCACAGCCCCAACTAAGAAGGTAAACAACGTAATACCCTTCGCCGACATTGGTGGTCACGGCTTGATCTAAAAGCGCCACCCAAGGAGTGTGGGTCCACTCGCCTTTTCCCGCGCTACCTTCAACGATCAAACCACCAAGGTGGATGGGAATAGCCGCTCGTATTGCGTCGGGTAACCGGTGACTTAGAAGGTGCGCCTGCGGCGAATCTTCGAATGTACCGTCCCGATAGCCGGGGCGCGTGGGGAACGTCGTCACCCATTCAAGCAGTTGTTCGCGCACCCGTCCCTCCAGGAACGAGCGTAGTTTTCAATTTGAAGGAATTCAGCTCACGTAAAGGGCAAGTTGGCGCGGGCAATTCGTTCGTTTTGCTAGCTTTTCGCCATCCCCAGCTCCGCCGCAGGCTTTCCACGAGATCCCGGCCTGCGCCGGGATGACGATGTTAGGGTGGGTGGCTTGCCTCGCCACCGCCCCTTTCGCTGCCCGTTCCGCGCGCGATTGGGGCTGCGGCAGGGTCAGCTCTTTTGCGAGTCCGCTTTGGGCTTGGAGTCAGTCTTGCCCTCCGCCTTAGCCTCCACCTTCGCCTGGCTCATGCTCTGCGCCCAGGCGGCGTGTTCGGCGGTGAGGAGTGATTCGGTTCGGTCGACCAGGGCTTTGAGGTCGGCATTGGTGGCCTTCTGCCATTCCTTCATCCGCCCCAGGGCGATGGCCATGGCGCCGTATTGGGCGGCGAGGCTGGCGCGGCGGTCGAGGAGGCCGACGGCGAGGATCGCGGCGGAGATGGTGACGAAGACTCCGGCCCAGGCGGCGAACTCGATTCCGCTTCCCTCGGCGATCCTGGAGGCGGCCAGCGCCGCCAGGACGGCCGCGGCCACGGCCGCGCCGATATTGACGGCGCGCAGAAGGCCGGCCGCGTCCTCATGCTCCTTCTGCTTGTCGGTGTAATAGACCCGCTGACCTTCCACCCGCTTTGCCAGGTACCAGCCAATGTCCATGCCGGGCGCCGGGCGGCGCTCGTCCCCCGCCGCCGGGACGGGATCGGCGAGCGGGGTCAGGCCCTCGGCCGGCGCCACTTTCGTCATTTCATCCCGCCAGGCGATGAAGCGCTCGGCCCAATCCTCGCCGTCGTAAGGAGGAATGCGCGCGGCGACGCGGAAGCATTGCGACTTGATCGCCTCCGCCAGGGCCCGCGCCCGGATCCACCTCTTTTCGAAGCCGGACGACATGATCTCGCGCCCTACGACCGGCGCGATCGCCGCCGCGACCGCCGCCGCGGCGGCGACGGCGCTGCCCCACCAGGGATCGGCGTCCTTGAGCTGGACGGCGAGGCCGCCGAAAACGGCGGCCAGCACGACGCACAACAGCGAGGCGATGTTCCACTTTCGAAGCCTGTCCTGAAGCTGCCGCGAACGGGCGGCCCAGCCGCGATATTCGTCCCAGCCGGTTTCAATCACGGCCGGGGCTCGGGCATGGCGGCTTCAGGGGCGGTGGGATCGTCCGGAGCGGGGGCGTCGGGCGGAGGATTTGGCGCGGTATCGGCTGCCGATTCGAGGGATTCGATGGCGTCAACCGCAGCCTGTTCCGCTGCGTCTTCAATGGCGGCGTTTGGGTCGGCCATGGATTCGCCGGCGTTCGGATCGGTCTCGGGCGCAGATTTCAGCGTGGACCAGTTGCTCTCCGCCCTGGCGATTTCCTCGGGATTGACGGCTTGCCCGTAGGTTTGCGCCAGATACAATCGTCCTTCGAATACGATGCCCGCATTATTGGTCACATCCGGTCTGTCCTTGCGGGATTTCGCGATTTCGCGGAAATCGTAGCCGCCGAGCCGAGGCGCAAATTGCGCCGGGGACTTGCGGAACCGCTCGAGATTCTCCTGCCGCTCGAACAGCCAGACCTGGCCGCCCAGCCGAATGCTATATTGAAGCCGGCCCCTGCCCATGCTGCATTGACGCGAAGCCGACGCGGGAGCGCGGGCCTGCTGCTGATTTGCCCGATTGACGCGCATGCTTCCGGCGCTGTCGAAGCAGGTGACTGGATCGAAACCGCCCAATGCGACCTGCGCGGAGTCCGCCCAAACCGGTTCCGGACGCGCACCCGCCAGAAGCGGTGACGCCACCTTCGCGACCATCTCGGCGCTGTCGCGCTCGACCTGTGCGATCTCCGCGGCGAGACCCAGGCAATCGGCGTCGGTCGAAGCGTAGCAGATCGAGCCGTGCAGATTGCGCGCGTTGTTGAGCAAAGTGCCGTAGCGTTCCGATTCCAGATTCTCGCGGGCGGCGGCTACGAGCCTCTGCCCCTGGCGACGAAGGCGGCCCAGAAGCATGGCCCGATCCGATTCCCCGATGTCGGCCCGGTCGGCGCCGAGGAACATCCAATGCAAATGCAGGAGCGAGACCGCCTGATCGAAGGTGGAATCGACCTGATCGTAGGACCTCGAATCGAGACGGCCGTAAAGATCGATCCAGTTGTCGCCATGATCGAGATAAGCGTCGGAAACCCGGCGGACCATGCCGGCGGCGACCTCGCTGCCGGGCAACGAACGGGTGAGGCCCTGATTCACCTTCATGACCAGGAGGGCGTCGGCAAGGGGCAATTGCTCCGCGGCGCCGCCATCGGCATACCAGCGCATCAACGCATTGTTCGCTTCCACCCGATGCAGAGCGTCGAGCGGATAGAATTGCCCGGGCTGAATGATGACGATTCCGGCGCTGTTTCCATCCTCATCGTCGGCGAGCAAACCCTCGAAGCCGGCGCTCAGGCTGTCCTCAAGCTCAGCGGGCCATGACTTCGCGTAGGGCTTCTTCTGCTTTCTGAAGTATCGAACGATCGCCTCCGAGCGCGCCCGCGAATGATCGACGGAGCGGATCATGTCCCCTGTCTTCGTCCTCGCCGACATTTTCAGTGCGTTGGAAACTTCCCGCCATTCGCCCGATACATCCCTGTCCGAGGGCGCCGACGCAGCGAGGAGCGTTCTGCATTGCACCTGTCCGAGCAGGACTCGGGTTTTGACGGGATCATATTCCAGGAGGGCGAGACCGGACTCGCGGCGCCCCAGATATTCTTCGACGGTAGGGGCGGGCAATGAGTCCAGGCATTGCTGCGCGGCCCCAGCCGCCTCCGCCTGACGACCCGAATCGAACAGCAAGGCGGCGCGTTCATATTGGGCCTCTGCCCTGGCCGCGCGTGAAACATCGTCGTCATCGGGAGGCAGGATGGTCACTGCCCTTTCGAAGGACGCGAGCGCTTCCGCCTCCTTGCCCTCCATCCTCTCGGCGCGGCCCTGCAGCACAACCGCCTGGCTCAGCCGCAACGCATCATTTGCTCCAGGGCCGCTCCCGGCGGAGGTCAGAGACTCTTGCGTCTTTCCGGCGGCGGCGCGCATTTCGCCGGTTTCGAGCCGGTAGGTGGAATGCAGACCTGCCCTTCTCTCCCGCTCAGGCTCGATCGCGGCGAAGGCCGGCGGGTCCGTGTCACGAAGCAGCTCGAGATCTTTGGTCACATCCTGAAGGACGAGCGCAGCATCGGACGGGGGCTTGGCAAGGACCAGCCCCAGCTGGCCCTTCGTCCGCTCCGCGATCCGGTTGGAAAGCAATTGGCTGCGCTGCTGGATCTCCGCGCCCTCCTTGCGGGCAACGGAAAGCTGGACCGAGGCGAGCTGGACCTGCCGGGCCGCCGTCGCCGCGGCGGCTCTGGCAGCCTCCGCGGTCTTCCTGGCCTCGTCGGCGGTCTTCCTGGCCTTGTCGGCGGCATCCTGCGCCCTGGCCTGGGCGGAGGCGGCCGCAGCGGCGCGACTCTCCGCCCTCGCGCTGTCCCTCGCGGCCGCATCGGCGTCCCTGCGGGCGTTCGCTTTGTCGACACGGGCCGCAGCGGCTTCCCTTTCCGCCGTGTCCTGCAGCTCCCACGCTCCGGCCACGGCGACATAGGACATGGCCGCCAGCGCAACTCCGCTGGCGGTCGCTCCGCGTAGGAGCATCTTGCGGCGCCATTCCCTTCGGATGCTGCGGTTCATCGCCCCGTCGACCTCGGCGAACCGGCCGGTATAGCGATCGGCCCAGCCGGCATGGGGCTGGGTGCGCTCCCACCAGCCTTTCCGTTCGGACAGGTCGAGGCCGGTGATGGGCTGGCCCTTGTCGACGTCGCGGAGGAGCTCCTGCCAGGAGCGGCCGGCCTCGCCCTCGTCGCGGATCCAGCCGCGAAGAGCGCCCCACTGGCGGATCAGGCTTTCGTGCGAGATGTCGACCTCGTCGCCGTCCTCGAGCCTGGGAAAGGTCTCGGGATCGGGATTGAGCATCGACACGCCTTCGGCGCGATAGGCGTCGACGATCGCCCGAACCCGGTCCGGCGGGACGTCCGCTTCCGCGGCGAGCTGGGCGATCGTGCGGCGGCGGCGGACCGCCGAGGATTCGGCCGAGCCGGAGGTGGCGACGGTCGGCTGGTCGGTGAGCGCCCGGAAGATACGCGAAACCGCCTCGGGATCGCCGGTGCCGGCCATGACGTCGTCGGCGTGGAGGTTCATCGCGCCGCGAAGCCGGCCGAGGGCGAGATATTGCTCAAGGGTGAGCCGGATCGGCTCTCCCGGCCTGGCGTCGGGGCCGTGCGCCTGGATGTTCCACATCCAGTTGAGGACGTGCTGCATGAGCGGAAGCTGGTCCGCGCGGCGGGCGATCAAATCGGCCTGGCTGATCTCGGGGGCCTCGGCCTCCGTCTCCCCCTCCCCCTCGGCGGGCTCGTCGAACCTGGCGAGGCTGTTCATGTCGTTGAGGATGGCGGTGACGAGAACGTCCTCGAGGACGAGGTCGCCGCCGAAGGCCGGGCCGGCGATCGCCTCGCGGCATTCCTCGCGGGTCATCCGGGGCGTGAGGCTGAGGCTCGCATTGATCTGCTCGGCGAGGCCCGGGAACAAGGAGCAGCCGCCGAGGAATTCCGAGCGCATGGTGATGACGACGTAGACCGGGACCTTGCCTTGGCCGGCGCTTTCGAGAAGCAGGTCGATGAAGGCCTCGACCTCGTTGCGCTCGCGGTCGGTCGAATAGCCGAACAATTCCTCGAACTGGTCGACGAGAAGGAGCAGATTCTCGTCGGGATGGCGGCCGGGCCTCTCGGTCCACCAGCGCACCAGAGCGAACGGATCGCGGGCCAGGGCCTTGCGCCGCTCCTCGATCTCGGTCCGGGACGGCTCGGGCGCCTTGCCTTCCGGATCCGGCGCCCGCTCGCTTTCGAGGGTGAGGCGGGCGAGCTCGGCGAAGGGCGTGGTGCGCGGATGCCTGATGTCGAGGAAGGTCCAGCGGGCGCCGGCCTTTCGCGCCAGGCCCGCCTCGAGATGCATGAACAGGCCCGAGCGGACCAAAGAGGATTTGCCGCTGCCCGACGGGCCCAAGACGGCGAGGAAGCGCGTATTCTGGAGAGTCTCGGTCATCCCGCCGATGCAGCGGTCTCGGCCGAAGAAGACATCGGCCTCCTCGCGCGCGAAGGAGCGGAGGCCCGGATAGGGGGATTTGGCGCTCACCGGTCCGGGGCTCTCCGGGGGCGCGCCGCCAATCTCTTCGCGCCTGTCCACTCAGCCGCCGATCCGGCGGGCGCCGATCTTGTCGAGCCATTGCTCGAACGGCGCCGTCGACCATTGATTGCTGACGTCTATCTGGTCGAAGCGGGTCATTCCGCCGATCCGGACCTGGGCCTTCGGGCCGGGCGGCGCATAGAGGATGACCTGACCCTTCGACGTCGCGGCGCTTCTTCGCCCGGCGAGGACCCGGTTGAAGACGATGCAGCGGGCGGTGAGCCAGCTTCGCGGCACCTTGCCCTGGACGAAGGCGACGGCCGATGCGTCCGCCCAGCCGACCCGGTCGCTGTCCTCCTGGGCGAAGTCGTCGAGGATCGCGGTCAGCTCGCGGCCGTCGCAGGCGTCCATCAGCTCGTCGGCGAACTCGCGGTCCTCGGGATCGGCGTTGATGACGAGAACCAGCGGCTCCTCGCTTCCGGCCGGCGGAGCGACGGACTTGGCGGCCATCCGATCGCGAACGGCCCTGGCGAGCTCGGCGATGGTCGGGTTTTCGGCGTGGCGGAGAAGATCCCGGTATTTCTCGTCGTCATTCTTCTCGGGATCGAGATCGTCCGGGCGCCAGAGGAAGATGTCGTCCGCTCCGAGCCGCGCCCTGGCGGCTTCGAGCTGGACGTAGGTCGGGCTCTCCGCGCCGGCGGGCGCGGAGATCGGACGCCGATCGAGCAGCTGGACGTAGACCGCCGCCTCGCCGAGCGCGGCCTCGAGCGCCGAATCGAGCTCGGGACGCTGCTCGGGCGGGCCCTGGGGGAGATCGACCGCGCTGACCCCGATGCCGTCCAGATAGGATATGAGCTGCTTGCGGTCCTCATCGTCGCGCGCCCAGCCGACGAGGACCCGGCCCGGCACGGGCTCGGCTCCGGGCGCCGGGAGACCGGCCGGGCCATTGCCGCCGCCCTGGGCGCGCGCGGGCCCGCGCTCCTCCTCGGCCTTCTTCAATTCCTCGAGCTTGCCGCAGATCTGGGTGGCCATCTGGGCGAGCAGGAGCCGGTATTTCTTCTCATTGTGGGTCAGCGTCATCGGGACGCCGTTTTCCTTCTCCCAGAAGCGCGCCTGCAGATTGTTGGGGACCTCGACCGGATAGTCGCGGTCCCTCAGCCCCATGATCTCCGCGATGAAGATGGTCGACGTATCGTCCTTGCCTTCGCGAAAGGTGCGGATCTCGTTGCGGCACCAATTGCTCTGGATGAAGTTGGGCGAGCCGATCATCAGGAAGACGGCCGACCGGCGCACCTTGGTGAGGATCCCTTCGATCTCCTCGTTGAAGCGCTGGGCGTTCTGATCGAAATAGATGTCGAAATGGACGCCGGTGTAGCGGTTCAGCTCGACCGCGAGGCCCTCGACGAACTTGACGATCCAGTTGGCGGCGGGGCCGACCTTCGGCTTGTCGTCGTGCGCGTAGCTGACGAAGATGTCCCACTCGCAATCGGACAGATACGCCATTCACGGCCCCCAACGTCACGACCGGCATGCAATGCCCTACCCCCGGCCAATGGCGAGTAATCGCCTTTCGGCGATTCGAGTCAAGCGCGCGGCGGCGCGAGCGGCCCGGATAAGTGGCTGGAAGTGCAGGGAGATGGGATAGAAGGGAAACCCCGATGATAACCGGCGGAAAAACCGGTTCCCACGATCCGGGGCGATGCTTTAGGCTTTGGGAATGAAAGCTTGCCCGAGACGGACTGCCGCGCTTTTCCTCCATGAGATCCCGGCATCCGCCGGGATGACGAACGGGGCGTGGCGGGCATGAGCTCTTCTCCGCCTCTCACGATACGGCCCGTCGAGGACGCGGCCGACCGCAAGGCGTTCGTCGACGTCGCCTTCGCGCTGAACGAGAGCGATCCGAACTGGGTGCCGCCGCTCAAGACCGAGGTTCACGGCCTCATCGATTCGCGCACCAATCCCTGGTTCGAACATGCCGAGGCGCGGCTTTTCCTGGCCGAGCGGGAGGGCGAGCCGGTCGGGAGGATCTCGGCGCAGGTCGACAGCCTGGTGCTCGAGCATATGGGCGCCGGGACGGGCCAATGGGGCATGTTCGAGGCCGCCGACGCCGAGGTGGCCCGCGAGCTGATCCTTCGCGCCGAGGACTTCCTGCGCGGGCGGCGGATGACCCGCTCGCTCGGGCCCTTCTCGCTCTCGATCTGGGACGAGCCGGGGCTCCTCATCAAGGGCCACGACCATCCGCCGACGGTGATGATGGGGCATAACAGGGCCGTCTACGAGCAATGGGTCGAGGCGGCCGGCTATTCGAAGATCAAGGACCTCTACACCTACCAGATCCCGGTGATGGGCGGATTCCCGCCTCTGATCCAGAGGATCGTCCAGTCGGGCCAGCGCAATCCGCGGATCCGGGTGCGCAACGTGGTGAAGAAGAATTTCGAGCAGGAGGCGGCGCTCCTGCTCGGGATATTGAACGACGCCTGGTCGGACAATTGGGGCTTCATCCCGCTGACCGAGGCCGAGACGGCCTATGCCGGCAAGAAATTGAAGCCGGTCGTGTTCGAGGAAATCATCCAGGTCGCCGAGGTGGACGGCGAGCCGGTGGCGTTCATGATGGCCCTGCCCGACCTCAACGAGGCGACCCGCGACCTTGGCGGAATGCTGTTCCCGCTCGGCTGGGCGAAACTGCTGTGGAGGCTGAGGCGGGCGAAGTTCGTCGGCTCGCGGGTGCCCCTGATGGGCGTGGTGAAGAAGCTTCACGGCACCCGGCTGGCCAGCCAGCTCGCCTTCATGATGATCGAGACGATCCGCCGGAACGGAACCGCCAAGTACGGGATGAGCGCGGCCGAGGTGGGCTGGGTGCTCGAGGACAATGGACCGATGAACGGGATCGCGGAAGCGATCGACGGGAAGATCAACCGGGTTTATCGGATTTATGAGAAGCAACTCTGACGGAAGTCCGGGGGACTTTCGTGTGGGTTGCTCAGTGTAAAACGAGCCTGCCGGGGGCAGGATCGTTCAGCGCCTGGTCTGAGGGCGGCGGAGCCGATCCGGCCGACGAATTGGGCTGAGCGCGTAATCCCATTTCCGTCATTCCAGCGCAGGCTGGAATCCAAGCTGGCCTGGCGCCGGCACCGCACTTCCCGGAAGCTCATTGGATCCCAGCATTCGCTGGGATGACGAAGGGAAGTGCGTGCCCTCACCCTCCCATTGCTTCGCAATGGGTCCCTCCCTCTCCCTTTGGGAGAGGGGCAAAAAGGGCGCGGCGGCCGGGACTTTTCGCTTGGCCACCCGCCCCCCTGCCCCTCCCTGAGGGCCCCTCCACCAGCCTGCGCCAGGGCTTCGGCCGGTCCATGTGCAGGTCGCCCTGTCCCCCGGACAGGGCTGGGCCGTGCGAGGCACGGCCCACCTGCGCATCCCCTGCAAATGCAGGGGAGGAATGGCCGCGAGTCGTCAGTCGTGGTGCTCGAAGAGCTGGCCTCGGATCGCGCCGTTGGGGAAGGCGCTGGTGTGGACGTTGACGTAGAAGGCCGCGGGATTGTTGCGGATCTCGTCGACCAAAGCGTCGTCCTTGGTGTCGCAATCGTCGCTGTCATTGTCGTCGGGCGCATCGAGAGTGACGACCGGAGGACCGTTCACGCCCGCGGCTCCGCGGTGGATGTGGGCGGCGGTGATGTCGCCGACGTCGCGCACCTCGAGATCGGTGCAGATCGTGTTGGCGGCATCGTTGATCGTGATCCGGGCCCGGCCCCAGCCGTCCGCATCGCCGGGAGGAACCTCGCTGGCGCCGCTCAATGTGGCCTCGAAAGCGTTGCCGACGACCTCGTTGCTGACCTCGTCCACGGTTTCGCAGCCGGCGAGCGCGAACGCGCCGCAGGCGGCCAGCAGAAGCCGGCCCTTCAATACGCTTACAGACATTTTTCCATCTCCTGTGGGTGCGGGCGCGGCGGCGGGCAGGCCGGGGCGTCTTCCGCTGGGGGATTCAATGGAGAAAAGGCTCCATGGTTCCATGGAGGGGGGTCGGGGATTCCGTGGAGGGCGGGCCGATCCGGCGGCCTGGTCAGGACAGGCTGTGCGACGGCGCGGGCGGCCGCGCCGTCGGTCGGGATGGCCGGTACGGGCCGGCCACCCGCCGTCCGGCGTGGCGCTGATCCTTCCCTAAGCCGGAAATCGCATGCGCAATTTCCGGCTTAGGCGGCGGGCGCTCACGCTTCCATCTCTACCCAGGTGGGGGCGTGGTC
>DATDAS010000026.1:0-7905 GCA_036525315.1 Allosphingosinicella sp.
GCGGCCGCGATACTCCTTGTCGACTCCGGCATCGAGGAGCCGATCGGCGGCGTGGGGGGAGAGGAGGAGGTGATCGATGCGGAAGCCGGCGTCGCGCTGCCAGCAGCCGGCGGTATAGTCCCAGAAGGTGTAGACCGGGCCTTCCGGGTGACGGGCGCGGATCGCGTCGGTCCAGCCGTGGTGGAGGATCCGGCGGAAGGCGGCCCGGCTTTCGGGCTGCATCAAAGCGTCGTGCCGCATGGCGCGGACCGAGAAGACGTCGTCATGGCTGTCGGTGGGGATGACGTTCCAGTCGCCGGCGAGGACGACCGGGCGCTCCTCGGCGAGGAGGGCCTGAGAGTGCTCGCGGAGGCGATCGAACCAGGCGAGCTTGTAGGCGAATTTCTCGGTTCCGACCGGATTGCCGTTGGGGAGGTAGATGGAGCCGATCACGATTCCGTTCACCTCGGCCTCGATGTAGCGGCTGTGGGTGTCGTCGGGATCGCCGGGGAGACCGGTCCGGCGCAATGTGGGCGGCGACCCGGCCGGGGTGAGGATGGCGACTCCGTTGAAGCCCTTCTGGCCGTGCCAGACTCCGTCATAGCCGGCGGCGCGGATGTCCCCGATCGGGAAGGCCTCGTCGGCGCATTTGATCTCCTGGAGGCAGAGCACGTCGGGCTTCCGCTCGCCCAGATATTCGACCAGGCGCGGAAGCCGGGCGCGGACGCCGTTGAGGTTGTAGGTGACGATGCGCATGCGGAAGCCGCTTAGCGGCTCGCATGCGCATCGTCATCCTGAACTGGTTTCAGGATCCAGTTCTCCACCCGCACCGAAGCTCGACGCTGGATGCTGTGATCCTGAATTAAATTCAGGACAGGCAAGTTCAGCATGACGGGAAGAAGAAGCGGGATCCCGGATCCCTGGATCAAGTCCAGGGCAGGCAAGTCCGGGATGACGAAGAAAGCTATATGCTGAAGCTGCTCCCGCAGCCGCAGCCGGAGGCGGCGTTGGGGTTGGTGACCTGGAAGGCTGCGCCTCCGAGGCTTTCGACATAATCGACGGCGCCGCCGCGGACGAGATCGAGGGTCATGGGATCGACGACGAGGGTGACGCCGTCCTGGACCGCGGCGAGATCGCCCGCTTCGATCTCGTCGGCGAGGCCGAAGCGGTAGGTGAAGCCGGCGCAGCCGCCGCCGTCGACCGCGAGCCGGAGGATCGCGGGCTTGCCCTGGCGCTGCGCGATCGCGGCGACTCGGGCGGCGGCGGCGGGGGTCAAAGCGATTTCGGGCGTGTCGGCCATGGCCCGAAGATAGGGCCGGGGCCCCTCCCCCACAAGCTTGGGCGAAAAAGCCCGCGCCCGCTCTGGAAGTGAAATGAGGATGCCCTTATTGCGCCTGTCCATGAAGACCCGCGTTTACGTGACCCTGAAGAAGGGCGTTCTCGATCCCCAGGGCAAGGCCATCCACCATGCGCTCGAGGGGCTGGGATTCGCGGGCGTGAACGACGTGCGCGCCGGCAAGATGATCGAGCTCGACCTGGACGAGGGGGTGAGCGAGGCGGACGTCGAGGCGATGTGCCGGAAATTGCTCGCCAATACCGTCATCGAGAACTTCCGGATCGAGCGGGAGGCGAGCAGTTGATGTCGGTCGCGCTTCCGAACCGAAAAACCGGTACCCACTTTTTCTGGAAGCACTCCGGGGCCAACACCGTCATCGAGAATTTCCGGATCGAGCGGGAGGGGGACAATACATCCCCCACCCCCGGCCCCTGGAGCGCGGCTAAGGCCCGTCCGGGGGACGGGCCAGCGCCCCATCCTGAAGGGGAGGGGAGATGAAGTCGGCGGTCATCGTCTTTCCGGGATCCAATTGCGACCGCGACCTGGCGGTGGCCCTGGAGCAGGTGAGCGGGACGAGGCCGCACATGGTCTGGCACCGGGAGACGAGCCTGCCCGACGGAATCGGGCTTATCGCGGTGCCGGGCGGCTTTTCCTATGGCGACTATCTGAGATCGGGCGCGATGGCGGCCAATTCGCCGGTGATGCGGGCTGTGAAGGAAGCCGCCGGGCGCGGGGTGCCGGTGCTCGGAATCTGCAATGGATTCCAGATCCTGACCGAGGCGGGGCTGCTACCCGGAGCGCTGATGCGCAACGCGGGGATCAGCTTCGTCTGCCGCGACGTTCCGCTGAAGGTGGAGAACAGCCAGTGCGCCTTCACCAGCCGCTACGAGGCGGGCGAGGAGATCGTGATCCCGGTCGCCCATCATGACGGCAATTACCAGGCCGACGAGGCGATCCTGGACCGGCTCGAGGGCGAGGGCCGAATCGCCTTCCGCTATGCCGACGAGGTGAACGGATCGGCGCGGCGGATCGCCGGAATCGTGAGCGAGGCGGGCAATGTGCTCGGAATGATGCCGCATCCGGAGCGCATGTCCGAGGCCGCGCATGGCGGGACGGCCGGTCGGCGGCTCTTCGAGGGGCTGATCGAGGCGGTGGGCTGAAGCTACCCTTTTTACGAAAACATCAGGATTCGCTACATTACCGCACTGGGAAAGGAGCCGGGAATGAGTGTCCTGTCCGTGCGGGAGCTGAACGCGAACATCTCGAAGGCGCTTGCGCGCGTCGAGGCGGGCGAGACGCTCGAGATCGCGAAGAACGGCAGGGTAATCGCTGAACTGCGGCCAAAGACCCGGGTGCGGGATGCCGCCTGGCAAAAGGCATTCGACGAAACGGCGGGATTCCTTGCCGCCGGGCTGCCGCTCGGAATCGGCAAGATCACGTCCGAAGACAAGTATGGGGACGCCTCCTGGTGAGGTTCACCCACGATAAATTGCTTACCAACGCTGCCTGAGCAGGCGTTCACACCATTGGTTTCATCGCCTGAGCACGCGCGTGTAGCGGGCGAGGAGGAACAGGACGCCCGGCCAGAACAGGGTGTTCCAGACGTCGTGCCAGTTCCACCACCAGCGGACCCGAACGCCGGCATTCCAGGTGTCGATCACGTCCCAGAGCTCGCCTGCGAGGGCAACGAGGAGGACGGACAATATGGGGAGGCGGCTTCCGAGCGGGCGTTTGGTGAGTGCGGCCGCGGCGAGGAAGACGAACAGGCCGACATAGATGTGGAGCGCGTCCCTGGGCAGGCCGGCCAGGTCCATGAGCCAGAGCTTGGCCTGCTGGAGAGGGCTCATCGGCGCGAAACGCGCGATTTCGCAATCGCGCATCTCGAGCCGGCCGATTGTCGCCGCATCGTTTCAGCGAAAATGATCCGGCCGCCATGCCCCCCAGGCATGGCTGAAGATTGCCGGGAGCAATCTTCACCGAATTCATGGTGCCCACTTTTTCGCACGATGCTCTTAGACCCGCGTGCTGAACGGCGTGAAATCCACGTCGCGGTCGTAGACGTCGACGCCTTCGCGGCGCTTGAGGAACCCGACGATTGCGTAGGTGACCGGCGTGAGAAGGACTTCCCAGCCGACCTTGAGCGCCCATTGCATGAGCAGCACGGCGAGAAGGGTGCGATTGTCCCACAGGCCGTAGAAAGCGAGCGGATAAAAGATCAGGCTGTCGACTCCCTGGCCGACCAGGGTGGAGCCGATCGTCCGGGTCCAGAGATGGCGGCCCTCGGTCCAGACCTTCATTCGGGCGAGGACGTAGGAATTGACGAACTCGCCGGCCCAGAAGGCGACCATCGACGCGAGAACGATTCGCGGAACCTGGCCGAAGACCTCCACATAGGCCGCCTGGCCGTGCCAGGTGTCGGCGGGCGGGAGCGCGACCACGACCCAGGACATGAAGGCCATGAAGACGAGGGCCGCGAAACCCACCCAGATGCAGCGGCGGGCGCGAGCGAAGCCGTACACCTCGGTCAATATGTCCCCGATCACGTAGGAGATCGGGAAGAAGAGGATTCCCGCGCCGAACGGCTGCGCGCCGATCCAGGGGAGGTCGATCGTCGCCACCTTGCCGGCGCCGAGCACGTTGGAGAGCAGGAGGATGGTGACGAAAGCCGCCATCACGAGATCGAAATAGCGGAAATGCGCGCCCTTCAGCGCGGCGCTTTCCACCGTCTTTGGAGAACCCCCGTTCATGGATGACCGCTAGCGCGGTTCCGCGTGCGGGAAAAGCGGGCTAAAGAGCGCGCGGGCGCCCGTAGCTCAGTTGGACAGAGCACGAGCCTTCTAAGCTTGGGGTCGCAGGTTCGAATCCTGCCGGGCGCGCCATAAATGTCGCTTTGGCAGGATTCGAACCTGCTCTCCCTTTTGTTTGCGGGCATCCGCCCGCGGGGGTTCGAACCCTGCCGGGCGCGCGCGCCTTTTTCTGCCCGGCAGTGGAGAGACTGCGCCTTACATCCGACGGACCCGGCGGTGGGGGTTCGAGCCGGAGCGCCGCAGGCGCGGAGACGACCGAGCGAAGCGAGGACAATCGTGCCGGGCGCGCGCGCCTCTTTCTGCCCGGCAGTGGATCCATCTGCGCCGCTCCAGGACCGCCGGCCCGCCTTTGCAGCCGGGTGAATTGGTACTTCACCCGATGGCACCGCCGGCCCGGGCCGTTACCGGTCGCGGTCGAACGGTCGGGTCCGTGGTTTCGCGGTCCGGGTCCCGTTCGGCGATTTTCCTGACCGAGGAAGAGGATCTCCCGAATGACGAAACGGATCCGCCCTGCTTTGCTTTCCGCCGCCGCACTGCTCCTGGTCGTAGGCCCCGGCCTGTCGTCCTGCTCGGACTCGGGCAAGAAGGATGCGGCCGAGCCGGAGGCGGTCGGGCAGGCCGACGCCGGCCGGGCTCCGGCCGCTCCGGGCGCGGCGGGGCAAGGCGCGAGCGAGCAGAATGCGAAGGCCCTGCTCAAGGCCATGTCCGACTATCTCGCCGCCCAGGACTCGATCTCGATGAGCTACGATTCGGTGTTCGAGGTGGTCAGCGACGATCATCAGAAGTTCCAGATCGCCACCACGGGAACCATCGATCTCACGCGGCCGGACAAGATCCGGACCACGCGCAAGTCCGGATTCTCGGATACCGAGATGGTCTTTGACGGCAGGTCTTTGTCGTTGCTGGGCAAGGGCCAGAACGCCTACATCCACACCGACGCGCCTGGAACGATCGACAGCCTGATCGACCAGCTTCGCGACAAGTTCCACAGGCAGCTTCCCGGCGCCGACCTTCTTCAGACCGGAGTCTATGACAAGCTGATGGCCGACGTCACCGACGTGAAGGATCTGGGGAGCGGCGTGATCGGCGGCGTGGAATGCGACCATCTGGCATTCCGGGCGAAGGACACCGACTGGCAGATCTGGATCGCCCAGGGCGCGAATCCCTATCCCTGCCGCTACGTGATCACCAGCAAGGGCGTGGACCAGGCTCCGCAATTCACCCTTCAGGTCCGCGAATGGAAGGCCGGCGCCGGCGCCGGCACGGCCGATTTCAGCTTCACGCCGCCGGCCGGCGCGAGGCGGATGAAGGTCGAGGAGCTCAAGACCCTGCGGGAAACGAGCGACCTGCCCGAAAATTACCGAGTGAGGACAGAGCAATGACCAGGATCAGGATATTGGGAATCGTGCTGCTCGGAGCGATCGCCGGAATCGCGGGATCGGAGATGGCGGAAGACTATGCGGGCACGGATTCGTTCAGCCTGGCCACGGCCGCGAACGCGCGCGTCGGACGTCCGCTGACCCCGGTCAGCGTCGCCGGCGTGGCCCGCCGGACGACCCGGCGCTGCGCGGCGGGCGTCTATAATTGCTGACGCTTTGAGGCTTTAGGGCAGGACCCCGGCCGGCGGTTCGAAACCGACGCCATCGCGCCGGCGGCTCGATCACGGACCGGGGGCCCTGGCGGTCGCCTTTCGATACGGGAAAAAGGGGCTCTCTTCGCGCGGAGTCCGGATCTCGCCCCTCGAGCCGGTTGCGGACGGCCGAACCACGCAGCGAAGCCCGACATCCGAGGCCGAATGGTCGATCGGATGGGGCTTGCGCGCCGCCGGGCGGTAGCGCCGGCAATGGTTCGCGGCGGACAGATGCGAACCGCCCTTCAGAACGCGCCGGGGAATCCGGAGCAGGTCCTCGGGCGCGGCGCTGGCCCGGCGCCTCGCCGCCTGAAACGACCGTCCCGCCTCGCCCAGAGGATGGATCGACCACCAGTCGGCGGTCCATTCCCAGACGTTGCCGATCATGTCGTGGAGACCGAACCCGTTGGCCGGATAAGCGCCGACCCGGGACGTCCGGGGACCGCCTTCCCTGCCTCCGTTCAAGAGCGGAAAAATGCCCTGCCAGATGTTGGCCATTTGCCTGCCGTCGGGCTCGAGGGCGTCGCCCCAGGCGAACTCGCAGTCGCCGAGCCCGCCCTTGGCGGCGAACTCCCACTCCTCCTCGGTCGCGAGAGCGGTTCCGGCCCAGGCGCAATAGGCTTCGGCATCGGCCAGAGCGATATGGACGACCGGATGCAGATCGAGCCCGGCGATCGAGCTTCCCGGCCCGGCCGGATGACGCCAGTCCGCGCCTCGGACGAAGGCCCACCAAAGATCGGGCCGATCGAGCGGAACGGGCCGGCGAGCCGGGAAGAAGACCATCGAGCCGGCTGCCGGCTCCCTCGGCGGCGCGCCGGGAAAATCCCGAGCCCCCGGAGTCCGCTCGGCCATGGTCCTGTAACCGGTGGAATCGACGAAGCGGGCGAATTCGGCGTTGGTGACCGGAGCGCGGTCGATCCAGAAGCCGTCGACATGGACGCGGCGCTTCGGCCGTTCCTCGGGATAATGACGATCGGAGCCGCGAAGGAAGTGGCCGCCGTCGATCCAGACCATGTCGCGCCGCGCCCTGGCGCCGGAATCGGGCGCTCCGGTGAAATCGGTGCCGGGCGTGACCCGCACGAAATTCGGATTGCCGGCCATGATCTGGAAATCGCCCCTTCGGGTCCCCTCGCTCTGATGACCCCAAGAATCTCTCCGATCCCCGGCCCGCGCCATCGGGACAAAGCCTGAGCCGGGCCCCGGCGTCCCGAAGCGGCGGTATCGGGCCGATTCCGCCCCCCAGCGGACGGGCCCAGCCGGGCATCGTCCGAGACGGAAAGAGAATGAGCGCCTCGGCTTCGCGCTTTTCGCGACGGTGAGGCGCATGCCCGTCCCGAACGGTCCGTCGCGGACGAACGAAGCGGTCGTGCGCAGTCGGGAGATTTGACCCGCCTGCCTCGTGATTGATGCCCCTCCAAATAGGGTGAAACCCAGATATTGCGGCCGGACCCGGTCGATTATTTGCCTGAGATCAATTTCGGAAGAAGGGCAGGAGTCGACATGAAAACCAGCACGCGGGGCATAGCGCTGATTGCCGCCACCCTCATGATCACCACGTCCGCGCTTGCCGAAGAGGCGAAGCGCGAGGGAGTCATCATCTCGCAGGAGGGCGATCGACTCAACGTCCGGACGCGCGAAGGACCGCTGACCGTGATCGTGTCGCCGACCACCCGGATCAAGGAAGATGTCGGGATGAACACCAGGGACCGCGACACCAAATCCCTGATCAACGGGCTGATCATCAAGGCCGAGGGCGACCTGCAGGGGGACACGCTCGTGGCCGAGGAGATCGATTTCAAGCAGCGCGACTGGCGGGCGGCCATCGCCGCGACGGCCGGAACGACCGAGCAGTTCGCGAACGCGGCGGCGGACCGCGCCGAGCTTCGGCGGGCGATCATCGAGGGCCAGGAATATGTCGTCCAGGAAGAGGCGACGGTCTATTTCACCACCGGAAGCTCGACCATCGCGCCCCAATATCAGAACGCGCTCCGGGCCCTGGCGCAGAGGGCATCCGCGCACGGCAATTACCGGATCTCGATCATCGGATTCGCCGACCAGAGGGGCAATCCGCAGGCCAACGAGCGCCTCAGCCTGAAGCGGGCCATCGCGGTGAGCAATTACATGCGGCAGACCGGCCTCATCCAGCCGGGCCG
>DATDAS010000027.1:0-65688 GCA_036525315.1 Allosphingosinicella sp.
GCCGCCCGCCCCGACGCTGCGGCGATGTCGCCCGATGCCCCTCAGGCCGCAACCGTGGTGGAGCCAGGGATCATCGTCGCTTTCACGCACGACCGAACAGTCGATTGATCTCCAGTCGTACAGACAAGGCAGGTTACCGTGATGATGATCATTTGTGGAGTGGATGTATGCCAGGCGTGGCTCGACGCCTGGACCGAGCGGGCGGGACACCGCCGGTTTGCCAATGCGCCGGAGGGTGTCGCCGAGCTCGCCGCCTTCTGCCGCGATCATGATGCCGAGCTGGTTGTGATGGAGGCAAGCGGCGGCGTTGAGCAGGACGCCTTCCTCGCGCTGTGGCAGCAAGGCCAGCCTTGCGCGATCGCCAACCCGCGATCGGTGCGCAAGTTCGCCGAAGCCATGGGTTATCTGGAAAAGACCGATCGCATCGACGCCGAGATGATCTGCGGCTACGCGCTCGCCAAGCGTATCGTCCCAACGCCGCCGCCCAGCGCCGACCAGCAGAGGCTGACCGCCCTTGCCACCCGGCTGCGCCAGGTGACCCAGGATCTGGGCGTTCAAAAGCAGCGCCTGCACAGTACCCGCGACGTGACCGCGCTCGAGAGCCTCAAGGAGGCGATCGCCTTCTTCACCGCCCAGGCCAAGCGGCTCGCAGCCGAGATGGTGACGCTCATCGATGCCGATCCACTCTGGACCGCGCTCGACCGCAGCTTCCGTTCGGTCAAGGGCGTCGCCGACCGCACTGTCGCCTATATGTTGGCCGAAGTGCCCGAGATCGGCACCATCTCCAACCGCGCCATCACAAAGCTCGTCGGCCTCGCCCCGCTCGCCGACGACAGCGGCAAGCGACAAGGGCAACGTTCCATCCGCGGCGGCCGCGCCGGCGTGCGCTCGATCCTCTTCCTCGTCGCCGATGTCGCTCGAAAATACGACCCAACACTCGCCGCCTTCCGGGAGCGGCTGCTCGCCAAAGGCCTCAGCAAGATGCAGATGCGCGTCGCACTCGCCCGAAAGCTCCTTGTTCGACTCAACGCCAAAGCGCGCGACGCCCGCGCCGAACTCGCACATGCACTTTGACAAACCAGATAGTCGCTCCACCATCCGCCTGCGGCGGATGGTCCCCCTCCCCGTCCCGGGGAGGACCTGCTGACTTTTTCTTTGCCCGCAAGAATCGGGTGGCACGCAGCCTGGCCCTCGGTCATGAGCCGGCGATGACCGAAGGTGATTACGTTCTCGGAACGCGCGACGACGAAGTCGAGAGGCTCGGCCTCCAGCACCGGGTCTGGCGCGAGCGCGTGCTCGACGCCTGGACGCGCGCGGGCATCGGGCCGGGCCAGACGGTCATCGACGTCGGCGCGGGGCCGGGCTTCGCGGCGCGCGACCTCGCCCGCATCGTGGGGCCGCACGGCAAGGTGATCGCGCTCGAGCGCGCGCCGCATTTCCTCAAGGTCATTCGTGAAAGCGCCGAACGCGAAGGCCTCGGCAATATCGAGGTGCGCGACCAGGACGTATCGAGCGAGGGCGGCTTCGGCGAGGGCGTGGCCGATGCGAGCTGGTGCCGATGGCTGCTGTCCTTCGTCGCCGATCCGCGGCGGACGGTCGGCCATATCGCCCGGGCGCTGAAGCCGGGCGGCGTGGCGGTCTTCCACGAATATGGCGATTACGGCGCCTGGAAGACGATTCCGCCCGATCCGGACGTGGAGCGATTTCGGAGCCTTGTCTCGCAAAGCTGGCGCGATTCCGGCGGCGAGCCCGACATCGCCCCCTTCCTGCCCGACTGGCTCGAAGCTGAAGGGATGAATGTCGAACAGATCCGGCCGCTGATCGACATCGTCGATCGGAAAAGCCCCGCATGGCAATGGCCGGCCAGCTTCATGGCGACCGGCGCCCGGCGGCTCCACGAGCTTGGCTATGTCGGCGACGAGGAGGAGGCCCGGCGGCTGGGCCGGGCGCTCGAAACCACCGGAGCACGCTACATGGTGACTCCGCTCGTCGTGGAGATCATCGCCCGCAAGCCCTGAGCGGTTCAGGCCTCGTCGGACCTTTGCCCAGTGAACATTGCGGTCTGGCTGATCAGCTCGCCGAACAGGAAATGGCGAAGCACGAGCCGGAAGGCGAACCAGCCATGGCCGCAATCGATATGGCTGACGGTGAGGGCGCCGGGCGAGAGCCATCGCGGCAGGCGGAATCGGCGCCCGCCGATCTTCACGAAATAATGGTCGCCGAGGAAATGAAGCGCCTCATTCTCGACCGTCACCCGGAGCGCTATTCCGAGCCCGCGCCCGATATATTCCTCGAGCCCGGTCGGGCCGGCGAAGCGCTTGCTCGAATGGATGACCTGCGGGAAGCCGCGGCGGCGGCCGTAGATCCGGGTCCAATACTGGCCTCCCGCTTCCAAATCTTCGCTGACCGTCACCACGGCCGGAACGAACGTGTCGCTGGAGAGCGGCAAAGGCGCTCCGACCAGCCGAACCGCCTGGGCGAGAAGCCAGCCGGCCCTGCTCATCCGGCATTCGACGATCTCGCCGCCATAGATCACGACCCGTCCGGCGACGCTCTTGCCGAAGCGGTCGCGCACAGCCTCCGGAAGGCTTGCCCAGGCATCTTCACCGAGGAGGGTGCGAAAGCGCAGGTCGCCAAGCTCGGGTGAAGGGGCGGGAACGGGCGCAGACCGCCGCGGAAAGGGAATGACAATTCCGCGTTCCTCGGCCTCCATCCCATGCTCCCTTCGTCGCGCTCCGCCGCACGCGGAGCGTCAGCTCTTGTCCTTCTCCCGGCGGCCGAGCCCAACCAGGCTCGCCACCTTCGATCCCATGCGCATCAGCGCCATGATCTTGCCCGCCGGCACATCGAGCATCTGGTCGTACCAGCGGTTCACGGTCGTGATGAATGATTCCATTTCCTGGAGTCGCGCCCGAGCCGTCTTGCTGATCCGGGGGTCGCGATCCGCCTCGGCGAGGCAGGCGCGCAAAGCGGCGGCGGCAGGATCGATCTCGCGCTCCTTGCGGCCCTGGGCGATCCGAGTGACCATCTCCCACAGGTCGGTCTCGGCCTCG
The DNA here is from genome assembly GCA_036525315.1 of Allosphingosinicella sp. GTDB lineage: Bacteria > Pseudomonadota > Alphaproteobacteria > Sphingomonadales > Sphingomonadaceae > Allosphingosinicella. The sequence goes on from DATDAS010000027.1 coordinate 3,054, forward strand.
TAATGGTCGCGCCGGTCGCCGAGCATCGGAACGCGCCGGATCAATTTCCAGCTCAGCAATTCGCGAAGGCTGGTCGAGGCGTTGGAGCGCGCCATTCCGAGCGTATCGGCGATCTCCTCGGCGGTCAGCGGCCGTTCGGAGAGATAGAGCAGAGCGTGGATCTGGGCGACGGAGCGATTGACTCCCCACTGCCCGCCCATGTCCCCCCAATGGAGGATGAACCGCTCGACGGCGGCAGGCAGCTTTCGCGACTCGACAGCAATTTCTGTCATGACAGAAATATCCGTCAAAACTGATCGAGGGTCAACACGAAAGCAGCGTTTGCCCTGAGCCTGTCGAAGGACCTTCCTTTTATCAGCCGCCAGAGAAGGAATGGGCTTCGACAAGCTCAGCCCGAACGGGGTGTAGAATCCCGCTATTTCGCCGGATTCGCCTTCGCGCTTCGGAGCAGCCAGACGAGCGGCAGTGAGGCAAGGCTGAGCAGCAGCATTGCGTGGAAATCGTCGATGTAGGCGATCATCATCGCCTGGCGGTTGATCTCCATGTCGAGCATGGCGGCCGCACTGTCTCCGAAGGTCCCGAGCCGCTCGGCGAGCGACGGGTCGACCAAGGGCAGGCTGTAGGGCGTCACCTGGGCGGCGAGGTCGGTATGGCTGACCTGGAGGTTGCGCGCGAGCAAAGCGGTGACCATCGATATCCCGATCGATCCCCCAATGTTGCGGCTGAGATTGAGGAGGCTTGCGCCGGTCGTCCGGTAACGCGCGGCGAGCGAGGCGAAGGCGAGCGACTGGAGCGGAACGAAGATCAGGCCGAGCCCGAGCCCCTGGACGAAGCCGCTGAGGATGACCGGGGTCGAGCCCTGGATCAGGGTGAAGCCCGACATCTGCCACAGCGACACGGCCATCAGTGCGATTCCAGCGAAGATGATCAGGCGGGCATCGACCCGCCCGGTGAGCTTTCCGGCGACCATCATCGAGATCAGGGTCCCGACCCCGCGCGGCGCGGTGAGGAAACCGGAATCGAGAACGGAATAGCCGTAGAGATGCTGGAGCAGGGGCGGCAGCAGGGCCAGCCCGGCGAGCAGGAGAACCCCCGTCACCGCCATGAAGAAGAGCGCGAAGGCGAAATTGCGGTCGGCGAACATCCGCCCCTCGAACAGGGGATTGCGGGCGGTGGCGAGGTGGACGACGAACATCCAGGCGCAGGACGCGGCGATGCCGGCCTCGACCCAGATCTCCCAGCTGTCGAACCAGTCGAGCTGCTGGCCGCGGTCGAGCATCAGTTGGAGGCTTCCGAGCGCGAGCGCCAGTAAGGCGAAGCCGAACAGGTCGAAACGCTGCCTTCGAGTCTCGGTTGCCGGCATGAACCGGATCAGCATCAAAGCGGCGACGATCCCGACCGGCAAATTGACCAGGAAGACCCAGCGCCAGTTGAAATTCTCGGTCAGCCAGCCGCCCAGTACGGGCCCGAGGATCGGGCCGATCATCACGCCCATTCCGAACAGCGCCATGGCCTGCGGATGCTTCGAGCGCGGATTGATGTCGAACATGACCGCCTGGGCGATCGGCACCAGGAAAGCGCCGGAAATCCCCTGGAGGGCCCGGAACAGCACCATCTGCGTCAAATTCTGGGCCATTGCGCAGAGCACGGAAGCGGCGGTGAAGGCGATTACCGAGAGGATGAAGAGCCGCCGCCGGCCGACCCGATCGGAGAGCCAGCCCGTGATCGGGATCGCGATGGCCGAAGCGACGATATAGGAGGTCAGGACCCAGTTGATCGTCTCCTGGGTGGCGCTCATGCTCGCCATCATGTGCGGAAGCGCCACGTTGGCGATCGTCGTGTCGAGGACCTGCAACAGCACCGCCATCATCAGAGCGATGGTGACGACCATATGCTCGAGCCGGCCGAGCCGGAGCGGCGGATCGGCGGCGGGCGCGGCGGCGCCGGCCATCAGCGCCGGGCCGGGGCCGCGGGCGCCGGAGGGGGCGCTTTCGTATCGACCGACACGTCGGCGGAAAGGCCGGCGAGGAGCGGCCGGCCGGGATCGCCGTCTATCGCGATCCGCACCGGCAGGCGCTGGGTGACCTTGACCCAGTTGCCGCTCGCATTCTGGGCCGGGAGGACCGAGAATTCGGAGCCGGTGCCGCGGCCGATGCTCGCGACATGACCCTTGATCCTGGAGTCCGGATAGGCGTCGAGACGGATCTCGGCGGGCTGGCCTGGCGCCATCCGGTCGAGGTCGGTCTCCTTGTAATTGGCCTCGATCCAGACCTCGCCGCTCCGCACCAGGCTGACCAAGGGAAGGCCGGGAATGGCGGCATTGCCGACCTGGAGCCGCTCGGTCTGGCTGACATAGCCGTCCGCCGGGGCCCGGACCTCGGTGCGCTGGAGATCGAGCAGGGCCTTGTCGCGCGCGGCGACGGCGGCTGCGACCGCGGGCTGTGCCCCTGCCCCGCCGTCGGCCAGAGCGGCGCGCTTGATCCCGGCCTCGGCGCGGGCATTGGCCAGCCGTTCCTTCGCTTCCTGGACGCCGTGCTGAGCCTCGTCGTAGCGGGCCCGGGTGGTGAAGCCCTGCCGCAGCAATTCGGCCTGGCGCCCGAACGCGCGCTCGGCGAAGCCGAGATTGGCGGATGCGCCCTGAATGTCGGCCCCGGTCCCGATGCTCTCGGCCTCGAGCTTGCCGACCTGCACCCGAGCGGAGGCGATCTGGGCCTCGGCGGCGGCGAGCGCGATCCGGTACGGCCGGGGATCGATCCGGAACAGGAGATCGCCCTTTCGGACCTTTTGATTCTCCCTGACCGCAACCTCGACGATCGGCCCGGTCACCTCGGCGCTGATCGAGACCATGTCGAGCTGCACATAGGCATTGTCGGTCGAGATCCACCGACCGGAGCCGAGCCAAAGCCAGAGGCCGGCCAGTGCGATGATCAGAGGCACGGACAGCATCAGGATCAGTCGGCCCCTGCCCTTGCGAAGCCTGACGGCGGGCTGCTCCTCGACAGCCGCTTCGGCAGCCGAATCGGCCTGGATGACGCCTTCCTTCACGACGCCCTCCGCGCCGGGCCGCCGCGCGACAGATTGCCGAGGATCCGGTCCAGAGTCGCGGTCACCAGCGCCTGGTCCGCCGCCGAAACGCCCTCGAGCGCATCCTCGAGGAAGGTCTCCGCGAGCGTTCGCAATTTCTCGATGATCGGAAGCGCCTTGGGCGTCAGATGGATTCGCCAGGCGCGGCGGTCATCCTCGTCCGGACGGCGCTCGACGAGGCCTGCCTCGGACAGCCGGTCGATCATCCGGCACAAAGTGATCGGCTCGACGTCCAGAGCGTCCGCGAGATCGACCTGCCTGAGCCCGTCCTCGCGGCCCAGCCGCGCGAGCACGCGCCATTGCGCGCGAGTTACTCCGAGTTTGGCCGCCCGGCGGTCGAACTCGCGCCGGAGCGCCAGCGCAGTCTCGGCGACGCAGAATGCGAAATTGCGGTCCATCGGCACGCATATAATAAGCAGGCTTATTAATGGCAAGGGACACGGTGCTCGTCCGTCATCCTGACGAAAGTCACGACCTATGAACACCGACTCGGGGATCAGGCGGGGCGGCGTCACCACGCAGCTCTTATCGACACCGGCCGCGTTCATAGATCCCGGGTCCCTGGATCAAGTCCAGGGCAGGCAAGCCCGGGATGACGGGATAGCGCTTGGCCGCCCGGCTCAGCCGGACTGCAGGTCCGCCATGAAGCTCCGGACGCGTTTCGCGTTGACGCCCACGTCGCTGGCTCCGACCCGGCTGATCGAGCGCATGTCGACCAGGCTTCCGCCGTCCGGCGCGGGCCTTGCGCGCACCACGACGTCGTCCCTGAACCGGAAGAACAAGCTGGTTTCGGTCGCTTCGAGGATCCCGGCCTCGGGATCGGAACGGGCGATCTCCCAGCCGCGATCGCGCGCCAGTGCTTCGGCCTTCCTGATCGAATCGGCGGCGTTCGTCGGCAGGTGGATGGTGCGGAGGTCGCCATAAGCGGAGCGATGGACCGCCTTCCACCGCGCCTCGGGCTCCATCGCCTTCAGGTCCGGCTTGTCGAGGTCGGGCACCTTCTCGAGATTGTCGGCACGGACCTTGAGTCGGCTGAACTGCGGTACGTCGTCGAGATTGGTGCTGACGTCGTGGATCGGCGGGACGCTTCGAGCGGTCCTCACCTTGGCTCCGAGATAGGTGAGGAAGCCCAAGGCGGCGACGAGGGCGATGACGTTCGCCCAGACGAGGTGCCCGCGCCGCTCGCGACGGGCGAGGAACAAGGCGATCAGCGCAACGAGCGCGCCCCCGGCCGCCGCGAAGAAGCAATAGCGCAGGGCGCCGAGCCCGCTCCTGAAATTCCAGACCTCCCAGGCAGCGCCGAGCGCGGCGAACAGAGCGACGGCGATCGCCCCGAGGCTCAGCAGAAGGGCGATCTTCGTAGCAATGCCGGCCTTGCCGCGCGTTCGGACTGCCTCTTCCATAAAGCCCTCCCTTTCATCGCATCGTGCGCTCAAGGCGCCTTTTGGGCAAGTGCCGCGCGAACTCCGCCACATTGTCGCCCAACTTCGTTCAACTTGAGTTCAGCCGCCTCTAAGCCTTTGCGAACTGTGGTTTTGTTGCAACGCATCGATATATAATCTTTTAAGTTGAGATTGCCCGATGACAATGCGTTTCGGGGACTCCATATCGCCGGTTCCACATTTGGAGGATTTATGAAGAAGATCGTTACCCTGTGCGCGTCGGCCGTCGCTCTCGCCGCCTTCGCCACCCCCGCTGCCGCCGCTCCGGCCGGCGGCCGCATCGAAGCCGTCGTCGGCTATGACAATGTCAAGATCGACCTGGGCGGCGGACTCGACGCCGATTCGAGCGGCATCCTTTACGGCGTCGGCGTCGGCTACGACTTCGCCGTCGGCGAGAAGGTCGGTCTCGGCATCGATCTCGAAGCCACCGACTCGACTTCCGATTTCGAGGCCGGCACGGACCGCGTTGCCGCGGGCCGCGACCTCTATGCCGGCGTGCGCCTGACCACGGCGCTGTCGGACAAGACCAACCTCTACTTCAAGGCCGGCTACACCAATGCCCGCATCAACGTTGACACCGCCGGCCTGTCCGACGGCGCCAACGGCGACGGCATCCGCGGCGGCGTCGGCCTCCAGTTCATGGTCGGCAAGAGCATGTATATCGGCGGCGAGTATCGCTACTCGAACTACGAAGCCGATTTCTCGCGCCACCAGGGCGTCGCGACGCTCGGCTTCCGCTTCTAATAGCGGACCCGCTTTCGGCGCATGGCGACGGTCATGCGCCTGAAGGAGACGCCTCGGCCCTCGGGCCGGGGCGTTTTTCTTTGTCCGATGTTGATCAACCGCCTCCGCCTGTGGCAGGTCGGTGCCCGCGCGGGTGTAGCTCAATGGCAGAGCAGAAGCTTCCCAAGCTTACGACGAGGGTTCGATTCCCTTCACCCGCTCCAAGTTTTCCAAAATCAGTGGTCGAACCCTCGAGTCTTTGTTGGCGCTCCGCCGCAAGCGGCTGCGCGCTGGTTCGATTCCCTTCACCCGCTCCAAGTTTTCCAATGTCCGTGGTCGAACCCTCGAGTCTTTTGTGGCGCTCCGCCCAATAGGGCTGCGCGCTGGTTCGATTCCCTTCACCCGCGAGTCTTTGTTGGCGCTCCGCCGCAAGCGGCTGCGCGCTGGTTCAGTCCTTCACCCGCTCCGTGTCCGAGCCAGCCCGTGTCGTCGTTTACCGAACGGGAACGTCCAGGAAATAAGAGTTGCAGCGGACGGGGCAGGCCATGGTCATGAATATCCTGAGAGCGATCGCGTTCGGGCTGACAGGCGCTCTTGCGATGTTCGTGCTCGTCACAGTCGACGACGGCTCTTTCGAGACGGTCTCGCAACTTCGCCATGGTCCGGAAGGACGCACCTGGTTCAATCCGGCCAGCTTTCTCGTCCAGTCCCGTCAAGAGGGCGCTCGAAAGGCGCTACAGCGCAAATGCTCTGATGACCGTCAAAAGGTGGAGCGGGCCATATTCGTCCGGCAAATCTGCACGACGGCACGGTCCCGCACCTGCGTGATGGGGCGGCCGCGCTGGTCAGGGGGCGAAATTCGCGCCCCGCTCGTCCGTGAGGAGCTTTGGGACTATCCGGCACTCGGCGACCGTTTCTCCATGCTGGGCACGGAGAAGTTGCGCTTCCAGCTATCGGAAAAAGGTCATGTTCTCAACGAAGCGCTAAGCAAGGGAGCAGTCGACTTCGAGCGACAGATTGTCGCTTTCGATGACGAAACGCTCGCCACCGATTATCTCAGCAAGATCGCTGGGGTCTGCGGCGCGCTCGAACTCAAAGAGCCCTCGCGCATCATACGCACAGGCGAAACCGGATAGCAGAGGCCGTCCTCATATCCTGGCGGATGGCGGTTTTCAGGCAAGCCGCGAACTTCAGGCACGCCCGCACCTCCATCACCTCAAGGCCAGCACCAGACTTGGGACGCCCAACCCGTAATGGGTGGAGAGCGGAGGTTGCGCGTATCCGCATGAGAGCATTAGCAGAGGCATGGCAAACGGCCCCGCGCGTGCTGCGTTTTGGATGGAGTTCGTAACGGACCGGTGCGATTATCCCGCGCCGGATCGATTGCGCGCGCAGCTTACAAACGCCGAGTTCTCCGAATTTTGCGGGTGCGGATGCAACAGCTTTGCCGTCCGGGTGAAACCCGACGTCGCGCCATTGGCCCGCTCCGGCGGAAGCCACGGAGCAATATTCGCTGCTGACTTCAAGCTAGCGGACGATCGAACGTTGGAGATCATCCTGTTCGCGAACGAAGAGGGCAACCTGGACTATATCGAAGTCGATTGCTGCGCCAACAGCTGCCCCGTGCCGGACGTCATCGACGTAACGCCGGAGCCGTTTCGCAAATGGTCTGGCGAAGGCTTGCTACGCTGACGATCAGTTGTTTGCCACGGGTCGAACAAGGATCTGGAGCGGTTTCGATTCCTTGGTGACGTTTGCCAAATGGGATAGTCTGGCTCGATTCATCGCACCTTCTCCAGGGAGTCGCCCGATGGTCCGTGCCGCCGCCTTGCTCCTCGCCGCCGCGCTTGTTCCGGCCCTGAGCGGCTGCGCGCCGGGAGTCGCGACATCGTCCGCCCGATCCGCGCAACACCAGGATACCGTTTTCGCGGCGCTGGCGCAGCGCTATCTCGACGGGATCGCGAGCCAGAACCCGTCCTACGCCACCGCGATCGGCGACCACCGCTTCGACGACAAGCTGCCGGACATGTCGGCCGAGGCCCGGGCGCGCGGCACGGCATTTGCCCGCGCGCTGCTCGCCGAGCTCGGGAGGATCGACCGGGCGCGGCTGAGCCGCGAGAACCAGGTCGACGCCGCCTTGCTCGACAACGCGCTGCGCTATTCGATCTGGGCCGACGAAAGCCTTCGAAGCTGGGCCTGGGATCCGCAAATCTACAACGAGGCGGCGGGCGGGGCGCTTTACAGCCTCGCCGCCCGCGATTTCGCGCCCTGGGAGACGCGCCTCCGATCGGCCATGGCGCGAATGGAGGCGATGCCGGCCCTGCTCGCCCAGGCGCGGGTGAACCTGGTGCCGGCACGGGTGCCCGAGATTTTCGCGACGACGGTCGCGAAGCAGAATGGCGGCATCGTCGAGATCGTCGAGGAGATGCTGACGCCGCATCTGGCCGAGCTGAACGCCACCGACAGCGTCCGCTTCGATTCGGCCTTCGACCGGCTGAAGGCGGCGGTCGACGAGCACCAGGTCTGGCTCGACCGGACCCTGGTCCCCCAGGCCAAAGGCGATTTCCGGCTGGGCCCCGATCTGTACGATTCCAAGCTCGCCTTCGCTCTGGCCTCGCCGCTCGACCGCGCCGAGATCAAGCGGCGCGCGTCGGAGACTGTCGCGGCCACGCGCGAGGAGATGTACGCGATCGCCCGCGAGGTCCTCGCGGGCCGCCCCTCGGCTCCGCAGCTCCCCTCCGCCCCGACCGCGGACCAGCAGCAAAGGGCGATCGAGGCGGCGCTCGAGCTCGCTTATGCCCACCGCCCCTCCCGGTCCGGAGTCGAGGCCAGGGCCGCAGAGACCCTGGCGCAGGCGACCGCCTTCGTCCGCGAGAGGGGGCTGGTGACCGTCCCGGACGCGCCCGTCCGTGTCATAACCATGCCGAAGTTCCAGCAGGGGGTGTCGCTGGCCTATTGCGACAGCCCGGGGCCGCTCGAGAAGAATCTCGCGACCTTCTACGCCATCTCGCCGATCCCCGCGGAGTGGACCGACGCCCAGGCGACGTCGTTCCTTCGCGAATATAATGATTATGCGATCCACGACCTCACCCTCCACGAGGCCATACCCGGCCATTACCTCCAGCTCGCCCACGCCAACGGCAGCGGATCGACCCTGAGGGCGGTTCTCGCATCCGGCCCGTTCATCGAGGGATGGGCCAATTATGGCGAGCGGGTGATGGCCGAGGCGGGCTATCTGGACGGCGATCCACTGTTCCGGCTGATCGTGCTCAAGCTTCGGCTTCGGGTCGCCACCAACGCCCTGCTCGACATCGGAGTTCAGGCGGAGGGCATGAGCCGCGAGCAGGCGATGGACCTGATGATGCGGACCGCCTTCCAACAGGAGCGCGAGGCGGCCGGCAAATGGGTCCGCGCGAGCCTCACCTCGGCCCAGCTGCCGACCTATTTCGTCGGCTATTCGGAGCATGTCGAGCTTCGCCGCGAGGCGGAACGGCGCCGCGGCGCGGCCTTCGACCTGAAGGCCTATCATGACGAATTGCTGAGCCACGGATCGCCGCCGGTCCGCTACGCGCGCGCCCTCATGTTCGGCGAGCCGATCGATCCGTTCGCGGCAAACCATTGATACGCGGAAGCGGTCAGCCAGCACTGCGCTAACCCCTCAAGCGTCTGATCAAATTTGACTACTTTTGCGCCTTCAGACATTTTCGACCTGTCGCTACAGCCGTAGAGAATCTTGGGACCACTATTGTGCCAGCTGATCCCCAAGGCCCCTATTTGATCCAGGGATCATCCGCTCCGATCATCAAGGGCGAACCGGGTGCTCCATGCGACTTGGTCTGCAGTCACGGATGCGGGCAGCTTCTCGTAGATAATTTCTACGAAGAGGACCTGATAAGGGTAAGCATCCGCTGTTTCCGCTGCAAGCAAATTACTACGACTGCAGGTTTAAGAGACGGAGAGATACTCGCTCGCCCAGCAATGTCCCTTGGAAGGAAAGGCGGCTACTTGATAAAGGGGACCGTGAATGCAAAGCGCGGCGCTTTGCTCACATGCGATGAAGAGGTTTCTCGTATAGCAAATGCTACGTCGCCACGAAGTGATAAACGAACCCGATTTGAAATTTCAGAAGATGGCTTTATAGAGCTCGAAGAGCGATATAACGATGCAACAGGATGCTCGATTGCGGATCAATACAAGACTGTCGATCGATTAGGAGATCAAGCGGCAGGCGTGTTTCACATGGCGTGGTCTCTTCGAAAGCTTCGAAGTATCATAGATGCAGACGTAATTAACATCAACGACACCGCATTGATGGCCGCACTGGCTTGGACAAATATGTTTCGTCACGTAGTCGATGCGTGGGAACATCATCCACGCTTTCCTCAAATCGCTCGAGCTCTCGGATATCCAGGATCATTTTTGCACACAGCGAGCATGCTCATGATCGCGGACTACCTTTACAGCGTCGGGCAACCAGTAGGACTCACTGTCGAAACTGAACAATCGGGACCCAATCCGGATCTGTACATTCCTGGGGTGGGAGGAACCAAACTCTTCATCGAAGTAAAATGCCCAGAACATCTGCAATGGCCTCACGGCGAGAAACTGACCCCGCCGGAGGTGAGTGCAATAGTCAGGAGAAAACTCAAACGATCATCTTCTCAGATCAATCGTAAGCATCCAGGCATTCTGATGATAGGATCGACTGTACATAGACCCGAAATTACAGCTGCACTAGCAAACGAAATCCCCAAGGTCCTTCGAGCAAAGGGGCGAGATCACAAGGGACTCGCCGCAATGGGATATTTTGCCTTCAAGGATTTCCACATCTACCTTCAAGGCGGCAAGCTGCGTTCAGATTTCAATTTTCGTGTTGAGGCAAGCCTAAACGATTATTTCGACGGCCCCAATCCGGTACTGATAAGCAGCTCTCCACGTTCTCCTAGGTAGTCCCCTTCCGGTTTTTTGCCACCACCGCGACGATGATCAGGACGAAGGCGGTGAGTCGGAGAAGGAAGACCCAGCTCCTTTCCTCGACCGGAATGTCGGCAAGTGCGAGAATGGCCTGGTTGAGGCCGAGCAGCCAGAAGGCGAAGGCGAAAGCCAGAAACAGGCTGTCGCGGGTGCGCTTCCAGAAGCCGAGGAAATGCAGGCCGCACAGGACGAAGCCGAGGGTCGCAGCGCCCGACAGGAAATCGTAGAGGGTCATCGTCTCTCCTCCACGTCCCAGGCGAGCCCGAAGAGGAGGACCGAGACCGCCGCGAGGGCGAGCCCGATCCTGACCAGGCTGAAATTGACGTCCGGAAAGACGAGCAGATCGAGGACCACGGCGAGATTGTTCGCGGCCAGGAGGGTGAAGCAGAGTGCGCTCCACAGCAGCAGGCGCGCGCGGGTCCGGGCATAGGCGCGCCCGAGCAGCCAGGCGCAGGCGGAGCTGGTCGCGAAGCAGAGCAGATAGACCGCGGTCGGAAAAATCTCGGCCATCAGTCCCTCCTCAGCCGGAAAGCGTCCGCGAACGCGGCGAGGCCGTCGGCGCCCGCGCCCACGATCAGCCGCCGGACCGCGTCCGGCCTTTGCGAATAGAGCCTCGCGGCGCCGTCCGAGAGCGCCGCCAGGTCGGCGGAGGCGGGCCGATAGCGCGCCCCCGCCGCCTCGTCGACCACGATCAGGCCTGCCGCGAGCAGGGCCTCCAGGCCCTGGCTGACGATCGAATCGCTGGCGCGAAGGCCGTCGACCAGCTCTTGCGGAGTCCAGCCGCGATCCTCGCTTCGGGCGAGATGGAGGAGCAGCTCGAGCGTCCAGACCGAGCGGAAGCTGCTCTGGATGAAACCGGCAATCTGCTCGTCGGTCGGAGCCACGTCATCCCCGTTGCGGCCTGTCCTGGAGGCCTTCTAGCCTTCGAGCGGCGCGGTTCAACCGGCTAGATTCCCTCGCGGACCGGCTCGCGGCCGTCGCCGGCGAGGCGCTCGACCAGCTGCTCGCGGCAGGCGGCGAGCGCCTCGGAATCGGTGCTCCGGATGACGAAGTTCGCGCCGACCCGGCCTTCCCGGAAGAAGGGATAGGAGCCGATCTGGCAGCCCTGATGAGCGCCCTCCACCTCGCGAAGAAGCTCGGCCACCTCGCTCTCGGGGACCCAGCAGCCCACCGTCTCGGAGATGAGCGGCCGCCCGCCCTCCAGGGTCCCGGCCAGGGCCTCGAGCATCAGGGTGGCGATATGGGGCACGCCGGCGAGGATGAAGATGTTGCCGATCCTTATGCCCGGCGCGCCGGACATCTTGTTCTCGATCAGATCGGCGCCGGCCGGCACCCGCGCCATCCGAAGCCGGGCCTCGGTCACTCCGCCCCGGCTCTCATAATATCGCTCGAGCGCCGCCCGCGCTTTGGGATGGACCTCGACCTCGACTCCGAGCGCGGCCGCGATCGCGTCGACGGTGATGTCGTCATGGGTCGGGCCGATCCCGCCGGTGGTGAAGAGATAGTCGTTGGAAGCGCGGAGCGCGTTCACCGCCTCGGCGATCCGGTCCATCACGTCGGGGACGATCCTGACCTCGGAGAGGCGGATGCCCTGAAGATTGAGCCAGCCCGCGATCTGGGCGACATTGCGGTCCTGGACACGGCCCGAGAGGATCTCGTCGCCGATGATGAGCAGCCCCGCGGTCCAGATGCGGTCTTCGGTCATAGGGCGCCTCTAATCGCTAAACTCGTCATGCTGAACTCGTTTCAGCATCCAGTTCTCCATGCGCCCGGGCAATCGAGCAGCTGGATCCTGAAACAAGTTCAGGATGACGGCCTCTTGGGGCCGTCAGTTCCGGGTGACGGAGAGGCAAGGGTGAAAAGCTCGGCCCGCTTTGCTATATCGCCCGCCATGACCGAATATCAGGCAGTCACCGGCACCGAGACCCTTCCGCGCAGCGGCGCGATCAAGCTTCATGGGCCGGAAGGCTTCGAGGGCATGCGCGCGGCGGGGCGGCTCGCCGCCTCGGTGCTCGACACGCTCGTTCCGCATGTCGTGCCCGGAGTCACCACCCAGGCGATCGACGACATGGTCTATCGCCTTATGCGCGAGGGCGGCGGAGTGCCCGCGACCCTCGGATATCGCGGATTCACCGGCAGCTGCTGCACCTCGATCAACCATGTCGTCTGTCACGGAATCCCGGGAGAGCGGACCCTCAAGGACGGCGACATCGTCAATATCGACGTCACCGTGATCCTCGACGGCTGGCACGGCGACACCAGCCGAATGTACCTGGTCGGCGACGTCTCGGTGAAGGCCCGGCGGCTCGTCGACATCACCTATGAATGCCTGACCCGGGGCATCGAGCAGGCGCGGCCGGGCAATTTCCTCGGCGATATCGGCCATGCCATCCAGACCTTCGCGGAATCGAACCGCTACGGGGTCGTCCGCGATTTCTGCGGCCACGGGCTCGGCCGGGTCTTCCACGATTCGCCCGAAGTGGTCCATGCCGGCCGTCCGGGCACGGGGCCGGAGCTGAAGCCCGGAATGTTCTTCACGATCGAGCCGATGATCAACATCGGCAAGCCGGGCGTGAAACTGCTCGACGACGGCTGGACCGCCGTGACCCGCGACCGCACCCTCTCTGCCCAGTTCGAGCACAGCGTCGGAATCACCGAGGACGGCTGCGAGATCTTCACGAAGAGCCCGGCCGGGCTGGACAAGCCGCCTTACTGATCCCGCTCCGGCTTTTCAGTCCTGCGCTGCCGGACTATGCCGCAACGCAGCAGCACGGGAGTCGGCGGGTGAAGAAGATCGAGGCGATCATCAAGCCGTTCAAGCTCGACGAGGTGAAGGAGGCGCTTCACGACGTCGGGGTGTCCGGGATCACCGTGACCGAGGCCAAGGGCTTCGGGCGGCAGAAGGGCCATACCGAGCTCTATCGGGGCGCCGAATATGTCGTCGACTTCCTGCCCAAGGTGAAGCTCGAGGTGGTGATCGAGGACGGCCTGGCCGAGCGGGTCGTCGAGGCGATCGCGACGGCGGCGCGCACCGGCCGGATCGGCGACGGCAAGATCTTCGTCTCCACCATCGAGGAAGCGGTTCGTATCCGCACCGGCGAGCGCGGAAGCGACGCGATCTGACTATCCGCAGGATGCGTCATCCCGGCGGAGGCCGGGATCTCATGGAGAAGGGCCGTGGCTTTCCTCGCTGAGACCGGAATGGGGCCCCCATCGCCCCGTCCGGGGGACGGGGCAGCCCCATTCCCCTGCGCCGGGGTGACGAGACGGGTCGGGGAAGGCTAGAAGCCGCACCCGTGGACGAGCCCCGCCCTACCTCCATGTCTCCCGAGGAGCTTCGCAATGCGATGCGCTCGCTCGGATACCGTACCCAGGGCGATCTCGCGGAGGCGATCGGGGTGAGCCGCTCGGCGGTCAGCCTGTGGACCGAGGGCAAGGTCGGTGTGCCGCGGCCGGTCGCAATGCTTCTTCGGATGCTCGTCGCCGCCCGGCGCCGTTCCTACTGAGCTCCGCCCCTCCATCAGCCCAGGCCAAGGCTTCGGCCGGTTCCCCTCCCCGTCCCGGGGGGGAGCTGTGAAATATTCACCGGCGGCCCCATGCCGCTGGACGCTCGCCCTGGGCCTTGGGATGAGTGGCCGGACAAATCCGGATTCGCGCAACAGGAGTTCACCGGCATAGGCCGGGGTTCGGCGGCGCAGGCTTCAACTGGACCCCGGCGGTCGCCGGGGAACAAGCAGAACAAGGGGACCATCATGAGCGACGCGGGCAAGATCATCTCGAGGATCAAGGACGAGGAGATCGAGTGGGTCGACCTTCGATTTACCGACCCCAAGGGGAAGTGGCAGCACCTCTCCATGTGCGCCGGGATCATCGACGAGGACCAGCTCACCGACGGTTTCATGTTCGACGGAAGCTCGATCGCCGGCTGGAAGGCGATCAACGAGAGCGACATGATCCTGAAGCCCGATCTCGGCGCGGTCTATGCCGATCCCTTCTCGGCGACCCCGATGCTGGTGATCTTCTGCGACATCGTCGATCCGGGCACGGGCGAGCTCTATTCGCGCGATCCGCGCTCCACCGCCAAGCGCGCCGAGGCCTATCTGAAGGCGACCGGAATCGGCGACACCGTCTATGTCGGCCCCGAGGCCGAATTCTTCATGTTCGACGACGTCCGGTTCGAGGACGGCTACAACGCCTCGGGCTTCCGGATCGACGATATCGAGCTCCCGACCAATACCGGCCGCGAATATGACATCGGCAACCTCGCCCACCGGCCGCGCGCCAAGGGCGGCTATTTCCCCGTGGCCCCGGTCGACAGCGCGACGGACATCAGGGGCGAGATGGTCTCGACGATGATCGAGATGGGCCTGCCGATGGACAAGCATCATCATGAGGTCGCCGCCTCCCAGCACGAGCTGGGCCTGACCTACGGAACCCTGGTCGAGACCGCCGACCGGATGCAGATCTACAAATATGTCGTCCACATGGTCGCGCACGCCTACGGCAAGACGGCCACGTTCATGCCCAAGCCGATCAAGTCGGACAACGGATCGGGCATGCACACCCATCTCTCGATCTGGAACGGAGGCAAGCCGCTCTTCGCCGGCAACGGCTATGCGGGATTGAGCGAGACGGCCCTCTATTTCATCGGCGGCATCATCAAGCACGCCAAGGCCTGCAACGCCTTCACCAACCCGACGACGAACAGCTACAAGCGCCTCGTCCCCGGCTTCGAGGCGCCGGTGCTTCTCGCTTATTCCAGCCGCAACCGCTCGGCCTCGTGCCGGATTCCCTACGGCACCGGCGAGAAGGCGAAGAGGGTCGAGTGCCGCTTCCCCGACGCTCTCGCCAATCCCTATCTGGCCTATTCGGCGCTCGTCATGGCCGGGCTCGACGGGATCCAGAACCGGATCCATCCCGGCGAGGCGATGGACAAGAATCTCTACGATCTTCCGCCGGCCGAGCTCCAGAACGTCCCGACCGTCGCCGGCTCCCTCCGCGAGGCGCTCAACGAGCTCGAGAAGGACCGCGCCTTCCTGACCAAGGGCGACGTGTTCAGCGACGACCAGATCGACGCCTATGTCGAGCTGAAATGGGAGGAAGTGATGCGCTGGGAGACCACTCCGAGCGCGGTCGAATATGACATGTATTATTCGAGCTAGGAACGCCCGGCGAAGGCGGGTCCTCAGCTTCCCCTCCCTGAGTCCAGATCAGCCCGCTGGGCCATGCCCCCGGCATGGCCCAGCGGGCTGATGGGCCAGGGGTGGGTCTCGTCGCGCAGCGCCGGTCTTCGGAGTAACCCACCCCCTGCCCCTCCCTGTACTCAGGGAGGGGTGCTTGCAGCCGGCGAGTCGTTGATCTCGCTTGCTTTTCCGCTCTCCCTCGGCGAGCCTCCCGCCGGGGAGAGCGACATGCCCATTCGAAATATCGTCCCGACCGCTTTGTTGGCCGCAGCTGCCGCCTCGGCGGCCGCGCAGGAGCCACCGGCCGGACCGGTCGACCATATCGACACGGCGCGGATAGCCCCGACCTTCACGCCCGGGGACGGGCCGCAGAGCAAGTCGCCTGGCAAGGAATTGCTGAGCCAGGGCATATATTATGCGGGCGACGCGAGCTTCGATCTGCCGTTGGAACAGGCGAGGGCGCTTCGCGAGCGGCTTGGAATGGAGCACAGGGCGCCGCTCTTCCTCGCCCATCGGCTCCATCGCGACTCCGAAGGCGTGGCGAGCCACCAGGAATGGATGTTCTGCGCGATCAATGCGCGCATGTTCAAAGGCCAGGCGGTGGACTGCTTCCGGGACTCGGACGGCGACCGCCGGTTCGAGGCCCTGGCCCAGTTCGAGGCCAAGAACCTCCCGCTGGCGCTGCCCTTCGCTCCGATCGATCCGATCCCCTACACATTGTCGATGACCGCCGAGATGGAGGAGGCTCCGATCGAGAGGAGCATGGGCAGCCTTTCGATCAAATATCGGGTGGACGAGGTCAGCGGACATTTGTTCTTCCGGGCCGAGGCGCGGGCCATGCTGATCGCCGGCCTCAACGACACCTATGCGCTGGAGCCGGATATCGAGGTCGATCCGGCCGGGCTGCCGGCCAACATCGAGCTGGCGGGCGCGAAGCTTCGGCTGCTCGGCTGGGACGGAAAGAAGCTGAGCTATGAGGTGGAGCGGCCAATGACGGCCCGGCCGATCCTCCTCGATCCGCCCGGAGGCCAGCACAAATTGAAGATATTGGGCAAGATCAAGGGCTACACCCTGCGGATCGTCGAAGCGCCGCTTCCCTCCGACTGACTCTTCGAATCCTAATCCGCGCGGCGTCGCTTCGTCGCCAGCGGCGACCGGGCGGGGCGCGCCGGCCTGGGGGCCTCGGGATTGAGATAATCGGGAGTCACCATCTTGAGCCCGGCCGCCAGGGGCCTGGCGCGCGACAGCTTGCGAAGCTCGAACTCCGAGTCGAACCTGAGGCCGACCCGCCCCTGCTGGGACCAGCGCACCTCGGCGCCGAGCGTGCCGCTGTCGGCGAGGTCGAGCTCGACGCGCGTATCGGCGGGAATCGGGCGCTCGCATTCGATCATCGCTCCGCCCGCCGAGATATTGCGGAGCCTGACCTCGAGCGACTTGCCGTCCCACTTAAGCCTTCCGGTCCGGATCAGGCGGTGCCGCGGCGGCCGGCTGAAGCCCGCGACCTCGGCCGGCGGCCGGCTCTGCGAGGCGAGCTCGAGCGCCTCCTCGGCCGGCATCGGCTTTCCGAAGATGAAGCCCTGGACCTGGGAGCAGCCGAGCTTCCGGATCAGCGCGAGCTCCTCCATGGTCTCGGCGCCTTCCGCGGTCGTGTCCATTCCGAGGCTCTCGGCAAGGACGACCATGGCGCGGATGATCGCCGCGTTGCGGGCGCCGCTACCGGACGCGGCTCGAACGAAGCTCTGATCGATCTTGATCTTGTCCAGCGGCGCGTCGCGCAAATGGCCGAGGCCCGACCGGCCCGTCCCGAAATTGTCGAGCGCCAGCCGGACTCCGATTCCGCGAAGGGCCGCGAGCACCTTCTCGGTCGCGCCGCTGTCCGCGAGGAAAACCTCTTCGTTGATCTCGAGCTCGAGCCGCTCGGGCTCGATTCCGGCGGAGGCGATGGCGCTGGTCACGGTGACGGCCAGAGCGGGATCGGCGAACTGGACCGGCGACAGATTGACCGCGACGCGGACATGGGCCGGCCATTTGGCGGCCTCGGCGCAGGCGGTCCGGATCACCCAATCGCCGATCGGGCCGATCAGGCCGCTTTCCTCGGCGAGCGGAATGATCGTGAGCGGCATGATCGTTCCGCGCAGCGGGTGGCGCCAGCGCAGGAGCGCCTCGAAGGCGACCACCTCCTCGCCCACCGAATTGACCTGCGGCTGGTAGAGCAGATGAAGCTCGCCGCGGCCGAGCGCCTCCTTCAGGTCCGCCTCGAGGATCTGGCGCTGGGTCACCTCGGCATGCATCTCGGCCGCGAAGAAGCGGAAGGTGCCCCGGCCGCCGTCCTTGGCCGCGTACAATGCCAGGTCGGCCTCCTTCACAAGCGCCGAGGCATAGGTCTTGCCGGGCCGGGCGATGGCGATTCCGACCGAGGCTCCGATCGATATCTCATGCCCCTCGATCGCATAGGTGCGCGACACCTCCTCGATCAGACGGCCGGCGAGCGCCGCAAGCCTGCCCTGCTCCTCGGTTCCCGGAAGGATCGCCTCGAACTCGTCGCCGCCGAGGCGTCCGACCTGGCCTTCGCTTCCGAGCACCTCGGTCAGCCGCTCGGCGACCTGCTTCAACAGCTTGTCGCCCATCGGGTGGCCGAGGGTGTCGTTGACCTGCTTGAAGCGGTCGAGATCGATCATCATCAGTGCGCAGCCCCGCTGGCGCTCGGCGGCGTTTTCGAGCGCGTCGTCCAGGGTCCGGCGCATCATCGCCCGATTGGGGAGGCCGGTGAGGCTGTCGTAGCGGGCGAGCTTGCTCGCCTCGGCCTCGTTCCTCTTCTGCTCGGTGAGGTTGGTTCCGATCCCGCGGAATCCGAGGAACCGTCCGTAGGGATCGAAATTCGGGCTTCCCGAGAGCAGCCACCAGATCTCCTCGCGCCCCGGCGCCCGGACGATGACGTCGTCGAACGGGAATCGCGCGTTGAGGTGGAATCCGAGCGTCTGGTCCTCCGCGTCCGCGCCCTCGCCGACCAGAAGCAATTCCTCGAGCGGCCGCCCGATCAGCGAGTCGCTCTCGACCCCGAGCAGGCCGGCGAGCTGCTCCGAGACGTAGCTGACCTGGCCGTCGGCATTGGTCTCCCAGAACCAGCCGCGCCCGCTCCTTTCATAATCGGCGACGAAGCGGCGGGCCTTCTTGGCCTCCCATTCCATGGCGAGGCGGCGGCGCGCGCCGACGATCACGTCGCGCGCGCGGAACAGGCTGAGCCAGGAGAAGAAAAGAGTGAGTGCGATCCCGATCGGGATGAGCGGCTTGGCGCCGGGCAGGAGCAGGGTGCCGCCGAGGGTTGCGAGGCACGTGGCGATCAGGATGGCCGGGGTGGCGAAGAAGGCCGGAATCGCCGCGCCGATTCCGGCGATCAATGCGGCGCGGGCGAGAATCGAGCCTTCGGCCGCCGGGAATGTTCCGATCGCGAAGGTCCAAAGCGCCGAGGTGGCCAGAACGCCCGCGGCGGCCGCGCGCATCGCCTGATGCGGCCGAAGCAGCCTGGTCCGGCGGCGGCTGAGCAGCCAGCACAGGAAGGCATCGACTGCGAGCGCGCCGGCCAGCGGGACCGCGGTGGAGGGCCAGTCCACCGCGAGCCCCTCGCTTGCGACGGCGAGGACGAGGATGATCGCCCAGAGCAGGTGAGAGACGGCGAGGAACGGCACCGAGAGCGCGAGAGAGCGTGCGCGCTCGGCGGCGACCCTTTCGCCTTCGTCGTCCTCGCAGGCGCGGAAATCGAACAGGAACAGGTCCGCCAGGCCGGGTGGAGCAATCGCTCCATGGCCGGCGGCGCCGAGGCCCGCAAACCTTCCCTGTCTCATGACATCGCCGGTCCCGAAAGCATGGCCGCGAACGCACGCCGCGGCTGACGTTCCTTAGATTGATGGAAGTTAAATTTTCTCTCTATCCGAAGCCTCCCGCGCGTCCGGCCCCTCAGGCCCTGAGGACGCCACTCTTCATGGGCAAAGTGTTCAATATGCGCTGCCTGAGCCGGCGCTCCGCGTTCATCCGGCCGGCCCGCCGCGCCGCCGCCCGGTCGATGAGCAATTGGGCGAGAACGGATTCGCGCTCGGTCGGGGTCCAGCTGCATTTCCCGATGTCGATGGGAGCTATGAACCGCGCTCCGAACGTGTCTCCGCGCTGCCATTCGACCTGGGCCTCGACCGATCCGATCCCCTGCACGTCGAGGGTGACCAGTCCGCCGCGCTGGAGCCGCGCGTCGCAGCTCGCCCGGAATCCGGATTCAGAGATGTCGATCATCCGCACTTCGAGGCTGCTCCAGTCGTTGGGCCTGAGCCTCGCCGCCTCGTCGAGGCTCACCCGCTGCGCCCTCCGCTCGGAGGCTTCGATATCCTGATCCCTGGACATGACTCCATCGTCCTGCCGTTAAGCCGGCGGAATCTAGCGCCAAGGTCGTTAAGGAAGTGCTTCCGGCCCGAGGGGGCTCGGCTAATAGTCCTTGGAAACCCGCACGTTGACGCTCTCGCGCCCGATCGTCGAGATGCTCGACAGAAGCGAAAGCCAGCGGCTGATCTGGAACTCGACGATCGTCGCCGAGTAGCCGCGGGCATCGGTGACCACCTCCACATAGACCCTTCGGCCGAGATATTTGCCGGCGGCGATCGCCGTGCCCTGGCCGGTCGAAATGTCGGCCGGGACGATCCGAAGCCGGTCCAGGCCGGTGGCGGCGCGCACCGCGTTGATCGGATCGAGCCCTCCCCCCGTATTGTTGAGCGAGGTCACGGCCGCGGCGAGCTGGAGAGCCTCGGGCGCCGACAGGTTGGTGATCGAGGTTCCGAACAGGAGCCGGCTCAGCAATTCGTCCTGCGGAAGCGCCGGAGTGCTCGCGAACGAGATTTCGGGCTTCTGGCCGCGTCCGGTGACCCGGATCACGGCATTGAGCCCGCGAACGCCGCCCTCCGCCGTGATGTCGAGGATCGGGTTGACCGGGGACTCGCCGACGAACCGGATCGATCCGCGCGACAGATCGAAGCGGCGGCCGGCGAAGTCATAGCTTCCGCGGACGAGGTCGGCCCGGCCGTTGATCCGCGGTTCGGTAACCGTGCCCTGGATCCTGAGGTTCGCGCTCCATTCGCTGTTGATCCCGAGGCCGGTCACGTTGAGCCGCTCGGGCGCTCGAACGGAGAGGTCGAGCCGCCAGGGCTGGAGCCGGCGCGGCGCCGCCCTTTCGTCGGCCGGCCGGTTGACCTCGCGGACCGGGAGGCGCGGAAGCCGCGCCGCGGCGGTCGCGCTGCCGAGCCTGAAGCTTCCGCTGACCAGATCGAGCCGCCCGGCGATCGTTCCGCCCGCGGCGTTGGAGCGGATGGTCAGCGGCCCGGTCACCTGCGCCTTGAGATCGTCGCGGTCGATCAGCTGCGCCGCCTCGGCGCTAAGCGCCACGTTCATCGCGAAGCCGCTCGCCGCGCCGAGATCGAAGGCGCCCCGGCCGGTCACGGTGCCGCCCTTCTTCGTCGTTCCGCTGAAGCTGTCGAGGACGAGCCGCGATCCGCCAAAGCGCCCGCTCGCCTTGACGTTCTCGATGACCGTTCCGGTCACGGCGCTCTCGACCCGCGCCTGCTCGGTCTTCAGCGAGCCGCGTATCCGCGGAGCGTTGAGCGTCCCGCGCGCGTCCGCGGCGACGGCGACCGGACCGCTGACGTCGATCATCTCGACCCCGGTCAGCCGCCACAGCGTATCGGCCGGCCCGTTATAGCGGAGCTGGGCGGCCATCGGCGCGGCCGCGAGCCGATCGCCGATATTGCCGCTCGTCCCGATCGGGGCGAGCCGGGCCTGGACCCGGCCGATCGTCTTGCCGTCGCTGACCGCGACCGCTCGAAGCCCGGCATTGCGGCCCTCGAGCCGCCCGACCAGCCCGAGATCGACCGGCCGCGACGAGAGAACGAGGCCAGAGCGGGTCAGCCCGCGCACGCGAAGGTTCGCCGATCCGCTCGGATCGCCGCCCTCGGGGAACCGATAGGAGAGAGTCCCGGACGCGATTCCGCCGAGCCCAAGGGTCGGCCAGCCGACGTCGAGCGCCGAGAGCGGCATGGCGTTCATCCGCGCGTTGAGCTCGGTCGTGCCCCCGCCGAACAGGCCGGAGACCGTGGCGTTGCCGCCCGCGAAGGCGAGGGTCGCCGGCGACAGCCGCCAGCCGCCGCTTTCGCGCACCAGGGTCGCCGGTTCGGTCAGCCGGATGGCTCGGCGCTCGACGCTGCCCTGGCCCGACAGCCGAACCCGGCCCGGCGAGAAATCGGCCAGGGCGTCGAAGCTGAAATCGCGGCCTCGAGTCCCGGCGATCCGAGCCTTGATCCGGCCTGTCCCGCCCCGCATCTCGCCGCTCGCATCGAGCCTCGCGATCGAGACCGGGCCTCGGCTGACCCCGCGCGCGGTGAGAGTTCCGCGAAGAGTCGCTGCGGCCGGATCGAGAAGCGCGATTCCTTCCAGCCTGCCGCTTCGGATGAAGATGGGCGGCGGACCCGCGAAGCGGGCATTGCTCGCGGTCAGCGCCGCCTCGATCCTTTGGACGCCGTTCCAGGGGCTGAACGCCAGCCGGCCCTCGACTCCCCCGCCGCTCAGGTCGAGCCGTCCGGTGAATCCGCCCGGATCGCTCCGAAGGCTTCCGGTGGCGGTCGTCCTGGACACATTGAGCGCCGCGACCTGGATCAGAGCCGGCTGGTTGGCGGGCATGAGGATCGCGCCGTGCGAGGTGAACGGGCCGAGAGTCGAGCCGCCCTCGGCGCGATAGGCGAAGCCGGCGGCATTCGGATCGAGGTTGAGCAGGACGTCGGCCAGGCCGAGCGCCTGGTTCGGGCGGGCGAGCCGGATCGCCAGCTTCGGCCGCTCGATCCGCCCGTCGAGGGTCATCGCGAACTGGCCGTACTGGCCCTGATTGCCACTGCCTTCGAAGAAGAAGGTACCGTCGCGGCGGCGATAGCCGTTGCCCGCGATCCGGATCTTCGGAGCGGTCAGGCGCAGATTGCGGAAATGGAGGACGAAGTCGGTGCCCCGGACGAGGTCGGTCTCGATCTGCGGCAGGCCCCCGGCCAGGCCGGCGAGGAACTTGTTGTCGAAGCGCCGGACCCAGGCGCGGCCCTTGCCGGTGACGAGCGATCCCCGTCCGTTCGGACCGGGCACGACCTTCAGCTCGCTGGTCACGTCGACGATTCCGAGGCCGGGGATCAGATAGCGGGTCAGGCCGCCCGAGAGGATCACGTCGTAGCGGCCGGTGACCAGGTCGACGAGCAGGCTGAGCTTGCCCTTCAGCTTGTCCGAGGTGAGATCGAGCCGGTCGCCGGTCAGCCGCCTGGCGGTCACGTTGAGGATGCCCTGGACCCTCAGATTGGCGAGTATGCCCCCGGCGACGTCGCCGATCCCGGTGACCCGGCGGGCGGTGAGCAGGATCGGGACCTTGACCGGCTCCTTCGACAGCCGCCCCCTTCCCTCCGCGCGCACGTCCTCGAATCCGGTCCGGTCGAATGCGATCCGCGGCGAGGTGAGGCGATAGGCGAAGGTCGCGGTCCTGAAGGGGCCGTTGAGCACCGCGGTCAGGCGCACGTTCCTTCCGGTCATGTTGGGGAACATGGCCGGCGGGCGGAGCAGATCGGCGCCGATGCGAAGGTTCGCGAAAGCGCTCCGGGTGAGGTCGAGCCGGCCGGCGCTCTCGAGCTTCAACGCCGGCGAGCGAAGCGACAGGCGGCCGTCGAGCTGGCGGTCGGCCAGGGTCGCCTCGCCGCGGACGTCGATGAAGGGCGTGGTCAGCCTCTGCTTGCGGCCCTTGAGGAACATGGCCGGCGCGAGCCGGCCGGTGAGGCCGTAGCGGCCGTCGCGGGCGCGCAGTGCGAGCGCTCCGGTGCGCCGGCCGCTGACGTCGAGCCGGGCGCTGCCGTTCCACTCGCTCCACCGCCCCTCGCCCCGGACGACGAGAGCGATCGGGCGGCTCGTCCCGATCATCGCTCCGACCAGGCTTCGCTCGGGGGCCTCGAGATCGACGTCGAGATCGAAACGGTCGCGGCCGGGCTCGGCGTCGAGCACGATCGCCACCTTCTCGCCGCTCTGCTTCACCTCTCCGTCGAGCCGGACCAGGGCCCGGCCCGACCGGATCTCGACCTCGCCTCCCAGCCGCGCCGTCCGCGGCACACCCGTCACGGCCTTTCCGACCCGGAGCTGCGCCACGTCGAACCGGCCGATCCTGATGTCGAAGCCGGGCAATATCGGCTTGGGCTCGCGGCTCGGCTTCAGCTTCGGAAGCCGATGAAGGATGACCAGCTCTGACTGGAGATCGTCGATAATGAGCCGGTTGGTGATCCAGCCGAGCGGCTGCCAGTCCAGGTCGATCCGCGAGGATTCGGCGAATAGTCCTTGCGGATCGTAGAGCCTGACGTCGAGGAACCGGGTCCGGCCCCAGATCGACCCTTCAATACGCCCGATCCGGATCCGGAGGCCCGATTCCGGCGCCTGGCCCGCGATCCGGTCGGCGAGGAACCGGTGGCCCGGCCCGGTGTCGAGAAGGATCATTCCGAGCCCGGCGAGCAGGAACGAAGCGAGCAGAAGGCCGACGACCGATTTGGCGAGCCGCCTGGGCCAGCGGCGGCGGCGCACCTGCTCGACGGCCGGCGCCTCATCGGCGGCGGCCTCGGCCCCGGGCCGCTCTTCGGCCATCAGAAGGCCTGGCCGAGCGAGACGTAGACCGCGACCCGGGGATCGCCGCTCCGGCGGTTCAAGGGGGTCCCGACGTCGACCCGGATCGGCCCGAAGCTGGTGTGGTAGCGGACTCCGATCCCTGCGCCGAAGCGCAGGTCGTCAATCTCCGGCAGCGGCGAGGTGTAGATGTTGCCGGCGTCGAGGAAGGGCACGATCCCGAAGGCGCCGCCGAACGCGTTCAGCCTGATCCGGGCCTCGATCGCGAACTCGGCGAGGCTCCGCCCGCCGATCGGATCGTCGAACACCGCATCGCGCGGGCCGAGGCGCTGGAATCCGTAGCCCCGGACCGAACCGCCGCCGCCCGAATAGAAGCGCCGCGACGGCGCGATCTGGTCGCGCTCCGCGCCGAAGATGGTGCCGAGGCGCGCACGCCCGGCGATGACGATTCGGTCGTTGACCGGCTGGTAGAAGCTTCCGTCGATCTGAGCCCGGACATAGCCGAACGCGCCCGACTGGAGCGACGCTTCCGGCGACAGGCGCCCGGAGAGCCGGAAGCCTTTGGTGGGATCGAGAAGGTCATTCGATCCGTCGTAGGAGAGGCTGGCCGGAAGCGCTCCGATGAAGAAGGTCCGGCTTCTCGTCGTGCCGGTGGCGAGATCGACGTCGCGCTCGTCCGAGGCGAGAAGCTCGCCGCCCAGCGACCAGGTCCAGGTCTTCTGCCAGATCAAATTGGTCTGGCGCTCGAGGTTGGCCGCGAGCTGGAAGGTCTTCGCCTCGAAGGCGGCGCGGTCGACATGGCTCACCACCATCTGCGCGTTCAGCACCTGGTCGCGGCGCAGGAAATTGTTCCGCCTGAGGGTCGCTCCGACCAGCTGCTCGCGGGTTCCCGCGACTCCCCGGAATGTGACCGCGCCTTCGGGCGGAAGAAGGTTGCGATGCTGCCAGCTCGCCTCGATCCGGACCCCCTCGCCGGTGCCGTAACCGGCCTGGCCTGCGACGGTGCGGAGCGGAGCGCGCTCGACCGAGACCGCGAGATCGACCGACTTGCCGTCCTCGGCCGCGACCGGCTTGATGTTGACCGACGAGATGAGGCCGGTCGCGATCAGCGCCCGCCTGAGATCGTCGACCAGCGGCGCCTCGAACGGATCGCCCGGGCGAAATCGGGCGATGGTCTGAATGTGCGACGCGCTGAACAGGCGCCGCCCTTCGACCCGGATCCGGCCGAACAGGCGCGACCCGTTCGGCTTGACCGGAAAGACCAGGGTTCCGGTCCGCGCTTCGTGATCGACGGCGATGTCCAGCGGTCCGGCATCGGCGAAGACGTAACCGCGCTTGCCGAGCTCGGCTCGAAGCGCGGCCTCGCCCGACGCCACCGCCGCAGCGTCGATCGGATCGTCCGGCTCGATCCTGAAGGCCTCGCGAAGCGCCGGCGAGTCCGCTCCGGCTTCATCGAGGCCCGGAAGCTTCACCTCGGCGAAACGGTAGAGCGGCCCGGGCTCGGCCTCGAGCACCACCCTTATCCCGCCGCCGCCGGCGGCCGCAGGCTCGACCCGGGTCTTCACAAAGGCGTCGTAATAGCCGTGAGCGCGGAGCAGCTCGCCGAGCAGCTCCCCGTCCTCGCGCGCGCGGCGGTCGATCTGTGCGGCGTTGGCCGCCTCGCGGCGGTTCTGCTGGAGGGTCGAGAGCGGATCGAATTGCGGCCTCAGCCTCGCTTCGAGGGCTTCATCGAGCCCCTCGATCGCGACGCTGTAGCTGCGCTCGGTCGCGGAATCCGCCACGCCCGTTCCGGGCGCGACCGCGATCGCCTCCTCGGGATCCGGGGCCAGGTCAGGCCAGTCGACGCCGATATCCGGCATCGGATCGAGCGGCGCCGAGGGGTCTATCGGCGCCCCGGGATCGAAGGGCACGTCATCGATCGGCCCCAGGTCGAGCGGGACATCCTCGAGCGGAACGTCGGGATCGACCGCCGGATCGACCGGCTCGTCGAGATCGGCATAGGGATCCGTCTCCTGCGCGAAGGCCGGCTGATGGTGGAGCAAGAGGAAGGCGGCAGCGGTGAACGCAGCCGCCACGCGCCGCCCCGCGGCGAACTGCAACATGGCGGAAATCTAGCGGCGGCGCGCCTTTACCGCCAGTGAATGTTCTAATGCACCGTGTCGGTGACCGCGTCGTCGGAGAGCATGAGGATGACCTGCTCGATCAGCCGCCAGCGGGTGAAATGAACGACATTGCCATGGTCCCTGCTTCGGTCGGCGCGCAGCTTCGCCTCCGATCCGGCATATTGGCCGAAACGATCGATCAATTCGGCCGCGTCGTCGAGCGCGGCGCGGTCTGGAACATGGACGTGCTGACGCAAAGCTTACTCCCCGGTCTCTCGTTCGGGTGCCGCAATAGCAGGGCTCGGTTGCGAAATGCCGCATTCGCATCCTCAACGGACCGGTAACCATCACAATCCTCCCCTCGATTTCGAGGGGAGGGGGACCACCCGAAGGGTGGTGGAGGGGCCAACTCCGAGGCATGCCCCTCCACCGCGTTTCACGCGGTCCCCCTCCCCTGCAAATGCGGGGGAGGAATGGCTAGAACCGCGCTCCGGTCCCTGCCATGAAGGCGGCCATGGAGCGCAAGAAATACAGCCAGGCCGGAGGATCGATCCTCGCCATCAGCATCATCGCCGGAACGGTGGCGGGAGTCATCGTCCGCCAGGCGAGCATCGGCTTCCTGGTCGGGACCGGGGCCGGGATCCTCCTGCTCACCTGGTTCTGGCTTCAGGAACGCAGGCGCTGACTATTTAATCCGCCGCCCCGACCAGATCACGCGGCCGACCGGGTGGACCGTCGACAGGTCGCAATCGGGCCAGCCGGGATAGGCTTCGTTGTCGCTTCGGATCGACACCCGCTTGCCGGGCCCGAGCGCAATCCTCTTCACGACGAGGGCATGGTCGATCCGAAGAACGTAGATCCCGTCCCGAAGCCTCGAGGCCGAGTCGCCGCCGTCGACCAGTATCTCGTCCCCATCGGACAATGTGGGCGCCATCGAATCGCCCTCGACCCGGATCAGCGAAAGTCGGGCCGGCTCGGCGACCCCGAGCCTCCGGAGCCATGACGGATCGAAGGCCATCGAGCCCCGAGCGCCCTCCTCGGAATCGAGAGCGCCGGGACCGGCCGAGGCGCCGACATCGAGCCGGCGGATCGCCACCAGCCCGGCCTCCTGGGGCGGCTCGGGGGGCGGACCGCCCAGCAAGGACTCGTCCACGTTGAAATAGCGGGCGATCAATCGCCTGTCCCTCTCGTCCAGGCGCTTGGGGGTCCCGCGCTTGATATATTGCTGCACATAGGCCGCGTTGCGGCCGAGCAGCCGCGACAGGCTGGCATAATCCTCTCCCCGTTCCCGGATGAGGCGTTCGAGCGCGGCGCGCGGATCTGACTTGGCCATGAAATCTCCCTAGCAGTAGGTTTTTTCCTAGACAAGTAGGAAATGTCCGCCGAATATGGAACATAGCACGAACAACCTGATTCGGGAAGGAGACGGAAATTGCAATTTCAGCTGCAGCGGCGGGTCGAGCGCTTCCTCAAGAAGAGCCGGATCCCGCCGACACGATTCGGCCGCGATGCGGCGCGGGATCCGCGCCTCGTCTTCGACATGCGGCAGGGGCGCCGGCTCCGCCCGGAGACGGCCCGGCGCCTGAATGCCTATCTGGACGCGCAGGAAGAATTGCTGGCCGGATAGACCGGCTCAGCCGCCGCTGGAGGCGATCTTGTCCATGTCGGCGATCGCGCTTCGAAGCCGGCGGCCGATCGACATCTCGGCCGGAGCCTCGGCTTCCGCCGGAGCGGAGCGGACCGGCGGGGGCGCGATCGCCTGGATCTTGGGCGCGGCCGCCGGGCCGCGATTCGGGGCGCCGAGCGGCGCGTAATGCGCTTCCCCGGTGCTCGGCGCCGGCCAGCTCGGCTCGCCGAACTCGTCGACCGGCGGGAAATTGGCGGCGGTGGGCGCGGCCGGCGCCGGCTCGGGCGCGGGCGCGGCCGCGATCGGCTGCTCTTCGGCCTCGGCCTCCTCGGCTTCCCAGGACTGCTCGCTCTCGATCGGTTGGGGCGACTGCGCCGCGGGCTGAGGCGCGAGCCAGCTCGGAGGCGGCGAGGACGGCTCCCCCGCGTCATAGGGTCCGGAGGCCTCCACCTCTTCCGACTCATGCTCCTGCGCCGCGGGCTGCGGGGCGAGCCAGCTCGGCGCCGCCGAAGCATGCTCGTCGGCCCGAGCCTCGGGCGAAGGATCGGATTCACCGTCCTCCTCGCGGCGGACGAGGCCGGTCTCGAGCCGGCGCATCAGGCTGGTGATGCTGTTGTCGAGGGGCTGTTCCGCTTCGGGAAGCTGGGACACTATCGCCTCGATGCTTCGCTCGTCGGCGGGCGTGTCGAGGACGAGGGGCTCCCGAGCTTCGGGAAGCTGGGAGCCGATCGCCTCGATGCCGCGGTCGTCGGCGGGCGTGTCGAGGATGAGCGGCTCCTCTTCCTCTGGCGCCGCCTCGAAGCCCGATTCCTCATGGGGCTCAGGCGCGTCGACCTCGGACGGCTCGCGATCCGCCTCGAACGGCGCTTCCTCGAAATGCCCCTCCTCGATGTCCTCGGGCTCGTCCCGGCTCGCGGTCAGGAAGCCCGGAAGCGGCTGGGCGGACAGATCGGCGAACCTCTCGTCGTCCAGGTCGGGCGGATAATCATATTCGTCCGCATCGGCGAAGCCGCCCAGATCGCGGCCGGCCAGGATCGGCCGGGGCGCCGGAGCGTCGGGATGGGCGTCGGCGCGGCGCAGGCGCGGCGCTTCCAGCTCGGCCTCGGCCCCGGCGGGCTTCGAATGCACCCTGGCGGGACGCGCCGAGAGACGGTCGACCCCACGCAGGAGAAGAAAAAGGAAAGCGAAGACGAGCAGTGCGACGGCGGCGATCACCGCCGCGCGCGCCTTCATTCCGAGCGGCGGCTCCGCGGCGGGCAGCCAGGCCGGAAGGCCGCTCTGGACGACCATATCGGAGAAGACGTTCTCCGGCATCGCGAAGACGAGGAAGCCGAGCGCCCCCGCAGCGAGGGCCGCGAGGCCCAGGTTGACGATGGAGGCGCCGCGCGCGGGCCCGTTGCTATGTGCATCTTCTGACATCAATGAGCCTTGCCGGTCAGCCTGCGATAGGCAGGCATGTAGCTGGAAATATTTGACGACCAGTTACGATGCCGCTCGACGAAGCGGCGCGCACTGTCCCTTCGGCGCTCCCAGTGCGGGCGGTTGGCGAACAGCCCGTCGAGCGCGTCGGCGATGGCCTGCGGGTCTCCGGCCGGGAACAGAGTGCCGGTGACTCCGTCCTCGATCAGCTCGCGATGGCCGCCGACATTGGACGCGACGACCAGCTTGCGCTGCGCCATCGCCTCGAGCGGCTTCAATGGCGTGACCAGCTCGGTCAGCCGCATCTTCTTCCTGGGATAGGCGAGGATATCGATCAGCCCGTAATAGAGCTCGACCTCATGGTGCGGCACCCGGCCGATGAAATGGATTCGGTCGGCGGCGTGCGATTGCGCCGCCTGGCGCCGAAGCGCCTCATCCATCGGGCCTCCGCCGACCAGGAGCAGATGCGCCTTCGGCCGTTTGGCGAGCAGAAGCGG
The DNA here is from genome assembly GCA_036525315.1 of Allosphingosinicella sp. Classification (GTDB taxonomy): domain Bacteria; phylum Pseudomonadota; class Alphaproteobacteria; order Sphingomonadales; family Sphingomonadaceae; genus Allosphingosinicella. Next base: position 32,763 of record DATDAS010000027.1, read on the forward strand.
CATCGCCGAGATCAGATCGTCCAGCCCTTCATAATCGTAGAAGGAGCCGATGAAGCCGACCACGTCGGCGCCGGAGAGGCCGAGCCGCCGGGCGAAGACCGGATCGGGCGCAAGCGGGCTCCCGAACAGGCTCATGTCGACCCCGTTGGGCGCGACGACGATCTTGTCCGCCTCGATCCCGCGCCCGATCAGGTCGCGGCGAAGCCCTTCGCAGATCACCGCCACGGCATCCGCCTGGCGCGCCGCCCGGGTCTCGAGCATGCGAATCACCCGGTAGCGGAGCGATCCTTCGCGGCCGGTGCCGTTGCCGACCGCAGCATCCTCCCAGAAGGCGCGGATCTCGTAGATGACCGGAACCCCGCGCGCGCGGGCGACCGGAATCGCGGCGAGCGCGTTCAGCACCGGCGAATGGACATGGAGCTGGTCGGGGCGCCATTGCTCGACGAGCCGGTCGAGACGGCGGCGGAGGGCAAGCACCTCGCGCCATTCGCGAAGCGGCGACGGGCCGGAAGGCACGCCCGGAGTCCGGAAGAATTCGATCCCTTCGATCCATTCGGGGTCGGGCCCGCCGCGCTTGTGCCTCTGACCGGTCAGGCAGGCGACCTCGAGCCCCTTCGCCTTCTGGGCGGTCACGATCGCGCGCGTCCGGAAGGTGTATCCGCTGTGGAGCGGAAGGCTGTGGTCGAGCACGTGCAGGATGCGCATGCCATTCCCTCTGACACGACAAGCTTGAAGCGACGTTAACCTCGCCCTCCTGTCTCCCTCGCCAACGCCGCCGCCCGGTACGGACTCCCATATCGTTCGCGCGGAGACGCAGAGGCGCGGAGAGGCCGTGCATGTCGCAAGCGCAGGAGTTCTTTCCGGAGACCTCTTCTGCCTGCTTTGCGCCCGGAGGGCGCCTTAGTGTCGAGAAAGATCCGTCTGCCGATTCATCCTCTGAATCTCCGCGCCTCTGCGTCTCTGCGCGAACGAACAGGGCCTCGCCTCCCACGCATAGTCCGATGGCAGGTCGCTCCAACGGAGCGGAACATCCACCTCCGCGATGCTTTGAGCGCCTCACCGGATGGGAAACTCAGCACTCACCTATGTCGACGATTCCCTTCCGGGGATCACGCGCAAGCGCCGCGGGCGATACTGGATGTATTTCGGGCCGGACGGCGAGCGGATCACCGACCGCGACGAGATCGACCGGCTGAACGCGATCGGGATGCCGCCGGCCTATGAACGCTGCTGGTTCTGCCCGAAGCCCGACGGCCATATCCAGGCGATCGGCTACGACGCGCGGGGACGGAGGCAATATCGCTATCACCCCGGTTTCCGGGCCGAGCGCGAGACCCGCAAATATGACCGGATGGCCGCCTTCGGAGCGGCGCTTCCCAAGCTCCGCCGCCGGGTCGCCGAGGATCTGAAGGGCAAGGCGACCGACTGCAGGACGGTCGTCGCCGCGGTGGTGCGCCTGATCGACGAGACCCGAATGCGCGTCGGCAACGAGGAATATGCCAAGAGCAACAAGAGCTTCGGAGCGACCACCCTGCGCAACCGCCACGCCACGATCGGGCGCGAGCGGCTCAGGATCACCTATGCGGGCAAGCACGGAATCAAGCGGACGGTGACGGTCACGGACCGGAGCCTGGCCCGGATCGCCCGGCGCACCCAGGACCTGCCCGGCCAGCAGCTCTTCTCCTTCGTCGACGACGGGGGCGAGGTCCGGGCGGTCAGCTCGAGCGACGTCAACGATTACATCCGCGACGCGATGGGGGACGAGTTCACCGCCAAGGACTTCCGGACCTGGGGCGCGAGCGTCATCGCCTTCGAGGAAGTGGTGAAACGGGCGGACAACAAGAGGATCGACCTCAAGAGCGTGATCGAGCCGGTCGCCGAGGCCCTTGGAAACACCGTCGCGATCAGCCGCAAATCCTACGTCCATCCGGCCCTGATCGACGCGGCGAAGGAAGTGGGAGCGATCGGCGACAAGGAGCTGCCGCGCCCGACCAAATATCTCACCGCCTGCGAGCGCGGGCTGATCGAATTCCTGAAGTCCGCGCGCAGGAAATCGCGGCGGAAAGCGGCGTAAGGCGTTGCTTACGTCATTCCAGCGAAAGCTGGAATCTCACTTTTCCTGTCGGAGTCAGCAAAGGCAGTGAGATCCCAGCTTGCGCTGGGATGACGGGTGATTGTGAAGGGGTGGCCCCTCGCCGCCTCGCCCCTTAAGTAACCCCTCCCATGAGCACCGCGTCCGAAGCCACCCAGAATTTGTCGCAGAAGAGCGTGACGCTCGCAAACCAGGCCGGCGACTGGCTGACCCACAACAGCGTCGACATATTGATCGCGAGCGGGATCGGAATCGCCATTGCCCTCGTCCTGATCGGCATCCGTTCGCTCGGCGGCAGGCTGATGGGCCGCGCCGGCGCAAGCGGCGATCCGCACTGGCGGCTCATTTTCGCCCGGGTCCTCGCAAAGACGAACATCTTCTTCATCGTCATGGCCTCGGCCGAGCTCGTCGCCGAGCATGCCGCCACTCCTCAGCCCATCCTTCGAATCGTCGAGATATTGTTCGTCGTGGCAGCCGCCTTCCAGGCCGCGGTGTGGGCCCGCGAGCTGGTGCTCGGCTATGTCGAGCACAGGGTCGGAGTCGAAGACAATAACGGCACCCTCGGCTCGGCGGTCGGGCTGATCCGGCTGCTTGTCACCGTCGCCCTGTTCGCGATCGCGGTCATCCTGATTCTCGACAATGTCGGAGTGAACGTCACCGGGCTGGTCGCCGGCCTCGGCATCGGCGGTATCGCCATCGGCCTCGCCGCGCAGGGCATATTCTCGGACCTGTTCGCGGCGCTCGCGATCATCTTCGACAAGCCGTTCCGGCGCGGCGACGCCATCCGGATCGACGGGGTCCAGGGCAATGTCGAGGATATCGGGCTCAAGACCACCCGGATCCGCGCCATTTCGGGCGAGCAGGTCGTCGTCTCCAACGCCAAATTGCTCGAGCAGCAGATTCGCAATTACGCCTTGCTCGGCCACCGGCGCTTCACAATTCCTTTCGGCCTGGTCCACCAGCTCCCGGCCGACACCCTGGCGGCCCTGCCCGACATGCTGCGCGATCTGGTCGATGCGCACGACAAGGCAAGCTTCGTTCGTTGCGGCCTGACCGCGTTCGGCGCCTCGAGCCTGGACTTCGAGCTTCAGTTCGACGTCCACACCATCGATTTCGAGGAGGCGTTCGAGACCCGCCACCTGATCCTGGTCGACATTGCCCGCCGCTTCACGGAGGAGGGTATCGCCTTCGCCTACCCAACCCAGACCAGCTTCACCGCCGCGCCCGACGGCAGCTTCATCCTTCCTTATGCCAAGCCGAAGGAAGAGCGGGGCTGATCCGCCCGGCCTCGCCACCACCAACTTGAAACGGACAACATGACCGACACCGGGTTTCACATCGCAGCCTTCGCCCTCGACGGAAAGCTGGAGGGGATAAGTCGTCTCGAGCCGAGCGACCTCTCCGACGAATGGAGGGGCGCGGCGGGCGACCTGCTTCAGTCCGGCGGCCCGATGTTCGACTATAACTGGCCGACCAAGCTATCGCACATCCGCACCAAGTTCGCCTCGGTACAGGGGACCGCCACGGCAACCTTCCTGGTGTTCGGAGAGATCGCCGCTTCCGTACTACTTCTGCGGGGATCGGAGTCCCCCGCCCAAGTGCAGATCACCGCGCTTTTCGTCCAATCCCTGGCCAATTCGGATCCGGTCAGGGAGCTCGCCGCGGGATCAGCTCCGTTCGAGGCGCTCCAGACGATCGAGGAACGGCCGCTCATGGCGGTGATGCCGTGGATGAGCGAGGGGATAGAACAGCGCGACCACGATCTCGTCCGCGAGCTCGCCATCCATCTCGCGGCGGCTTATTTCAGCCTGCCCTGGAACGAAAGCGGCGACGCCGCCTCGACGTGAGTGATGGTGCTCGATCCCTATTTCCATCATTGACCGCGGCCGCGCGCGGTGCGCGAATAGGGCCATGACCTATCTGATCGTGAAAGCGCTGCTTTCCGGAATCATCGTCGCCGCCGCGTCGGAGACCGCGCGCCGCTGGCCGGGCACTGGGGCGCTCATCGTCTCGCTGCCCACGGTCTCGCTGCTCGCCATGATCTGGCTGTGGCGGGACACCTCCGATCCCGAGCGGATCGCGGTGCTGAGCGAATCGACCTTCTGGTATTTTCTGCCGTCCATGCCGCTCTTCCTGGTGCTTCCGGCGATGCTGCGCGCGGGATTCGGATTCTGGCTCGCTATGTTCCTCGCCTGCGCGCTGACCGTCGCCCTCTATCTCGCGATGATCGCGATCGGGCCGCGCTTCGGCCTTCGCCTGTAGGGGCGACGGGCCCTCGCCGACCTGTGGATAAAGCGGGTCCGCGCGCGCGGCACAGCCCCTCCCGCACCTTTGCGCGGAGTGGCCCAGAGCGCATCCTCAGAGACGGCGGAAGCTCGAATCGAGCCAAGAAATGGCTGACGTTTCGCCGCCGAAAACTTATCCCCGATATCCTACTTATCCACAGGTCGATTCCGCTTTCACCGAATCGTTCGAGGTGGCAGTAAATGGGTGTGGCCGGGAGCGGCCGTCCCTCGGGACGAAAGTTTCCGGACATTGCCACCGCGGAGGCGGCATTCATCCTTCGGGGTGAAAGTCACCGAAGCGAATGGCAGGGCACCGAAGAAGAAGTGTGAGGGGAAACCCGATCCCAATTTCTTCGGAGTCCAGCGAAACCGGAGCCTTCGGGCGAAGGGATCGCGAAAGGGAACCCGCCGAAGCAGAAATGCTTCGGCTGGGGACCCGAAACGCCCGGAGACGGGAGCAGACCCTTCGGGGACTGCAAACAGACCCGGGACAGTGGGGGCTGGTGGCAACACCAGCCCCCATTAGTTTGTGGGCCAGGGCGCCGGCGCCGCGGCCGAGCCTCGTTCGCCCCGAAGGCCCTTCCTTCCCCCCATCGCAAGTCGAGCCTGGAGCCGCCGATGCCCGAGCGATGATTCGCGCGGAGACGCGGAGACGCGGAGAGTCCGAGGTTCGCAAGAAGACTGGCGACAGCCGCTTCGGCACTGCCGGACCCCGACCGAATTCAGGCCGACTTCGTCGGCAACACAATCGGACCGGCCGAGGCTTTGGAGTCCCATGCGGCATCTCTGCGTCTCCGCGTCTCCGCGTCTTCGCGCGAACAGATGGCCCCGACTCGGGCCTCGAGGACAGTCCTGGAAACCGAATCGCCGCTGCCGACCCGCCGTCCGGCCGGGCCGAACAGGCCGTCAGGGGTGAATCTGCCCCATTTTCGACACATAAGCCTCTTCAAAATCCGGGTAATTCCCGCTAGGCAAGCCGCCATGTCCGTACAGCACGAATTCTACCTCGCCCGAGCGGCGGAGGCCCGACGTGAGGCCGATGCCGCTTCCCTCTCCAACGTCCGCGAACGCTGCCTTCGCTCCGAAGCCGCCTGGCTGAGCATGGCCGAGCGCGCCGAGCGGACCGAGAAGATGCGTGCCCGCTCGGAAGCCGACAAGGCCGCCGCGGCGCTGATCGCCGCCGAATAGCCGAAACTGCCTTCAAGGCTGGTCCCGGCGCGGCAGTGATGCCGCACTCCCGTTCGCGCGACTCGAGACTGCGGTCCATTGCCGACATTCAACCGCGCGCTCGGCATGGGAAGGTCCGGTCGAACACGCCCGACGCGAAGACAATGAAAAGCGGCGATCGAAACGATCCCGCGGACAGGCATTGCGGGCTCCCTCGATGGAGAGCGCGTTCAACCGCCCGCCGCTTCCGTCAGGACCGTCGGCGTCCGGCCATGCCCTTGTGGCGCTCCATCGCCCGGCGGAGATCGTCGGCCGCTTCCCGAACCGCCGCCTGCCGGGCCTCGTAATCCTCTTCGAGCAGATCGAGATCGCCGCCGCAGAATCGACAATCGGGCCGGTCCGGGACGACGAACTGGCGGCAGCCCCGGCACAGGCGCAGCCGGGGCGCGACCCTCCCCTGCTCAGCCACCGACGAGGATCCTGTCGCGCCGGCGTTCGTCATCGGCGCGGCCCGGGACGGGCTCGACGACGATCTCGAACTCGCCATGATCGAAGGGCAAGCCGTTCGCGTCCTTCACCTTGACCAGCCGCTCGCGAAGTCCGGCCTTGTCCATCTCGAGCGCCCGATAGTGGCACATCGGATTGTTTCCGGGGCGTCCGAACAGGGCATGGCTGGTCCAGGTGCAGCCGGCCATGCAGGTTTCGGCATAATAACAGGTGCGGCACCAGCCCCAGAGATCGTCGACGGTCCGGCGCCGGGTCATGGCGAGCGGCTCGGCCGTTTCCCAAATCTCCCGAAGGCTTTTGTCGCGGACGTTGCCGCCGGCATAGACGCGGGGAAGGCCCGGGCAGGATTTTATCGTTCCGTCCGCCTCGATTCCGAAAATGGTGTCTCCGGCATTGCAGCCGTGCCAGTGAATCTCGTCCTCGATCGCGTTGCGGATCGTCGATTCATAGGGGCCGAAATAGCCGATATTGTTGGCCGGCTGGAGAAACAGGCCGCGCTCGCGCCCCTCCAGCGAAAGCTCGGCGAGCAATGGCATCAGCTCGAGCATCTGCCAGGGCTGGAGCAGAAGCTCCGGCCGGTCCGCGGCATTGCCCATGGCGACCGTGATCGCGAGCTGCCAGTTGGTCGCGCCCGCATCGATGATGATGTCCATGAGCTCGCGGAGCTGCGGCATCGAGCGGGTGTTGATCTGGGTATTGACCGTCGCGACCATGCCGTTGCGGGTGGTGTTTCGAAGCGCTTCGAGCGCCAGCTCGTACGAGCCGGGCACGCCGCGCACCTCGTCATGGACCTCGGCCAGGCCGTCGATCGAGATTCCGACGCCCTGAAGGCCGGCCTCGGCGGCCTTGGCCAGCCGCTCGTCGGTGAGGTTTCGTCCGCCGCTCTGGAGGCCGCATTCCATTCCGGCGGCCCGGACCGCGGAGACGATCTCGAGCCAGTCCTTCCTCAGATAGGCCTCGCCGCCGATCAGGCCGACGTCGCGCGTGCCGAGATCGGCCATCTGGGCGATGAGGTCGAGGCATTCCGCGGTGCTCAACTCGTCCCGGCGCCGGCGGCCGGCGCGCGAGCCGCAATGCTGGCAGGCCAGATCGCAGGCGAGCGTTATCTCCCAGACGATGCTGACCGGGACGCGGTTGACGGAATCCTCGACCCCCGCATAGCGGACGGGCAGGTCGTCCACTTACTTGGCGCGCGCGGCCGCCTGCTCGAGATGGGCGATCAGGCCGCCGATATCGCCGAACTCCTTCTGGATATCCTTGGCGCCCTTGATCAGAGCCTTGATCTCGGCGGCGTTGCCGCGCTTCAGGGTGTCGCGCACGGCCGGCTTGTAGAAGACGAGGCCGGGGTCCTTGAGGATCGGAGGCTTCGTTTTCGGCGTCTTTATGATGGGCGCTTTGGTCATTTCCTGTCTCCTGACTTCGAGTCGGGAGGGCAGGATAAAAGCCTTCGGCCGGGTTGAACCCGGCAAGCTGATCGGAATCGGAGCATCTTTCGTTCCGAAACGGATCAGGAGCCGGTTGAAAAACCCGTTCTTCTTCGCCCGCGCTCAGCCTTCGACGACGATCTCGCTTCGAATCGAATTGGCGATGAAGCACTTTTCATGAGCCTCGCGGTGAAGCGCGGCCAGCTCCTCCGGCCCGGGCCGGCGGCCCGCGAAATCGATGGCCGGCCGAAGCGTGATCCGGATGATCGCGATCCGCCCGTCCACGCCGCGCCCCATCAGCCCGACGGCGCGGTCGCCATAGCTCGAGACGTCGAGCCCGGCATCGCGCGCGAGACTGAGGAACCAGAGCATGTGGCAGGACGAGACCGAGGCGATCAACGCCTCCTCGGGATCGACCGCGGCCGGATCGGACATGGGCTCGGGAACGACGTGCGGCGAGGATGAGCCGCGAACCTCGGCGCCGCCATCGAACTTCCAGACGTGGCCGCGGCTGTAGCTTCCCTCGGCGAAGCGGCCGTCGGACCGCCATTCGATCACGGCTTCATGCTCGATCATGCCGCGCTTTCCTCCGCCCGCGCGCCGGGCTTTGCACGCCTCCCGATCCAGCGGGTGAGCAGGATCCGCCAGAGGGGGATGCTGATCAAGGCGGCCTGGCTGATCCCCGGTATGATGAAGGCCATGAGCAGCGCCAGCGCCGCCCCCAGCACCACGCTCAATCCGCGGGCGCGTACGTAGGCGATGTGCTCGTCCGACACGCTCTCGTCGACCATTGGCGGGCTGGTGACGATCCGGCCGACCCTGACGTTGAGCAGGGCGGTCAGCAACAGGGACAGGCAATAGAAGATCGTCGGGACCCGATCCCCGGTGTGAGCGCTCAGGAAGGCCGTGGAAAAGGGCATGAAAGCGATCGATCCGAGCAGGAACAGGTTCCAGCCGACGATCGAAGGCCCCTGGCGGATGGCAAGGCCGAACAGGCGGTGATGGCCCATCCAGAACATTCCGATGACCCAGAAGCTGACCACGAAGCCGACGAAATTGGGGATCAGGTGCGCGAGCGCCTGGAGATAGGCGGCATCGCTCGATCCGCGCGGAAGCTCGGGCACGTGGATCTCGATGATCAGCAGGGTGATCGCGATGGCGAACACCGCGTCCGAGAAGAAAATCAGCCGCTCGAGCGAATGTTCCGGGCCCTGTTTCTCCGCCATGCCGTCCCCCCCGTCTTGCCCGACTTGTGCAACATAAGGGCGGTCTCGCCAATATGCCCGATCGGCCTTCATCCTAACCTCTTGTTAAGCATCCGAGCCTAGCTCTCATCCGGTTAAAAAGCGGGGACCGCATGGCGTCAGTACCGATCGCGCTGGCAGCAAGGCCTGCGGCAATCCAGGGCAGCCTGTCCGATCCCAAGCGCGCGATCGGCGGCCCGCGATTCGACATGCTCTTCTTCTGGGGCGCGCCGGTCGCGGCGGCGGTCCTGGTCTGGGCCTGGGTCCTGGCGGCGAGCCTCCTGCCCGCGGCGGGCGGCCGGGCCATGGTCGCGGCACTGGTCTATTCGGTGGCGGTGCTCACCTTCGCCCATCTCGTCGCGGTGGTTCCGCGCGCCTATTTCAACCGCGACGTCTTCTCCTCGAACCGCAACCGGCTCGTCGTCGTGCCGATCCTGCTGGTTTCGGCATTGTTGCTGTCGCCCGCGCTGCTGGTCTGCGCGGCGGTGCTGGCAATGCTGTGGGACGTCCATCACAGCGCCATGCAGACGTTCGGGATCGGCCGGATCTACGACATGAAGTCCGGGAACGGCCCGCATGTCCTGCGCTCGACCGACCTCAGGCTGAACTGGGCGCTCTATGTCGGCCCGATCGCGGCCGGCGCCTCGCTTCTGGCCCATGCCGAGAGCTTCACCAATTTCGAGCGGCTGGACTGGACCCTCCTGGCCTCCGGACCCGGAGTCGTCGCCGGCCATGTCGAGGCGATACGCTATTCGGCGATCGCGGCCTGGGCCCTCGCACTCGGCTGGGCAGTCCGCGACTATCGGGCGGCGGCGGCCGCCGGCTACGCCATCCCAGCGCACAAGGCGGCCCTGCTCGGATCGACCGGAACGGTCTCGATCCTGGCCTGGGGATTCGCGCCGCCGTTCATGGCCTTCGCGATCATCAACCTGTTCCACGCCGTCCAGTATTTCGCCCTGGTCTGGCTCAAGGAAGGCGAGCGCATCTCGGCCGGCGTGCCCCGCTCGGGCGGATCGCGGCGGGTCGGCCTGGCCGCTTTCCTGATGACCTGCGGAGCGTTCGGGATCGCCTATGCGGCCATCGACGAGAAGAGCCTGCTCATCGCGCCCTTCATCGCCTGCAGCCTGCTCCATTTCTGGTTCGACAGCTTCGTCTGGTCGGTGCGCAGGAAGCAGGTCTAGCCCCCCCGCTCCGCGACTTCGCCTTACTCGGCGGCTTCCGCGGCTTCCTCCGGAGCCCGCCCGGTAAACAGCCCCGGCGTGGGCGAGGCGACCACGTCGCTCTTCGCCTGCTTGGCGGCCGGGATCGCGGCGATCTTGGCCTTGCCGGATCCGTCCGCATCCCCCTGGCGGCGCTTGAAGCGGCCCTCGACCTGGGCCCCGGTCGAGACGGTCAACGTCTCGTAGAGCACGTCCCCGGTCACCCGGGCGCTCGCCTCGAGCAGCAACGTGCCGGCTGAAACCGCGCCGTCGATCAGCCCGGCCAGGGTCGCCTCGCCGGCGGTGATGTTGCCGGAGATCGATCCGCGCTCGCCCTGGCTGAGCGAGCCGCAGCGAACGTCGCCGATCACCTTGCCGTCGACATGGATCTGCCCGGCCGTATCGATGTCGCCGGTGACGACGACCTCCGGACCGATGAAGCTGAACGTCTCGCCCTTCGGCCCGACCGGACCGCTCTTGCCGCGTGAGAACAAGGAAACCGCCTCCTTCCCCCGGCCTGCCCTTGCCGGGACCGGGACTCGCCGCCAGGCGGCCCCGCCGGGCTCATCATCGCACATATGGAGAGCGGATCAAGCGGGGGGAGGCGTGCGCGCCCGGCGCACAATGAAATGGGGGCTGGTGTCGCCACCAGCCCCCACTGTCCCAGGCTAGACCACCATCGCCGGGTAGCGAGGCCGTCTTCGCCTGGAGCGGTTCCCGGAAGAAGCCGAAGCCTCCTCGGTCCCCGACCGGTCCTTCCTCGAAGCAAGCTTCGATTCCCTACCGGCTTCGCATTGCCCTTGCCCCGGAGGGTTGCCCCCAAAGGGCGCGGGCCCTGCCGAGTGGTTTCTGAAATCCCGCCGGGCATCCGCTTTCGCTTATGCCGGCGCGGCTTCTCCGCCACCCTGCCTGCGCTTCCCCGGACCGCTCCCTTTCGGGAACGACGCGGTTCCGCGCCGACCTGTCGCTGGGAGTTCGGTTGGTCCGTTTCCGGCCCGGCCTCTCCCCCGGCTACGGATTGGAAGCTGTCACGAAATCCGATTCGCACAAAGCGGATTCCGCCTGTGGATAATGAGGATATCGGGCATAAGTATCCGGCCGCGTCCCCGGCCGGCCGAACCCGAATCAGGCGCCGCCGCCGCCGCTCTTCGCCTTGGCCGGCCTGGGCGATTTCGGAGGCCTGGGCGGCTTCGGAGGCTTCGGAGGCTTCGAAGATTTGGGCGGCTTGGGCGGCTTGGGCGGCTTGGCCGGTTTCGGAGGCCGGGACGGCTTCGAAGGCCCGTCATCCTGCCCCGACGAGCGGTCGTCCCAATTGTCGAGCGTCCGGCGCGCCATGTCGAGCGCGAGCTTGCGCAGCGAATCGCCGAGCTTGCCCGCCTCGCGCCCGATCTCGGAAGCCGCGCTGCCGGCAGCCGCCGCAGCCTGCTTCGCGCGCCTGCGGCCGCTGTCGCCTTCCCTGAGCGCCGCGGCCGCCGAGAGCAGGGCCGCGGCAACGACCTCGCTGACCATCGGATCGCTCGCCAGCTGCTTCGCCTTCTTGCCGATCTTGCGGATCTGCTTGGGGATCTTGATGCCCTTGTCCTTTGATTTCTTGTCCTTGGCCATCATGACCTCCTTTATTCGACGACGATCCTGCCGGTCATTCCCAGCATGCGATGCAGGTAATTGCTGCTCGAGACCCGGTAGCGGCCCGCGCGAGGTATCAGGACGATCGTCTCTGTCGCGAGCGGCGGCACTTCGATCCTCCCCCCGACGACCAGCTTCGAGTCGCGGCGGCGAAGCTGCGACGCACGGAAGAACGCCCGGGCCGAGAAATCGTGCCTCTGATTGCTGTTGTTGACGAAGCGCAGCCGTACCGGCTCGCCGGCCTTCAGCCGGATCGTGCCCGGAACGATGTCGTAGCTGGTCAGAAGGACGTCATATTCGGGCGCGTTGCGCCATTCCTGGGCATAAGCCGACCCGGCCAGTGCGGCGGCGGCAAAGAAAGCGAGCAAGCGGCGCATGAGCCCATCCGAGATGCGAGGTATCCAGCCGCTTAGCATGGGCGGCACGGCGCTAGAAGCTTGCTCCGTCGATGAATCTCCGCTCGGCCTTCCCGGCGTCGAAGCCTTCGAGAATGCGGACGTTGACGCCCATCCGGTCGCCTCCGGGCATCAGATTCTCCCAATGGGTGATGCAGCCGCAGGTCGCGCAGTGATGGAGCGCAAGGCATTTGTCGCCCCATATATAGGGCTCCGTCGCCCCTTCGGCAGAATCGATCCTGACCTCGTCGGGACGATAATAGGCCCAGAGCCCTCCGGTGCGGGTGCAGATCGAGCAATTGCACGACGCGACCTGTTCCGGCGCACTCGGGACCTCGATCACCACCTTCCCGCAATGGCAGCTTCCACGCATCCGGCTATCGTGCCACGAAGCGCGCGCCTTCGCTATAGAGGCGCCGCAATCAATCCGGAGTGAATCGAATGAAGCCCTTCTCCCTGCTTCTCCTTCTCGCCGCCGCGGCCGCGCCGGTCTCGGCCCAGGCCCGCCTGGCCCCGGCCGAGCAGAAGATGGTCCGCACCGTCGAGGCCGAGAAGGACCGGACCGTCTCACTGCTCGAGCGGCTCGTGAACCAGAACAGCGGGTCGCTGAACCTGGCGGGCGTCGAAGCGGTGGGCCGGATGATGCGCGCGGAGCTCGAGCCGCTCGGCTTCGAGATCAAGTGGATCCCGATGACGGAGACCGGACGAGCCGGCCATATCGTCGCGACTCACAAGGGCAACGGCAAGGGCAAGAGGATGCTCCTGATCGGGCATCTCGACACGGTGTTCGAGCCCGATTCGCCCTTCCAGCGATTCGAGCGCAGGGGCGACAAGGCGGCCGGGCCCGGCGCCGGCGACGACAAGGGCGGAATGGTCGTCATGGTCGCGGCGCTGCGCGCGATGAATGCGGCGGGCACCCTGAAGAATGCCGACATCGAGATCGTCCTGACCGGCGACGAGGAGGATAACGGCAATCCGATCGAACTGGCCCGGCGCGACCTGATCGCCGCCGGCAAGCGCGCCGACGTCGCCCTCGATTTCGAGGGGCTCGCGCAGGAGGACGGGCTCGACATGGGCTCGATCGCGCGCCGAAGCTCCGGCGCCTGGGAGATACGCGCGACCGGCAGGAGCGCCCATTCGAGCGGGATCTTCAGCGCCGCTTCGGGCGACGGAGCGGTCTACGAGCTGGCGCGGATCCTCGCCGCCTTCCGGACCGAGCTTCCCGAGCCCAACCTCACCTTCAACGTCGGCCTGGTCGTGGCCGGAACCACCGCGGCCCTCGACGAGGGCAAGATTCGCGGCACCGCCACGGGCAAGACCAACATCATCCCGCCGATCGCGATCGCCCGCGGCGACATCCGGACCCTGTCGCGGGAGCAGAACGAGCGGGTGATGGCGAAAATGAAGCAGATCGCCTCGACCAACCATCTTCAGGGCACGAGCGCCGAGATCGTCTTCGATCCCGATTTCTACCCGCCGATGGCGCCGACCGCCGGGAACCGGGCGCTTCTCGACCGGCTCAACGCGGTCAACCGCGACCTCGGCCTCGCCGAGATGGGGGCGCTCGATCCGCTGAAGCGGGGCGCGGGCGACATCAGCTTCGTCGCGGAGGACGTGGACGGCCTGGTCGGGCTGGGCGCCGCGAGCGACGGCGATCATACGCCGGAGGAAGTCGTCGACCTGGTCAGCATGGACCGGCAGGCCAAGCGCGCGGCGATCCTGATGAGCCGCCTGGCGCGCGAGCCGCGCCCGGCCGACTGACTTGATCGCGCGGGGCGGCGGGGCCACATGAAGCTCATGCTGATCCAGACCGAGACCACGCCCAATCCCGCCACGCTCAAATTCCTGCCCGGAGAGCGGGTCATGGAAAGCGGAACCCGCGATTTCGCCAGCCCCGAGGATGCCGAGGCCTCTCCGCTCGCCGAGGCGATCTTCTCGACCGGCGACGTTTCAGGAGTCTTTTTCGGACGCGACTTCATCTCGGTGACCGCGGCCCCGAGCGTCGAATGGAAGGAGCTGAAGCCGCAGGTGCTGACCGTCCTGCTCGATCATTTCTCGAGTGGCGCGCCTCTGTTCAGGGCGGCAAGCGCGGGCGGGATCTCGGTCGCTCCGGACGCGGGATTCGAGGACGATCCAGCCGACGCCGATTTGATCGCCGAGATCAAGGAGCTGATCGAGACCAGGGTGCGCCCGGCGGTCGCCCAGGACGGCGGCGACATCGTCTATCGCGGCTTCAAAGGCGGGACCGTCTATCTGGCCCTGCACGGCGCCTGCTCGGGCTGCCCTTCCTCGACCATGACTTTGAAGCAGGGCATCGAGAGCCTGCTCAAGCATTATGTGCCCGAGGTGCAGTCGGTAGAGGCTGTTTAGATCCTCCCCGGGACGGGGAGGTGGCAGCGCGAAGCGCTGACGGAGGGGGCCAAGCGCAACGCTGGACTTTCGAACCTCCTCCACCATCCGGCTGCGCCGGATGGTCCCCCTCCCCGTCCCGGGGAGGATTTGAACGGAGCTGACCCCTACCCTAAACCCATCCCATGATCCTCGTCATCGACAGCGCCACCGCCGCCTGCTCGGTCGCCTTGCTCGACGGCGGCGAGGTCGTCGCCGAATTGTATGAGGAGATCGGCCGAGGCCATGCCGAGCGGCTGCTTCCGATGATCTCGGAGCTGCTCGGCACCCGCCGGCCGTCCTCGATCCTGGCCGATTGCGGGCCGGGCAGCTTCACCGGAGTCCGGGTCGGGATCGCCGCGGCGCACGGGCTCGCGATCGGCTGGCAGATTCCGCTCGCCGGCTATTCTTCCATGGCGATCGTCGCCGCGGCGGCCGAAGCCGAGGAGGTGGCGGTCGCACTCGCGGGCGGACACGGCCAGCTTTTCGTGCAAAGCTATCGCAATGCACCGCTCGAACCGATCGACGATCTGCGCTCGCTCACGCCCGCCGAGGCGGCCGGAGCGGTCGCGGCCGGGCTCGTCATGGGCTCGGGCGCCGAGGCGCTGGTGAGCGCGCGCGGCCACGGCAGGGCGGTCGCCGCTCTTCCCCGCGCCGGGCATGCCGCCCTTCTGCCCGAAAAGCTGCGAAGCCTTCCCGCCCGGCCGATCTACGGACGCGCGCCCGACGCGAGACCGATGCAGTGAGCGAGTCCGCGGGGATCGATGTGCGCGAAGCCGACGTGCTGGCGCTCAACGCGGTGATGGGCGTGATGGACGACAGCTTCGATCCCGCCTTCGGCGAGGCCTGGACCGGTCCGCAATGCGCAGGGCTGATGCCGATGCCGGGGGTTTGGCTGTCGCTTGCGTCGGACGGCCCCGAGGTGGTCGGCTTCGCCCTGGCGCGGGTCGTGGCCGGCGAAGCGGAGCTTCTCCTTCTTGCCGTGAAGCGCTCCGCGCAGGGCCGCGGAGTCGGCCAGTCCCTGCTCGACCGATTCACCGACATCGCGAAATCGCGGGGCGCGCACCGACTCCATCTCGAAGTCCGCGAAGGAAATCGTGCGATCAGGCTCTACAAGCGCGCCGGTTTTTCGGAGGTCGGCCGACGCCGGAACTATTATAATGGCCGAAATGGAGAGGTTTACGACGCGCTGACCCTTGCGCGCACCATCAGCAACTGAGCTGAACGACGGCCTGCAATAATATTGCTTGTAAAAATGTCCAAAACGGATCATTTCGCTTGCCAGGGGCAGTTGTACAAAAATCCGGTGGTAGAAAGCTTGACAGGCTAAAGATGGCTGAGAGCAATGAACTCAACGAAACCTTGATCACCCTCACGGCCGATATCGTTTCGGCTCACGTCAGCAATAACAGCGTCGCGGTCAACGACCTTCCGCAGTTGATCCAGAACGTGCACGGCGCCCTCAACGGGCTCGGTGCAAGAGCCGAGGAAGTGCCTGCTAAGCTCGAGCCCGCGGTATCCATCCGCTCGTCGATCAAGCCGGACTTCATCGTCTGCCTGGAAGACGGGAAGAAGCTGAAGATGCTGAAGCGGCACCTGATGACCCATTATCAGATGACGCCCGACGAATACCGGCAGAAATGGGGTCTCAACGCCGACTATCCTATGGTCGCGCCCAATTATGCCGAGCAGCGTCGTACGCTGGCCAAGAAGATCGGCCTCGGCACCAAGCGTCGCCGTACCGCGAAGAAGTAATGCGCTTCCGGCCGGGTGCGAGGCCCATGCCTCCGCCCGGCCACCTTTACCCGGCGGCGAATATGGCTAAATCGGTCCCGGCGTGACACGCAGGATCGACATCGAGGCGCTCTGCGCCGAAAAAGGGCTTCGGATCACCGAGCAGCGCCGGGTCATCGCCCAGGTTCTGTCCGATTCGGACGACCATCCCGACGTCGAGGCGCTTCACGCCCGCGCTTCCGCGATCGACAGCGGCATCTCGATCGCCACCGTCTACCGTACCGTCCGCCTGTTCGAGGAAGCGGGCATATTGGAGCGCCACGATTTCGGCGACGGCCGCTCGCGCTACGAAGCCGCGGCCGAGGCGCATCACGATCATTTGATCGACGTCGAGACCGGCACCGTCATCGAATTCGTGGACGAGGAGCTCGAAGCGCTCCAGCGCCGAATCGCGGAGAAGCTCGGCTTCCGACTCGTCGATCACCGGATGGAGCTGTACGGCGTCTCGCTCGGCCGCAAGAATTAGGGTCCCTAGGGTGCACGCAGGGGCTCCCGGCAGCCCTCCCCCTCGATGGGGGAGGGTTGGGAGGGGGTGGCTTGCGAGGCCCGCCCAGCCCTTCGTCGAACGCCACCCCTCCCCTACCCCTCCCCATCGAGGGGAGGGGATTTGATGGGCCTCATCCGCCTCGTCCTTCGCGTCGCCGCCATGGTCGCCGGCCTGATCGCCTGCGTGCCGCTCCATTATGCCTGGAAGCTTGCCCGCCTTCCCTCGCCATGGCCTCGCCGCTTCCTCTGGTGGATCGGCCGCTCGGCCGGAATGCAAGCGAGCGTCGTCGGCAAGCCGCTGGAGCAGGACGTGCTGTTCGTCGCCAATCACCTCAGCTGGATGGATATCGTGCTGGTCGCCGGCGCCACCGGCACCGCCTTCGTCTCGAAGGCCGAGGTCGCTCGCTATCCGCTGGTCGGCTGGCTGGCCGGGCTGAACAATACGGTGTTCGTCGCCCGGTCCGAACGCAATGCGGTTCGCGGCCAGGCCGACGCTCTCCGCGCGGCTCTTTCCGCCGGCCAGCCGGTCACCCTCTTTCCCGAAGGCACGACCGACGGCGGCGCGGACACTCTCCCGTTCAGAGCGAGCCTTCTCGCATCCTTGTTCCCGCCTTTGCCCGGCCTCAGGGTACAGCCCGTGGCTCTCGATTATGGAGCGGCCGCCCACGACATCGCCTGGGTCGGCGAGGAGAGCGCCCTGGCGAATGCGCGACGAATCTTGTCCAGGCCCGGAACGACGCCGGTGATCATCCGCTTCCTTGCCCCCGTCGATCCCGCCGAAGCGGGCGACCGCAAGGCGCTCGCCGCCGCCGCTCGGGCGGAGATTCACGACGCGCTCGACCCTTCCGCCAAAGCGGCGGATCGCCTATAGGCCCCCGATGAATTCCCCCAAGCCCAAGACTTTCCACGTCAAATCGTTCGGCTGCCAGATGAACGTCTATGACGGCGAGCGGATGAGCGAATTGCTCGAGGCCGAAGGCATGGCCGCGGCCGAGGCCGGAGAGGCCGATCTCGTCGTGCTCAACACCTGCCACATCCGCGAGAAGGCGTCCGAAAAGGTCTATTCGGACATCGGCCGGCTGGTGAAGCGCGAGCAGGGCCCGGCGCCGATGATCGCGGTCGCCGGATGCGTAGCCCAGGCCGAGGGGCCCGAGATCGCTCGGCGGGCGCCGGGGGTCGGGATCGTGGTCGGACCGCAGGCCTATCACCGTCTGCCCGAGCTGGTCGCCAGGGCCGCGGGCGGCGAGCGCGCGCTCGACACCGACATGCCGATCCGATCAAAGTTCGGATCGCTTCCGGCCCGGCGCCGCCAAGGGCCGAGCGCCTTCCTCACCGTCCAGGAAGGCTGCGACAAATTCTGCACCTACTGCGTCGTCCCCTATACGAGGGGCGCCGAGGTCTCGCGGCCGTGGAAGGCGATCCTCGACGAGGCGCGGGCACTGATCGACGGCGGCGCGCGCGAGCTCGTATTGCTCGGCCAGAACGTCAACGCCTGGGCGGGCGAGGACGATGAAGGGCGGACTCGGGGGCTGGACGGGCTGATCCGCGCGCTCGACGCTTTGCCGGGGCTCGAGCGGATCCGCTACACGACCAGCCATCCGGTCGACATGAAGGAGGGCCTGATCCGCGCCCATGCCGAGGTCGGCAAGCTGATGCCCTTCCTCCATCTGCCGGTCCAGTCGGGCAGCGACCGGGTGCTGAAAGCGATGAACCGCAGCCACGACATCGCCTCCTATCTGGCGATGATCGAGCGAGTCCGCTCCGCCCGGCCGGACATCGCGATATCCGGCGATTTCATCGTGGGCTTCCCAGGCGAGACCGAGGCGGATTTCGAGGCGACCCTGCAAATCGTCGAGACGGTGAACTACGCGCAGGCTTACTCGTTCAAATATTCCGCGCGGCCCGGAACGCCCGCAGCCGCGATGGAGGAACAGGTGCCCGCCGAGATCATGGACGAGAGGCTGCAGCGGCTGCAGGCCCTGCTCAACGCCCAGCAACTGGCCTTCAACGCCGCCACGGTCGGGCGGCGGACCGAAGTTCTGCTCGAGCGGCAGGGCAGGAGGCCGGGCCAATTGGTCGGCAAGTCGCCCTGGCTTCAGTCGGTCCATCTCGAAACCGATGCGTCGATCGGCGATCTGATCGAGGTCGAGATCGTCTCGGCCGGGCCGAACAGCCTCGCCGCATTGCCCGTCATCCCGGCGGAGGCCGGGATCTCGGCGAGACCCGCCGCGACTATTGGTCACGAGATCCCGGCCTTCGCCGGGATGACGGAAAAGGCTGCCTGATGGCCCAGAAGAAAGCAGCCGAGACCGCGCCCCGCGCGCGGCTCGAGATCGAGTTCGACCAGCCGCATCTGCTCGGCCCCCTGTTCGGCGAGTTCGACCGCAATCTGGTCGCGATCGAGGACAGGCTCGGAGTCTATATCGCGGCGCGCGGTACACGGGTGCAGATCGAGGGCGAGCCCGAGGCCGCAGCGCGCGCCCGCGACGTCCTGACCGGCCTCTACAACCGGCTCGACCAGGGCCAGGACATCGACGCCGGGGCCGTGGACGGCGTGATCGCCATGTCGGGCCAGCCGACCCTGGAGGGAATCGTCTCGAACGACGTCTCCGAGCCGCCCAAGATCATGATCCGGACCCGGCGCAAGACGATCGTTCCGCGCTCCAAGACGCAGGTCACCTACATGGAGGCGCTTGCCCGCGACGAGATCATCTTCGCGCTCGGACCGGCCGGCACCGGCAAGACCTATCTGGCCGTCGCCCAGGCGGTTCAGCAATTGATCGGCGGGTCGGTCGACCGGCTGATCCTGTCGAGGCCGGCGGTCGAGGCGGGCGAGAGGCTCGGCTTCCTTCCCGGCGACATGAAGGAGAAGGTCGATCCCTATCTCCGGCCGCTCTACGACGCGCTCTACGACATGCTTCCGACCGAGCAGGTCGAGCGGCGGATCGCGTCTGGCGAGATCGAGATCGCGCCGATCGCCTTCATGCGCGGCCGAACCCTGTCCGACGCCTTCATCATCCTGGACGAAGCCCAGAACACCACGCCGCAGCAGATGAAGATGTTCCTCACCCGCTTCGGAATGCGGAGCCGGATGGTGGTGTGCGGCGATCCCAAGCAGGTCGACCTGCCCGAGCACGGCAAGTCCGGCCTGGCCGACGCCGTGTCCAAGCTCGAGGGCATAGCGAAGATCGCCACCGTCCGGTTCGGCGCGGGCGACGTCGTCCGCCATCCGCTCGTCGGCAAGATCGTCGAAGCCTATGAAGGGCCGATCGAATGATCCGGGTCGAATCGGACAGCTCGGGAGAATGGGACAGTAGCAGCCCCTGGGCCGCGATTGCCGAACGGTCCGTCCAGGCCGCGATCGCGGCCAGCCGCCATTCGGCGCTCACCGAAAGCGCGATCGCCGTGGAGGTCTCCGTCAAGTTCACAGGCGATGAGGAAGTGCGTTCCCTGAACGGCTCGTTCCGGGCCAAGGACAAGCCGACGAACGTCCTCTCCTTCCCGATGCTCGACTCCGGCCTTCTCGGCCCGCTCGCGAAAGCGGACGGCGCCGAGGTTCTGCTCGGCGACGTGGTGCTCGCCCACGGCGTCTGCGCCTCCGAGGCGCGCGACAAAGGCGTATCCGTGGAGGATCATGCAGCCCACCTCATCGTCCACGGCACGCTCCATCTGCTCGGCTACGACCATGAGACTGGCGAAGAGGATGCCGAGGCGATGGAGAGGCTCGAGCGGCAGGCCCTGGACTCAATCGGAATCGCCGACCCCTATCTGAGCGAGGTTGGATCCTAGTGGCCGACGATCTGGACGAAGCCGGGGAATCCAACGGCCGAAGCTTCTGGCGGGTCCTTCGGACCCTGCTGTTCGGCGAGGACAGCGAAGCGACCCTCCGCAACCAAATCGAGGAGGTGATCGAAAGCCATGAGGGCGAGAAGCCCATGGTCGGCGACCTCTCGCCGATCGAGCGGCAGATGCTCCGCAACCTGCTCCATTTCGGCGAAAGCGAGGTTGCCGACATCGCGGTCACCCGCGGCGACATCATCGCGGTTCCGGCATCGATTACTTTCGAGGGCCTCGTCGCGGCGTTCGCCGAGGCCGGGCACAGCCGACTTCCGGTCTATCGCGAGAGCCTCGATGAGGTGATCGGGATGGTCCATATCAAGGACGTCTTCACGCTCCAGGTGACGGGCGGCGATATTCCCGACGACATCACGAGCCTGATGCGCACGCCTTTGTTCGTCCCCGAGTCGATGGGCGTTCTCGACCTGCTTGCCCGGATGCGCGCCCAGCGCGTCCATCTCGCCATCGTCGTCGACGAGTTTGGCGGGACGGAGGGGCTGGTGACGATCGAGGACGTGGTCGAGGAGATCGTCGGCGAGATCGAGGACGAGCATGACGAGGAGGCGCCGTTCACCCTGGTCGCCGTCGAGGAAGGCCTGTGGGACGCCGACGCCCGCGCCGAGCTCGAGGAAGTGGCCGAGAAGATCGACGCCAGGCTCGCGACGGTCGACGGCGACGTCGACACTCTGGGCGGGCTTGCCGTCCTGCTTGCCGGCCATGTGCCGAAGGCGGGCGAAGTGGTCGAGCATCCAAGCGGCTGGCGCCTCGAGATCACCGAGAGCGACACGCGCCGGGTCGGCCGGATGCGGCTCCACGCGCCGCTGGAGCCCATCCACGAGGATTGAAGGTCTGCCTCAGCCGCCCGGCGGGGGCTCGCGAAGGAGCGGCAAGACGACTTCCTGGAACGAGCGGGCGGTGAAGGAGCCCGATTTGGCGTAGCGCAGGTTGCCGGCGCGATCGATCACGTAGGAGGTCGGAACGCCGCCGAGCGTTCCATAGCCCGAGCCGGACAATTTGGTCGCGAGTGGGAATGAGAGGACCGAAGCGACCCGGCGGAGCTGGAACGGCGGCACCGAGTCCTCGGTCGTGACCGCATAGATTTCGAGGCCGCGGTCATGGAAGCGGCGGTGGACCGCATCCATCATCGGCATCTCCTCCTTGCAGGGCGCGCACCAGGTCGCCCAATAGTTGATCACGACGACCTTGCCCCTCAGATCGGCGAGCTTCACCTTCTGCTTGGCGAAGGTGGTGATCGTGAACGGCCGGGCCGGCCTGCCGATCCCCGGATTGTCGGCCGCGACCGCGGCGCTCGCCGCGCCGAGGATCATCAGCAGCGCGAGCCGCCTAAGCTTCTGGATCATGGCCGTTTTCATCCCCCTGCCTGCCTCGCAGGTTGAGCGGCGCGGCTCGGCTTGTCAACAAAGCGCCCTTCCCGCTTTTACCCGCGGGCCGCTCTGTGCTTAAGCTGGCACAACGGGGAGCGCGCATGGCCTACGAAAATATCCGGCTCGAGCAGAGCCCCGCCGCGGTCGCGACTATCACCATGGCGCGGCCGCAGTCGCTCAACGCGCTCAACGGCGCCACGGTCGACGAACTTCGCGCAGCGGTCGAGGAGGCTGGCTCGTCGGGCGCGCGCTGTCTTCTGATCACCGGCGAGGGCCGCGGATTTTCGAGCGGCGCCGATCTCGCCTCGGGCGGCGGCCTCCCCGACGATGCCGGGGCAGCGCTGGAGAAGCATTTCAATCCGCTCATCGAGGCTTTGTTCGCGCTTCCGATCCCGGTCGTCGCCGCGGTGAACGGCCCGGCCGCGGGCGCGGGCTGCTCGCTCGCGCTTGCGGCCGATATCGTGATCGCCGCGCGATCGGCTTATTTCCTCCAGGCCTTCGTCAATATCGGGCTGATCCCCGATGCGGGCGCCACCTGGCTTTTGCCGCGCCTCGCCGGACGGGCGCGGGCGATGGAGATGATGATGCTCGGCGAGCGGATCCCGGCGAGCCAGGCGCTCGAATGGGGTCTGATCTCGCGGGTGGTGGAGAATGAGGTGATTCAGTCCGAAGCCGTGGCGTTGGCGACCCGGCTGGCGCAGGGGCCGACAGTGGCCCTCGGCCTGATCCGAAGGCTTGCGCGGGAGTCCCAGTCGCTTTCGCTCAGCGAGGCTCTCGCCGCCGAGCGCAGTGCCCAGCGCGACGCCGGCCGAACCCAGGATTTTCGTTCGGCGGTCATGTCCTTCCTCCAGAAGCAGAAGCCGCGCTTCCACGGTCGATGACCACAAGCGGAGACCGGGTCGACAAAGCGGAGGAATGGAGAGCGATGGCGCGCGCGAAGGCGCTCGGAATCCGGATCGACACGCTCGGCGGCAATTGCCCGATCCAGGCCGAGGGGTATTTCGACTCGAAGGCCTTTTATTTCCGGGCGCGTCACGCCGCCTGGCAACTCTGCGTCGGGCCGAGCGAACGCCCCTGGTTCTGCGATGAATGGGGGATCGAGCGCGATTACGGCACCGGCGAGGATGCGAGCTGGATGCCCAGGCACGTGGCGATCGGCTTCATCTGCGACGGCGTCGAATCCTTTCGCTCGGGCGTGCCGAATGAGGGCGGCGAATGACTCTCGAACTCTGGCTTGCCTACGTCTTCCTCTGCTTCCTGTTCGCGATCACTCCGGGGCCGGCGGTGCTTCTGACCGGCAGCCAGGCCATCGCGCGCGGCTTCGGCGCCGGCTTCGCGGTGGTGCTCGGAACGCAGCTCGGCAACCTCGTCTACTTCATCGTCTCCGCGGCCGGGCTCGGAGCGATATTGATGGCGTCCGAAACCGCCTTCATGATCGTCAAATATGCCGGCGCGGCGTACCTCATCTTCCTCGGCATCCGAACCATCCGCAATGCCCGGCGAGCGCTCGAGCCGGCCGAAGAGCAAGAGAAGGTTCCGGCCTGGCGCCACCCGTTCACCCTCGGCCTGCTGAACCAGCTCGCCAATCCGAAGTCGGTCTTGTTCTGGGGCGCGCTCTTCCCGCAGTTCGTCGATTTCCAGGCCGACAATCTGTGGGTGCAGTTCGCAATCCTCGCAGCGACCGGGATCGCCGCCGACATCATCGTCCTGTCCGCCTATGCCGCGGCGGCGACGCGGGGACGAAGCCTGCTCGCCTCGGGCGCCCGCGCGGTGTGGCGCGAGCGTATCTCGGGCGGCGCACTTGTGATCGTCGGCGGCGCCCTGTCCCTGGTAAAGCACAGCTCCTGATTGCCTTTGCCCCAAGCTCGGCAATAAGGGGCGCCGGGGCCAGGAGAGGGTCGGCGAAATCATGGCGACTACGATCGAAGAGCTCGAGGAGAAGCGCGCGCAGGCGCGGCTCGGCGGCGGCGAGAAGAGGATCGAAGCCCAGCATGCCAAGGGCCGGCTGACCGCCCGCGAGCGTCTCTCCGTCCTGCTCGATCCCGGCAGCTTCGAAGAATATGACATGTTCGTCGAGCACAATTGCACCGATTTCGGAATGGCCGAGCAGAAGGTGCCGGGCGACGGAGTCGTCACCGGATCGGGAACGATCAACGGCCGGCTCGTCTACGTCTTCGCCCAGGATTTCACCGTGTTCGGCGGCTCGCTTTCCGAGCGCCACGCCCAGAAGATCTGCAAGATCATGGACATGGCGATGAAGGTCGGAGCACCGGTGATCGGGCTGAACGACAGCGGCGGCGCGCGAATCCAGGAAGGCGTCGCGAGCCTTGGCGGCTATGCCGAGGTGTTCCAGCGCAACGTTCTCGCCTCGGGCGTCATCCCGCAGGTCAGCCTGATCATGGGGCCGTGCGCGGGCGGCGCGGTCTATTCGCCGGCGATGACGGACTTCATCTTCATGGTGAAGGACAGCTCCTACATGTTCGTGACCGGCCCCGACGTGGTGAAGACCGTGACCAACGAGGTGGTGACCCAGGAGGAGCTTGGCGGGGCGATAACCCATACGACCAAGTCGGGAGTCGCAGACGTCGCGTTCGAGAACGACATCGACGCCTTGCTCGCGACTCGCGACTTCTTCGATTTCCTGCCGCTGTCCAACCGCCACGATCTGCCCGAGCGGCCGTGCAGCGATCCGTGGGACCGGCGCGAGGACAGCCTCGACACATTGATCCCGGACAGCGCCGCCAGGCCCTATGACATGCACGAGCTGATCCAGAAAGTGGTCGACGAAGGCGACTTCTTCGAGATCCAGCCGGCCCACGCCGCCAACATCATCACCGGGTTCGGCCGGATCGAGGGGCGAACGGTCGGCATCGTCGCCAACCAGCCGATGGTTCTCGCCGGCGTGCTCGACATCAAATCGTCCAAGAAAGCAGCGCGGTTCGTCCGCTTCTGCGACGCGTTCGAGATACCGATCCTGACCTTCGTCGACGTGCCCGGCTTTCTCCCCGGAGTTGCCCAGGAGCATGAAGGCATCATCAAGAACGGCGCGAAATTGCTCTTCGCCTATGCGGAGGCGACGGTTCCCAAGATCACGGTGATCACGCGCAAGGCCTATGGCGGGGCCTATGACGTGATGGCGTCCAAGCATCTGCGCGGCGACCTCAATTATGCCTGGCCGTCGGCCGAAATCGCGGTGATGGGCGCCAAGGGCGCGGTCGAGATCATCTTCCGAAAGGACTTAGGCGACCCCGACAAGATCGCCGCCCGCACCGCCGAATATGAAGCCCAATTCGCCAATCCGTTCGTGGCGGCGAGCAAGGGCTTCATCGACGAGGTGATCATGCCCCACTCGACCCGACGGCGGATCGCGCTCGGGTTACGCAAGCTCAGGAACAAGCAGCTCGAAAATCCCTGGAAGAAGCACGACAATATCCCGTTGTGAGTCGGCCAACTCGAGAGCGACGCCTGGAAGCGACCCAGCGATGGCCAAATCTTCAGCGCCTTCTGCAGGGATATCGTGACGGGAGATCGCCTTCGGCCGAAATGGCTTTCAAGCAGGCTCTCGACGGCTGCTCGCTGGAATTGCGGCAGGCGGCAGCCCGGGAATGGTGGAGCTGGAACGCGACTCATGGTTGGAAGCGTGACGCGCCGGGTTTTCTGACCGACGGCTTTGGCATGAATGAGGACTTTGCCGACGACGTCGACGCCAGGCAGTTCATGAACACGGTATATGACAGGCTCATAGTCTCCGTTCGCTCTCAAGCGGGCACGGATTGGAGGCCTGACGGAGATATTGCCCATGCGGACAGACGACGTGGCTGAGGGGTCCGACCTGCTCGTCGGCGTGATCGGGCTGGCATTGGTCGCCCTCATCGCGATGCG
The DNA here is from genome assembly GCA_036525315.1 of Allosphingosinicella sp. Lineage (GTDB taxonomy): Bacteria > Pseudomonadota > Alphaproteobacteria > Sphingomonadales > Sphingomonadaceae > Allosphingosinicella. The sequence continues at coordinate 58,474 of DATDAS010000027.1, forward strand.
CATCCGGCGCGGGCTTCGCGACGGGCGGCTTCCGGTCTACCGCACCTATATCGAGCGCGAGGACCAGCCCGGTCGGTTCCGCTTCATGCTCGTCCTGCATATCCTCAGCCTGGTGCTGGTCGCATTGATCGCCGCGGATCTTCTGCTGGGCCTGGGGCTCCGGGCGAGGCTGTGAGCGGCGACGAAACGCTCATTCGGATCGTCGCCGCGATCGCGATGAACGCGCGGGGCGAGATGCTGATGGTCCGCAAGCGCGGGACCGGCGCCTTCATGCTACCGGGCGGGAAGCCGGGCGCGGGGGAATCGGCCCTGGACGCGCTGGAGCGGGAGGTGGGCGAGGAGCTGGACTGCGGGCTCGACCGCGCCGGCTGCCGGCCGCTCGGCACCTTCCGCGCCCCGGCCGCCAACGAGCCTGGCTTTACGGTGGAAGCCGAGCTGTTCGCAGTCTCGCTCGACGGCGAGCCAAGGCCCTGGGGCGAGATCGACGCCTTGATCTGGGTCGATCCCGATGGCGAGCTGCCCGATCCGATGGCACAGCTTGGGCGGGAGCACGCGCTGCCGCAGGCGCGGCTGCTGAAAGCATATGCCAGGAGCGTTTCGAAATGAATCTCGGCCGTCTCAACCATGTCGGAGTCGCGACCCCGTCGATCGAGAAGAGCGTCGCGCTCTATCGCGACATGCTCGGAGCGACGAAGATCCACGAGCCGTTCGACCTGCCGCCGCAGGGCGTCCGGGTCTGCTTCGTCGACACCCCGAACAGCCAGATCGAGCTGATCGAGCCGCTCGGTGAGGCCAGCCCGCTTCACGGCTTCCTCGCGAAGAACCCGGCGGGCGGGCAGCATCATCTCTGCTTCGAGGTGCCGGACATATACGAGGCCAAGGCCGAGATGGAGGCCAAGGGGGCCAAGGTGCTCGGCGAGCCGCGGATCGGGGCTCATGGAACGCTCGTGATCTTCGTCCATCCGAAGGATATGGGCGGGGTGTTGGTCGAGCTGATGGAAACTCCGCCGGCGGATCATTGAACGATAGGTAAGAAGGTGCCCACGCATATAGTGATCGACTGCGAAGCTTCGGGGCCCTGCCCTGGTTTCGGCAGCATGATCAATTTCGGCGCATTCGTGATCGAGCCCTCGCTCGAGCGCGGCTATCGATCGCGTGTCATCGAGCCCTATTCGGACTCCTTCGACCCCGGCGCCTACGCCGCGATCAGGCTGTCGCGCGAAGAGCATGTCGAGAGCGCCGAGATTAGCCTGGCGGAAGCCATGCTCGACTTCGCGGCCTGGCTTGGAGAGCTGACCAAGGACCGGCCGGTCTTTTGGTCAGACAATCCGGCGTTCGATTGGCAGTGGATCAATCACGGTTTCGCAGTCGCCGGGATGCGAAATCCGTTCGGGTTCTCGGCACGACGGATCGGCGATCTCTATGCGGGCCTCAAGCGGAGTGTCCGCAACACCCAGGGGTGGAAGAAGCTTCGCAGGACCGACCACGATCACGACCCGTTGAATGATGCCAAGGGAAATGCTGAGGCGTTGATTGCGATATTGCGCGAACACGACCAACTGGACTCATTGATCAAGTGACCGACAAGAAACCCACCCTCGCCGAATGGCAGGCCGCCGCCTCGAAGGAGGTGAAGGGCAAGGACATCGGCTGGCACACGCCCGAGGGGATCGAGGTGAAGCCGCTCTACACCCCAGAGGATATGGAGGGGATCGATCCCGGCCTGCCCGGCTTCGCGCCGTTCACCCGCGGGCCCTATGCCAGCATGTATACCGGCAAGCCCTGGACGATCCGCCAATATGCCGGCTTCTCCACGGCCGAGGATTCGAACGCCTTCTACCGGCGCAATTTGGCGGCGGGGCAGAAGGGCCTGTCGGTCGCCTTCGACCTCGCCACCCATCGCGGCTACGACAGCGACCATCCGCGCGTGACCGGCGACGTCGGCAAGGCCGGAGTCGCGATCGACACGCTCGACGACATGAAGATCCTCTTCGACGGGATCCCGCTCGACACCATGTCGGTGTCCATGACGATGAATGGCGCGGTGCTCCCGGTGCTCGCCTTCTTCATCGTCGCCGCCGAGGAGCAGGGAGTCCGCCAGGACCAGCTTTCGGGCACGATCCAGAACGACATCCTCAAAGAGTTCGCGGTCCGAAACACCTATATCTATCCGCCGGCGCCATCGATGCGAATCGTCGCCGACATCATCGCCTACACCAGCGCGAACATGCCGCGATTCAACTCGATCTCGATCAGCGGCTATCATATGCTCGAGGCGGGCGCGACGGCGGTCCAGGAGCTCGCCTTCACCCTCGCCGACGGAATGGAATATGTCCGCGCCGCCAGGGCCAAAGGACTCGAGGTCGACGCCTTCGCGCCGCGCCTTTCCTTCTTCTTCGGCATCGGCATGAACTTCTTCATGGAGGTCGCGAAGCTTCGCGCCGCTCGGACCCTCTGGCACCGGATCATGAGCGGGTTCGGCGCGACCAGCCCGAGATCTTTGATGTTGCGGACGCACTGCCAGACGTCGGGCGTCAGCCTGACCGAGCAGGACCCGTACAACAATGTCGTCCGGACCACGATCGAGGCGATGGCGGCCGTGCTCGGCGGAACGCAGTCGCTCCACACCAACAGCTTCGACGAGGCGATCGCGCTTCCGACCGACACCAGCGCCCGGATCGCACGCAACACCCAGCTCATCCTGGCGGAGGAGAGCGGGATCACCCATGTCGCCGATCCGCTCGGCGGGTCCTGGTTCGTGGAATCGCTGACCAAAGAGATCGGCGACAAGGCCTGGGCATTGATCGAGGAAGTCGAGGCTTTGGGCGGAATGACCGCCGCGGTGGCCGAGGGCATGCCCAAGCGGCGGATCGAGGAAGCGGCGGCGGCGCGCGCCGCCCGGGTCGACCGGGGCGAGGACGTGATCGTCGGCGTCAATCGCTACCGGCTCGGGGGAGAGGCGCAGCACGACATACTCGAGGTCGACAATGCCAAAGTGCGAGCCGGCCAGGTCTCGCGGATCGAGAAGGTCCGCGCCGGCCGCGACGAAGCAGCAACCCGAGCGGCACTCGACGCTCTTCGCGAGGGCGCCAAAGGCGACGCCAATTTGCTCCAGCTCTCGGTCGAAGCGGCGCGGGCGCGGGCGACATTGGGCGAGATCAGCCTTGCGCTCGAGGATGCGTTCGGCCGCTACGATACGGTCCCGGTGCCGGTGAGCGGCATCTATGGCGGCGCCTATGAGGGCGATGCGCGCTGGGCGCAGGCGGAGCAGGGCGTCGAGGCGATCGGCCGGCGGCTCGGACGCAAGCCGCGCCTGCTCGTCGCCAAGATGGGCCAGGACGGGCACGACCGCGGCGCCAACCTCGTCGCCTCGGCCTTCGCCGATCTCGGCTTCGAGGTGGTTCCGGGCCCCCTCTTCCAGACGCCCGAGGAGAGCGCTCGGCTGGCGGTCGAGAGGCAAGTCGACATGGTCGGCGCCTCGAGCCTCGCCGCCGGGCATAAGACCCTGGTGCCGGAGCTGATCGGCCATCTCCGCGACCTCGGCCGGCCGGACATCAAGGTGGTGGTCGGCGGGGTCATCCCCGCCCAGGATTACGACATGCTTCGCGAGGCCGGCGTTCAGGCCATCTTCGGGCCGGGCACCAACCTGGTCGAGGCTGCCGGGGAAGTGCTCAAGCTGCTCGGCCACAACATGCCGCCGCTCGAGGAGGCTGCGGAGTGATCCTCGCGTTGCTGTTGCTGGCCGCGCCGCCGGCGGTCGGGGAAGAGGCTCCGAAGCAGACGCCGCAGCCGGCGCTCCTGGAAGCGTTTCGCGCATTCTGCCTGGCCGGCTACGACCCCGCTGCGCTCGAACCCGCCGCCGTCGCCGCCGGCTTCCATTCGGTTTCTGTCCGGCCGACCTGGAATGAAACCGGCGCATGGGAGCGCGACGGCCTCAGGGTCTTCAGCAGATCCGTGGGGAACGGTCCGCAGTCGCCTGCCCTGTGTGGCGTCAGCGCGAACATCGCGCGGCTCGGCCAGGACGATGCACTGCTGGATCCCGTCGCCGGCATGGCCGAATTCGCCTTCATCGAGGGCAATCCCGGGGCTCCGCATTCGGACTGGATCATCGCGGGGAGAAAGAGGTTCGTTCGAGTCTCAATCGACCGCTCCGATCCTGCAAATGTCGACGTGATATTGACCGCCCAGTTATGGCCCCAGGAGAGCGGGAAATGAAATTCCCCTGCTCCCCGGCGAAGGCCGGGGTCCGGCGCGCGGGTCGGTATGGATCCCGGCCCGCGTGGGGGTACAAAGGCCTGATGCTCTCCAAGATCCTGATTGCCAACAGGGGCGACATCGAAGTTGTGGTCGGCGGGGTCATCTGGCGCGAGACTATGAGGAGGCAGCCGAATGAATGACGACGAAAGCCACGTCGATCCGAAGGCGATGGCGGACACGGACCATTTCGGCGAGGCGCTTCTCTACGACTTCGCCAAGTTCGTGACGACCTTGGCTCTGCTCGCCCTGGGCGGCGTCCTGACGCTCACCCAGACGGCTGACGACAAGATCGTAAAGAAAGGGCTGATCGCTTTCGTGCTCGTCTGCGTCGCCCTCGCCGGCGCCTTCGCCGTGAACGCCGCGAACAGCATCGTCGACGGAAAAACGGGTCCGAAAAAAGGGCGCGGCAATCCCCGGCTCCAGGTCAAGATAGCGACCGCATTCCTCGGACTGGGCGCCGGCGGCTTCCTGATGATGTCGTGGAAGAGCCTTGGATGACGGGGACAGGGCCTGCCGGCGGCCTTGTTGCGGCCCACAACATGCCGCCGATCGAGGAAGCGCAGTGAGCCGCTTGTCCCAGCCTTTCCGTCATCCCCGCGAAAGCGGGGATCCAGCTGCTTCTGATTTTCCAATCGCTTTGAGCGCCACCCAGCCCGGTCTGGATTCCCGCCTTCGCGGGAATGACGGGGCGAGGTAGATGTTCTCCAAGATCCTGATCGCCAACCGGGGCGAGATTGCCTGCCGGGTCATGCGCACCGCGAAGCGAATGGGGATCGCGACCGTCGCGGTCTATTCGGACGCGGACGCTCGGGCGCCGCATGTGATGATGGCCGACGAGAAGGTGCGGCTGGGGCCGCCGCCGGCGGCGGAATCCTATCTCGATGCGGACCTGATCATCGAGGCCTGCGAGGCGACCGGAGCGGAGGCGGTGCATCCGGGCTATGGCTTCCTTTCCGAGCGGGAGAGCTTTGCGCGGGCGCTGGCCGCCGAGAAGATCGTCTTCATCGGGCCGCCCCCGAACGCCATCGCGGCGATGGGCGACAAGATCGAATCGAAAAAGCTCGCGCAGATAGCGGGCGTCAGCGTCGTCCCGGGCCATATCGGCGAGATCAGGGACACCGAGCATGCCGCCGAGATCGCCGGGGGAATCGGCTATCCGGTGATGATCAAGGCCTCGGCCGGTGGCGGGGGCAAGGGGATGCGGCTCGCCTGGAGCGAGAAGGAATTGCGCGAGACGTTCGACAGCGTCCGGCGCGAGGGCAAGGCCAGCTTCGGGGACGACCGGGTGTTCATCGAGAAGTTCGTCGAGGATCCGCGCCATATCGAGATCCAGCTGATCGGCGACCAGAAGGGCAATCTCGTCTATCTCGGCGAACGCGAATGCTCGGTCCAGCGGCGCCACCAGAAGGTGGTCGAGGAGGCACCCTCCCCCTTCGTCACCCGCGAGATGCGCATGGCGATGGGCGAGCAGGCCGTCGCACTCGCCAAAGCGGTCGGATATTACAGCGCGGGGACGGTCGAGTTCATCGCGGGCGCCGACCGGAGCTTCTACTTCCTCGAGATGAACACGAGGCTCCAGGTCGAGCATCCGGTGACCGAGATGGTGACCGGGCTGGACCTGGTCGAGCTGATGATCCGGGTGGCGGCGGGCGAGCCTTTGCCTTTCGAGCAGAAGGATGTGCGGCTGAACGGCTGGGCGGTCGAGAACAGGGTTTATGCCGAGGATCCGTATCGCGGGTTCCTGCCTTCGACCGGGCGGCTGGTGCGGTATCGGCCTCCGGCGGAAGTCCTTCGATACGCCGGTTCGACAAGCTCACCGGCTGTTCAGGATGAGCGGAAAGGAAAAGGGACTGACCCGACCACCCCCACCCCTTCCCCCTCCCCTGAAGGGGAGGGGATTGTGCGCGTGGACGACGGGGTCGTGGAGGGCGGCGAGGTATCGATGTTCTACGATCCGATGATCGCCAAGCTGATCACCTGGGCCCCGACCCGGGAGGGGGCGATCGACCGGCAGATCGAGGCGCTCGATTCCTTCGTGATCGACGGGATCGGGCACAATGTCGATTTCCTGTCGGCGCTGATGCAGCATCCGCGCTTCCGCGAAGGGCGGCTGACCACCGGCTTCATCGCCGAGGAATATCCCGAGGGCTTCCAGGGCGCTCCGGCGGACGACTGCCTGGTCCGCGACCTCGCGATCGTCGCCGGGCTGGCGGCGATGGAGACGGATTCGCGCGCCTGCGCGATCAGCGGCCAGCTGAGCAGCGAGGTGGCGCCGCCCGAGGACAGGATCGTCCGGCTCGCGGGAGCCGAGCACAGGGTGCGGTTCAGCCGGTTCGACGGCGGCTGCCTCGCATTCGTCGACGGAGGCGAACAGCCGAGCGAGCTGATCGGCCGCTGGCAGCCGGGCCAGCTCCGATTCCGTGGGTCGATCGACGGCCGGGCCCGGATCGTCCGAATAGCCCGCCGCGGCCGGCAATGGCGGCTGACGACTCGCGGCGCCTCGCACGTCGCCGACGTGCTCCCCGCCCATGTCGCCGAGCTGAGCCGGCACATGATCGAGAAGGTGCCGCCGGACCTGTCCAAATATCTGATCTGCCCGATGCCCGGGCTGCTCACCGCGCTTCACGTCGGGGAGGGCGACAAGGTCGAGGCCGGCCAGCCGCTCGCGGTGGTCGAGGCGATGAAGATGGAGAACATGCTTCGGGCCGAGAAGGCCGGGATTGTGAAGGCGGTGACGGCCAGGCCGGGGGACAGTCTGGCGGTGGACGCGGTGATATTGGAGTTTGAATGAGTTTTCCTCCCTGTCGCCGCAAGGCGATGGGGAGGGGGACCATGCGAAGCATGGTGGTGGGGCTTTGCCGGCCGTCGGCCCCTTGTATCTGGACGTGGTGATCTTTGTCCGGTTGGAAGCGATTGTGCGTCGGGGCGGGCGGCCGCCCGCCCCGACGCTGCGGCGAT
>DATDAS010000028.1:0-24856 GCA_036525315.1 Allosphingosinicella sp.
TCGCTTGCCGGATAGACACCGCTATCCGGTCGCGCTCGCGCCTTGCCACGAAACAAATCTCCCCTTGTCACGGCCGTGTCGCACGGGAGTTTGAACCCTTTCACCTTTTGCCGGCGGGCGCGCCGTCCAGGCCGAGCGAGAGCTGCCGCGCCTCCGCTTCCTCGAAATGCTGCATGAAGTGGCGCCGGCACAAGGCGACATAGCGGTCGTTGCCGCCGATCTCGGTCTGCTCGCCATGCGCCACCGCGCGCCCTTCGGGATCGATGCGCAGGTTCATAGTCGCCTTGCGGCCGCATTCGCAGACCGCCTTCAGCTCGACCAATGTGTCGGCGAGGGCGAGCAAGGCGTTGCTGCCTTCGAACAGATTGGCCTGGAAATCGGTGCGCAAGCCATAAGCGAGGACCGGGATCGAGAGATCGTCGCAGATCGAGGCGAGCTGCCGCACCTGCCTCCGGGTCAAAGACTGCGCCTCGTCGATCAGGACGCAGTGGAGGTGGCGCTTCTTCAGCTCCTCCTCGACCTCGGCGCGGAGATCGGTCTCCTCGTCATAGACGTTTGCCTGGGTGCTGAGGTCGATGCGCGAATGGATCACGCCGTATCCCGCCCGGTCGTGAAGCGCGGCGGTGTAGAGCATGGTCTCCATGCCGCGCTCGCGATAGTTGAAATCGGCCTGGAGAAGCAGGGTCGATTTGCCGGCATTCATCGCCGCATAATAGAAATAGAGCTTGGCCACCGCCGCTCATTAGGGGCCAAACTCCCTTCTGACGAGCCCGTGACAAGGGGAGATTCGGCGCGTGGCAAGGAGCGAGCGCAGGCGGCCCTCAGCGCGCCGCGCGGGCTTTGAAAGCAGTCCCCTTCCGGAGCGTCAGCTTCCTTGCAGGCTCGGCGGCGGTCCCGACTCGACGACGCTGGTCAGGCGGCAACGCCAGCCCTGGACCCGCAACGAATCGTGCCTGTCGAGGTCTCCGGTCTTGCTCAGAAAGCCCAGCCCGTTGGCGCTCCGCAGCCGCGAACATTCGTTCAATGTCCGGGCATAATACCATTTTCCCCTGTCGCTGCGGATGTAGACCCCGCGACTGCCATCGGCGACCCATTCGAGGAAGCCGGCAATGTTCAGGATCCGGGCCTCGGGCCCTGACGGCACGGGTGAATCAGGCGCGGCCGCGATAGCCGGCGACGCCGCGAACAGGGAAAGCGCGGCAATCGTGGTCGATCTGATCATCAGCGAGCCTCCTCTTTTTTTTCGATCCCTGACGTCCGAACGATTAACCGGCGCTTAGCGCTCCCGTCGATCGGCGGGTATCGGGAAATGCCCTGTCGCGGACATGGCCTGTCCAGGCAACGCGCGCCCGGCCCGGACCACGTTCCCCTGACGGCTTCGCGCCAGGCCGCGCCGTCCACGCTCAGCCAAGGCCGACCAGCCCGGTATGAAGCCCGATCAGCGCCCTCACCGGCGGAACCACGATCCTCTCGACGACCTCGGCGCTCCGGACAATATGAGGATGAGCGGCAAGGCGACGGTTCCGATCGGACCGACGTGCCAGATCGGATCGGGACTCAGCCGGCCGAGCCTCTTGGCGGTCGGATCGCCGATCGCATTGACGACCCATCCGTGCGAGATTTCGTGCGGAACGATCGCGGCGACGAGCGGGATCAGCCAGGCCGCGACGCTGAACAGGGAGGATTCGGGGTTCGCTCTATCTCCACTCGTCAGCCAGGATCGAGAAAAGCACGGTGTCGCGGACATGGCCGGTCCAGGTGATCCGCTCGGCCCGGATCACCCCTTCCCTGACCGCCCCGAGCTTGGCCATGGCCGCCTGCGACCGCGCATTGCGCGAATCGACCCGGAACTCGATCCGGCGGAACCCACAATCGATCGCCCGCCCGATCATCAGATCCTTGACCCGGCGGTTGAGGCCCGTGCCGCGCATCTCCGGCACGTAATAAGTGTTGCCGATCTCGAGCACCCCACGCGCCTCTTCGATGCCGAGATAGCAGCTCATCCCGACCAGCCGGCCGCCGCGCAGGATCGCGAAAGCGCGTCCGTTCGGCCGGTCCAGCAGGGCGTCGAAGCTCGCGTCGAAATGGTCTGGATCGTAGGAGATGGCGTAGATCGGCCAAATGTCGGAATCCTCGGCGCAGGCCGCCTTGAGGTCTTCGCGGTGGGTCTCGGAGATCGGCTCTAGGCGCAGATCGCCTTCCGCCATCGACGCGCCCAATCCCGTAGCATCTATCATCAACTCACCCATTTCGGAGCGATGGCAATCAGCCGCCAGCGGGGACCGGCGCGTTTGAAAGCGAGGATCACGCCTTGCCCGCACAACGCGCATTGAAAGCTGGAATAGACAAATGTGAAATCGCCGTGGAACACTGGCGACGATATTTCGAGATAGGGCCATTGATCGTCGCCGGCGCAGAATGCGAGCGGCGCGGCCAGCCAAGCCGGATCGATGCGTTTGACGCGGTGCCGCTGCAGCGGCGCCATCAGGAGCGCACGCTCGGCTTCATCAATCTGCCTGCCTTCCGGCCCGGTGAGCTCCTCGTGATATTCGAAATATCCGCGATGGACCGCGGCGGGCCTTCGCCAGGACGAGAAGGGCGAAAAGCGGACCTGGTCGGAGTCGATAGTCCTGATTCGCGTCCCGGGAGGCAAAGGCGGCCGCGGAGGCTTTGGCCGTGGATGTTCCCATTCTTCGACAACCTCTGGAATGCCGCCCGGGCTGGGACCCGCGACTTTTCGCCTGACGCACGGCGGCGGCTCCTCTTCGGCCCGCCGGTGGAGATCGACCTGGATGGCCATGACTGAGCGCAACACCTCGCGCGCATCGGAGCGCGACTGAGCCGCGGCCCCGGTCGCCGGACCGAAAGTGATCAGGCAGAATGCGACGAGCAAGCGCATGGCCGCACTATCACATGCACAGCGGACTACCGCTTCTCCTCGCCCGCGCGTTCCTCTTTCTCGAGATCCCGCGCCACCTTCGGCGCGCGCAGCAGCTTGTCGATATGGCTGCCTTCGTCGAAGCTTTCGTCGAGCAGGAATTTGAGCTTGGCGGCATATTTGGTGTTCACCCGCCGCGCGACCTCGCTCTGCAAATAAGCGGTGTTGGTCCTCAGCGCCTTCAGCACCCCTTGGGCATTGGCGCCGAGCAGCGGGATCACGAAGGCGGTGGCGTGGCGCAGGTCGGGCGACATGCGCACCTCGGTGACCGAGACGAGATGGCTCGCCAGGGTCTCGTCATGGACGTCGCCGCGCATCAATATGTCGGAGAGCGCATGGCGAACCTGCTCGCCGACGCGGAGCAGACGGACCGAGCGGCCTTCGGGGGTTTCCACCTTGCGCATCTTCAGTCCAGCGGGAGGATGTCGTCGGTGGAGGTATTCTCGCCAGCGAGCATTCGGTCCACTACCTCCGCAGGAAAATACTCCTCTCCCTCCAGCCGCCGCCGCTCGGCGTCGGCCGCCGCCAAGGCATCCGCCTCAGCCTCCGCAATGTCCAGCAGCCGCTCATGATCGGCGAGCGGAAGCGAACCGGCCGAGCGCCTTTCGCTGCTTTCATCGTTGTGCATCTTCGATCCTCATGACTCGAGCGGTCGAGGTTGCCCGTGCGAGAAGCTCGCCCGCCTCGTCGAACAATTCGGCCTCGAGAAAGGCCAGCGACTTTCCGAGCTTCACCACCCGCCCCTTGCCGATTACCCGCCCCGGCTTCACCGGCCGGAGGAAGCTCACGTTCATATCGAGCGAGGAGGGGATGCAGGCGCCGTCGGTCATGCTGACCAGGGCCGGGCCCATCGTATCGTCGAGCATCGCCGCGACGAAGCCGCCCTGCACGGTGCCATGCGGGTTGAGGAAAGCCTGGCCGGGATGGACGGCGATCTCGATCGTCCCGGCCCCGGGATCCTCGGCGATCAGCTCCCAGCCCAGGGTCTCCGCCGCGGGCGGGGCGGGCTGGCGGGAGAAGACGCTGGGGCGCTTTTTTCCAGTCTGGTCGAGGTCTGGCATCCGATTATCCTAATCCCCGTTGCCTCGATACCAAACACCGTTCGCCCTGAGCTTGTCTAAGGGCTTTCCTTCTTACCTTCCCTTAGAAAGGGAGGGCTTCGACAAGCTCAGCCCGAACGGTTGTGTTATGACTTCGCGAGGACTCCTAACCCAGCAGCAGATGTGCCGGAACGGCAATCAGCGCCGCAAGCACGCTGGCTGTAACCACCGCCTCGACGAGACAGCACCCGAACTCGCCCACGACCTCGGTCGCCGCTCGATCGGTCGCCGTCTGGCCCAAACCGTCATGCCAGCGTCTGCGCCGGACCCGATACTTCCGCCTTTTCGGCCGGACCGCCCTCAAAGAGTCCGCTCGCGCTCCTCGACCTCGAACGTCTCGAGGAAATCGCCCGCCTTGATGTCGGTCGTATTCTCCAGCGTGACTCCGCATTCGAGACCCGAACGGACCTCCTCGACATCGTCCTTGAAGCGACGGAGCGAGGCGATCGCGCCGTTGTAGATGATGACGTCGTCGCGGGTGACGCGGGCCTTGAGGGCCTTTCGGATCAGGCCTTCGGTGACCAATAGGCCGGCCGCCTTGCCGTGCTTGCCCGCCGAGAAGACCTCGCGGATCTCGGCGCGGCCGACGATATGCTCGACCATGAGCGGCCCGAGCTCGCCCGCCATCGCGGCGCGGACGGCGTCGGTCAAATGGTAGATCACGTCATAATATTGGAGCTCGACGCCCTGCCGCTCGGCGATCTCGCGCGCCTTGGCGTTGGGGCGGACGTTGAAGCCGATGATCGGCGCGTTCGAGGCGCCGGCCAAAGTGACGTCGCTCTCGGTGATCCCGCCCACGCCCGAATGGAGCACCCGGACCTTGATGTCGTCGTTCGAGATCCGGTTCAGGGCCCCGACGATCGCTTCGACCGAGCCCTGCACGTCGCCCTTGACGACGAGCGGATATTCGATCGCCTTGTCGGTCTTGGCCGCGAACATGTCCTCGAGATTGACCGGAGCGCTGGTCGTCCGCTTCCTGTCGATCACCGACTGGCGATAGGCGGCGACCTCGCGTGCCCGGGCCTCGTTCTCGACGACCGAGAAGGGATCGCCGGCCGACGGGACCGCCGACAGCCCGAGCACCTCGACGGGCAGGGACGGACCGGCTTCCTTCACCTGGCGGCCCTTGTCGTCGATCATCGCCCGGACCTTGCCGCTCGCTGCGCCGGCCACGAAGATGTCGCCGACCCTCAGGGTTCCGCGCTGGACGAGGACGGTCGCGAGCGGGCCCCGGCCCTTGTCGAGCTTGGCCTCGACCACGGTGGCTTCGGCCGGGCGGTCGGGATTGGCCTTCAGCTCGAGAAGCTCCGACTGGAGCTGGATCGCCTCGAGCAACTTGTCGAGATTCGTCTTCTTGAGCGCCGAGACCTCGACGTCCTGGACGTCGCCGCTCATCGCCTCGACGATGATCTCGTGCTGGAGAAGCTCCTCGCGGACCTTCTTGGGATCGGCGCCGGGCTTGTCGATCTTGTTGATCGCGACGATCATCGGCACGCCTGCCGCCTTGGTATGGTTGATCGCCTCGATCGTCTGCGGCTTCAGCCCGTCGTCGGCCGCGACCACCAGGATCACGATGTCGGTGACGTTGGCGCCGCGCGCGCGCATCTCGGTGAAGGCCTCGTGGCCCGGCGTGTCGAGGAAGGTGACCTTCGACTTGTCGGGCAGGCTGACCTGATAGGCGCCGATATGCTGGGTGATCCCGCCGGCCTCTCCGGAGACGACGTCGGCGCCCCTGATCGCGTCGAGAAGGCTGGTCTTGCCGTGATCGACATGGCCCATGATCGTGACCACGGGCGGGCGCGCCTTCAGGGTCTCGGGCGCATCCTCCTCGCCGCCGACTCCGATCTCGACGTCGGATTCGGAGACGCGGTTGATCCGGTGGCCGAACTCCTCGACGAGGAGCTCGGCGGTATCCTGGTCGATCGTCTCGGTGATGGTGACGGGCGTGCCCATCTTGAAGAGCGCCTTCACAAGGTCGGCGCCGCGCTCGGCCATCCGGTTGGCGAGCTCCTGGACGGTGATCGTCTCGGGCACGTTGACGTCGCGGACCTGCTTGGCCGACGGGCCGGACTGCTGGTGGGCGCGCTTTTCCTTCTCGCGGGCGCGCTTCAGAGCGGCGAGCGAGCGGGCACGTGCGCCGCCGTCGCCGTCGTCCAGGGCGCGGGTGACCGTGAGCTTGCCCTGGCGGCGGTCGTCGCGCGGCGGCCGCGCGGTCCGGGCCGGCTCGGGCCGCTTGGCGGCGGGGGCGTGATGCTTGGGCCGATGCGGGCCCTTGCGCTCCTCTTCCTCCTCGGCGGCGGCCGGCGCTGGCGCCTGCGCATCCGCGGCGGCGGGCTCGGCGGCGCGGCGCTCGGCCTCGGCTTTCTCCTCCTCGGCGCGCTGGCGGGCCTCTTCCTCGGCCTTGCGATTCTCCTCGGCGCGGCGCTTCTCTTCATCGGTGGCCTCGCGGGCCTGCCTGTCCTCGCGGCGGCGGGCCTCCTCGAGCGCCATCTGCCGGGCCTCCTCGGCCTCGCGGAGCAGTTTCTCCTGAAGCTCGCGGCGCGACGCGGCGTCGGCGAGCGGGCGCGCGGCGGGCTTGGGCGCGGGCGCCGGCTCGGGCGCCTTCGCGACGGGCGCGGGCGGCGGCGGCGGCGGAGCCTCGACCTTGGGGGCCTCGGCCTCGCCCGGACGGCCGCCGAGAATGCGACGCTTCTTGACCTCGACGACGACCGTGTTCGATCGTCCATGGCTGAAGCTCTGCTTCACCTTGCCGGTCTCGATCGTCCGCTTGATTCCAAGCGGCGCTCGCGCTCCCAGCGTAGGCTTGTCTGTCGTGTCGCTCATATTATCCTTCGTTCACATCCACAGCCGTCGCATCCGGCGCGCCCGCCGTTACGGCGCCTAGCCCAGCAAGAGGGTCGAAACCTACCCTATTCGCACGCGTGACAAGGGGAGATTGCGTGCAGGGCAAGGCGCGAGAGCGCGGGATAGTAGATACTATCCCGCAATCGAGCAACGCCGCCATGCGCGCAAGACCCCCTTGCCCCTTCGGGGTGGGGACATAGCGGGCGATCCGCAGCGTCAAGCTCCTTGCGACGTGGCTTTTGCCACGCCTCCAGTCACTTTCCTCGCGGCTCATCCCGCTCTGCCCCCATCACGTGCGCGAATAGGGTAGGTTTCGACCCTAAGTCCGATAAAAGCGCGCCACCTGTCGAGCACGCGTTTCACGCGCGCCGCGGCGGCACGGTCGATCAGTGCGATATGTACCACATTTTGCCGCCCCAGCGCCAACGACAATATGGGTCTTTCCACCGGTAATTCCAGAACTTCGCCGCCGCCCTCGCCGACTCGAAGCGCCTGGTCGAGCTTGCGGTTGCCGTCCTCGCCCGCGTCGGCGGCGTGAAGAAGCAGCGCCACCTCGCCCCTTCGGGCGGCCACCTCGATCTTGTCGGAGCCGGTGATCAGGGTCCCCGAGCGCGCCTCCAGCCCGAGCCGGTCGAGCGCCGCCTGGCGCAGGGCGGCCTCGGTCCGCTCGCCGAGATCGTCGGGTATATTCAGCTCGGAGGTCTTGAACGCCCGCGCGAGCGCGCCCTTCAATTTCCCCTTGGCCCGAGCCTCCTCGAGCGCCGCCCGGTCGACCCCGATCCACGCCCCCCGCCCCGGCGCCCGCGCCCGGACGTCGGGAGCGACGCTCCCGTCGGGACCGAGCGCGAGCCGAATCAAACTGTCCCGCTCGTCATGCCGCCCCGAGAGGATGCACTTGCGCTCGGCCACATGCTCGCCCCTCCCCTTCAGGGGAGGGGTTGGGGTGGGGGCTGTGTTCATACCAGCCCCTCCCTTTCTAGCGAGGGTTTGGGTGGCGACCCTGGACCTGATCCGGGGGATCCCTCGGGCGTTCGTGCGGAAGCAACGCCGCCGGCATCGAGCCGCCGCCGTTGCTCACCCACCCCTAGCCCCTCCCTGAACAGGGAGGGGAATATGGGGCTTGCGCTAAAAGTTAAGCCTAGGCTCTCATCGGGTAGTATCCGCAACAGCGTCCTCCCCGTCCTTGGGCTCGTCCTCGAACCAGTGGGCGCGGGCGGCCATGATGACCTCGTTGCCCTGCTCCTCGTTGAGGCCGTAATCGGCGAGGATCCCGGCCTTGTCCTCGGTGCGGATGCTCTCCGGGCGGCGGCGCGGCTCGACCCTCTTCTTCTGAATGAGCTCGTCGGTGGCGAGGTCGCCGAGATCGTCGAGGGTCCTGATCCCGGCCTTGCCGAGGGTGACCAGCATCGCCTCGGTCAGATAGGGCAGATCGGCCAAAGCGTCGTCGACGCCCAGGGCGCGGCGCTCCTCGCGGGCGGCCTCCTCCTGGCGCTGGAGAGCCTCGCGGGCGCGGTTCTGGAGCTCGGCGGCGAGATCCTCGTCGAAGCCCTCGATCGAGCTCAGCTCCTCGACCTCGACATAGGCGACCTCCTCGAGCGCCCCGAAGCCCTCGGCGACGAGAAGCTGGGCGAGAGTCTCGTCGACGTCGAGCTCCTTCTGGAACAGCTCGGAGCGCTCGATGAACTCGCGCTGGCGCTTCTCGCTGGCGTCAGCGTCGGTCATGATGTCGATAGCCGATCCGGTCAGTTGGCTGGCGAGCCGGACGTTTTGGCCGCGGCGGCCGATGGCGAGCGAAAGCTGGTCGTCGGGCACCACCACCTCGATCCGGCTCTCTTCTTCGTCGATCACCACGCGGCTGACCGTGGCGGGCTGGAGCGCATTGACGACGAAGGTGGCGAGATCCTCGGACCAGGGGATGATGTCGATCTTCTCGCCCTGCATCTCCTGGACGACGGCCTGGACCCGGCTGCCCTTCATTCCGACGCAGGCGCCGACCGGATCGATCGAGCTGTCATGGCTGATCACGCCGATCTTGGCGCGGCTTCCCGGATCGCGGGCGGCGGCCTTGATCTCGATGATTCCGTCGTAAATCTCGGGCACTTCCTGCGCGAACAATTTCTTCATGAAATCGGGGTGCGCCCGGCTGAGGAAGATCTGCGGGCCCCTGTTCTCGCGGCGGACCGAGAGGATGAGCGAGCGCACCCGGTCGCCGACCCGGACGACCTCGCGCGGGATCTGCTGGTCGCGGCGGATGACTCCCTCGGCCCGGCCCAGGTCGACGACAACGTGGCCGAACTCGACACGCTTCACCACGCCGGTGATGATCTCGCCGGCGCGGTCCTTGAACTCCTCGAACTGCCGCTCGCGCTCGGCGTCGCGGACCTTCTGGAAGATGACCTGCTTGGCGGCCTGGGCGGCGATCCGGCCGAACTCGATCGGCGGCAGCGGATCGACGATGAAGTCGCCGAGCTGGGCGCCGGGCTGGAGCTTCTCGCTGTCCTTGAGGCTGACCTGCTTGAAATGGTCGTCCACTTCCTCGACCACCTCGACGACCCGCCACAGGCGAAGGTCTCCCGAGACCGGATCGAGCTTGGCGCGGATATCGTTCTCGGCGCCGTAGCGGGCGCGTGCGGCGCGCTGGATCGCATCCTCCATCGCCTCGATGACGATCGCCTTGTCGATCAGTTTCTCGCGCGCGACTGCGTCGGCGATCGCGATCAGCTCGGCCTTGTTGGCGGAAACGGCGCCCGGGGCGCCCGTGCTGCTGGCTGCAGTGGCCATGGTCTTAACGTCCTTCTACCTGGATGGAATCGGCGCCGTCCGCTTCGAGCGGAGCGGTCGCCTGGATGAGCTTGTCGGTCAGGATGAGCTTTGCGGACTGGATCGAGGCGAAGGGCAGTCCGAACGGGCCCTGCACGGGCACGTCGACAAGCACCGTCTCGCCCTCGATGCCGCCGAGGATCCCGGCGAAGATCTTTCGGCCGTCGAGCTTCTCGGCGAGCACGATGCGCGCCTCGTGGCCCTTCCAGTCGTCATAATCCTTGAGGCGGGTCAGCGGCCGGTCGATTCCGGGCGAGCTGATCTCGAGCCGATAGGCATGGTCGATCGGATCGCGTCCCTCGGCCTCCAATGCGTCGAGCTTCTCCGACAGCCGCCGCGAAAGCCGCGAGCAATCGTCGAGCGAGAGCTGGCGCGTGTCGGGCCGCTCGGCCATGACCTGGAGGGTCGGGTCGGAGGTTCCGCCCATCATCTTCACGCGCACGAGCTCGAGCCCCTCGGCCTTGGCCTCGGGCTCGATCAGCTCGGTCAGTGCGGCGATGTCCGCCATTCGCGTGCGCTCTCCAATGGGCAAAGCAACAGATAAAGCCCTTCCGCCGCCGGCCCCGTCCCCGGGACCAGCCTCAACGTCTGACGATGTCGAGAAAGGCAGGGGCTATATAGGAGGAGGCGCGCGAGGGGGCAAGCGGGAGTTGGGGGGGGCGGCATGCAGCATTCCGCCTGAGCTAACCGTGAGTCGTTGTTCAACCGCTCGCAGACATTGATCCTATTGAGCGGCGACGTTACCGCTTCGCTCGAGCGCCGAATTGGGGCAGAGGTTGAAATGGACGAAAGCATCAAGCGTGCACACGAACGCCTGTCCGCATCCTTCAGGGAAATTGGTTACACCTTGGAGGCCACATCGGGCTTCATAGAGGGTGTGAAGGTATACGACCTTGACGGCCGATACTTATTCGCCTGGCATAAAAATCCACATCATCTGCTATTCTATCTGCGGAAACCTGCCCTCGACGCCAAATCCACCCTGCGACAAAAAGCGATCCGTCGGCATCCACAAGGGCAGGTGGATCAAAACCCAGGCGGAGAAACGACGATCACGCTAACCGGCGATAGCGACACCGCGGAGCTCCTCGGTTGGCTGATCCCAGCACTTCCACTGCCGGCCTAGCCGACCGAAGGAAATGGTGCGTGACGGAGTTGTTCAGCGGATTGTATCGCTATCGCCAGCGCGAAAAGAAGGAAAGCCAAGAGGACTGGCTTACCGAGTGTCTCGCAGCA
Source organism: Allosphingosinicella sp. (assembly GCA_036525315.1). Taxonomy (GTDB): domain Bacteria; phylum Pseudomonadota; class Alphaproteobacteria; order Sphingomonadales; family Sphingomonadaceae; genus Allosphingosinicella. The sequence continues at coordinate 10,939 of DATDAS010000028.1, forward strand.
GTGCTGCGCGCTTTACCGAAGCAAGAGATCGCTACCGTTCTCGCGCAGCTGACGGGACAAACACGAGAACTCATACTTGCAGCCAGAGAGGAGCTTTCGATCGTCACGCAAGTGACTATTGAGCGAGGCAAGGATGGCAGCGGCCGACAGCGGCCGGATATGCTCATCTCGGTGGGCGGAGAGCCTTGGCTGTTATTCGAGAATAAGGTCGGCCATTCAGTTGATCAGGTAGAAAATGACGAAGGGCAGATAGAAACTCAGCTGCACCGCTACGGGGAATGGCTGTCGCGCCAAAGCTTCAGCACCCAAGGCCTCACACCTGCGCTCATCTTCATCACACATCAAACGTCGGTGCCGGCCGATTTTGCGGATCCCCAAAGCCAGCACCCTGCTTATCGTGGCTTGGGTCGATATTGTTCGACTTGGGGGCAGGTCGGCCGAATGCTTTATGCTGCGACCAGCAACTTAGGAGAAGCGCTGCACGCCCGCGCGCTCGTCAAAGCGTATATTAGTTACCTGGAGAAACATGGAATGGCCAACGACTACCCCGACTATAAGGATCTGGCTGGAGTGAGAATGTTCATCGAGAAAGTCGACAGCTTTCGCGAGCTCGTTAACGGAATGATGCAAAGATTAGGAGGACTGGCACCCTTCGCAGGGCGTGTTGTCTGGGCAGATGCGTATAGCGACGAAGGCACGTTCGCCAGCCACCGCTACCTCCGGGCAGAGACCCGATTCAACGAGGATACCTATGTCGAAACGGGCATCTGGTTCCCGGATTTGGCCGAGGGTTGGTATCGGAAAGACATCGAGGATCAGGCGGGCAATCCTGTCTCGCCCTCGGCTAAAGTCTTCCTTCAGCTCGCCAACAGCAAGGATGATGCTCTAAGCCAGGTCCTAGGTGTGCCGGGCGAAGGGTGGCTGCGGCTCAACAGCGATTTCTTTATTTTCCGCGACTTTGCGTCATTCCCGAGCGACCCGAACGAACGAGCGCTTTCGATCTTCGCTTGGCTAGATGCGGAATGTGCTAAGCTGAAGGCCCTACTTTCCGCTTGAAAGGGCTTAACCTTAATGGCGGCTCTCACGTTGCGACTAAGTCGAACTGCGCACCGGCTGCTTGTAGTTAGTTCCTGACATTCAACATTGCATCCTTTGCGGACATCGTGGGCACGCTACGAGCTGCGCCAAAGCAGATGGATAGCAGAACCCTTGTCAGCCGTGCGAAGAGTGGGCACTCAAAAATCATCCGGAACTTTGTCTGCTGGCTTACCGTCCTTCCAAAGGAGCACTCCTAGATCGCGAAGGAGCCAAACCTCGCGGAAGGAGGCGGCTGCTGGTGCTGTCGCTTCAAGAAACTGCTCGGTGCGAAACCGAGGCTCGAAGGAGAACATCGGCGGGTTCATGTGTATGATAAGCCCAGCACAGTCGTCGTAGCGCTTTGCAGCCTTCTTCGTGACCAGTGCCTGTATGTGGGCAACCATGACCGTCAAGGACGTGAATACCATTGGCTGGACCCCTCCTTGGGACGGATCTCGAAATTCGGCTTGGCGCCGTCTCCCTGGAACATCCGCCTCAGTCGTCTCAAAGCGACGTTGCTCCTGGCCCACTCGAACGGCGAAATCAGGCGTTGTTCCGACGTCGTTCTCATGAAGTAAGCGAACGGCGTCGTAGCCTCCACGCCGCGCAAATCGGTTGGCAACCCAAGCCTCTCGAAAGGGCTTTCCAACCCTCTGCATAGAATCATTACCTAGGATGTGCGCGAGACGATCCACGCGGTCCCGCATCTCATCCGGCGTCTGCCATTCATAAAGCTCACGGATCAGGGCCGAGCGCTGCCCTATTTGCTCATCCATCGCCTTGCTTCGGTGGTTGGACATGAACGGCGATCGCCTTTCTACGGGTCGATTGCTACGCGAAGCACATCAAGCTCGCCTTCTTTTGCGGCGCCGCACTCGATCCCCTTTGTCGGTCGGTTCGAAGGACCCCAATACCCGCTATCTGCACATCCACGAAGAGGACGAGATCGACGAGCAATTGCTCGCAAGCTGGACCTGCCAGGCTGAACAAAGAGAACCAGGCCAAATACAAGCGAGGCTCGCTGCCGCGCTGACAACATGGAGAGATTCAAAGATCGTCCGACCCCTAAGTTAACGACGACATTTGGACGCAGTTGCCGTCAGACCGCTTCTCGGCCAATGAAAGACCGCATCTGCCGACAGCAAACAAGGCAGAACGACGTGGATCATTGCCATAATTTGATAGTGTAGAAGGGATGCAGAAATTGGGGCTAAGCAATCTTCGTCGACAGAATCCGGTCGGACAGGGCTTCTTTCATTCGGCATTCCTTCTGGAGGAAGGCGATCTTCGGCTTTCCTATGTCTATGACTGTGGCGCGATGGCTAAATATTCGGATGCGAGAGAGCGCGAAATCGATAAGTTTGAAGCCGTCGCCAAAACTTACAGCGTCAAAAAGCTCGATATTCTCTGCCTGTCGCACGTCCATGCCGATCATGTGAACGGCATCGAACGGCTGCTACAATCCCTCAAGGTAGATACGATCATGTTGCCGCTGTTGAATGTGGCTGATCGTCTGATCGCCTATGGTAGGACCGCCGTTGAAGACCCTGCCTCTGCGCAGAGTGGCTTCTACCGTGACTTCATCGTCGATCCGGCCGCGGCACTCGGCCGCTTCGAACCGCGTCAGATTCTTTTTGTTGAGCCGGGCGGTGAAGGTGGCGCGCCCGGGGGCGGGGATGGACCAATTGAACCGAGTGCTGGACCAGGGGGAGGTCTGAGGGACAAGGTGTCGAGCGGCGAACATGGATCCAGCTGGTTCCTGGTTGGGCGCGGTGAGCCGCGCTTTGCACAGAACCAGTCCGACTCCTCTGCCGTCGCTGCGGTCATTCCGGACACGATGGCCATGATGATCACGGCAATGGCGACCGCAACCGGCGCTAAAATCGGGGGGAGTCGCGGGGCGTGGTTGCTTGCGCCCTATATCGATACGATGGTGGAAAGTCAGCGCAAGCGGTTCCTGAGGGCGCTAGCGAAGCAATGCAAGATGACGATCAAGCTTCTTGAGAACTGGCTCCTGAGCACGGCCAATATCCAGGATCTGGTGGTGAACAAGGTAGATCGCTTGGCGGCTGCATACGCGATGATTGCCAGCAATCTGAACGTGACATCCATGAGCCTCTATTCAGGCCCCGCGAGATCCATCGCATCTGGAGAGCCGCGGAGTTGGACGAGCCTAGTAGGCGGGGTAAGCTGCCAGTGGTCCTCGGTCAGAATCGCTTGGCTCGCGACGGGCGATGCCGCGCTCAAGCAGAGCCAGAGAAGGAACGACCTGTTATCGCACTATGCCCAGCTGTTGGAGCAGGTCATCACCCTGACACTGCCGCACCACGGGTCAGACCATAACTTTCACGTCGACCTGCTGAAGGGTGTCCAGCCGAGTTTGTGTGTCGCAGCGGCCGACAGCTACAGCACTTGGAAGCATCCGGGTGCCCACACTGTCCAAGCCGTCTGCTCGCATCCGGCATTGTTGCAGGTGGTGACCTCGAAGAAAGCATCTCGTGTCTGGGAGCTGGCCAGCCTAGGCTGAAAAGATCTCGGGCTACGCACCACGGGACGCTAGACTAATGGGGGCACACCATGACTATTTTGAGGGCAGATTCGCCACGCCTCGCCAATCTTACTTCACATCCGATGGGCCGATGGATGTAAACTGCAGACCCCCATCGCGGAAATCAGATCAAGGCATGCACGAAAAGAAATCATTACCTTCCACCCTCCTCTCAGGCGGCAACCCGCAAATCCCGAAAGGCGACGGCGACGCGCCGGTGCAGGCCTATATCGCCGCCATGCCCGGCTGGAAGAGCGAGGCCGGCCGGCGGCTCGACGCGCTGATCGTCGGCACCGTTCCGGACGTCCGCAAGGCGGTCAAATGGAACTCGCCCTTCTATGGGATCGAAGGCAAAGGCTGGTTCCTCAGCTTCCATTGCTACGCGAAGTACATCAAGCTCGCCTTCTTCCGCGGCGCCGCGCTCGACCCGCCTTTGCCGGTCGGCTCGAAGGACCCGAACACCCGCTATCTGCACATCCACGAAGAGGACGAGACCGACGAGCAGTTGCTCGCGAGCTGGATCCGCCAGGCTTCGGAGATACCCGGCTGGCTCGTATAAGAAGGTCACTCCGATATAATCTCGGAAAATCAACCCGGTTTAGTGTATTGGTTTCTCGTACGCTTGACAGCTACGCTGGCAGGATCGGCTTCCCAGCGGCTATCCATTCTAACATCGCAGCCAGCAACTCACCGGTATCGTAATCTTTGATGTCCTCTTCTGAGAATCCAGCTGCCAACTGCTTCTCATAGTACCATCCCTGGAAGTCGGTGTAGCGCGCCAAGATGCGTGAAGCCCCGTCAGCCACGATTCCCGCTTCGCTGACGAGCCAATTGCGGACTTTGCGCACCGCCTGCTGGAAATTCCCCCCATGAGTCTGGATATCACACCCCGAGATATCTGAGAGGGCCGCCTGATAGCGGTAAGCTTTCTCCTCTAGAATGAGGAAGCGCTTCGCCTCTCTTCCGGAGCCATAATAACGTCGACACGCCCAATCGATCCCCAGCTCAAATGGCATGTTAAGACGAAAGTGCTCACCCCTCTTCTTCGCGACACATCGGCTGAGATCATGGATCGAAAACCGTGAAGCTTCGATCATGCCAGTAATCTTCTCGACCCGCGTTTCTGCAGAGTCGTTGCGTTCTCGAGACAATCTCGGAGCAAACCCCAGATAAACTACGGTGAAGAGGATAGACTGGAGGATTGGATCGAAATCAGCATCGAAGGGGCAATTGATGAATACCGACTGCTCAAAGGTCGGCTCGGCCACACTCAACCTTTCGGCGGGGACGGGTCGCTGCCGTAGGAATTTCGCTCGCGAATACGCCCATCACGACCGTGGATGAAGAGTTCCGTTTTCTGATTTTGCGCTACATCGCGGGCGTGAGCGATCGCCTCAATCTGGGTGTCATAGGTGCCGGAGGCACGCATTGCCCCCGCCTTGCGCACGCTCCACTTCGACCCACTGGGAACGACGTGTTGTCCTGCCTTCGCCATTTCAAACCTCCTCTTACCTTAAGATAGGCGGACTCTCAGCTGGCTGGAAGAGCCTAATCGATCGAGGCTAACACGTCTCAGGCCGGATTGTACTTTTTCAGGAACGCCTCGAGCTCCTTGAGGAACTGCAGCCGGTCCGCCTCGCGGCTGAAATGGTGGTCGCCTTCGGGCTGCTCGATATAGGTGTGGGCCTTGCCCGCTTTCTCCAGCTTCCCGGCCATGTCGCGCGACTGTCCGACCGGGACGGTGCGGTCCTTCCTGCCGTGCATGATCAGGGTCGGCATCGAGAATGAGGCGGCCTGGTTGATCGGCGACACCGTCCGGAAATCGGGGGCCTGCTGGCGGAGCCAGTCGCGGCTGGCGCCGCTGTTGAGGAACTTGCGGTCGTAGCGGACCATCGCGTTCAGATCGGAGACCCCCGCATAGGAGATGGCGCATTTGTAGGTGTCGCCGCCGCGCGAGGCCGCCCGAAGCGCCGCATAGCCGCCATAGGAGGCGCCGGCGATGCAGACCCGGGCAGGATCTGCCAGCCCCTCCTTGACCGCCCAGGCGACCGCGTCGTCGAGATCGTCCTGCATCTTCAGGCCCCATTGGCCTTCCCCCTTCTGAGCGAAGGCGGTCCCGAAGCCGGACGAGCCGCGATAATTGGGCTGGAGCACCGCATAGCCGCGGTCGGCGAGGAACTGGACCCACCAGTTCCATTCCTCGGAATCGCGCGCGAACGGGCCGCCGTGCGGCATCAGGATCAGGGGCAAGCCCTTCGCCTCGCGCCCGGGCGGAACCGTGAGCACCCCGGAGATGTCGAGCCCGTCGCGCGCCTTGTAATGGACGGTCCGGACCGGAGCTTGCGGGCGCCCGGCGAAATCCGCGTTGGTCTCGGCGAACTTCCGCATCCGGCCGTCGGCGCGGTCGAAATAATAATAGCGGCTCGACCGGTCGGGCGCCCCCAAACGGATGATCAGCTTCTGCCGGTCCCGGCTCATCGAGACGATGTCGGCTTGGCGTCCGCCCACGGCGGCGTCGATCTGCGACTGGATCTGCGCCATGTCGGGATCGAACCATTTCACGCGCCGCCTGGTGTCGGTCCAGACGGCGCCCTGGACGGTGTCGCGCGCTTCGTTGGCGATGATCGAATCGAGATCGTAGCCGTCGGCCTTGAAGACCAAAGCGCCCAGCTTCATCGTCGCCAGGTCGAGCTCGTAGAGCGATTCGAAGCCCTCATGGTCGCTGAAGGCCATCGCCTTGCCCGGATCGGCCGTGAACAGGACGGGCACGATCAGATCCTGGTCGCGGCGGCGGTTGGCCCGCTCGACCATGCGGAAGCTGCCCTCGGCGCCGGGCCGGTAGAGCAGGAAGGAGGTCCGGGTGCGGTCGACATAGCCGACCCCGATCCGGACTGCTCCGCTCGCGTCGGCATACCAGGCCCAGACGTTCGCGCGCGACGAGAGGATCGGCTTCGTCTTGCCGGTCGCGACGTTCACCTCGTGAACCTCGGGCGTGAAGCCTTCGGCGTCGGAGAAGACCGCGGTCTGCAACGCCAGCAGGATCCGGGGGCTTCCGTCGTTCGCGATCCAGATGACGTCGTCGGCATTCTGGGCGGCCTTGCTGGCGGCCAGGGCCTTGATCGTCTTTCCGTCGGCACTGATGCTGATCGTGCGCCGAAGATACATTTCGGTGCCGAGCACATTGTCCATGCCGCCGACGCCCGCGATCAGATGTTCGTCATTGACCCATTCCCACCAGTTGAGGTCGGAATCGTCGCCGAGGGAAACCAGGGCGATGCTGTCGGGCCCGGCCTTGAGCTTGACGATGGCGAGCATCTGTCTCCCGCTGACCGCGACCACCGCCGCGTAGCGCGTACCGTCGGGAGACATTCTCGGCCCCATCATGAAGGGCAGCCTGGCGAATTGCTCGACCGGACGCGGGGCCGGCGGCTCGGCGCGCGCGGGAAGCGCGGCCGCGAACAGCAGCAGGACGAATATCAAGACCCGCATAATTTCCCCCGGTGTCGAAGAGCAACCTAGCCGAGCCGGCGGGAGGCGCAAGCCTTTGGGCGAAGGGGAAAAGCTGGGCCTTACCCCCAGGGCGGCGGAGGCGGGGCGATCGGCCTGGTCAGGTCGAACTCGACCCGGAAAAAGCGGCCGGGGCGGCGGAGCTCGTAGGCGATGAACCGGCCCGGCTCGATCTCCATCGCCCACACATTGGTCAGCGATTGCGGGCTGCTCTCGCGCTCGAACAGGTCCTTCGAGAACCCGTCGGCGGGAAAAGTCTGACGGCCTGCGCTACCCGGTCCCGGTGAATCCCCGCCATATTGGGTGAGCCGGTCCTCGCTTCCGTCTTCGTGGCGATGATCGTGCTTCAGGCGAAGTCCCCCCGCATTGCGGCTCAGCACCCAGGTCCTCGAGCGATCGTCGCCGACGTGGAAGGGAATTCGGATCTCGTCGTCCGAACAGGCGCGGACATGGGCGACGAGACGCTTGCCGGCGAAGGCCGAATCGGCCTCGACCGGCGGGCTGACGATCCGGCCTTCATAGGCCCGGCCGCAATGAGCGCGGAGCCTTTCGAAAAAGGCCTCGGCGGGGTCCCGCTCCGCTTCCGCCGTCGCACAGCCGGCGAGCGCGAGCGCTGCCGAGAAAAGGGCGGCACGAAACATGAAGCCGAGGTTAGGGTTGAGGCCGGAACCTAGCAAGGCCGCCGAGCATATTGACTCGGCCGGGCGCCGCTTCGAAGGACCGGCGGTCGCCCGGCCGGTAGCGGAGAGACCATCATGCGCGCGTTCAAGCTCAGCCTTCCCTTCCTCCTCGTCGCGGCGTGCAACGCCGGCGATTCCGCCGCGAGCGCGGACGCCGCCCCGCCGGCCACGGCTTCGGACCGGCCTTTCGAGGTGCGCCAGATCGCCTCGTTCGACGAGCCCTGGGCAATGGCCTTCCTGCCCGGCACGAGCGGGCAGGCCCTGATCACCGAGAAGAAAGGCAAGCTCAAGGTGCTGTGGAGCGACAGCGGCCGGATCGGCGAGGTCGCGGGGGCTCCCGCGGTCGATTATGGCGGCCAGGGCGGCTTCGGCGACGTCGTCCTCCATCCCGATTTCGCCACCAACCGCTTCGTCTATCTCAGCTGGGTCGAGGCGGGCACCGGGGGCAATCGCGGCGCGGTGGTCGGCCGGGGTAAGCTGGTTATGGAGGCGGGCCAGGGCGCTCGGCTGGACGGCCTCCAGATCATCTGGCGGCAGACCCCCAAATTGAGCGGCCGCGGCCATTACGGCCACCGGATCGCGTTCGGGCCCGACGGCAAGCTCTACATCAGCAATGGAGACCGCCAGGAGTTCACCCCGGCCCAGGACATGAACGGGACTCTCGGCAAGATCGTCCGGCTGAACGACGACGGCAGCGTCCCGTCCGACAATCCGTTCGCGAGCCGGGGCGGAGTGACCGCCCAGATCTGGTCGCTCGGCCACCGCAATCCGCTCGGAATCGCCTTCGACGGCTCGGGCCGGCTCTGGGAGATCGAGATGGGACCCCAGGGCGGCGACGAATTGAACGTCGTCGTGAAGGGCAGGAATTACGGCTATCCGATCGTCTCGAACGGCGACCATTACGGAGGCAAGGACATCCCCGACCATCCGACCCGCCCCGAGTTCGAGGCGCCGAAAGTGTGGTGGACCCCGGTCATCTCGCCCGGCGACATCATCGTCTATTCGGGCTCGCTCTTCCCCCAGTGGCGCGGCGACATCCTCGCCGCCGGAATGACGGCCGAGGCCATCATTCACATCGACGTCGACGGCGACAAGGCGCGCGAGGCCGCCCGCTACCCGATGGGCCAGCGCATCCGCGAGATCGAGCAGGGCCCCGACGGCTCCGTCTATCTGCTCGAGGACATGAAGGACGGCGCCGGCGGAAGGCTGCTCAAGCTGACCCCGAAGAAATAAGGGCTCCTCTCCTGCCTGCCCCCCTCTCCCTGCCCCCCTCTCCCTTCAGGGGAGAGGGGCCGGGGGTGAGGGAACGACCGACACCGCTATCGAGGGACACTACGCTATCGAGGGACACTATACTTAATTCGGCTCGCCGCCTCAGCGCCGGCGCCGAATCGCCGCGATCACCGCCTGCCGGGTCGCCGGATCCGCGAGAAGAATGGCGGTGCAGCTGCCCCCGACCCGATGAAGCGGCCGGCCCTTCTCCGGGTGGAGCGCCGGCTGGAGCGCGACGACCCGCCTTCCCGTGGCGTGGAAGACGATGTCGCAGGCAGCGCCTTGCGGCCGGCGGAGCCGCTCCACCTCGACGGTCGGCCCGGCACGGCCGGCGAGCACCCGGCGCACGCGAAGCCTTTCGCCGCGGCCGGTCCGCGGGTCGTAGGGCGAGACCAGCTCGACCTCGACCAGCGCGGTCGACTCCTTCGCGATCCTCGCGGCGAGCGCCTGGCGGGACGCCTCGTCGCGCGGCGATCTCCGGCAGGAGCAGGCGGACGCGACGCTCTCGAGGCCAATGAGAAGGCACAAAGCGAGAAACAGGAAACGCATGCTCTTACTCCCCGACCCGGCAGGCGCCTTGCCGGCCCGCCGTACGCCATGATGGCTCAGACCCGCCGGTAGCGGAAGTACCAGACCTCGCGGCCCTGCCGCCGCGCCTTGGCCTCGTAGCGGGTCTCGGGCCAGCCGCCGGGCCGCTCGAGAAAGTCGCTGGCGCTCTCGGCCAGCCATTCGAAATCGCGGCGGCCGCCCATCACCATCATCGCCCAGCGGCAATAAGTGGGGTCGTCGGTCCCGAGCCGGAACTCGCCGCCCGGCTCCATCCTGGCCGCGATCAGGTCGAGCGGGCCCGGATTGACCATCCGCCGCTTGGCGTGGCGCGCCTTGGGCCAGGGATCGGGATGGAGCAGATAGACGAATCGCAGCGAGGCGTCGGGCAGCCGCTCGAGCACGTCCAGGGCGTCGCCCATGTGCAGCCGGACATTGGCGAGGTGGCCGTCGCGGACATGGCCGAGCGCTCCGACCACTCCGTTGAGGAAGGGCTCGCAGCCGATGAAGCCGTGATCGGGCAGAAGGTCGGCACGGAAAGCGAGATGCTCCCCGCTCCCGAAGCCGATCTCGAAATGAAGCGGCCGGGAATCGCCGAACAGCCGGACGGAATCGATCGGCCCCTCGGGTACCTCGATCGCCGGCAGAAGCTTCTCGAGCAAAGCCGACTGGCCCTGGCGCAGCTTGTGGCCCGAGCGGCGGCCGTAGAGTCGTCGGATAGTGGTCGGATCGTTCACGCCGCGCGGCCTAGCCTTATGCTCCCGGCCAGCCAAGCGGCGGCCGGCGCTTTGTCGATGTTCCCCGGCCGGGGCCGGGTTCCAGTCCAGGTTGGAGCGCGCCCAGCCGAACTGTCCGCCGACCCACCCGTCATTGCGAGGAGCGTTGCGACGAAGCAATCCAGCCCTCGTGCTCGGGCGCGACCGCCACTGGATTGCTTCACTCCGTTCGCAATGACGGCGTGGGCGAGAGATGCTGATGGATGCGCGAATGCAACACCGGGGGCGAATGTTTCCTATTTGTTCTAAAAATGCTTTCAATGTTGGAAATCTTCTGGCAGCGTCGCCACTCGGCTCTTTGACATCGTGAACATGGTGGAAAATCGCCCCTTGCCTGGGGCGGCCGAGCTGCCGCGCGCGCCTTGGCGGGGCGCGGGAATTTTTTAATGGGACGTGGTCGTAAACTTTGTAAACTTCAGACGCCGGCCGGAGAGCGCTCCGCGACCCACGTCAGCCTAAACTTACTAAACTTCCGCCGCCGAGACCCGGCCGACGCACCCCTCGTCCCGTCATTGCGACCCCGGGCCCGATCCGGGGGAAGCAATCCAGAACTGAGCTTGTCCCGCCCACCGCCGCTGGACCGGCTCGCCGGTCAGCCCCCGAACAGGTCCCGATGCCCATCGCGGAGCGCCGCCTTCTGGACCTTGCCCATGGCGTTGCGCGGCAGGGCTTCGGCGAACAGGATCCGGCGCGGGATCTTGAAGCGGGCGAGCCGGCCGGAGACCGCCGCGAGCAGCGCCTCCTCGTCCAGCGCCGCATCGGCGCGGACGACCACCGCCACCGCGGCCTCGCCGAGATCGGGATGGGGCACGCCGATCACCGCGCTCTCGGCGACCCCCGGCACCGCGTCGATCGCAAGCTCGATCTCGCGCGGATAGATGTTGAGGCCGCCGGCGATGATCAGATCCTTGCCGCGCCCGACGATCGAGACCCGGCCCTCCGAATCCATCACCGAAATGTCGCCGGTGATGAAGAAACCGTCGGGCCGCAACTCCTCCGCGGTCTTCTCCGGCTGCCGCCAATAGCCCCTGAACAGGTTCGGCCCCTTGATCTCGAGCATGCCCGGCTCGCCGCGCGGAAGCTCGCGCCCTTCGCCGTCCGCGACCCGAGCCTCGACCCCGGGCAAGGGGAAGCCGACCGTGCCGGGGATTCGCTCGCCGTCATAAGGGTTGGAGCAGATCATCCCCGCCTCGGTCATTCCGTAGCGTTCGAGGATTCGGTGGCCGGTCTTCGCCTCGAAATCGGCGAAGGTGGATTCGAGCAGAGGCGCCGAGCCGCTCACGAACAGCCGGATTCCGGCCGCCGCCTCGCGGGTCAGCCCGGGGTGCGCGGCGAGCCGGACGTAGAAGGTCGGTACGCCCATCAGGATCGTCGCATCGGGGAGGTCGGCGAGCACCGCGTCGGCCGAGAAGCTTCGATGCCAGAGCATGGTCGAGCCGTTGAGCAGAGCGCCGTGAAGCGCCACGAACAGGCCGTGGACATGGTAGATGGGCAGAGCGTGGATCAGCACGTCGCCCGGCTGCCAGCGCCAGGCCTGGCGAAGAACGATCGCGTTCGAGGCGAGATTTGCGTGGCTCAGCATCGCGCCCTTCGAGCGCCCGGTCGTCCCCGAGGTGTAGAGGATGGCGGCGAGATCGTCGGGGCCGGGCTGGACCGTCTCGAACGCGCCGCCCTGACCGGCCGCCTCGTCGAGCGCCTCGAGAGTCACCAGCCGCGCGGCGCCCGCGATCGGAGCCAGCTCCGCCTCGAGCCCGGCGTCGCAGACGATGAGGACCGGCTCGGAATCCTCGACGAAATAGCCGACCTCGGCGGGCGTGTAGGCCGGGTTGAGCGGGACATGGACCAGCCCGGCGCGAAGCCCGGCGAGATAGAGGATGGCCGCCGCCACAGACTTCTCGGCCTGGACGAGGATGCGGTCGCCCGGGCTGGCGCCGAGCCGGACCAGTGCGTTGGCCCAGCCTGCAGTGGTGGCATCGAGCGCGTCGTAGCGGAGCGCGATCCGGCCCTCCTCGACGATCATCGGGGTCTCGCCCGCGGCCCGCGCGGCCGAGGCGAACAGGTCGTAGAGGTTGAACGGTGCCGTGCTCACCGGGTCAGCCGCTAATCACTGCCGGCCGGGCGGGCAACCGCGCCTCAATGAGCAGGCATGTCCTCATATTTCATGAGATCGCCCGCGACCCCGTCGCAGCTCGTCTCCTGGATCGCGCAGGTGCCCCGAAGCCAGCCCAATTTCTCGCGGCCGTCATGCCCCTTGACCAGCATCCGTACCCATTCGCCACGGCATTCGTGGGGATGGCGATATCCGATCTGGCGGCCGCCATGCTTGTCGCGCCAGGCGGTGGCGACCGCCGGCGAGCTCGGATCGGGCTCGGCGAAGGCCTTGTCGGTCTGGATCGCGAAATCGATGTAGCGGCCGTGGATCCAGCCTTTGGGCCCGTCGGGAATGCCGCCCAAATTCCTGCTCCATGCCGGATCGCCGATCCGGAACCACCCGTCTCGGGACTCCAGCACCTTGATCCCGGCGCCCATCTTCCTCTCGAGATCCGGATCCCACGCCATCGGCGGCAACGTCCCCACGATCGCAGCTTCGGGTGAAGGACCAGCGCGCACGTTCAGCCCCTTGGGATCCTCGTCGATCACCCAGGCCTCGAAGGCGCAGGTGTCGCCCGCCTGAACGAAGAGCGGCGACGGCGGATCGGTGCTCAGCGGCGTTCGCGCCGGCGACGCGGCGCAGGCAGCGAATGCGATCAGGCCCGGCAGGACGACGGCAGGAATGCGCTTCATCATGGTCGAAAGCTACGCCAGGCGGCAGGCGGGTCAAGGGCGCTTTTCGTCCTCTAAAGCGCAGCCCTCCCCTGTACGTATCCCCTCTCCCCGGCGGGGAGAGGGCTAGGGTGAGGGGGTCCTGATTCCGAGAGTAATCGCCGACGTCGACGCTCGCTATCGCTGTCCCCTTAAATCGCCGCCTTCAGCCGGTCGACCAGGTCGGTCTTCTCCCAGCTGAAGCGGTCGCCATCGGGCTTGCGGCCGAAATGGCCGTAGGCGGCGGTCGCCAGATAGATGGGCTTGTTGAGGCCGAGATGGGTCCGGATGCCCTTTGGGGTCAGGCGCACCAGCTTGGGCAGCACCTCCTCGAGCTTCTCGGCGGTCACGCCCTCGCTCTCGGTGCCGTGCAGATCGACATAGAGGGACAGCGGCTCGGCGATGCCGATCGCGTAGCTGAGCTGGATAGTGCAGCGCCGGGCGAGGCCGGCGGCGACCACGTTCTTGGCGAGGTAGCGGGCGACATAGGCGGCCGAGCGGTCGACCTTGGTCGGGTCCTTGCCGCTGAACGCTCCGCCGCCGTGCGGGGCGGCGCCGCCATAGGTGTCGACGATGATCTTGCGCCCCGTTAGCCCGGTGTCGCCGTCAGGGCCGCCGATGAAGAACTTGCCGGTGGGATTGATGTACCAGTTGCAGTCGTCTGCGACCTTCAGATCGCCAAGCGCCTGGCGGATATAGGGCTCCACCAC
>DATDAS010000029.1:0-12617 GCA_036525315.1 Allosphingosinicella sp.
CGCGGCGGCGGCGGCCAGCACGGCGAAGGCGCATGCATATGCCGATTCCGAAGCCGCCATCCGTCCCCCCAACGGAGGAGGCTCCTAGCGAGTCGCGGTTAAATCGGGGTTAGGGCCGAAACCTAGGGACGGCGGAACACCGCGACCATCGGGCCGAGCGGATAGCCTCGATCCATCCGCCCGGCGCCCGGATCCCAGAGGCTCGACACGGTGCCGTCGAAGAAGAGCGCGTCGCGGCAGCCCAGTCCGTCGCGCAGGAAGCGGGCGAAGCGGCCGAAGGAGACCGGATCCTCGCTGATCACGAACCAGGCGGTTCGGCCGTCCGCCGTGCCGACTCCGTTGCGGATGTGGAGCGACGGCCCGTCCGCCTGGATCTTCGGATGGAGCTTGCCGCCGATCAGGAGCATCGGCCCGGACTGGCTGGCGAAGCGCGCCTTCCTCTTGCCCCAGGCGTCGCTCGGGACGATCGAGACCCTGCCGCCCAAGTCTACCGCGAAGACGCCGTTGGGCTTCATGTGGAAATTCCCCGGGCCGTCCCTGAGGTTGATCGCGTGAATCTGATTTCCGTCCTCGACGTGGAGGCCGATCGGAAGGCTTTCCTCGTCATACATTCCGGCGTTCATGGCGAAGAGCAGGTCGCCCGCCTCCGCGCCGAGCGAGCCCTGAAGCGCCTCGAAGCCGCGCAGGGGCTTGCCGTCCTTCGCGTCGGCGATCGCGATCCGGTGACGCGTGGAATCATACCGGCAGGCGGTGAATCGCGAGCCTTCGAATGTACGGGTCTCGCAATGGCGCTCCGCCGCCTCGGCAGCTTCAGGCCGCGAATCCTCCGCCTGCGACAGCCGCCAGGCGATCCCGGCGACCAGGAGCGCGAGGACGATCAGCTTCAGCGGCAGCGGGAAACGGGGCAAGCTAAAGGGAATAGCCGCCGTCGCTGACCAGGCAGGCTCCGGTCATGAAGGCCGCCTTGTCGGAGAGAAGGAAGGCGATCTGCCCCGCGATTTCCTCGGGGCGGCCGAATCGGCCGAGCGGCGTCGGTGCCGCCTTGCCCATCGCCTTGAACGCGGCCTCCTCGCTGCCCTCGCTCTCGACCAGGGCCTGGAAGAAGGGGACGTTCCCCCAGATCGGAGTTTCGACCCCGCCCGGAGCGATGGCATTGACCCGGATTCCGTTGGGCGCGCCTTCCTTCGCGGCGATTCGCGCAAGATGGATCACCGCTGCCTTGGACGCGCCATAGGCCGCGATTCCGGGCTCCGCCTTGAGGCCCGCGGCCGAGGCGGTGAGCACGATGGCTCCGCCATTGCCCTTCATCGCCCGCATCGCGGCCTGCAGCGTAAGGAAGGCGCCGTCGAGATTGACCGACATGATTCGGCGCCAGTCGGCGAAGCCGGTCTCGTCGATCCGGCCTCCGGCGCCGATCCCGGCATTGACCACCGCATGGGTGAGGCCGGTCAGGTCGGCGCGCTGCCAGAGCTGCTCGTCGGCGACGTCGCCGATGATGATCTGGCGCTCGCAGGGGAGGGAGAATCCGTGGTCGGAGAGCCTTTCCTCGTCGAGATCGAGAAGGATCAGCTTCTTCGCGCCGCTGTTGGCGATCAGGGTCGCGGTCGCCGCCCCGATGCCCGAAGCGGCGCCGGTGATCAGTACGATGGCGTTTTCGAAATCGGGCATGATGTGCCTTGGCTTGGGCTTGCGTACGCCCACTAACCGTTCGGGCTGAGCTTGTCGAAGCCCTCCACTTCTTGCGGACGATTGCACAGAAGAAAGAAAGCCCTTCGACGGGCTCAGGGCGAACGGTGTTTGTTCAGAACCGCTGAGTCAAGCCGGCCGAAGCCTAGGCCGCGTCTCCGATGCCGAGCTCGCCGAGCTTTCGGTAGAGGGTCGACCGCCCGATTCCGAGGCGGCGGGCGACCTCGGTCATGCGGCCGCGATAATGGCCGATGGCGAGGCGGATGACGTCGGACTCGATCTCCTCGAGCGAGCGAAGGTTGCCGTCGCGGTCGTAGAGCGTGATCCCGGGCGCGTGGTTCAGCGCTGCCGAGGCCGAGGCGCCGTTCAGAGTGAAGGCGTGGTAATCGTCGGCCCGCTTCGAGTAGGTCGATTCCTGGGCGATCTGCGGGAAGTCTGCGGCGGTCAGGGCATTGCCCTCGCAGAGCACCGCGGCCCTGAACAGGGCGTTCTGGAGCTGCCGGACGTTGCCGGGCCAGCCGTAGGCGAGAAGCACCTCGAGCCCGTCGTCGGTGATCGAGAGGTTGCGCATTCCGGGCTGCTCGGCGATCCGCGCGAGCAGATGGCGGGCAAGCGCCGGAATGTCGCTCGAACGGTCGCGAAGCGGCGGTATGTCGACATGGACGACGTTGAGCCGGTAATAGAGATCCTCGCGGAACCGGCCCCGCGCCACCTCGTCGATCAGCCGCCGGTTGGTCGCGGCGATGATCCGCACGTCGACGATCTGGATCGCCCGTCCGCCGATTCGCTGGACCTCGCCGGTCTCGATCGTCCGGAGCAGTTTCACCTGGGTGTCGAGCGGAAGCTCGCCGACCTCGTCGAGGAACAGGCTGGTTCCGTCGGCATCCTCGAAGCGTCCGATATGGCGGTCGAAGGCGCCGGTGAAGGCGCCTTTCTCGTGGCCGAACAGGACCGATTCGACGAGATTGGCCGGGATCGCTCCGCAATTGACCGTGACCATCGGCTTCTTGCCGCGCGGGCTCGATGCGTGGATGGCCTGGGCGATCACTTCCTTGCCCGATCCGCTCTCTCCCTCGATCAGGACGGAGACCCGGGCCCGGGCCGCCTTGGCCGCGATCGCGAGGGCGGAGCGGAAGCTCGGCGCCGAGCCGATGATCTCGTCGAAGGCGAGCGGCTTGTTCGAGAATTTCTCGGAAAGGGGGCGAAGCTCGCCGCTGCGCTGGCGGCGGTCGGTGGCTGCGTTCAGTGCGGCGAGTAGCCGGTCGGGCGCGATCGGCTTGACCAGGAAATCGTTGGCGCCGGCGCGCATCGCGTCGACCGCGACCGCGACCGAGCTCTGGGCGGTGAGGATGAGCAGGGGCAGGTCCGGCCGCTCGGCGCGGATCTGCTCGATGATCGCGGTTCCGGCCGGGCCGGGCAGCCAATGATCGAGCATGATCGCGTCGACCTTCGGAGCCTCGGGATCGCGAAGGATTCGCTGCGCCGCCTCGACGTCGGGCGCGCCCGTGACCCACCATCCGGCACGCGCGCCGATGGCGGTCACCAGCCTGCGCTGGGCGGGCTCGTCGTCGATCAGCAGCAGGCAACGCGTCGGGTCCGGCCGCATATATTCCCCTCTTGGCTTCGCGGACCGGCCTAAACGAAGGGGGTAAAGTTCGGCTTAATCCTCGCGATTAAGGCTTGGGGGGCGAGGCCCGGCTTGTTAAGAGCGGCGCCACGAAAAGAAGCATTGAATGAGGATGGACATGGCGGCGCAAGGCGATGCGAAGGAACTGAACGTCCATCGGGCCGGCTACGACCGGTTCGTCACGATGATGAAATGGGGCTCCGCGGTGAGCTTCATCACCGCCTTGATCGTCATCTTCCTGATCGGCTCGTAAGCGAGGCCGCCGCCCGGCCCTGGCCGGGAATGCGTTTGCCTGGCCGCCTGCCTCAGGCGGCCTTGCGCATTCCGGCCGGCGCCAGGATCGCTTCCGCCGCCATCCGGCCGCTCTGGAGAGCGCCGTTCATGAAGCCGGTATATTCGAGCGAAAGATGCTCGCCGGCGAAGAGCAGCGGCCCCGCCTGCGGCACCTGCTTGCGCACTCCCTCTTCCTCGATCGCGAAGAGCGACGCGAACCGGGTGAGTTGGCCCGGCGCGAAGCAGGAATAAGCGCCTTTGGTCAGCGGATCCTCGGCCCAGCGGGTTCGGCGGATCTTGCCGTTGGGTTGGGGAAGGCCCGGCAACAGGCGGCGGGCGATGTCGCTGAAATCCCGGGCCAGGTCCGCGGACGGGACGGAACGCGCGGCCTCGACCTGCCTCCCGCCCAGGAAATAGCAGAGCGCGGCGGGGCCGGGCGCGGGCTCGATCGAGGCCGCTTCCCAGATCGCGGAGAAGGGGCCGGCGCCCCAGACCGCGCCGGCGAAGCCGATCGTCGGCCGCCAGCCGCTGTCGTCATAGCCGATGATCACCTTCTCGTTCCGCCCCAGATTCGCCTCCGCGATGAAGGCGCGCCACAAGGGCGGGAGATCGCCGGTGAACCGGACCTCGCGGACCAGGGTCGGAGGCATGGCCAGGATGGCATGATCGGCACTGACCTGCTCGCCGTCGGCGAAGGTCAGGCGAACCTTGCCGGCCTCCACCTCCACCGCGGTCAGGCGCTTGTTGAGCCTGATGTCGCGGACATGCTCGGCGCCCAGCGCCTTGGCGACCTGGTCGGTCCCTCCGGAGATCAGATAGCGTTCGTCCGAATTGCTCAGCCTCATGACCTCGCGGCCGTCGACGGTCGGGAGGTTCCAGAGCAATTCGAGCGCGGATACGTCCTCGGGCTCCGAGCCATATTCGGTGCGGATCCCGGCCTCGAGCGCGTCGCGGGCGTCGCCGGGCGCAAGGCCGTGGCGGTCGAGATAGGCCTTGACCGAAAGCCGGTCGATCTCGGCCGAATAAGCGGCGTCCTCGTCGACCTTGCGCGAATCCTCGCTGATCCGAGCGGCGATCCCGCGAAGGGCGCGTGCAATCTTCTCGTCGGATACCGCCTTGCCGTCGCGGCCGATCTGAAGCTCCTCGCCCGGATATCGTGTTCGGTCGATCGTGGTCAGCCTGAAGCGGCCGATCATCGCCTTGAGGTCGTGATGATCGTCGTTCACGAGCTGGGCGCCTTCGTCGAAGGCGAAGACCGGCGCGAACACGCCCCGCACGCTTCGGGTGCGGCCGCCGACGGCGCCGCGTGCCTCGTAGAGGGTCGCCGCGACGTTTCCCTTGCGAAGGCGGTCGAGCGCCGACAGGCCGGCGAGGCCGCCGCCGACGATGACGACTCCGGGAGCGGCCTGAGCCAGCGGGACCACGTCGCCGCACGCCGCGAGGCCGGCCGCGCCCGCCATCGCGGCGATCGCGCGCCGCCGGGTCATTCCGCCGTCCCCCGGAACCGCGGGCGGAAGGCCGGCCGCTTCGAGGTTCATCGCCCGCGCCCGATCGAGTGCCCGCCAGATCCCGCTGATTCCCCGCATGCGCCTGCCCCCTCTTGCGCCTTCCCCGGCATTTCATCGCAAAGCGCGCGCCCGGCGGCAAGCGGCGCTTTCGCGCCTTGCCCATCGCCCCAACCGCTTGATAAGGATGCGCTCGCGCGGCCGGAAAAGCGGCGCCTGCCTTCACCCCTGTGGGAGCGTAAGAACAGTGGAAGCTCCGCCCCCGATCCGGTCCGGCAATTGAGAGAGGGCCGAAGCGCGTGAAGTTTGCGGTCCTCAAGGAGAGCGCGGACGGCGAGCGCCGGGTGGCCGCGACGCCCGAGACCGTCAGGAAATTCATCGCCCTCGGAGCATCCGTGGCCGTCGAGTCCGGAGCCGGACTTGCCGCGTCGATCGCCGATTCCGACTATGAGGCGGAGGGGGCCGAGGTCGGACCGCGCGATTCCGTGCTCCGCGACGCCGATGCGGTCCTCGCCGTCCAGGGTCCCGACCCGGCCTCGCTCCAGGGCGCCAGGCCGGGCGCCCTCGTCGCCGGGATCCTCAACCCCTTTGGGGAGCGCGCGCGGGTCGATTCCTATGCCGGCGCCGGCGTTGAAGCCCTGGCCATGGAGTTCATGCCGCGGATCACCCGCGCCCAGTCGATGGACGTCCTCTCCTCGCAGTCGAACCTGGCCGGCTACAAGGCCGTGCTCGACGCGGCCTCGGAATATGGCCGGGCGCTTCCGATGATGATGACCGCGGCCGGCACCATCGCGGCGGCGCGCATCTTCGTCATGGGCGTCGGGGTCGCCGGACTCCAGGCGATCGCCACCGCGCGCCGCCTCGGCGCCATCGTCTCGGCGACCGACGTCCGGGCGGCGACGAAGGAGCAGATCGAGAGCCTCGGCGCCAAGGCGATCTTCGTCGAGAACGTCGCCGGGATCGAGGGGGAGGGCACGGGCGGCTACGCTACCGAAATGTCCGAGGAATATAAGAAGGCGCAGGCCGACCTGGTCTCGGCCCATATCGCCAGGCAGGACATCGTCATCACCACCGCGCTCATCCCGGGCCGGCCGGCGCCGCGGCTGGTCAGCGACTCCCAGCTCGCGACGATGAAGCCGGGAAGCGTGATCGTCGATCTCGCCGTCGAGCAGGGCGGCAATGTCGAGGGCGCGGTCGCCGGCGAGGTGGTCGAGCGCCACGGCGTGCGGATCGTCGGCCACCGCAACGTCCCGAGCCGCCTCGCCGCCGACGCCTCGGCGCTCTACGCCCGCAACCTCTACAATTTCCTCAGCGCCTTCTGGGACAAGGAGGCCGGCCGAATCGTCCTCCCCGACGACGACGAGATCGTGAAGGGCGTTCGGCTCACCCAAAGCGGCAAGGTCGTCAGCGAAAGGCTCCAGTCGTGAGCCTGATGCTGGCGATCGCAATGCTCGGAAGCCCGGCCGCTTTGCCGCCGCCTCCGCCCGGACTCCTCTTCGGCTATTACCGCATGTTCGCGTTCCAGCAGCGCGCCAGGGAGCTGCACTGCGGGGCGGGCGAGCTCGAGGCGATCCGGCGGCGGCTGATCGCGCGCTACGGCAAGAAGCCCTTCTCTCCCGTCAAGCCCCCTCCGGGCGGGCCCGGCGACTGCGGAACGGCATTGTCCGTCTATCGGGTGAACCTGGCGGACTTCCGCAGGGAAGCGGCGGCGGCATTGGATGCGCCGGCCTCCGGTCCGCCGGCAGCGTCGGAGTAAGCACATGGACAGGCAAACCCAACGCAAAATCGGATCGTTCCGGCTCGCCGCGGCCATCGCCGCGACGTCGCTCATCGCTGCCGGCGCCTGGGCGGCGGCGGGCCGCCAGATGAACTCCGTGTGGGACATCCAGCCGTCCGAGACCTGGTCGGAGCCCAAGGAGATCGGCAAGGGCGAATTGCTGGTCGATCCGGCGATGCACGCGCGCGGCCTGATCGAGATCATGGAGGATGTCGACGGACCGGGCGGCGAGATGCTGCTCCGCGAGGGCGACAAGCTTTATCAGATCGCGACCAGCGCCGGCTCGGTCTATTGCACGACCGACGACCAGCCCAAGATCGGCAATGAGGGCAAGTTCACGCTCATCGTCCTGGTCTGCCTGGTCGATTCGAACCGCGACGGCACTTTCGACGGCCATTTCCGCGAGCCCGCGACCAAGGGCGTTCCGATCGTGTTCGGAGACGTCCCGACGAAGCTGAGGGCGAACGGAGCGATCCGCTACGAGCAGCGGCCGACCAACGCGACCGGCGGCCGATTCCGGATGCGCGTCGAGCTCGACAGCGATCCGGCCAAGGCGAAGACGCTTCGATTCACCTATTCGACCGCGGACACGGTCGAGGAGGCGAACAAGCAATTGCTCCAGACCGTCACCGAGGTGCGCAACGGCAATTATCCGCAGCGATTCGCGGTGCTCGACGGCGTGTTCGAGCTGACCGGAGTCAGCAACGGCAAGGCGGTCGTCCGGATGCTCACCCCCACCGGCGCATACCCGTTCCTGATGGAGCGGGGGTCGATCAAGCTCTGAAGGACGGCCATGGACTTCATCACGATCCTGTCGATCTTCGTCCTGGCCTGCTTCGTCGGCTATTATGTCGTCTGGTCGGTCACGCCCGCGCTGCACACGCCCCTGATGGCGGTGACCAACGCAATCTCCTCGGTGATCATCGTCGGCGCGCTGATCGCGTCTGCCGCGGCCGCGGTGCCCGAGGCCAAATGGCTCGGGCTCCTCGCCGTGGTCCTGGCCAGCATCAACATTTTCGGAGGCTTCGCGGTCACCGCGCGAATGCTCGCAATGTACAAGAAGAAGGAGCGGAAGGGATGAGCGGCGCCCGCCAAACGTTCCCCCCTCCCTTTCAAGGGAGGGGCCGGGGGTGGGTGAGCGAAGCGGCGGCTCGATGCCGCCGGTTCGCTTCCCTTAGGCTCAAGAGTCTTCCCAGGCGCGCGGACGCGCGCACCCACCCCTTAATCCCCTCCCTTGAAAGGGAGGGGAGATAGGATGCACGGCGCCGCTCTCCCGGCCTGGGTCGCACTCGCTTATCTGGTCGCGGGGGTGTTCTTCATCCTCGCGCTTCGCGGCCTTTCGGGCCCGGAAAGCTCGAGGCGGGGCAACCGCTTCGGAATCGCCGGGATGGCGATCGCGCTCGTCACCACCCTGGTCCATTACGTGCCGTCGCGCGACGAGGAGATTCCTCTCGCCTGGCACGTGCCGGTCGACTGGGACGCTCTGCTCCTGATCGGCGGAGCGATCGCGATCGGAGCGGTGATCGGCCTCGTCACCGCCCGGCGGATCGCGATGACGGCGATGCCGCAGCTCGTCGCCGCCTTCCACAGCCTGGTCGGACTGGCGGCGGTGCTCGTCGCCGCGGCCGCCTATCTCAATCCCGACGCGTTCGGAATCGCCGTCGACGGTAACATCAACCCGGTCAGCCGGGTCGAGATGGGGCTCGGAGCGGCGATCGGCGCGGTCACCTTCTCGGGCTCGGTGATCGCCTTCCTCAAGCTGAACGGCAACATGTCGGGAAAGCCGATCCTGCTTCCCGCCCGCCACGTCATCAATCTCGCCACGATCGCTTTGATCTTCGGCCTGATCGGCTGGTTCACTCAGGATCAGAGCCCCTGGGTCTTCTTCACCGTCGCCGGCCTCTCCTTCCTGATCGGTTTCCTGCTGATCATCCCGATCGGCGGGGCCGACATGCCGGTCGTCGTCTCGATGCTGAACTCCTATTCGGGCTGGGCGGCCGCGGCGATGGGCTTCACCCTCCAGAACACGGCGATGATCATCACCGGCGCACTGGTCGGAAGCTCGGGCGCGATCCTCTCCTACATCATGTGCCGGGCGATGAACCGCAGCTTCATCTCGGTGATCGCCGGCGGCTTCGGAGGCGATTCGATCGCCGGCGGCGGCGGGCCGGCGATCGACCGCCCGTACAAGCGCGGCTCGGCCGAGGACGCCGCCTTCCTGATGAAGCAGGCCGAGCAGGTGATCATCGTCCCCGGCTACGGAATGGCGGTCGCCCAGGCCCAGCACGCGCTGCGCGAGATGGGCGACCTGCTCAAGAAGGAAGGGGTGGGAGTCAAATATGCGATCCACCCGGTCGCCGGCCGGATGCCGGGCCATATGAACGTCCTGCTCGCCGAGGCGAACGTGCCCTATGACGAGGTGTTCGAGCTCGAGGACATCAACAGCGAGTTCGCCCGGACCGACGTCGCCTTCGTGATCGGCGCCAACGACGTCACCAACCCGGCCGCCAAGACCGACAAGACCTCGCCCATCTACGGAATGCCGGTGCTCGACGTGGAGAAGGCCAAGACCGTCCTGTTCATCAAGCGCTCGATGGGCGGCGCGGGCTATGCCGGGGTCGAGAACGAGCTCTTCTTCCGCGACAATACGATGATGCTCCTCGCCGACGCCAAGAAGATGGTCGAGGAAATCGTCAAGAGCCTGGGCTGAGCGCGATCGCCGTCATTGCGAGCGAAGCGCGGCAATCCAGTACTGAGCCTGTCGCGCTAGCCGCTCTGGATTGCCGCGTCGCTCCGCTCCTCGCAATGACGAATGTGGGGACGCGTGCCGACCGCCATTCCAGCACTTCCAACCACTCGTCCACCCGCTAGGATGGCCCCCGGGAAATCGGGCGACTGCGCCCGCAATCGGGGGGACACGACATGGTGAGCGCGGGGACCGTCATCGAAGGCGCATTCCGTCTGGTTCGGGAAAGGCCGACGGCGGTCGCGGTCTGGGGGCTCGTCTATCTCGCGGTCCAGATCGCGACGACCTTCTCGGTCGCGCCGATGATGGATCCGGCCGCCCTGAGCGCCGGGTTCGGCTCCATGATGGGGATAATCTTTCTGGTCCAGCTGGTCGGGATCATCATCTTCATCGTCCTGATGACCGCGGCTCAGCGGGCGATATTGAGGCCGCGCGACGAGGGCCTGGCCTATATCGGCTTTGGGATGGACGAGCTTCGAATGATCGCGCTTTCGATCATCCTGGCGATCGCCTCCTTTGTCGGCCTGTTGCTGTTCACCCTGGTCCTGACGCTGTTCATTGGAGGAGCCGCGATGGCGGGCGGAGGCGCCGGGACGGTCGTTCTCAGCTTCATCCTCACTCTCCTCCTCCTCGCGCTGATGGTGTGGCTGGCGGTCCGGCTTTCGCTTGCGATGCCGCTCACTTTCCTGCGCCGGAAGATCGTCATCGGCGAATCCTGGAGGCTCACCAGGGGTCATTTCTGGTCGCTGTTCGGCGGCTATCTGGTCGTCTTCATCATCCTGCTGGTCGTCTCGGTCGTCGCCGCGGTGATCGCGAGCGGCGGCTATTTCATGACCTTGCTCGGAGGCATGGGAAATCCGGAAGCGACCGAAGCCGTGCTTCAGGAGCAGATGGAGGCGATGCGGAGCATCACGCCCTGGACGATGTTCGGCTGGGTTCTCGGGGGGATTTCCGGAGCGCTGACGGTGGCGCTGAGCGGCGGCGCGGTTGCGACCGCGGCGCGCGAGCTGACCGGCGATCGCGATGCAATGGCCGAAACCTTCGCCTGAACGCGGCCGTCACCGAGGTCGGGACTCATTGCCGGCATGGGGCCGGATCCTGACCCCGCGCTACCATTTCGGATCATCCGTAGAACTACAATAGTGCCTTCGGCTCAGCCGATTATCGGACCAGCCGGACGGAGGGCTTCCCGCCGGGCCTTGAGCGGCCGCGCCCGCTCGGGAAGGGTGGCGCAAAGGGGTATCGGGGTTGCGAAAGCTTGGTGTTATCGGCGGGATGAGCTGGGTCTCGACCGCTCTCTATTACGAACAGATCAACAAGGGCGTCGCGCGCCGGCTCGGCGGGCTCAGCTCCGCGCCCCTGCTCATCGAAAGCGTGGACTTCGCGCCGGTCGCGGCGCTCCAGGCGAGCGGCGACTGGGCCGAGCTCGGGCGGATGCTCGCGGCAAGCGCCCGCAGGCTCGCCGATTCCGGCGCCGAAGGCCTGATCCTCGCCTGCAACACGATGCACAAGGTCTATGACGACATCGCCTCGGCGGTGGAGATCCCGATACTGCATATCGGCGACGTCACCGCCGACCGGCTCGTCGCCGACGGAGTGCGCCGCGCCGGACTGATCGGAAGCCGGTTCACGATGAACGAGAGCTTCTATCGCGACAGGCTCGCAGCCCGCGGGATCGAGGTCTCGCCGCCCGATCCGGCCACCGCGCAGGAAATAGACCGGATCATCTTCGAGGAGCTCTCCCGAGGCCAGGTCACCCGCAACGCCCAGCGCCGATTGAAGACCTGCCTCACCAACATGTCCCAGGCCCGCCACCAGGCCGCGATTCTGGGCTGTACCGAGCTGGTCATGCTGGTCGATCCCGGAGCGACCGTCCTTCCGGTCTACGACACGACCGCGCTCCACGCCAAAGCCGCCGTCGACTGGCTCCTCGAAGACCGGGACGGAGTCTTTTTCATCCAAAATGGATGTAATCAAGCGACTGAAACGGCGCTCGGCGCCGACTAACCCCAAATGGCTCGCACTTTCATGCGTGGTGGGCTCACGTGGCGGGTCGAATGCCGGACAGTCTTGCTAAAGTCGCTGAAAAGGAAAAATCCGAGCGGAATAAGTAAGATAGCGATTCAATTAGGTCCGTAATGAATATTGACCTGAGACGTTACATCCGGTTTGGTTGGTATCTGCTTGAGGGGGAGCAGCCGGGTCATGATCCAGGAATCCGCAAAAGCAACGAAACGGTCACCGGAACTCGTCGAATATCGCTATAACCGGCCGCCGAAAGGCGGCGCTCCGCGCCTTCAGCAGCTGAGCGAGGAAGTCGGGCGAATCGCCAATATCCTCGCGACCCTCTCGGAAGAGAATAAGGTCATCGAGGTCGAGCCGCGCGGCTCCGGCCGACGGATCGAGGCCGGCCAGATCCGCTCGATTATCCGCGCCCGGCGGATGCGCGACCATTTCTTCAAGAGCGACCTGTTCGCCGATCCCGCCTGGGACATGCTCCTGGACCTGATGGCCGCCCGGCTCGAAAAGCAGAGGGTCGCGGTCTCCAGCCTGTGCATCGCCGCCGCGGTTCCGCCGACCACGGCGCTTCGCTGGATCAAGTCGCTCAGCGACCAGGGCCTGTTCGTGCGGGTCGCCGACGCCGAGGACGGTCGCCGGGTGTTCATCGAGCTTTCCGACTGGGCCGCGGCAGCGCTCGAAGCCTATCTCAAGACCGCGATCCGGATCTCGCCGATCGGAGTCTAGGAGGGGCCCGCACTTGCGGGCCGCGCACGGCGGTGGCAGTGCGTCCGCCGCGGGCGCTTAGCTCAGTTGGTAGAGCATCTCGTTTACACCGAGAGGGTCGGCGGTTCGAGCCCGTCAGCGCCCACCATCCTGCATAGCTCGCCTCTGGCGAGCGGCGCAGGATGGTGGGCGCTGACGGGCTCGAACCGCCGACCCTCTCGGTGTAAACGAGATGCTCTACCAACTGAGCTAAGCGCCCGCGCGGACCCTATGGATCGC
>DATDAS010000030.1:0-11642 GCA_036525315.1 Allosphingosinicella sp.
GCCCACATTGAGCCCGAATTTGTTGGTCAGGCCCGGAAGGACGTGGAAGGCGCGGAAAATGTAGCTGGAACCGTCGACGAGATAGAGATGGGGCATGGCGGGGGTTTTAGGGTGCCGAGGCTGAGAATGCGAGAAGCCTTCTTGCGGGTTTCGCAAGGCCGGTAAGGCAGGGTTCAACTGCCTGTGCTATCCGCACTTTAGATGAATCGCCCGATCCCTCTCCTCGCGGCTCTGGCGCTGAGCCTGGCCTGCGGCTTCGCTCCGGCGGCTCCCGGTATCGCCGCGCCGGCCGCTCCGGCAGCGCGCGCCTTCGCTCCGACCCGCTTCTCGGCGCAGGTGATCGGCAGCGGGCCCGACGTCGTCCTCATCCCAGGCCTCGCCGGCTCGCGCGAGGTGTGGCGCGCAAGCGCCAACGCGGTGCCCGGCTATCGCTACCATCTCGTCCAGGTGGCGGGCTTCTCCGGCGCGCCGGTCGGCGGGAATGCGAAAGGGCAGGTCGTCGCGCCTCTGGCCGAGGAGATCGCCCGCTACATCGCAGCAAACCGGCTCAACCGCCCCGCCCTGGTCGGCCATTCGATGGGCGGCACGGTCGCGATGATGGTCGCGGCCCGCCACCCGGACCGGGTCGGCAAGGTGATGGTCGTCGACATGCTTCCGCAGCCCGCCGGCCTGCTCGGCGGCTCGGCAAACGACATGCGCGGCCTCGCCGACACCTTGCGCGATCTCTCGAGCACGGAGGAAGGCCGAAGCCTGGTCGAAGGCGCGATCCGGATGTTCGGAGGGCCGTCGGCGGCCAACCGAAGCGACCCCGACGTGGTCGCCCGAGCCACCCACGAGCTCGCGATCACCGACCTGACCCGTGAGCTGCCGCGCATCGCCGCGCCTATGACGGTAGTCTACGCCTCGCTCGGTGCGTCCCGCCGTGTCTCCACCGACCGCGTCTACCGCTCGGCCTACGCGCCGAGGCGCGGCACCCGCCTGGTTCGGATAGACGACAGCGGCCACCTGATCATGGCCGATCAGCCCGCCAGGTTCCGCGCGGAGCTGCGGGGCTTCCTGGCCAACTGAGCGAAGCTGCCGCAAAGTGGTTCGCGCAGAGGCGCGGAGATACGCAGAGACGCGGAGATGAGCCTAGCCATCCCCTCAATGTCATTGCGAGGAGCGGAGCGACGCGGCAATCCATCCTGCGCTACGACTGGACTGCTTCGCTCCGCTCGCAGTGACGGTCTTGGCCTCCCTGCGTCTCTGCGTCCTCCGCGTCTCTGCGTGAATCCTGAAGCCTGCTTCTAACTGCCGACGTCCCAGAACGGCCCTGTCAGCCCATGCCGATTGAACAACGCCCGGATTTCCTCGCCCGAACGCTTGCGCCACGGTCGACAAGACAGCCGCCATACCAGCGGCAGAGCGGGAGTAGCGACATGACGTCACCGCGTGGAAGCGCGCGACGCACGCACCGGCGCGTGCCCGCGCTCGGGGATCATTAGGGCGAGAAGCCCGCGCAGGTCCTGGTCGGCCACGCTCAGCTCAGACATTCGGGACGAGGATTGTGTCGACTGCGTCGGGCAGCAGGTCGGGATAGTCGAGCGTGTAGTGAAGGCCGCGGCTCTCCTGCCGGGTCAGGGCGCAGCGCACGATCAGGCCGGCCACCTCGACCAGGTTGCGGAGCTCGATCAGATCGGCGGTCACCCGGAAATGCCCGTAATAATCCTCAACTTCGCGGCGGAGCAGATTGACCCGATTGAGCGCACGCTCGAGCCTCTTGGTCGTCCGGACGATCCCGACATAGTCCCACATGAACCGGCGGATCTCCTGCCAATTGTGGTGGACGACCACCTCCTCGTCGGAATCGGTGACCCGGCTCTCGTCCCACGGCCGGATCTTTGGCGGCTTGGGCAGGTCCGCCCAGCCGGCATTGATATGCTCGGCCGCGGCGACCCCGAAGACCAGGCATTCGAGCACCGAGTTGGAGGCCAGGCGGTTGGCGCCGTGGAGGCCGGACTGGGTCACCTCGCCCGCCGCGTAGAGGCCTTCGAGGTCGGTCCGGCCGTCCAGGTCCACCAGCACTCCGCCGCACGTATAATGGGCGGCCGGAACCACCGGGATCGGCTCCCTGGTGATGTCGATCCCGATGTCGGGCTCGGCGAGCCGGGCGGCGATGTTGGGGAAATGGGCCCGGATGAAGTCCGGATCGCGGTGGCTGATGTCGAGATGGACGAAATCGAGGCCGAGCCTCTTCAGCTCATGGTCGATCGCCCGCGCCACCACGTCGCGCGGCGCGAGCTCCTCGCGCGGGTCGAACCGCTTCATGAATCGGCGGCCGCTGGTCGGAAGCTTGAGCTTGCCGCCCTCGCCCCGCATCGCCTCGGTGATCAGGAAATTCTTGACGTGCGGGTTGTAGAGGCAGGTCGGGTGGAACTGGTTGAACTCCATGTTTGAGATACGGCAGCCCGCGCGCCACGCCATCGCGATCCCGTCGCCGGTCGAGCCCTTCGGGTTGGTCGTATAGAGCCAGGCCCGGCTTGCGCCGCCGGTGGCGAGGACGGTCGCGCGCGCCGTGAAGGTCTCGACCTTCCCGCTGTCGCGGTCGAGCGCGTAGACGCCCCAGACCCGTTTGCCGCCGCCGTCCGATTCCGCGTGCCTCTGGGTCGCGAGGTCGAGCGCCGCCATGTTCGGCACGAGCGTGATGTTGGGATGCTCTGCCGCCGCTTTCTCCAGCGACTGCTGGACCGCCCAGCCGGTGGCGTCGGCGACATGGACGATCCGCCTGTGGCTGTGCCCGCCCTCGCGGGTCAGATGCCAGCGCTCCTTCTCACCCTGGTCGAACGGGACTCCGAGCCCGGCCAGCCGCTCGATCGCCTTGGGTGCATTCTCGACCACGAACTCGACCGTCTCGCGCCGATTCAGCCCGGCGCCGGCGACGATCGTATCCTCGATATGGCTCTCGAACGTGTCGCCCGGCTCGAGCACCGCCGCGATCCCGCCCTGCGCCCAGGCGGTCGAGCCCGAGGAAAGCCCGCTTTTCGCGAGCACCGCCACCTTGAGCCCGGGCGCCAGAGTCAGCGCCGCGCTCAACCCGGCGGCGCCCGAGCCAATGACGATGACGTCATACTGCTTCATTCTCCCCTCCCTTCAAGGGAGGGGATCAAGGGGTGGGTGGCGGCTGAGCCCCCTCGATGGGGGCGAAGGCGCATATAGCCCCTCCGCGGCATCGAGCCGCGTCGGTGCTCACCCACCCCCTGCCCCTCCCTTGAAAGGGAGGGGAGATGAAGCGCCTCACTCCGCCGCATTGGAGGCCCGGGTCAGGTTCAGGAACACGTCCTCCAGATCGGCCTCGCGGGTCGACACGTCGACGATTCCGAGCCCGTCTTTCTGGAGCGCGGCGAGAACGTCGCCGGCATTCACCCTGTCCTTGCGGTAGGTGATGGCGAGCGTCCGATCGCCCTTCAGCTCGATCTTGTCGAAGCATGGCGCCACCGGCGCCGCCGTCAGATCGCGGTCCACCGTCACTTCCACCGCCTTCTCAAGGGCCATTCCGACCAGGGTCCGGGTCGTCTCGTTGGCGATCACCCGGCCGTGATTGATGATCGCGATCCGGTCGCACAATTGCTCGGCTTCCTCGAGATAATGGGTGGTGAGGACGATGGTGACTCCGTCGCGGTTGAGTTGGCGCACATAGGCCCAGAGCTGCTGCCTGAGCTCGATGTCGACGCCCGCGGTCGGCTCGTCGAGCACCAGGATGGGCGGCGAATGGACCATCGCCTTGGCGACCAGAAGCCGCCTTTTCATCCCGCCCGACAATGTCCGCGAATAAGCGCCGGCCTTGTCCTCGAGCCGGACCGCCCTCAGCAGCTCCATCGTCCGCCTCTTTTCCTTCGGAACGCCGTACAGGCCGGCCTGGAGCTCGAGAGTCTCGGCGGGCGTGAAGAAGGGATCGAAGAGTATCTCCTGAGGGACGATGCCGATCGAATATTTGGCGTTGCGCGGGTGCTTGTCGATGTCGAAGCCCCAGATCGAGGCGGTTCCGCCGCTCTTGTTCACGAGTCCGGCGAGAATGTTGATCAGGGTCGACTTGCCAGCGCCGTTCGGACCGAGCAGCCCGAAGATCTGCCCGCGCGGAACGTCGATCGTGATTCCATCCAGCGCCCGCTTGCCGCCCTGATAGGTCTTCTGGAGGTCGCGTATCGCGATCGCGGCATCGGTCATGGCCGCCCGTTTAGCGGCTGAGTCGGGCCTCGGATAGGAGCGACGGTCAGCCGGTTAAGACCGAGGCGAGCATCGCCGCGCCGACGCACAGCGAGGCGAGGCTCGCCGCGAGCACCGCACCGGCGGCGGCGTCCTTCGCGAACCCTATCTCTCGCGAATAGCCCGGATGGAGCTCGTCCAGCGCATATTCGAGCGCTGCATTGGCAATCTCCAGCGCGAGCACGAGCCCGGTCGCGAGTAGGATCGCCGCGGCCCACAGCCAGCCGGGCCGCAGGATTGCGGCGAGGAGAAGCGCCGCCGCCTCGAGCGCGGCCTGCGTCCGGAAGCTCCGCTCCCGGATCCAGACCCTCCTGATCCCGGCCAGTGCGAAGCCGAGCCGCATCCGGAAGGGCTGGTTCTTGGCTTGCTGCGCAAAGGTCCGCGCGGCGGCGAACGGGAGGATCGGCTCCATGGCTCGAGTCTGATGTGGCGAGGTAAGTTTCTAATGCCCGCCCGGTGCGCGTTCGGCCGGGAAAGCATGTGTTTTTGGGCTCTTGCCGAGCGATTGCCGCAGGCTAGAAAGCGCATCGTCGCGTTCGAGAGTGAAGGGGAATGAAGTGAAGCCTTGGTTGAAAGTCGCGCTCGTGCTTGCCGCCGTCGCCCTGTTCGTGGGCGGCCTTCTCTTCTACGAATCGAACCGCGAGGCGGCGATGACCGCCGAGGCGGAAGCGACGGTGACCAAGGTCACTTTCATCAAGGACCAGGAGAGCAGCAGCCTCGACGAGACCGAGATGCGTTACACGTTCGACGCCAAAAGCACTGCGGTCCAGAGCTCGGACTCCATCCCCGGCGACCATGTCGAGGAATATACGATCGGGCAGAAGATTCGGATCTGCTACAATCCCGACAAGCCGGCCGACTCCAATATCAGCGACGACAAATGCGGCGGCTGACGGCGCCGATTGCCCGGCTCCGGCGCCTTCGCTAAGGCGCAGGGCATGGAGACCGACCGCTTCACGCCCGAGATCAGCTATGTGACGAGTCCGCGGGTCGCCTGCGACGGCGCTAGCGAGACCCACGCCGCGCTCGGCCATCCCCGGGTCTATATGCAGATCGACGAGAAGGGATTCGTCGACTGCGGCTATTGCGACAAGCGCTTCGTGCTGAAGGGCGGCCCGGCCGATGCCGGCGTGGCTTCGGCCTGAATCGGTCGCGGGGGCCGAATGATGGCCTCGCGCATCGTCCTGCTCGCGCTTGCCGCGGCCCTCGCTGCCTGCGCGGCCCGACCTCCCGTCGCGGAGAATCCCCCGCGGGACGGCACGGTGAGCGTCGGTCTCGGCGGCCATGCCCGTTTCGCCGGGCTCGACGTCGAGCCGGTCCGGATCGAGGAGGACAGCCGCTGCCCGACGGGCGTGCAATGCATCCAGGCGGGGACGGTGCGGCTGCTCGTCCGGATCGCGGATCGGCGCGGGGAAAGGCAGCCCGTCCTCACGCTCGGCAAGCCGGTCGCGCTGGAAGCCGGCGGCTGGCTCGGCCTTGCTGCCGTCTGTCCATATCCCCGCCATCCCGACCGGATCGCGCGGGAATCCTATCGCTTCACCTTGGCGTTCCGGGCCGAGGCCCCGCCAACCCCGCTGGAGCAGCCCTGCGCCGGCTAGCGGGACCCCCATCGCCGTCATCCTGAACTTGTTTCAGGATCCAGCTGGTCATGCATCCGGGAGGCGCGGAACTGGATGCTGAAGCGAGTTCAGCATCACGGTGGACTCCTGGGTTAGCTACATTGGCGCAGTTTGCGATTGCGCGGAGGCGCAAGCGACGATTGCGTCCAACGCGATCGGCAGCCGTGTCGTGCCCAGAACGCTCGCGAAAGGGCGCATTCCTCAGTCTTGTTCGGGTCTTCCTGACTGCTCCGCAGCTTCGACGATCTCCCGAGACCTGAAGAGCTTTGAGTCGATCGCCTCGAACAGAAACTCGATTTGCTCTTCGGACAGGAGATGGGGCGCGGCCGCGTCCTCGAGATATTTTCTGCGTTCCATCTCGCTCATCGACCACCAACCCGACATCGGGCTGTCGGCATAGACTCTGTCTGCAATGAGCCAAAGCTGTGCGTTGGTGAAGGCCTCGCCCCTGGCTGTCCGAGGGAGATCGGAGGCCGCCCATAGTTGCCGCGCGAGATCGGCAAGATCGGAATGCAGGAGAGTTTCCGAATCGTAGGCTTCTCCAAATTTCGCCTTGAGCAGGACTGCCACCATGATTGAGGCACCGCCCGCGCCGTCCAGAACGATCAGATTTCGATCCGCATCGTAGGAGATTGGGAATGACATCGACGGTCCTCTGCGCGGCGCTCGGCGGTACTTGAACCATGACACTCAACGGACGAATGCCTCAAGCCCACAACTTAGACATTCTCCCGCCGCCGCCTATATGTCCCCTATGACCACAGATCCCCGCCGCTTCCTCTACCGCCCCGACGGGCTCGATCCCGACGCCGCCATGCGCCTCACCGCCGAGGCCCTGAAGGGCTGCGACGATGGCGAGCTCTATCTCCAATATACCGCCTCGGAGGCGTTCGGATTCGATGACGGACGGCTGAAGACCGCCGATTTCAACACCCAGGCCGGCTTCGGCCTTCGCGGGGTCTCGGGCGAGACCACCGCCTTCGCCCATGCCAACGAATTGAGCGAGGCCGCCATCCGCCGCGCCGCCGAGACGATGAAGGTGCTCGATCCCTCGGCGCGCCCGGCCGCCGGCGCGCCGCTTCGCACCAATGCGAAGCTCTATACGGACTCCGATCCGCTCGGCCTCATCCCCTTCGCCCGCAAGGTCGAGCTGTGCCAGGCGATCGACGCCGCCGCACGAGCCCGCGATCCCCGGGTCGCCCAGGTCTCGGTCTCGCTCGCCGGCTCCTGGTCGGTGATCGACATCGTCCGGCCCGACGGCTTCGTCGCCCACGACGTCCGCCCGCTCGTCCGCCTCAACGTCCAGATCGTGGTCGAGAAGAACGGCCGAAGGGAGACCGGCTATCATGGCCTCGGCGGCCGCCGCCTCTATGACGATCTGTTCGATCCGGCGACGTGGAACCGGGCGATCGACATCGCCCTGGCCCAGGCGCTGGTGAACCTGGAATCGGTCGCCGCCCCCGCCGGCGAGATGCGCGTCGTGCTCGGTCCGGGCTGGCCGGGAGTGCTCCTCCATGAGGCGATCGGCCACGGCCTCGAGGGCGATTTCAACCGCAAGGGCACCTCGGCCTTTTCGGGCCGGATCGGCGAGCGGGTCGCCGCGCCGGGAGTCACCGTCGTCGACGACGGCTCGATCGGCGAGCGGCGCGGATCGCTCACCATCGACGACGAAGGCACTCCGACCCGCTGCACCACCCTGATCGAGGACGGGATCCTCAAGGGCTATATCCAGGATCGGCTCAATGCCCGGCTGATGGGCGTCGAGCCGACCGGCAATGGCCGCCGCGAGAATTTCGCGCACGCGCCGATGCCGCGAATGACCAACACCTTCATGCTCGCCGGCAAGGACGACCCGGCCGAGATCCTCGCCCGCGCCGGCAACGGAATCTATGCGAAGAGCTTCGGCGGCGGCCAGGTCGACATTACCAGCGGCAAGTTCGTCTTCTCCTGCACCGAGGCCTACAAGATCGAGAACGGAAGGCTCGGCGCCCCGATTAAGGGCGCGACCCTGATCGGCGACGGGCCGACCGTGCTCACCCGGGTCGCCGCGATCGGCAACGACATGTGCCTCGACGAAGGCGTCGGGATCTGCGGCAAGGGCGGCCAATCGGTCCCCGCCGGGGTCGGCCAGCCCACCCTGCTGATCGAAGGCCTGACCGTCGGCGGCACGGCCGCGTGACTCCGGGCGCCGGCTGGCGGGAAGATCTGCTCGGCT
Source organism: Allosphingosinicella sp. (assembly GCA_036525315.1). Classification (GTDB taxonomy): domain Bacteria; phylum Pseudomonadota; class Alphaproteobacteria; order Sphingomonadales; family Sphingomonadaceae; genus Allosphingosinicella. The sequence goes on from DATDAS010000030.1 coordinate 8,077, forward strand.
TCTGGTTCGGGCTCGAGCCCGAGCAGTGGTGGAAGGCCGATCCGCGGCTCGACAGCGAGATTCGCAAGCGTTTCCTCGACCTTCACGAAGCCGAGCGCGAGCATGTGCCCGACCATTATCTCGGATCGCCGGGCGACGCTCTCGCCGCCGTCATCCTGTTCGACCAGCTTCCGCGCAACATGTTCAGGGGCCATGCCGACCAGTTCATGACCGACCCGCTTGCCCTCGCAGTCGCAAAGGGCGCGATCGCGAAAGGTTTCGACGATCAGCTGGAGCCGAAAGAGCGCGGCTTCCTCTACATGCCGTTCCAGCACAGCGAGGACCCGGCCGACCAGAAGCGCTCCGTCGCGCTCTTCACCGCCCTCGGCGACGATTACCAGCTCCGCTACGCGAAGCTGCACCATGACGTCATTGCGCGGTTCGGGCGATTCCCGCACCGCAACGCGATCCTCGGCCGACAGCCGCGCCCCGCCGAGATCGAGGCCGGCGACGTGGTGCCCTGGTAATGGCTCTGATCGAGCTCGAGCGGCTGACCAACAGCTTCGAGGCCGGGATGGCGCGGGCGCGGCTCGCCGCCGAAGGCGTCGACTCCTTCCTGTTCGATTTCAACGTCGGGACGGAGGGGCCCGGCTTCCTCGCCATCCGACTGATGGTCGACGAGGAGGATCTCGAAGAGGCGAGGCGGATCCTCGCCGCCGAAGGCGACGGCTGAGGCTCAGCCCGGCGGACGCCTGCTCTCCCGCCACTTCACCACATTGTCGCGCATCCGCGCGAGGTCTGCTTCCATATCGGCCATCACCTTTCGGAAACGGGGATCGCGCGCGGTCTCCGCCATGAACGGGAACTGGTCGATCCGGACGAAATAATCGAACTCGATCGGAGTCCGCCATCCGGCCGCGAAGGCGCTCTCGAAGACCGCGACCGCCTCGTCGGTCCGCCCGAGGGCGGCGAGGGTCATTCCGCGCGACACCAGATCGTCGGCCGCCTGGCTGCGCGCCGCGTTCATTCGTGCGAGCAGGGCTTCGAGGATCGCCTTGGCCTCGGCCTCGCCGCCGCTTCGCTGAACGGCCGTGGCCGAAAGGAGGATGTCGATCGCCCGATATCCGCCCACCTCCGGCGGAGTCTTCATCAGGCCGGGATAATTGGCCGGGATCGCCGCGCGCGCCGCGCCATATTCGCCGATCAGGGTGGTTCCGGCCACCTGGACGCTGTTCCAGATCGGATCCCCTGTTCGCTTTCCCTCCTGGATCGCGAAGGTCAGCAATTCCTCCTTCTTTCCCGCAAGCTGAAGCGCGGCGGCATGGGCGATCGGCCCGGCCGGCGAATCCGCTTGGATCCGGTCCAGCGCCTGGTTTGCCTCCGCCGCCATTCCCATGTTCGCATAGGCGCTCGACAGCAATATGGCGTTGATCGGGTCGTCGGCGCTCATTTTGGGATCGTCGAGCAGGCGAACCGCGTCGTCGAGCTGGCCGGTCTTGAACAGCAGCAGGGTCGAGAGGCTGGTCGCCGCGCTGGTATAATCGGGATAGAGCGAGAGGAGAGTCTCGAAGGCCCGCCGCGCCTCGGCATATTTGCCTTCCGCGGTCAGAGCCCAGGCCAGCACTTCCTGCCCCACGCGCGACAGCGGGTCGGTCGAAAGCGCCTGCCGAACCAGCGCCAGCGCCTGGTCGGTCTGTCCCGCCGAAACCAGCTGGTTGGCGAGCAGGATCATCGTGTCGGGATCGCGCCGGTCGAGCTGATAGGCCTTTCGAAACGCATCCAGCGCCTGAACCTCATGGGCGCCCTCGCCGGTGCGGATCGACATGACCCGCTCGTAGGCGCCCTTGGCCCGCCATGCCTCGGCCGAGCGCGGATCCGCCTTGATCGCCGCATCGATCGCGCCCGAGGCCTCGCGCTGCGCCTGGTCGAACGGCAGGGCCAGGAAATTCTGGGCGAGGAAGATGGTCGCCTGGGCGAAACCGGCATGAAAAGCGGCATTCCCAGGCTCGCGTTCGCGCAAGGCCGCGAAACCCGCGCGCGCCGAGCGCAGCTCGTCCACGTCGTTGGTTCGAAGCTGGGCCGTCGCTATCAAGGCGGCGCGATAATCGGCCGGCGTCGCGGGATCAGGCTCCTCCTGGTCGCCCAGCTTGGTCTTCAAATTCTGGGCGACCGCGTCGGCGACTTCGGTCTGGATCGCGAGGACGTCGTCCTCGTCGCGGTCGAAGGTCTGCGACCAGAGGTGGAACCCGTCGTCGACCTTGATCAGCTGAGCGGTGACCCGGAGAGTCTCGCCCGACCGCCGTACGCTGCCCTCGACGACATGGGCGACCCCGAGCTTTCGCCCGACCTCGCGCAGATCGAGGTTGCGGCCCTTGAAATAGAAGGAGGAGGTCCGGCCCGCCACCTTGAGGTCGGGGGACTGGGCAAGGCTGTTGATCACCTCCTCGGTCAGCCCGTCGGCGAAATATCCGTCGCCGCGAACCTCGGAGAAGCTTGCGAAGGGCAGGACCGCGACCGACTTGGCCGGCACTCCTGCCAGTGCCGAAGCGATCCCGCGGCCGTCCGAATTCCTGAGGTTGGCGAGCTGGACGATTGAGAAGGAGAAGACCGCCACGACCACCGCGGCGATGGTCCAGTCGATCCAGCCGAACCGGCCGCGCCCGAAGCGCTGGCGCTGGGCGCCCGGAACCAGCTTGATCCCGTCGGGCGTGATCTCGAACATCCATGCCAAAGCGATCGCGACCGGGAATCCGGCCAGGAAGATCAGTGCCGCGGCCCGCACCAGCCAGGGCTCGAGCCCGAGCGCCGGGAAGAGCGCGTTGACGACCTGGAACACCGCCCAGCCGCCGACCGCGTACAGCCCGGCGACCCGGACTACGCTGCGCTTCTTCAATTCGTCGAGAACGCCTCGAATCACACTGCCCCCCATGGCGCGCAACGCGCTCTTCTAACGCGAAAGTTCAGCTTCGGTCGAGAATGCCTCTGATCGGGGCGAGGTCGTAGCCCGCGGCCGCCGCCTTCCGTGCCAGCGACTCCCCAGTCTCGCCCAGCCGGGCCCTCGCCAGCGCCCACAACATGGTCGATCTCGTCCCGGAGCGGCAGAACGCGAGCGACTTCCCGCCGGCAGCCTCCAGCGCCTCGGCCATCGCACCGATCTGCGCCTCCGATATGCCCGACGAAACCGGGATGAAGCGATAGTCGAGGCCCGCCGCGAGCGCCGCCGCCTCGATCTCGGCGCCTTCAGGCTGACCCGCTTCCTCGAAATCGGGCCGATTGTTGACGATCATCGTCACGCCTTCGGCCGCCGCCGCGGAGACGTCGGCCGGCCAGATCTGTGCGGCGACGAATGTCGATTCGTCGAGCGCGCGCACCTAATTCCTCCCTGCGCAAAGCGCGGGGAGGGGGACCATGCGGGCCGAAGGCGACCGCGCATTAGCGCGGTCAACCATGGTGGAGCGACTATCTGGTTTGTCAAAGTGCATGTGCGAGTTCGGCGCGGGCGTCGCGCGCTTTGGCGTTGAGTCGAACAAGGAGCTTTCGGGCGAGTGCGACGCGCATCTGCATCTTGCTGAGGCCTTTGGCGAGCA
>DATDAS010000031.1:0-16563 GCA_036525315.1 Allosphingosinicella sp.
GGCCGCTCCGACGAGGATCGCGAGGATCTGGAAATCCTCGAATCCGGAATCACCCCCGACGATCCCGATGCCGCCGAGGAGAGCGCCGAGGAAGCGCCCGCCGAGGAGAAGACTCGCGGACGCCGCCGGCCCCGTGCCCGCCGCAAGAATGAGGTCGTGGAAGCGCCGCCCGTATCGGCCGAGCCGGCTGAGGCCGCTGAGCCGCCCGCCGAGGCTGCTCCGGTCGCCGAGGCTCCGGCCGAGGCCGCCGAGGCGCCTGCTCCGAAGAAGCGCACCCGCCGCCGCAAGGGCGAGACCGCCGAGGAGCATGCCGCGCGCTCCGAGGCGCCCGCGCCCGAACCGGCGCCGATCGTCGAGGAGGCCGCCGCGCCGACTCCGACCGCCGCCAACGACGAGGAAGAGCCCGCCAAGAAGCCGAGGCGCGGCCGCGCGAAGCCTGTCCCGGGCAACGTCGAAGGGGCTGTTGCGAGCGACGCCGAAGGGGCTTCCGACAAGGACGCACCCAAGGCGTCCAAGGCGCCCGAGGGTCCGATGCTCGACCGCCAGGCGACTCCGGAAGGCTCGGACGCCGGCGACGACGAGGAAGGCGGTCCGCCCCGGCGCGGCTGGTGGCAGCGCACGTTCGGGGCTTGAACGCTCATGTGCGGTTCAGGGATCGGGGGCGATAGCGCCGGCCATGGCTGAAGCCCTCCACCCGCGCCGCCGGGTTCATCTGCTCGCCCGCCTCGTCATGCTGGCCGTCCTGCTCTTCGGCATGACGGCCCAGCCGGCCATGGCGCAGTCGATCCTTCGCGACGCCGAGACCGAGCTTCTGCTCCGCGACATGTCGAGGCCGCTGATCGAGGCGGCAGGCCTGAGCCCGCGCAACGTCGAGATCGTCCTCATCCACGACAGGTCGATCAACGCCTTCGTCGCCGGGGGCCAGATCGTCTATCTTCATTCCGGCCTGTTCACCGCCGCCGACAATGCCAACGAGGTCCAGGGAGTCATCGCCCACGAGCTCGGCCACATCACCGGCGGCCACGTCCTCCGGATAGAGGAGGGGATCAAGATGGCGACCGGCATCATGATCCTGTCCATGGTGCTCGGGGCCGCGGCGATGGCGGCCGGCGCGGGCGATGCCGGCGCCGGAATTCTCGCCGCCGGACAGCAGGCGGCGATGGGCAAGTTCCTCGCCTTCAGCCGGGTCCAGGAATCGTCGGCCGACCAGGCGGGCGCCTCCTTCCTCGGCAAGTCCGGGATCAGCGGGCGCGGCTCGATCGCCTTCTTCAAGCGGCTCCAGAATCTGGAGTACCGGCTCGCCATCCCGCAGACCGACAGCTACCAGCGCACCCATCCGCTGTCGGGCGAGCGGATCCAGCAGCTCGAGAACGTCTATCACACGTCCGGCAATTGGGACGCCCAGACCGATCCGAAGCTCGAGGCGCGGTTCCAGCGGGTGAAGGCCAAATTGTTCGGCTATGTCGAGGATCCGATCCGGACCCTGCAGGTCTATCCCGAGAGCAACAAGTCGGTCCCGGCCCGCTACGCCCGGGCCTATGCCTGGCACAAGAAATCCTATCCGGACCGGGCGCTCGCCGAGGCCGACAGCCTTCTCCGCGATGATCCCCGCGATCCCTTCTATCTCGAGTTGAAGGGTCAGATCCTGCTCGAATCGGGCAAGCCGCTCGAGGCGCTCGAATCCCTTCGACAATCGGTCGCGATCGCGCCCGATCAGCCGCTCATCTCGGCGCTTCTCGGCCACGCTCTGATCTCGACCGAGAACAAGGACAATTTCGAGGAGGCGAAGAGGGTGCTGCGGGCCGCGATCGGCCGCGACAACTCCAATCCCTTCGCCTGGTACCAGCTCGGCATCGTCTACGACCGCGAGGGCGATCAGGGCCGGGCCGCGCTCGCCACCGCCGAGCGCTACAATCTCCAGGCCCAGCCCCGGCTCGCTCTCGCCAATGCCGAGCACGCCCTTCGAAGCCTTCCGACCGGAACGCCCGACTGGCTTCGCGCCCAGGACATTGCGATGGTCTCGCGAACCGAGGTCGAGAAGCAGAAGCACGGACGCGATGACGGACGCTGAGGCGTCCGGCTCGCGCGGGCGCCTGCTTGGGGGCTGGAAGGGCGCTCTGGTCGCCGCGATCCTCGGAGCCCTCGTCGGAGCCGTCCTCATGGCGCTCTTCTCGGGCCAGCTCGTCCGCCGCTACCTCCTCGAAAATCCTCAGATCATCCCCGAGGCGATGCAGGTCCTCGAGGCCCGCAAGAACGCCGAGACCCTCTCGGCCCACCGCGCCGCGCTCGAGACTCCGTTCGGCTCGGCCTGGGCCGGCGCGAAGGACGGCGACGTCGTCCTCGTCGAATTCTTCGATTATGCCTGCTCCTATTGCCGCAAGAGCATCTCCGACGTCGAACGGCTGATCGGCGAGGACAGCAAGCTCAAGGTCGTGTGGCGCGAGCTTCCGGTGCTCGGGCCGAACAGCGAGGAGGCCGCGCAGGCCAGCCTCGCCGCCGCCAGGGCCGGCCGATTCAAGCCCTTCCACGACAAGTTGTTCGCCTTGGGCCGGCCGTCGCCCGAGACCATATCCGAGGCGAGCCGCGCCGTCGGCCTCACCGCCGCTCAGGCCGAGGAGATGCGCGGCTCCCCCGCCGCCGTCGCCGAGCTTCGCCGCAATTACGAGCTCGCCCAGATCATCGAGTCCTCGGGCACCCCGACCTTCGTCGTCGGCAACCGGATCCTCCACGGCGCCGTCGGCTACGACACCCTCAAGCAAGCGATCGCGGAGGCGCGCGAAAAATAGGAAAAATAGGGACAGTATATATTTTTTGAGTGCGGGGGCTTCCGAGTGGAGTCGCCGGAAAAATATATACTGTCCCTATTTTTCGCCCTTGAACCCCTGCGCCACCACATACCATTCGGACGAGCCCTTGCGGCTGGCCGGGGGCTTGGCGTGCTTGACCGTCGAGAAGCGCCGCTTGAGCTCGGCGACCAGCCCCGAATCCGCGCCGCCCGCAAGCACCTTGGCGACGAAGGCGCCGCCCGGCTTCAGCACCTCGCCGGCGAATTCGAGCGCCGCCTCGACCAGCCCCATGGTGCGCAGATGGTCGGTCTGGGGATGGCCGACCGTATTGGCGGCCATGTCTGACAGGACGAGGTCGACCGGCCCGCCGAGCGCTTCCTTGAGAGCGTCCGGCGCAGAATCGTCCATGAAATCCATCAGCAGGATCGTCGCGCCATCGATCGGATCGGTCGGAAGCAGGTCGATCCCGGCGACGATCGCGCGCGGCGCCTTCTGGCGGACGACCTGGGTCCAGCCGCCCGGAGCGATGCCGAGGTCGGCGACCCGCTCGACGCCCTTCAGGAAGCCGAACCTCTCGTCCAGCTCGAGCAACTTGTAGGCCGCGCGCGACCGGTAGCCCTCGGCCCGGGCGCGCTTCACATAGGGATCGTTGAGCTGGCGCTCGAGCCACCGGGTCGAGCCGATCTTGCGGCCTTTCGCCGTCTTGACCCGAGTGTGATGCCCCCCCGACTTGCCCGTCACAACTTATGCCCGTCGCGCGCCATCAGGGACCGCAATATGCCTTCCCTTATTCCCCGGTCGGCGATCCCGAGCGTCTCGGCGGGCCAGATGTCCATGATCGCCTCGAGGATGGCGCAGCCGGCCACGACCAGGTCGGCGCGGTCGGATCCGATGCAGGGAAGGGCGGATCTCTCCTCCAGGCTCATCTGGGAGAGCATTCGGCTGACCTCGCGCATCTTCTCCGACGGCATCTTCAGCCCGTCGACCGCCCGCCGGTCGTAGCTCGGCAGAGCGAGATAGACGCTCGCCAGGGTCGTCACCGTCCCGCTCGTGCCCATCAGCCGGATGTTGCTCCTGCGCGCCGGGAGAAGCTCGGAAAAGCGGCTGAAGGCGTGCCGGACCCTTTCCTTCATCCGGCCGTAGGCCGCGAGCCTTTCCTTGGCGTCGCCGAAATTGCGGCCCTCGCTCTCGGTCAGAGAAACCACGCCCCAGGGCGCGCTCCACCAGCTCATGATCCGCGGCTCGCCGCCGTCCGTGTCGATCAGGATCAGCTCGGTCGAGCCGCCGCCGATGTCGAAGATGAGCGCCGGGCCGTCGCCGGGCTCGAGCAGCCGGTGGCAGCCGAGCATCGCTAGCCGCGCTTCCTCCTCGGGCGAGATGATCTCGAGCGCGATCCCGGTCTCGCGATAGACCCGCTCGACGAAATGGCGCCCGTTGACCGCGCGCCGGCACGCCTCGGTCGCGACCGAGCGGGAGAGCGAGACCCGCCGCCGCCGCAATTTCTCCGCGCAGACGGCGAGTGCGCCGACCGCACGCTCGATCGCGTCGTCGGCGATCCGCCCGCGCGTCGCCAGGCCCTCGCCGAGGCGGACCACGCGCGAAAAGGCGTCGATCACCACGAAGCCGTTCTCGGCCGGCCTCGCGATCAGCAGCCTGCAATTGTTGGTTCCCAGGTCGAGCGCGCCATAGCTTCGCTTGAGGACCGGGCGGCGCTCGGCGCGGCCTCCCGTCGGGGCCTGGGCCGGATCTCGTTCCGGCGGAAGCGGCACCGTCGCCGCCTGCTGCGCCATCTCTTCCATTCTTATTCTCTTCGGGCGGCGGAAAGCCGTCCTGACCTGGCGCCTTGCTACATCCATGGCATGGCGGGGGCAAGGACGGACCGTTACGGCCCCGGCCCGGCGGCGTTGACAGCCCCGGCGGCGCTGCCTATCTCGCGCCCCTCGCTGCCCGATCGTCTAATGGTAAGACTACGGACTCTGAATCCGTCAATCGAGGTTCGAATCCTCGTCGGGCATCCAGCTTTCACCCATCGTTCGTCACCTCCCCCCTTTCGTCATCCTGATGAAAATCAGGATCCATGAACACTGCTTCAGCAGGTAGGGTTCGGCCGCCGGCGACCAATTGGCGGGGCATTGTGTTCATAGGTCCCGGGTCAAGCCCGGGATGACGAATGGCCAGTTGTGCAACCGCGCGTCCTCTCCGCGCGTATTGGAACAGCGCCGTTCCAATCGGCGAAAGCGGCGTTGACCGCGCCACACCTCTGGGAGATTTTCATGCGCCGCTTCATCCTGGCCGCCCTTCTGATCGGCACCGCCGCCTGCACGACGAAGACCGCCGAGCCGCCCGCCGCCGTTCCGGCCGCCGCCGACAGCTACGATCTCGCCGCGCAGCGGGCCAAGATCGCGCGGATCCAGATGACTCCCAACACCGCCTTCCTCAATGCCGAGGAGAAGGATGTGGTGAACCTGCTCATCCAGGCCGCCGAGCAGATGAGCCAGATCTACCTTCGCCAGCGCTTCGCCGACAATCCGCGAATCCGCGCCGAGATCGCGAGAAGCCGGCATCCGCAGAAGGCCGCCCTGCTCGACATGTTCGATCTCCATTTCGGCCCCTGGGACACTCTGGCCGAGAACCATCCATTCTATGGCGGCGAGAAGATGCCGGCCGGCGCCGGCTTCTACCCGGCCGACCTCGGCAAGGAGGAATTCGAAGCCTATCTGGCCGCCCATCCGGCCGAGAAGGAGGCGCTGACCAGCGGCTACACCGTCGTGAAGCGGCAGGGCGATCGCCTCGTCGCAATGCCCTACAGCCAGGAATATCGCCAGTGGCTCGAGCCTGCGGCGCGCCTTCTCGAGCGTGCCGCCGCGCGCACCTCGAACGCGAGCCTCAGGAAATTCCTGACGCTGCGCGCCAAGGCCTTCCGGACGAACGATTATTACGAATCGGAGCTGGCCTGGATGGACCTCTCCGGCACTCCGATCGAGGTCGTGATCGGCCCTTACGAAGTCTATACCGACACTTTGATGGGCACCAAGACGGCGTTCGAGGCCTTCATCACCGTCCAGGATCCGCGCGAGAGCGCCGCGCTGGGACACTATAAGGCATTGCTTCCGGAGATGGAGCGCAACCTGCCGGTCGAGGACCGCTACAAGAATTTCAACCGGCCCTTCTCCTCGCCGATCCTGGTCGCCGACCAGGTCCATGGCGGCGGCGACAATGTGCCGGGAGTCCAGACCATCGCCTTCAACCTGCCGAACGACGAGCGGGTCCGCGAGGCGAAGGGAGCGAAGAAAGTGATCCTCGCCAACGTTCTCGGCGCCAAATACGACCGGATCCTCGCGCCGATGGCCGGCCTGGTCCTCGTCCCGGAGCAGGCGCGGCTGGTCACCAAAAAGTATATGACCGCCGAAACCCTGTTCCACGAGCTGTCGCACAGCCTCGGGCCGGGCACCATCAATGTCGGCGGCCGCCAGACCACGGTCAATGCCGAGCTCAAGGACCAATATTCGGCGATCGAGGAAGCCAAGGCCGACGTGATGGGGGCCTACAACATCCTCTTCCTGATGCGCCGCGGAGAGCTTCCGATCGCCGAGCGCGACCAGTTGCTCGCCACCTATTTCGCCGGGATCTTCCGCGCCGTCCGCTTCGGCATAGACGAGGCGCACGGGCGCGGCGCGGCGATGCAATATTCCTATTTGAAGGACAAAGGCGCGTTCGAATGGGACGGCCGGGCGAAGCGCTTCCGGGTCGACAATGACAGGATGGAGGCGGGCATAAGGGACTTGGTCGCCGATCTCGTCCGGCTCCAGGGCAATGGCGATTATGCCGGCACCAAGGCCTTGTTCGATCGGCTTGCAAGGCTGGACGACAATGCCCGGTCGGTTCTCGCTTCCGCGGCCCACATCCCGACCGACATCCAGCCGGTCTACCCGAGCCGCATTTAGGATCCGGCCTCGATCGGGCGCCGGGCCACGGCGAAGCAGGCACCGCCGCGGCGTCCGAGCGGGTGCGGACCCGCGGGCGGGAGTCGCGCCGATTCCTTCTTGAATTCCTCTAGGTCACCTTGGGGACTCTGATCGCCCTTTTGGTCCATCGAGGCAATATCGTTCCCGATACTAACATAAGCTAGGCTTTGGCGTATTATTGCGCTAGTACGGCGAGGCAGGCTGGCCTGCTTCGATCGCCGTCGACTCAATCCCCGGCCTGCTGGGGGTAATTTTGTCGAAGGGCCAACTGGGACTTTTCGATACGCCGGCGGGCCGGCGGCAGACTCAGCTGGGTCTCGCAATCGTTGCTGTGATGGTCGCCGCGCCACTTTTGATATCCCCGGTGCGCGACGTTCGCGTCGGCGCGATCGGGGCGTTCGTTCCGACGGTCGACGCGGTGATCCTGGTCGGCGATCTGATCGTCGCCTTGCTGCTCTTTGCCCAGGCGTCCGTGTTTCGATCGCGCGCCCTGAGCGCCCTCGCCTCCGGCTATCTGTGCGCGGCATTGCTCCGCATCCCGCACGCGCTGACCTTTCCGGGGGCCTTCGCGGCGGATGGGCTGCTCGGCGCGGGAATCAACAGCACCGCGTCGATATCCCTCGCGCTGCGGATGGCCTTGCCCCTCGCAATCATCCTCTATGTCTGGTTGAGGAAGAAGGATTCGGAATCCCCTCCCGAAACCGAGCCACATGCGAGGATCGCGGCATGGGTCTTCTCCGCGACGGCCCTGGCAGCCTGCATCACCCTCCTCGCGACGATCGGGCACGACCTGCTGCCTACCTTCTTCGCCGACCGCAGCGCTCTGATCTATTCCAATACGGTCTGGTATCAGGGCGTGACCTTCGGGATTTCCCTCGTCGCGGCGCTCATGCTGTTCCGCGCTCGCCAATCGCTTCTCGACCTATGGCTTCTCGTCGCAATGGCCGGCTGGCTTTGTCAGTCCGTCATGATCGTGACTCTCCACGAGAGGTTCACAATCGGCTTCTACTGCCTGTTCGGCCTCCTGTTGATCTCTCACCTCATCGTCACCTTCGCCCTCCTCGCGGAGTCGATCCGGCTCTATTCGCGGCTCGCCACCGCGACGGCGGCCCGCAATCGCGAGCGGGACGCCCGGATGATGTCGATGGAGGCCGTGACGGCCGCGATCTCCCATGAGGTCGGGCAGCCGCTGACCGGAATCATCCTCAACGCGAAGAGCGGCCTGGACCTGCTCGAACGCCGCCGGCCGGAGGTTGCAAAGGCCGTTGAATCCCTTCGCGCCACCATCGACGCCGGGCATCAGGCGGTCGCCATCATGAAGAGCATCCGGGGGGTGTTTGCCAAGGATCCGGCGGCGGCGACCGTGTTCTGCCTGAACGATCTGGTGCGCGAGACTGCCTGCTCCCTGAATCCGGAGCTCGCCGGCCAGAGGGTCTCGCTGGAGATGGATCTGGACGCGACTCTCGCCCCGATCGAGGCCGATCGGATCCAGATCCAGCGGGTGATCTTCAATCTCCTCACCAACGCCATCGAGTCGCTGGCGGCGACCTCGGGGCGGGAACGGCGAATCGAGATTCGCTCGGCGCCTTTGGGCCATCGGCTCGTCCTGCTCGAGATGAGCGATACCGGGGTCGGGATCGCGTCGAGCGAAATGCCGCAAATCTTCGAGACCTTCTTCACGACCAAGGACACCGGCACCGGACTGGGCCTGTCGCTGTGCCGGACCATCGTCGAGGAGCATGGCGGGCGCCTGTGGGCCTCGCCGCGCGAAGAGCATGGAGCGACCTTCCATATGGAGCTGCGAAGCGCGGCGTGACCGCACCCTTCCCTAAAAAGCACTGGTCGTTTCGGTCCCGTTTTTCGGGCGGTTCGTGCCAAGTTTGGTTGGCTAGACCTAACATATATTAAGATCTAAGGAACGTAGCGATCGATAGCCACGTTAGCGCCCGGCGTCGCCGAGGCCCTGTAAAGGGCATCACAAGGACGCCGAGGATTGCTGATGATCGAGAATGACAGATCGAACGGCGATGGCGATTCCGGCAGGGCGAGACTCGAGATCGTGTTCAGCCTGGCTGACGGGTTCGCCTGGGTAAGCTGGCCCGGGACCGATGCGATGATGAGGCTGGGCGCATACGAGACGGTCACCGCGGGGATGCGGGACTTCCTGGCGCAGGGCGAGGTCGGCGAGCGGTTGACGCGCATCGGAAGCCAATAGCGACCGCAATCCGGCTATCGTTCGGGCGAAAAGACCCCGTCCGCTTCATCTTTTCCTGCGCCACGCCGTGGACACCTCCGCACGGACGGTCATCCTTGGCCGTGCTCGGGGAACGCCTTCGTTCGGATGACCGCGTTCGTGCTAGGGCCGGGACGTGGCCGATTCCGAAACTGCTTTGCTTCTCGCGCGACTCCAGTTCGCGTTTACCATGTCCTTCCATTTCATCTTTCCGGCATTCACGATCGGCCTCGCGTCGTGGCTGGCCGTTCTCGAGGGCCTGTGGCTCCGCACCGGAAAAGAGGTCTATCTCACCCTGTTCCGGACCTGGCTCAGGATCTTCGCGATCGCCTTCGCCATGGGCGTCGTCTCCGGCATCACCATGTCCTACCAGTTCGGCACCAACTGGTCGGTCTTCTCGGACAAGGCCGGGCCGATCGTCGGGCCGCTCATGGCCTATGAGGTGCTCACCGCTTTCTTCCTCGAGGCCGGCTTCCTCGGGGTCATGCTCTTCGGCCTGGAGCGGGTCGGAAAGAGGCTTCACTTCCTCGCCACGCTGATGGTCGCCGCCGGCACATTGATGTCGGCCTTCTGGATCCTCTCGGTGAACAGCTGGATGCAGACTCCGGCCGGCTGGACGATGAACGCGGCCGGCCAGTTCGTCCCCGCCGGCAGCTGGATCGACATCATCTTCAATCCCAGCTTCCCCTACCGGCTCGTCCACACCGTCATCGCCGCTTACCTCACCACCGCGCTCGTCGTCGGCGGCGCCGCGGCCTGGCATCTGCTGCGCGGGCGCAAGACTCCGCCGGTCCGGACCGCTTTCTCCATGGCGATGTGGATGGCGGCACTGGTAGCGCCGATCCAGATCTTCGTCGGCGACCAGCACGGCCTCGCAACGCTCGAGCACCAGCCCGCCAAGATCATGGCGATCGAGGGCTATTTCCAATCCTATCCGGACGGCGCGCCCTGGATCATGATCGGCCTTCCCGACGACGAGGCCGAGACGGTCCGTTATCCGATCGCTTTCCCGAAAATGGGCTCGCTCGGCCTCAAGCACGACCTGAACGCGCCCATGGCGGGGCTCGACACCATCCCGAAGGAAGACCGGCCGCCGTCGGAGATCGTCTTCTGGTCGTTCCGGATCATGGTCGGGCTCGGCTTCCTGATGTTCGCTCTCGGCCTGTGGAGCCTGGCGGCGCGCTGGCGCGGCCGCCTCCACGACTGGAAATGGCTTCATCGTTTCGCCCTCGTCATGGGCCCCTCGGGCTTCGCCGCGGTGATCGCGGGCTGGATCACGACGGAGGTCGGCCGTCAGCCCTGGGTGATCTACGGCCTGCTCCGGACCAGGGACGCCGTCTCGCCGATCGCCGCGCCCGCCGTCACCGGCTCGCTCATCGCCTTCGTTATCGTCTATCTCACCGTCTTCGCGGCCGGCACGCTCTACATCCTCCGTCTCATCGCCGCCCCGCCCGGCGAAGGGGATGGACCGCCCGAAGCCCCGATCCGAACCGCGGGAGTCACGCCTTCGGCGGGACTGGGCAGGGAAGTCGGGGAGGAGCCGCGGCCATGACGAATCTCGGCGCCCTAGTTCCTCCCCTGCACTTGCAGGGGAGGGGGACCGCACGAAGTGCGGTGGAGGGGCGTTCTTCGGCGCGGCAGGGCCCCTCCACCATGCTTCGCATGGTCCCCCTCCCCTCGAAATCGAGGGGAGGAATTAGATGATCGACCTCACGATCGTCTGGGCCCTGATCATCGCCTTCGCGATCGCGGCCTATGTCGTCATGGACGGTTTCGATCTTGGCATCGGGATCCTCTTCCCGGGCTTCCCGGTCGGGCGCGAGCGGGACCAGGCGATGAACGCGATCGCTCCGGTCTGGGACGGGAACGAGACCTGGCTGGTTCTCGGCGGCGGCGGGCTGCTCGCGGCATTTCCGCTCGCTTATGCGATCATCCTTCCCGCGCTCTACGCGCCTTTGACCGCGATGCTTCTCGCCCTGATCTTCCGCGGAGTCGCCTTCGAATATCGCTGGCGCGACCCCGCGCACCGCCGCTTCTGGGATTCGGGCTTCTTCCTCGGATCTCTTGTCGCCACCTTCGCCCAGGGCGTGACTCTCGGCGCCCTGATCCAGGGGATCCATGTCGAGGGCCGCGCTTATGCCGGAGGCTGGTGGGACTGGCTGACCGGCTTCAGCCTGTTGACCGGCGCGAGCCTCGCGATCGGCTACGCTCTGCTTGGGGCCGGCTGGCTGGTCTGGAAGACGGACGGGGAGGTCCGGCGGATCGCCCGCCGCCGCGCGCATCTGCTCTTCCCGGCCTTGCTCGCCGCCATCCTTCTGATCAGCGCGGCGACCGTCGTCGGCGAGCCTCATTATGTCGAGCGCTGGCTGGCCTGGCCGGCTCTGCTCGTCGCGGCGCCAATGCCGCTGCTGGTCGGCGCCTGCTTCTGGCTCGGCTGGCGCAGCCTGAGCGGACCGCGCGACCGGGCGCCCTTCCTCTGGTCGCTGACTTTGTTCGGCCTCACATTGGCAGGCCTCGGAATATCGATCTGGCCCTATGTCGTTCCGGGCCGAGTGACGATCTGGGAGGCCGCCGCGCCGCATTCGAGCCAGGCCTTCATGCTGGTCGGCTCGGCGGTCCTGATCCCGATGATCCTCGCCTACACCGCCTGGTCCTACTGGGTGTTCAGGGGCAAGGTCGGCGAAGGCGGCTATCATTGACGGAAAAAGCGCCGCTCGGCCGCCGGCTCGGCTGGTTCGTCTTGCTTTGGGCAAGCGGCGTGGCGGCCGTCGCGGCGGTAGGATGGCTCATCCGTGTATGGATAATGTGACATGAAGCGCTCGATCTTGATGATCTGTCTCGCAGCCCTCGCGCTTCTGAAATCCGATCCGTTACGCGCGGAGGAGGGGGAGGACACCTTCATCACGCGGGCCGCTTTCGCCCAGGGCAGGCTTTGGATCCTGACCTACTCCGGCAGGCTCTTCAGCATCGGGGAGCATGATCACCAGAGCCGTCTCGAAAAAATGGACGGTGAGGTGCGCGATTTTTGCGTGCGCGACGGCCGAATAATGGCCGCAGTGGGACCGCGCCGCGGGCGGGGAACATGGATTATTCGCGGGCGGGCGAATGCCGGCTGGGCCAAATTGGCTGCTGTTCCTGCGAGGCGGGAAGGCCTGATCGGCCTTAGCTGCGAGGCTGGGACCATGATCCTTACCACTCACCGGCTGATCGATGTGAGCACGCGCACAGCCCGAAGCCTCGATCTGTCGGACGTACTATTGCCGCCACAAATCCTTGCGGCGTTCCATGCCGATCGCGGTCATCTTGTTGTTGGATTCAACCGAGGCGAGTGGGGCGGCGGGCTGAGACGAATCGACCGGCTTAGCGGTGAGATTGAAGTGATCCATGACGCCGATGGAGGTTGCTCCGGCTTGCTGGACGTGAATTGCCATCCGGTCCATTCCATCCAGCGCGTACCGTGGAAACCTGCATGCCTGATCGCCGCCGTCGGGCTCGTCCATTTCTTTCCGAATGGCCGGCTCGTCGAAGTTTGCGGAAAGCGGATCAGGCTTCATTATTCGAGGCCCGTCGAAATCGGAGCCGAGGAGGCAGGTGAAGCGGCGCGCGGCTCTGAAGCTTTCTTTGGCCTGGTGAAGTCCGGAGAGAGTTTGTGGGCGGCCGGGACTGAAGGCCTCTACAAGCTTGGCGACGGCCGGGTGGAAACGGTACCAATGCCGAAGTTCCGGCGGCTGGATCAATTCTGGGTAAGCTTCGACATTCCGGAACTGATCGTGTTGGTCACTCGTGTGAACGCGCGCGCCTCCGTCAGCGGCGGGGCGCCAATGCTAGTTGCGCGCTAGCCAGCCTTAACGGGCGCCTGGCCGTCGCCCGGCGCACCGGTCCGGGAACCACGGCCATAGGCAGCTTGAGGAATTGGGGATCGGCGCCGACGATGCGGCCCCCGCGCACCACGAGCTCGACATCCTCCACCGCGCCAGCATCGGCCCGTGGGTCCTGGCCGAGCAGGACGAGGTCGGCGGTCTTGCCGGCCTCGACCGTTCCGATCTCATTCTCGACGCCGAGCATCCGCGCGGGGACGATCGTGGCGCTCGCCAGCACCGCGCGGGGCGGCATTCCCGCGGCGGCCATCGCCTTCATCTCGGCCGGCACCGAGGCGGCGTGAAGGGTTCCGATATTGCCGGCATCGGTGCCCATGACAATCGGGACTCCGGCCAGGTACATGCGCATCAGGTTGCGCTGCATCTGCGGGAGCATTCCGACGAGCTGAACGCTCGCTGCCGGCGCGTAATCGGGCAGGGGCGCGTCGGCCAGCCGGTCGAAGCCTGCAACCACCTCGCGATTGCCCGTCTCGCGTTCGTAAGCGGTCAGCGGGTTCCTCTTCCCGAACGTCTCGCCGTAGCGGCCGATCACGATCAAGGTGGGAATGTAATAGATGCGCTTCGCCCGGGCCGCCTCGACGAAGGCCCGGTCGACCGGCTTGTCGTCGACGCTGTGGACCAGGACGCTCGCGCCTTCCTCTACCGCGGCTCGAGCGGTCTCGAGCTGGGTGGCGTGGACCGCGGTTCGAACGCCCGCGGTTCGTCCCTCCGCGATCATCGCCGTAAGCCGCGGCCGAGCCGCCGCAGGTCCGTCCTGCCCGATTATGTACCAGTATTTGAGGAAATCCGGCTTGCGCGCGATCTGAGCTTTGGCCTGGGTCCGAGCATCCTCGACCGTATCGGTCTTGAGGATGGGCGGATCGGCGGTGACCAAAGCAGGGGGTTGATAGGGGGAGAGGAGGGGCCCCGCCACCCACAAGCGCGGCGCTTCGGGATTGGCGGCGGCCCGGTCGCGAAGATCGAAATTCGACATCGGCCCGCCCATGTCGACCGCGCCGGTCACGCCCGCCGTCGTGTAGCGCATGAAGGTGTCCGCCATCCGCCGGCGAATGGCCGCGATCTCGTCGGCGTAGGAAACCTGCGACCTCAGATCGATCGAATCGGGGCGGGTGTGGAGTCCGCCCGACTGAAAGAAATGGACGTGGCCGTCGATCAGGCCGGGGATCAGATATTTGCCCTTGGCCTCGATCACCCGGGCGCCGCGCGGAACGCGCAAATTGCGCCCAACCGCCTTGATCCGTCCATCCGCGACGATCACCGTGGCACCGTCCAGGTCGCGCTCGCCCGCCGTGTCGATCACGGTCGCCCCGCGGATAACGATCGTCTGGCGCGGCGCCGCGGCGGAAGGCTGCGCCGCGGCCATGGCGCCCATCAGGATCAATCCAGAAATCATCCCGCGTCTCCCCGAAGTCCGGAACGAGGCTAACACGACCGCCGCGGCCTCGTCACGGCCCTCCGCGCGCTCGCCCACCGTCAACTTCGTGTTGACACTCTGCCGTCAATATCATATTGACGATTCGTCAACTCCATATTGACGGAGACGGAAATGGATTTTGCAGCCGAACAGGAGATAAGGGCGCGGGCGGGAAACCTTGCACTGGCCTGGTACGAAGAAAAACACGGCCCCTTTCGCGGCGCCGAGCCCGAAGCCTATCGCGACATGGTCACCGCCTCGCACGTCGCGACCGAGGAGAGCAGGCTCGCCCTTCACCGCTGGATCGAGGCCTCGCGGCGCGCCGGCTTCAGCTGGGCGGAGATCGGCGCCCTGATCGGAATCAGCAAGCAGGCGGCGCAGCAGCGGTTCGGCGGGTCCGAGCCGGCGGCGGAACCCCGCGCAGCCGACCTGATCATCCGGCACGGCGCGACCGCGGCCAATGAGATGGCGATGCTCAGGGAAGAGGGCAGGGCCGGAAGGGAGCTCGTCGATACCGGCGTCCTGAAGCTCTATCTGCGCCAGACCGGCCGGCGCTGGGAATATGAGCGGATCACCGGCCTGTTCCCGGACAGCGTCAAGCGCCAGATGGAGCGGAGAGGCTGGACCTGGGTTTCGACCTGGTACCCGTTCCACTATTTCAAGCGCGACTCCGGGCCGCTCGAATGAGGTCCGGACAGCGAAGGTCAGGCAAATGGATGTGCGCAAACGATCAATATCTGAACTGTCAAAGCGATATTCGCTGATTTGATCGGCATCACAGAGTTGTTCTAGGTCCGATTCGGACGAGATTGGCAAACTATCTGTGTTGCCAATTCCTTTACATTAGCGAATCCTGGCAGAACTAAACGAGAGGGATACCTATGTCCGAGAATATTCAAAATGATGATGCAAAGAGCCTGGAACAGTTTTCTGGTCAGTGGTTAGCGCAGATAGGCCCAGGTCTCACCGCTGACGTTTCCGGGTCCATCTACGGAACGGAATCTGCATTCTTCGTCGTGCTACCCGCCGGAGACCCGTCGCAAACCTACGCGCAATATTCACTGGACGCGGGAAACACCTGGACTGGATTTCCAAATTTCCAAGGCTTTGGCCTCGCCCCCCAAGGAAATTCTATCCAATGGCGCATTCTTTCGAGCTTTGGAGAAGTCAAATTTCTGATCGGCCCAGGCCAATGAGATTGCTGGCCTCATAACGGGTGAACAAGAGGACGTCCCACCGCAGGCAACTGCCTCGTTCGGATTCCTCATAGTCTGAACACGGACGCTCCTTCGGTAGATCCATGCGAGTGGAGCGCCTTGTGCAGGCGTGCTCAGCCGCTGATCAGCCCGAGCAGATTGCCCTCGCTGTCGCGGCAGACGGCCAGCCAGATGTCGCGGCCCTCGACCTGGGCGATGCAGCGCGGTGCTTCGTCGAACGCGACGCCCTGCGCCTGCATCGCCCGGTACGCCGAATCCACGTCCTCGACTCCGTAATAGAGGATCGAGTTGCCGGCCGTCTCCGGGCCCTCGGCGCGGCTCAGCATCAGCCGGGTTTCGCCGCACTGGAAGAAGGAAAGGCCGGGCGGCGCGTCGAACAAATGTTTGAGGCCAAGCACATCGCCGTAGAAGCTCTTGGCCCGTTCGAGGTCCTGGATCGCGATCGCGACCTGGGCAATCCGGTTCGGATCGACTCCAGCCATCTTTCCCTCCGATGCAAGCCATGCTAACCGTTGCAGTGCTCAAACGATTAGTTAAGCTAATTATAGGAGTCAAGCGGGTGAACGAGCGGCAGATCCAGGACATGGCCACGGGCCTTCACGCCGCCTCGATCCGGCTTCTTCGCCTGCTTCGGCGCGAGGACCAGGCGAGCGGGATCAGTGGCCCGCGCCTCTCCGCTTTGTCCGTCATCGTCTTCGCCGGACCGTTGTCGCTGGCCGAGCTGGCCGCCGCCGAGCAGGTGAAGCCGCCCACCATGTCGCGGATCGTCGAAGGCCTGGTCCAGGCTGGCCTGGCAACGCGCGAGCCCGATCCCGCCAACCGCCGGATGGTCCGGATCTCGGCTACTTCTGAAGGCAAGAGGCTCCTCGAGGCCGGCCGCGAGCGGCGGGTGCGGGTCCTCGTGCAGCGGCTCCATCGGATCGCCGACAGCGAGCAGCGCGCGCTCGCCCGCGCGGTCGAATTGCTCGAAAGGGTGGTGCGCTAGGGTCTGTCCTCCTGGTTCGTAACCGTCGTGATCGCCCGGAGAGTCGTACCGGCTAGGAGGGCCGCGCAGGGCGGAGTGGTGCCTC
>DATDAS010000032.1:0-2431 GCA_036525315.1 Allosphingosinicella sp.
CCCGCCCGCACCGAAGCTCTTCGCTGGATCCTGAAACAAGTTCAGGACGACGGCCTGTCGGGGCCGTCGGTTCAGGATGACGGGCTGTTGGGGTGATTATGGCCGCCATGTCCCCCGGACATGGCTCCGGGCTGCATACGCAGCCCGAACCATAATCACTTCATCCGTTCGATCTTCTGCGCCGCTTCGTCCAGAATCGCGGCGATGTCGTGGAGCGTGTCCTCGCCGGCATCCTCGCGGGTGACCCGGTGCCAGAGCGCAGAGAGCAGATTGCCCACCGCCCGCTTGATCGGAGCGCCGCCGGCCTTGCGCTGATTGTCACCGAGGCCGGAAAGCCGGGCGATCAGGGCCTCGACCTCGTCTGACTTTTCGGCGAGCTCGGCCTCGCCCTCCGACGTGACCCGGAAGACCTTGCGGGTGCCGCCGCCCTTGGCCTCGTCGATCAGGCCCATGTCGAGAAGCATGGTGAGGGTCGGATAGACGATTCCGGGAGAGGGCGCGTAGCTTCCGCCGGTCATCTCCTCGATCGCCCGGATCAGGTCGTAGCCGTGGCGCGGCTGATCCGCGATCAGCTTCAGGAGGACGAGGCGCAGCTCGCCGGATTCGAACACCCGGTTGCGGCCGCGCCGTCCGCCGCCGCCGCCATGGCCCCAGTCGCGGCCCCAGTTGCCGGCATCCCAGCCGCGCGGGCCGAAGCCCATCGCGAAAAGCCCCGCCGGAATATTCTCGAACCCGCTTGGCCCGCACCCGCGCATCCTGAACCGCATGATCCTGTCTCCCTATGTCTTGACGTGTCTAAGATATATCTTGAGTCGATCTTGTCAACAGGTGCCCGGAATGGAAGCCCGCGCCGGCGGATGGCGAATCCGCGCCGGAGGCCCTATCTCCTTCTTCATGGCCGATCTTTTCGCCGAGGACCTGCCCTCCCCGCCCCCGCCGGCCGAGCCCGACGAAGGCGCGCCGCTGGCCGACCGACTCCGGCCGCGCGCCCTCGACGAGGTGGTCGGCCAGGACCATCTGACCGGGCCGGACGGGGCGATCGGGCGGATGGTGGCGGCCGGGAAGCTCGCCTCGATGATCCTCTGGGGCCCGCCGGGCACCGGCAAGACCACGATCGCGCGCCTGCTCGCCGACGCGGTCGGGATGCGCTTCGTCTCGATCTCCGCGGTCTTCTCGGGAGTGGCCGATCTGAAGAAGGTGTTCGCCGAGGCGCGCGAGCATCGCAAGATCGGGCGGATCACCCTCCTGTTCGTGGACGAGATCCACCGCTTCAACCGCGCCCAGCAGGACGGCTTCCTGCCCTATGTCGAGGACGGGACCGTCGTCCTGGTCGGGGCCACGACCGAGAATCCGAGCTTCGAGCTCAACGCAGCCCTGCTCTCCCGGGCGCAGGTGCTGATCCTCAACCGGCTGGACTCGGCGGCCCTGTGCAAGCTGCTCGATCGCGCCGAGGCGCTGGTCGGCCGGACTTTGCCGCTGACCGGCGAAGCACGCGACGCACTGGTCGCCACGGCCGACGGCGACGGCCGATTCCTCCTCAACCAAGCGGAGACCCTGTTCTCGATCGAGCTGGAGGCGCCGCTCGATCCGGCGGCCCTCTCGGCCCTGCTCCACCGGCGGGTCGCGGTCTACGACAAGGACCGGGAGGGCCATTACAACCTCATCTCCGCGCTCCACAAAAGCATCCGCGGCTCCGACCCGCAGGCGTCGCTTTACTATCTCGCCCGGATGCTGACCGCGGGCGAGGAGCCGCTCTATCTGCTCCGCCGGCTGACCCGGGCCGCGGTCGAAGATATCGGCCTCGCCGACCCGCAGGCCCTGGTCCAGTGCCTCGCCGCCAAGGACGCCTACGATTTCCTCGGATCGCCGGAGGGCGAGCTCGCCATCGTCCAGGCCTGCCTCTATCTCGCCACCGCGCCCAAATCGAACGCCGCCTACATGGCGCAGAAAGCCGCCTGGCGCTCGGCCCGCGACACCGGCTCGCTCATGCCGCCCAAGAACATCCTCAACGCTCCCACCCGGCTGATGAAGGACATCGGCTACGGCAAAGGCTATCGCTACGACCACAGCGAGGAAGGCGGCTTCTCGGGCGACGATTACTGGCCCGAGGAGATGGAGCCGCAGACCTTCTACGATCCGGTCGACCGCGGCTTCGAGAAGAAGATCGCCGAGCGGATCGCCTGGTGGAACGAGCAGAGGGCGAAATTGCGCGATGCCGAAGGGGATTAAGCTCAGCCTGGCGCTCCTGCTCGCCGCCGCGGCTCCGGCCGCCGCTCAGCAGCAGCGCGAGCCCAGCACCTACGACCGCGCCGTCGCCGCCGGCTACAAGGCGCTGACCTTGTGCAGCGGCATCTTCAACGCGCGCCGCACCCAGGCGCAGATCGAGGCGCTGGAGCTGACCGGCATCTATCCGGAATATGATGCTATCGTG
>DATDAS010000033.1:0-33557 GCA_036525315.1 Allosphingosinicella sp.
CCTTCGTCCCCATTGAGGGGACGAAGGCGCCACCCACCCCCAACCCGTCAGCCCGGATCCCTAAGGACCATGCGGGGCATGGTCCGCCGGGCTGACCTTGAAAGGGAGGGGAGATATTTGCGGGCTTGCGCACCTATCCTCGAACAGGGCAGCAAGTGACCGGCCTGGACGAGGCCGGGGCGGGGGGATTCGCGATGGGAATGAAGATTTTGATCGGCCTGGGCGGGATTGCGATCATCCTCGCAATCGCCTTCCTGCTTTCGGCGAACCGGCGCTGGATCAGGCTTCGGGTGGTCGGGGCCGCCTTCGCGCTCCAGGCTGCGATCGCGGCTCTCGTGCTCGGGACGTCGGGCGGCCAATATGTGATCGGCGCAATGTCGCGGGGCGTTTCCAACCTGCTCGGCTATGCCAAGGCCGGCACCGACTTCGTCTTCGGTCCGCTGGCGACGCCCGAAATCGGCGGCTTCAGCTTCGCGATCGCCGCGCTTCCGGTGATCATCTTCTTCGCCTCGCTCATCTCGATCCTCTATTATCTCGGGATCATGCAGCTGATCATCAAATGGGTCGGCGGCGCGATCAGGATGGTGACCGGCATCACCCGGGTCGAATCGCTTGGCTCGGCAGCGAACATCTTCGTCGGCCAGTCGGAAAGCCCGCTGGTGATCAAGCCCTATCTGGCCAACCTCACGCCCTCGCAGCTGTTCTGCATCATGACCGTCGGAATGGCCGGAGTCGCGGGAACGATCCTCGGCGCCTATGCCAGCATGATCGGCGAGCATCTCCTGCCCTATCTGCTCGCGGCGAGCTTCATGTCCGCGCCGGGCGGAATCCTGATGGCCAAGATCATGATGCCCGACGATCCGGCCGATATCGGCAAGGAGCCTGAGCCGCTCGGCGAGGACGAGGCCGGCGAGGAAAAGCCCGCCAACGTGATCATGGCCGCCGCCCAGGGCGCTCAGACCGGAGTGAAGCTGGCGGTCGCGGTCGGAGCGATGGTGCTCGCGTTCGTCGCCCTGGTCGCGCTCGCCAACGGCCTGCTCGGCGGGGTCGGCGCCTGGTTCAATCATCCCGAGCTCAGCTTCCAGCTCATCCTCGGCAAGATCTTCCAGCCGGTCATGTACATGCTCAACGTCCCCTGGGACGAAGCCGGGCGGGCCGGCGGCCTGTTCGGGACCAAGGTGGTGCTGAACGAGTTCGTCGCCTTCGCCGACATGTCGAAGATGCAGGCGGCCGCGACGGCCGCGGCGGCGACTCCGCCGCTGCCGGGGACCGAGGTGCTGAAGCCCCTGTCGGCCGCGACGGTGGCGATCGTGACCTTCGCGCTGTGCGGCTTCGCCAATTTCAGCTCGATCGCGATCCAGATGGCGGTGACCGGCGGTCTCGCGCCCAACCAGCGGCCGATGATCGCCAAGCTCGGGCTTCGGGCGCTTGCCGCGGGCTCGCTGTCGAACCTGATGAGCGCTGCGCTTGCGGGGCTGATCTTCGCGATCACGGCGGCGACCTGACGGACGGACGCCAAATTGTCATGCTGAACTCGTTTCAGCATCCAGCTGGTCATCCGTCGCGCGGACGGAGAACTGGATCCTGAACCAAGTTCAGGATGACAAAGGTGGAGACGCTCAGGCTTGCCACTGCCCCTTGGCGCTCTAGAAGCGACGCCATGACCGACATCGTACCGCCCAAGAGGGTCTTCCAGGCCGCGCGCGAGGAGGCCGAGGCCGCCAACCAGCCGACGCCCGCGCCGCAGACCGCCGATCCCGCCTATCGGCTCGCCTTCCAGGACATGGACTTCCTGCTTCGCCAGGATTTGAGGCCGGTCCGGTTCCAGCTCGAGCTGCTCAAGCCCGAGCTTCTGCTCGACGAGGCCCGAGTCGGATCGACCATGGTCTTCTACGGCTCGGCGCGGATTCCCGAGCCCGAGGCGGCCGACGCCCTGATCGCCGCCGCGGCGACGGACGACCAGCGCCGGATCGCCGAGCGGCTTAAGGCCAAGTCCAAATATTATGACGAGGCGCGGGCGCTTGCCCGGCTCGCGAGCCGAGAGGAAGTGGATCCGGAAGGCTGGCGCCATTTCGTGGTCTGCTCGGGGGGAGGTCCCTCGATCATGGAAGCGGCCAATCGCGGCGCGGCGGACGAAGGCCAGGAATCGATCGGGCTCAACATCGTCCTTCCGCACGAGGCCCTTCCCAATCCCTGGGTGACCCCCTCGCTCAGCTTCCAGTTCCACTATTTCGCGCTCAGGAAGATGCACTTCCTGCTGCGGGCCAGGGCGGTCTGCGTCTTCCCCGGCGGCTACGGGACGTTCGACGAGGCGTTCGAACTGCTCACCCTGGTGCAGACCGGCAAGGTCAAGCCGCTGCCGATCCTGTTCTTCGGCCGGGACTATTGGGAGCGGGTGGTGAACTTCCACGCTTTGGTCGAGGAAGGCGTGATCGCCGAGCGCGACCTGGACCTGTTCGAGTTCGTCGAGACCGCGGACGAAGCCTGGGCGAAGGTGCAGGAGCACTATTCGTAGGAGATCGTCACCCTGAACTTGTTTCAGGGTCCAGCTGGTCGCGCATCGTGCGGGTGGAGGACTGGATCCTGAAACGAGTTCAGGATGACGGGTGTGGCGAAACGGCTTTCACCAACCCGTCATTGGCTTGCGGGTCGCCAGGCGCTACATTCCCCCCATGTCCACGAACCTTGCCACACCGCCGCAGCGGACGGTTGCGTCCGTTTCGCTTGCCGCTTCCCAATCCGATCCGATCGGCTTCGCGCACGAGCTTGGAGAATCGTTCGAGCGCTACGGCTTCGCGATCATCTCCGACCACGGGATCCCCGCCGACCTGATCCATCGCGCCGAGGAGAAGGCCAAGGCCTTCTTCTCTCTGCCCGAGGAGGTGAAGAAGAGCTACAAGATCGAGGGCGGCGGAGGCGCGCGCGGCTACACGCCGTTCGGGATCGAGACCGCCAAGGGCGCGGTCAATTACGACCTCAAGGAATTCTGGCACGTCGGCCGGGAGCTTCCGCCGGGCCACAAATATGAGGCCGAGATGGCGCCGAACGTCTGGCCGGAAGAGGTCCAGTCGTTCCGCGACACCTTCCTCGAACTGTTCGCTGCGTTCGACAAGGCCGGCCTGAGGATCCTGCAGGCGATCGCCCGCCATCTCGGCCTCGATCCCGATTATTTCGAGGATACGGTCAAGGACGGCAATTCGGTGCTTCGGCTGCTCCATTATCCGCCGATCCCCGGGGATGGCCCCAACGTGCGGGCCGGCGCGCATGAGGACATCAACACGATAACGCTCCTGCTCGGCGCCGAGGAAGCCGGGCTCGAATTGCTCGACCGCGACGGCAACTGGCTTCCGGTCAGCCCCAAGCCGGGCGAGCTCGCGGTCAATATCGGCGACATGCTCCAGCGGCTGAGCAACAACGTGCTCCGGTCGACCACCCACCGGGTCGTGAACCCGCCGCCCGAGCGGCGCGGCAAGTCGCGTTATTCGATGCCCTTCTTCCTGCATTTCCGGCCCGATTTCCTGATCGAGACCCTTCCGAACTGCATGGCGGACAAGCCCAACCTTTATCCCGAGCCGATCACGGCGCATGAGTTCCTTCAGGAGCGATTGCGGGAGATCAAGCTGGCCTGATCCTCCCCGGGACGGGGAGGGGAACCGCGCGCCATCGGCGCGTGGTGGAGGGGGTTCAGTGAAACCCGCCGAGTAGTGAATGGGCGTGTGCGGGTCTCCGGGCCCCCTCCACCATGCTTCGCATGGTCCCCCTCCCCGTCCCGGGGAGGATCTATTCGGCATCCTTCAGATTGGCCGGGCCGAAGCCGTGGGGGATGAGATCGGAGATGCGGTCCGTGCGGGTCTCGGTGCCGTCGCCGTTGGACGAGATGACCTCTATGTCGCGGCCGCCGAGCTGGGCCGCCTCGAGGATCGACTGGCGGCAGCCGCCGCAGCTCGTCACCACGCCGGCGCCGGCGAGGGCGCCATTCGAGACATGGCCGCCGGAGACTGCGATCCGGGCGATGTTGGCGAGGCCGAAGGCCTGCTGGGCCGCGGTCAGAGCGGCGATCTCGCCGCACACCCCGAGCCGGTAGCAGGCATTCTCCATGTTCGCGCCGGTGACGATCTCGCCGTCGACCGATTCGATCGCGCAGCCGACGCTGAATCTGGAATAAGGGGCGTAGGCGCCGAGAGCGGCGGAGCGGGCGCGGGCGACCAGGGAATGAGCATCGGACATGGCCGCGAGCATAGGGATCGGGATTCAAATGGACAGGCGGAATCGCAGCTTCGCGACAGGTCCGGCGCCCGGATTTCGCTAGGCCCGGCAATAGCGGCCTGCCATTGAAGCGCTCCCGGGGCGCGGAGGCGAAGATCAGGCTGTTCGACCAGATAAGGCGCGATCTCCGTCGGCCGCGGCCGTGCGAGATGCCGAAGATGCGCTTCAGCCCGACGGCATTCGGTGCCTGGCTGCTCCTGGCCCTGATCGGAAACTATCCGGGCCGGCTGAACGAGGATTCGCTGCAGCAATTGATCGGCTGGTCCAACCCCGACCGGCTGACCGACCTGCACAGCCCGGTCGTGACCTGGCTCTGGAGTCTGGCGGCACCGGTCGTCGGCCAGCCGGCATCGGCGCTTCTGATTCAGAGCGTCGCACTGGCTTTCTACGCCGCGATCGTCCCCAGCGCCTGGCCGCGCGATCGGGCGGCATGGACGGCCCTCGCGGTGGAGACCCTGTTCAAGCTGTCGCTGCTGGTGAGCGCGGGCTTCATCATCAAGGACGTGCTTCTGATCGGACTGCTACTGTCGGCGCTGGGTGCGATCCAGCTTGCCGCTTCGGCAAGTCGTCCCCGTCTCCTGACCGGCGCAATCCTGGTGCTGCTGCTTCTGTCGCTGCTGGTGCGGCCGACCAATTGCATCATGCTGTTCGTCGCCGGAGCCTTGTCGCTGCCGTTCGTCGCCCGCTCGCGACGATCATTCGCGATCCTGCTGCCGATGCTTGCCCTGGCGCTCCTCGCATCGGTTCCGCTTTACGTGGGAATCAGCCGCTCGCTGCTCGGCGCCGCCGACGGTCATTCGGAACGGCAGGTGCAGATTTTCGACATGGCCGGAATTTCGGCCCGGACCGGCCGGAACCTCTTCATGGACCTCGAAGGCTGGCCGCCGGCGAATTTGCCGCCTCCGGAGCGCTGCTACAGCCCCGAAAGCTGGGCGGCATTCGCCCATGGCGGCAAGTGCGGCGAATATAGCGTCGTCATCGAGCAGGTCCGCTCGCAGGTCGGCCGGCGAGCCATCGCGTCCTGGTGGCTCAAGGGCATCGCCGCGCACCCCGGGGACTATGCGGGACACCGGCTCGATCACATGTCGAGATTGCTGGGCGCCGGCTATGACGAGCGCCGGGAGAGGGCCAGGGCAATGTGGGGTGCGCAAGGGCGCCATCTCTATGCGCTGAACCGCCCGGAGCGGATCGGCGAAGTGAGACGGATCCAGCACGGGCTGTCCGCGCCGGTCCGGATGAGCTGGTGGCGGGAATCCGGGCTCAGCCGCGCGTTCGGGGCGGCCGGCGAGCTGATCTACGCCCATCGCTGGACCGAGGCGCTGGCGCTCGCATGCTGTGTCCTGGTCGTCGGATGGAGCTGGCTGCGCAAGGCACGCGGGCGGCTCGTCCACCTCTCCGTCCCCGCCGCCGCCGGTCTGGGGATCGGCAATGCGGCAATCTATCTCTTCCTCGGAATCGCGGCCCAGGACCGTTACCTGTTTCCGACCGTCTGCTTCGCGATCTTTGCCGGGATCGCCGCTCTCAGGAGCAAGGCGAACGGGGCATCGAACGGGGTGTCGTCCGGCCGCGGGAATGAAGTGACCGCGCCAGCCTGACGGCGTTGGGCTCGCAGCCGGACCCTAGCGGAACGGCGGCTCGTCGAAGCTTCGCAGCTTGCGGCTGTGCAGGTCGGAGCCCTGGCGCTTCAATATGCGCAGGGTCTCGATTCCGATCCGGAGGTGCTGGCTGATCGCCCGCTCGTAAAAGGCGTTGGCCTGGCCGGGCAGCTTGATCTCGCCGTGGAGAGGCTTGTCGGAGACGCAGAGCAAGGTGCCGTAGGGGACCCGGAACCGGTAGCCCTGGGCGGCGACGGTGGCCGATTCCATGTCGATCGCGACGGCCCGGGACTGGTTGAATCGAAGCGCCGAGCTCTGGATCTCGAGCTCCCAGTTGCGGTCGTCGGTGGTGACGACGGTGCCGGTGCGAAGGCGGCGCTTGAGGTCCTGCGGCTCCTCGCCGGTGACCTCGGCGGCGGCGTCGTAAAGGGCCTGCTGGATCTCCGCGATCGGCGGGATCGGGATCTCGACGGGCAGGTTGGAATCGAGGACGTGATCGTCGCGCAGATAAGCGTGGGCGAGGACATAGTCGCCGATCGTCTGGCTCGGGCGAAGGCCGCCGCAATGGCCGATCATCAGCCACACTTCGGGGCGAAGCACGGCGAGATGGTCGCAGATCGTCTTGGCGTTTGACGGGCCGACGCCGATGTTCACGAGCGTTATCCCGCCGCCATTGGCCGCGATCAGATGGTAGGCCGGCATCTGGACCTTGCGCCAGCTTCCCGCCGCGACCTCGCCGACCGGATCCTGGGTGTCGCGGGTGACCAGCACTCCGCCCGGCGCGGACAGGGCCTCGTACGGGCTGTCCTCGCGCCGCAATTCCTCGACCGACCAGCGGACGAACTCGTCGACGTAGCGGACATAGTTGGTGAAGAGCAGATAGCGCTGGGTGTGCTCGACCGGGGTGCCGGTATAGTGGCGAAGCCGGGCGAGGCTGAAATCGACCCTGGGCCCGTCGAACAAGGCGAGGGGCCGGTCGGGGCTTCGGCTGTAATCCCATGTGCCGTCGGCGACCTCGTCTCCGATATGGGACAGCTCGGTGGCCGGGAACCAGCGGCTGAGATCGGCGGCATGGACTCCGTCGAGCCTGAGATCGTCGCTTCCGTCGAGGACATAGGGATAGGGGATCTCGTTCGCCGAACGGCCGATCGAGATCTCGACCTTGTAGTCGCGGACCAGATATTCGAGCTGCTCGGCGAGATATTTGCGGAAGTGGCGCGGCCGGGCGATGCTGATCGCGTAGCGGCCGGGCTGGTTCAGCCGGCCGAAGGCGCGCGGCGGAAAGTGCGGAGGCTCGTCGAAGCTGTAGTCGATCCTGAGCTCGGGATAAGCGAACAGGCCGTCCTTGCGGGCCTGGGGATCGGGGCGTTCGCCGCGAAGCAGGTAATGGGCGAGAGCGCCGCGCAGGGCGGCGACCGAATCGTCGAACATCTCGCAGAGCTGGTCGATGATGGCGGGAATGGATTCGAGGTCGCTCAATCTGGTCCTTTCTTTCCGCTTCCCATTGGCACGGCTTTGGGCATTCTGCCAGTCCAGGGGAAGTCGAGTCCGTCGATGCGGAAACCCTGGCTCGATCAGGCGTCGCGGCAATCCTCGCTTCGTTCGTCATGCTGAACTTGTTTCAGCATCCAGCGACGAGCAACCGTGCGGGTGGAGGACTAGACCCTGAAACAAGTTCAGGGTGACGCCGCGGAGTCGCAATGACGGTTGTTCGCCGATACATTGCCACCCATGCCCGAGCTTCCAAACCCGGTTTACTGGGCGATCCCCGCCTTCATCGGCCTGCTGCTGGTCGAATATGCGGTCGCGCGGCGGCAGCAGCGGCGGCTGTTCGAGGGCAAGGATACGGCGACCTCGCTCGGCCTCGGGCTCGGAAGCCTTTTCGCCGGGATCGCCTCGGCGGGGCTCGGAGTCGCGATCGCCTTCTGGGTCTACCAGTTCCGCCTGTTCGAGATCGGCTATGCCTGGTGGGCGTTCATCCTCTGCTTCGTCCTGGACGATCTGGCTTATTACGCCTTCCACCGCTCGGCGCACCGGGTGCGCTGGTTCTGGGCGAGCCATGTCGTCCATCATTCGAGCGAGCGCTACAATCTGTCGACCGCTCTGAGGCAGACCTGGACCGGCTTCATCAGCCTCAACTTCCTCTTCCGGCTGCCGCTCTTCCTGATCGGCTTCCCGCCGCCTTTGGTCTTCTTCTGCGTCGGGGTGAATCTGGTCTATCAATATTGGATCCACACCGAGACGATCCGGAGGCTTCCCGGCTGGTTCGAGGCGGTGATGAACACGCCCGCCCACCACCGCGTCCATCACGCCGTCAACCCGCGCTATCTCGACCGCAATTATGCCGGGGTCTTCATCGTCTGGGACCGGATGTTCGGAAGCTTCGAGCCCGAGCGCGACGACGACCCGCCGCGCTACGGGATCGTCAAGCCGCTCGGTTCCTACAATCTGTTCTGGGCGGCGCTTCACGAATGGGTGGAGATGGCGCGCGATGCGTGGCGGGCGCCGGGGGTGCGGGCGAAGCTGGCCTATCTGGTGCGCGAGCCTGGCTGGAGCCATGATGGTTCGCGGGAGACGAGCGACGATATAAGAGCGCGGTGGCAGGCCGAGCGCCCGAGACCAAGCTCGAAATAGCGCAGCGATTTCGCGCTTGGGCGAGGAAAAGCGCCGGCCCGGACGGCGGGCGCCCGGCTCCCACCGGGCGACCCGACCGACGGCGAGGCCGCCCTCGCCGTCGCCGCACCAGGCATGCCGATATAAGTATAGTGTCCCCGCATTTTAAGAAGAAGCTGGGTTCACGCGAAGGCGCGAAGGCGCGAAAGAGGCCGCGCCTAGTCCCGGCGCCAGCCGGACCTCCAGCCACACCGAGCGACACAGGAAGCGGTCTAAGCCGGCTCGCGCCGGAAATTTCGACTCTTCGCGCCTTCGCGCGAACCAAATGCAGTCTCGTCAAAAGTTAGACGTTGAACGCCAGGCGGAGCCCGGGCCGCGGCCATCTGGTCTTGTAGAGGCGGCCGGTTCCGGAGGCGGTGATCCAGGCGTCGCGCATGTCGGTGCCGCCGAAGCAGATGTTGGTGCAGATCGGGTCGGGGAAGGGGTGGTGCTCGACGGCGCCGCTTGGCTCGATCGCGCTGATCCCGCCGTTGACGATGGTTGCGACGCAGATCCTTCCGTCGGCCTCGACGGCGAGGCTGTCGAGCAATTGGTAGCCCGGAAGGTTGGCGACGACCCGGCCCGGCGCCGGGAAGGGCGCGGGCGCGAGCCGGCCCGGCGATTCGAGGTCGAAGGCCCAGAGGCGCTGGAGCCAGGTGTCGGCGACGTAGACTGTGCGGCCGTCCAGCGAGAGGCCGACTCCGTTCGGCGCGAACAATTCCTCGCGCCGGCGGCCGATGCTCGCGCCGTCCGTGGTCGCGTAGAGCAGTGCGCCGAAGTGGCGGCCGCCCTCCATCGTGCAGCCGTGATCGGTGAACCAGAAGCCGCCTTCGGAGTCGAAGACGATGTCGTTGGGCCCGATGAGGCGGCGGCCGTCGCAGCTCTCGTAGACCGTCTCGATTCGGCCCGAGCCGAAATCGAAGCGCTGGATCGAGCCGCCTTCATGCTCCGGCGGCGTCGGGCCCGGGATCGTGAGTCCGTCGCTCTCGAGATAGGAGAAGGACCCGCCATTGTTGCAGATCCAGAGCGCGCCGTCGGGGCCGATCGCCAGCCCGTTCGGGCCGCCTCCGGTCTCCGCCAGGACCTGCTTGCCGCCGTCGGGATGGATGCGCGTGATCCGCCGGCCGGCGATCTCGGCGACGATCACCGAGCCGTCGGCGCAGGCGACCGGGCCTTCGGGGAATCCGAGCCCTTCCGCGACCAGCGCGATCTCCATCAGGCGTGGCCGAGGATGGCCTTGGTCTCGAGGAACTCGTCGAAGGCGTGGTCGCCCCATTCGCGGCCGTTGCCCGACTGCTTGTAGCCGCCGAACGGCGCCATGAAATCCAATTCGGCGCCGTTGATGTTGACCTGTCCGGCGCGAAGGCGCGCAGCCACCTTGCGGGCGTGGCCGGCGTCGGAGGAATGGACGTAGGCGGCGAGGCCGTAGGGCGTGTCGTTGGCGATCTCGACCGCCTGCTCCTCGTCCTCATAGCCGATGATCGACATGACCGGTCCGAATATCTCCTCGCGCGCGATGGTCATATTGTTGTCGACGTCGGCGAAGACGGTGGGGCGGACATAATAGCCCTTGTCGAGCCCGTCGGGCCGGCCCGGGCCGCCGCACACCAAAGTCGCGCCCTCTGCGACTCCGCGTTCGATCAGGCCCTGGATCTTGGTCCATTGCACGTCCGAGACGACCGGGCCCAAGGCGGCGTCGCCCTTCGGATCGCCGACCTTGGTCTTTTCGGCCACCGCCAAAGCGGCTGCCTTGGCCTCCTCCATCCGCTCGCGCGGGACGAGGAGGCGGGTCGGCGCATTGCAGGACTGGCCGCTGTTGGTCAGCATGTGTCGCATCGCGGCGGTGACCGAACCGGCGACGTCGGCATCGTCGAGAACGAGGAAGGGCGACTTTCCGCCGAGCTCCTGGTGGACCCGCTTGACCGTGTCGGCGGCGGCCTTTGCGACCGCGATTCCGGCGCGGGTCGAGCCGGTGAAGGAGACCATGTCGACGTGCGGGTGGGACGCGATCGCGGCGCCGACGGTGGGACCGTCGCCATTGACCAGGTTGAAGACTCCGGCGGGCACCCCGGCGGAGTCGAGCACCTGGGCGAAGAGATAGCCCGAGAAAGGCGCGATCTCGGAAGGCTTCAAGACCATTGTGCAGCCGGTGGCGAGCGCCGGGAAGACCTTGGTCGCGATCTGGTTGATCGGCCAGTTCCACGGCGTGATGAATCCGCAGACCCCGATCGGCTCCTTCCTGATCAGGGTCGCTCCGCGCTGCTCCTCGAACCGGTAATCCTTGAGGACGGCGATCGCGGTCTGGAGGTGGCCGATCCCGACCGCCGCCTGGGCGCGCTGGGCGAGGGCGGAGGGAGCGCCCATCTCCTCGGTGATCGCATCGGCGATCTCGGCGTAGCGCTTCTGATATTCGGCCGCGATCGCCTGGAGGAGGTCGAGGCGCTCCTCGCGGCTGGTCTCCGAGTAGGACGGGAATGCGGCCCTGGCGGCGGTGACCGCGCGGTCGACGTCGTCGGCGCCGCCCATGCTGATGCGGCCTGCGACCTGCTCGTCGGCGGGGTTGATCACGTCGAGGGTTCGGGCTCCGTCGGCCGGCTTCACCCACTGCCCGTTGATGTAGAAATCGAGATAGTCGCGCATGGTCGGTCCCCCGTTTTCCTCGCCCCCTTTAGGGGGAGAGGGGAGCATTCG
This sequence comes from Allosphingosinicella sp., assembly GCA_036525315.1. Lineage (GTDB taxonomy): Bacteria > Pseudomonadota > Alphaproteobacteria > Sphingomonadales > Sphingomonadaceae > Allosphingosinicella. The sequence goes on from DATDAS010000033.1 coordinate 11,205, forward strand.
CAAAGCGAACGCGGAGAGAGAGGGTCCTTCGATACGCCCCTTCGACTTCGCTCAGCGGCTACACAGGATGAGCGGAGAGAATATTCCCATCCGCTCATCCTGAGCAGGGACTGAGCCTGCCGAAGGCCCGTGTCGAAGGACCCCCTCTCCTTGCCGGCCTCTCCGGGCCGGCATTCCTCTCCCCCTGAAGGGGGCGAGGAGAGGCCTAGAACTTGATCCCGGCGGCGAGGCCGTAGCGCCTCGGCTCGAGGGTGAAGACGTTGGTGAACAGGCCGGACGACTGGTCGGTGACGTACTGGCCGGTGATCGCGTCGTTCGCCGTCAAATTCTGGACGAAGGCCCGCAAGAACCAGCGCTCGTCCTGGGAGTTGAGCTGGATCTGGGCGTTGACCACCTCATAGCCGTCGATCTTGTCGATCGGCTTGTTGAAGCTGCGCGCCCAGAAGCTGCCGGTGTAGGCGATGTCGGCGCGGGGCACGATCGTCCAGCCGTTGCCGAGACGGAAGGTGTACTGGACTCCGGCCGAGAATTTCCAGTTCGGCGCCTGCGGAAGCTCGTTGCCGCTCAGATCGAGCTCGACGCCCTGCGAGACCGTGAAGGGGAGGGGGCCGGTCGGCGTGCCGAACAAGGCGCGGAGCGGCGCGGACGGGTTGGCGATGGTCGCCGCGAGCGCGTCGCAGACGGAGAAGGCGCCGGTCGTGCTCGTGCCCGGCACCGGAACCGGGCCGGCAAGCCCGAGCGCGCCGTTGAAGGCGGTGACCAGGGTGTTGGCGCCGGTGGCATTGCCGGGCGTGTTCGGGACGACCGCGCAGTTGGAGGCGTTGGTGACGTCCTTGATGATGACCGTGTCGGAGCGCCCGCCGGAGACGTCGCGCGGATCGGCGAGCGAGAGATCCTTGATCTTGGTGTGCAGATAGGAGGCCGAAAGATTGATGCTCAGATCGCGTGACGGCCGGAACATGGCCTCGGCCTCGGCGCCGTAGATCTCGGCGTCGGTATTGTCGTTGACCGAGGTCCGGGCGACGATGCGGCTGAGCTGCAGGCCTTTGTAATCGTAATAGAAGGCGCTCAGGTTCAGCCGGATCTTGCCGTCGGCGAAGCTGTTCTTTGAGCCGAGCTCGAAGGCGTTGATGATCTCCGGAGTGAAGGTGGCCGGAACGTTGAAGATCGGGTTGATCGGCGGGTTGAGTCCCCCCGATTTGTAGCCGCGCGAATAGGATGCGTAGAGCAGGCTGTCGGGCGTCAGATTGTAATCGACGACGAAGCGGCCGGTGAACTCGTCGAAGCCGGCGCTCGCGTCGTTATAGGGCTGGTTGCCGGCCCTGGTCGGATCGGCGTCGAACTGGCCGGCGAAGGGAGACTGGTTCGCGTTCGTCGTCCCGAACGGAACCGGCCAGCTGAGCAAAGGCACCCGGGCGATCTGGCGCTTCTTGTCGTTCGAATAGCGAATTCCGCCGGTCAGCCGGAGCTTGTCGTTGACGTCGAAATAGACCTCTCCGAACAGACCGTAGCTCCTGAGGGTGAAGCGGCTCACCTCGCTGTTGTAGGTGGTCGGCGCGAGGAAGACGTTCGGGAAGGCGGTGTTGCCCGCCGCGCGCTGACCGAGTGCGGTCGCGGCGCCCAGGATTCCGGCCGCATAATCCAGGCCGAACGAGGCGACGTAATAATTGGAATCGGTGAATCGGTTGTCGAGCCAGGAGGCGCCGAGAAGGAAGTTGATCGGGCCGTCCAGATCGCTGTCGAGATGGGCCTCGATCGAATATTGGCGCGAATGGCTCTGCGAGCGGTCGTAATCGGTGCTTCCGGCCGAGCAGCGGTTCACGAAGCCGCCGTAGATGCCGGTATAATTGAGCGTGGTCTCCGAGGTGCAGACCCCGCCGAGGGGACCGTTCGGAATCAGAGCCGCCGCGGCCTGGACGTATGGATTGACTCCGCCCGGGAAGGCGGCGCCGGGCGCGGCCGCTGTTCCGGCAAGGGTGGCAAGGCCGGGATTGCCGGCGAGCGAATTGCCGGCGACGAGATTGTAATCGGTGCGGCTGTCGACCTGCTGCTGCGACCAGCCGCCGGTGACGGTGAGGTTGAACTGCTCGCCGAGCGCCTGCTCGAGGCGCGCCATCAGATGCTTTTCCTGGGCGAAATAGGTCGGCGCGAAATCGACCCGGACGGTCCGAAGGTCGGCCGGATTGACGACTCCTCCGAAGAAAGCGTCGGCGCCGTAGAGGCTTCCAAGCCCGAAATTGGTCAAGGCCGCGTTGTTGATCCTGAAGAATTCCCGCGAGGTGAGGATCGCCGCCAGGGTCGAATTGCCGTTGACCGTCTCGAACGCCAGCTTGTCGGGCTGGCAGCCGAGGATTCCGGTCGGATCGCGGTGGCAGAGCTGCTTCTGGATTCGCGAGCGGTCGTCGCGCTCGTTGAAATAATAGCCGATCAGATCGAGGGTCGTGCTCGAGCTGGGCTCGAGCCGGATCGTGCCTCGAAGCGCGTAGAGGCCGCGCCCGTCGATATCGCTGCCGTCCAGGGTGTTGGTGGTATAGCCGTCGCGATTGACCCAATAGCCGGCGAGCCGGAACCCGCCGATCTCGCCGATCGGAAAGTTCAGCATTCCGGTCACTTTCTTCGACGCGAAATTGCCGAATTCGGCGGTCATGTTGGCATGGAACTCGTTGAGATCGGGACGGGCGGTAATGAAGTTGACCACGCCCGAAGTAGCGTTGCGGCCGAACAATGTGCCCTGCGGTCCGCGAAGAACCTCAATCCGCTCGAGATCGAAATATTCGGTCTCGAACAGCCGGGTGGAGGTGAGCGGCATGTCGTTGACATGGATGCCGGTGGCCGAATCGCAGGAGAAGCCGGTGCAGAGATCGCCGATGCCGCGGATGGTAAAGCTCGACGAGGTGAAATTGGTCTTGGTGTAGGTGATGTTGGGAAGGCTCTGCTGAAGATCGCTGGCATTCTCGATCTGCTGGCTCTCGAGCGCCTGGGCATTGAAGGCGGAGACCGCGATCGGGACGTTCTGGAGCGATTCCGCCCTGCGCTGGGCGGTGACGAGGATGTCCGCTTCGACGTCGTCCGCCTCGTCGGCCGCCTGGTCCGCCGCCTCCGCCGCCGTCTCGGCCGGATCGTCCTGAGCGAAAGCGGGCGTTGCGAAAGCCAGCGCCGACGCGCCGCACCCAAGAGCGAAAAGCAGCGACTTCTTCATGATGGATTCCCCCCAGAAAAATGTTGAATCTCGACGTGCATGGCCGCGGCTAAGCACCGGCGGCGTCAGGCAAATTCCTCTCACTCAGGAACCGCTTGCCGGCTCCCCCTTATCGTGCGCGACAATCCGCCGCCGCCCCGACCTTGTCAACATGCCTGAAAATCGCGCTTTTTGAGGACGAGACAAAGGCGCGAGGCCGCGCCGGTGACCTCGTCGATCGGTTCGACATAGCCGCGCGCCACCCAGTCCGAGGCGAGATGGATCACCCCGCCGATGACCGCCTTGCGGAGGAGCGGGTCGGCGCGAGAGCCGCCGAACGTCCGCTCGATCAGGTCGCCGAAGCTGTCGAGCGACGCGGCGAAGATTCGGTCGAGCTCGTCGCTGACGCCCGCGATTTCGACCAGGAACAGGCGCGCCGAACGGGGATCGCTGGCCAGCGCCTGGAAATAACGGGCGAGTATGGCTCGAACCCGATCGGGCGGATCGCCGGGGGTCGAAGCGCCGACCTCCTCGAGGGTCGCGAGCAGGACGGCGGTGACCGCCTTGTAGGAGGCGGCGAGAAGCGCCTCGCTGTTGGCAAAGCTTTCGTAGAAATAGCGTTCGGTGAGGCCGGCCGCCTCGCACACCGCCTTGACCGTGGCGTTCCGGTAGCCGCGCTCACCATAGACGAGGATCGCGGCGAGGATCAGGGCCTCGCGCCGCCCGGCGCGCCGCTCCGCGGCCGACGAGCCTCGATAATTGCCGGCGGGCGAGCGGGCGGCGGAAGCAGACATGGGCCGAGATTGACACGACGCGTTGTCAAATTCAAACTGCTTTCCGATTTCCCGACGTTGATCGAGTCGAGGGGCAAGGATGGATAGGCAGTCACCGAGCCCGGAAGCCCAGGTTCCGGACCCGCGCGGGCCCGGACTCGAGCATTTCCACGTCCTGTTCGTCGGCGCCGGCCTGTCGGGCGTGGGCGCCGCCTATCATCTCCAGCAGGGCAGCCCGGGGAAAAGCTATGTGATCCTCGAGGGCCGAGACGCGATCGGCGGAACCTGGGACCTGTTCCGCTATCCCGGGATACGGTCGGACAGCGACATGTACACATTGGGCTACAGCTTCCGCCCCTGGGAGGAAGCCAAGGCGATCGCCGACGGCCCTTCGATCCTTCGCTACGTCAACGACACGGCCGATCTCCACGATATCCGACGCCACATACGATTCCGCCACCACGTGAAGAAGGCGGACTGGTCGTCGGCCGATGCGCGCTGGATCGTCGAGGCCGAGCGGACCGACACGAAGGAGCGGGTGCGGTTCAGCTGCGACTGGCTCCACATGTGCAGCGGCTATTACAATTACAGCCAGGTCCACGATCCGGAGTTCGAAGGCGTCGACAGCTTCCGTGGCAGGATCGTGCATCCGCAATTCTGGCCCGAGGATCTGGATTACGAAGGCAGGAAAGTGGTGGTGATCGGGAGCGGCGCGACCGCGGTGACCATCGTTCCGGAGATGGCGAGGACGGCCGGCCATGTCGTCATGCTCCAGCGATCGCCGACCTACATGGTGTCCCGGCCCTCGGAGGACGGGATCGCCAACTTCCTGCGCAAGATCCTGCCCTCGAAGATCGCCTACGGGATCACGCGCTGGAAGAACGTCTCGCTTCAGATGTTCTTCTTCAACCTGGCCCGGAAGCGCCCGGCCAAGGTGAAGGAGAAGATCATCGAGGAGGTGAGCAAATTGCTCCCCGAGGGCTATGACGTCGGCACCCATTTCACCCCGCGCTACAATCCCTGGGACCAGCGCGTCTGCCTGGTGCCCGACGCGGACATGTTCGAGGCGATCAGCGAAGGAAGTGCTTCGATCGTGACCGGCGAGATCGACAGCTTCGTCGAGCAGGGCATCCGGCTGAAGAACGGCGAGACGGTCGAGGCCGACATCGTCGTCACCGCCACCGGGCTGAAGCTGCAACTGCTCAGCGATGTCGCCTTCAGCGTCGACGGCGAGCGGCGCAATCTTTCGGACACATTGAGCTATCGCGGAATGATGTTCAGCGACGTTCCGAACCTGTCCTACTCGTTCGGCTATACCAACGCCTCCTGGACCCTGAAGGCCGACCTGACCGGCGGTTATCTGACCAGGCTTCTCAATCATCTCGACAAGACGGGCACGCAGATCGCCCTTCCGGCGCGCGAGCCGGGGATCGAGGAGGTGCCCTTCCTCGATTTCACGTCGGGGTACGTCCAGCGCGCGCGCGACATATTGCCGAAGCAGGGATCGAAGAAGCCCTGGAAGCTCTATCAGAATTATGCGCTCGACATGCTCAGCCTGAAGTTCGCCTCGGTCGAGGACGGAGTGATCCGTTTCCTTCCGCGCGGCGCGCGCCCGGCGGTCGCCGCGGCACGGGAGCTCGAAGCGGCATGAAGCTCCGGGGGCGGACCGCGGTCATCACCGGCGCCGCGAGCGGGATCGGCCGGGGCACGGCGCTGGCGCTGGCCAGGCGCGGCTGCGACCTCGCGCTCGCGGATCTCAACGAAGAGGGCCTGAAGGAGAGTGCGGCGCTTGCCGAGGCTTTCGGAGTCAAGGTCAGCACGCACCGACTCGACGTCGCCAGCCGCGAGGAGGTCACCGCGCTGCCGCGGGCCGTAATCGCGGCGCACGGCCGCGCGGACCTGCTCTTCAACAATGCCGGAGTCGCGATTGGGGGCACGTTCGAGCAGGTCGCCGAGGAAGATTTCGACTGGCTGATGGAGATCAATTTCCACGGCGTCGTACGGATGACCCGCGCCTTCCTGCCGCTTCTCCGAGCGTCGGACCATGCCCGCATCGTCAACGTCTCGAGCATCTTCGGGATCATCGCTCCGCCGGGCCAGACCGCCTATTGCGCGAGCAAGTTCGCGGTCCGGGCTTTCTCGGAAAGCCTTCGACGCGAGCTCGAGGCCGAGGGCGCGAAGATCGGCGTGACCGTGGTCCATCCCGGCGGGGTCAATACCTCGATCGCGAAGAGCGCTCGGCCGCCGCGCGGGGTCAACGATCTCGACCTCGAGGCGCAGAAGGAAAGGTTCGAGAAGTTCCTGGTCATGCCGCCCGAGCAGGCCGGCGAGATCATCGTGGGCGGGGTCGAGAAGGAGAGGCCGCGGGTGATCGTCGGCAACGACGCGCGCTTCATGGCTATCGTCGAGCGGCTCGCGCCGATATCCTATTGGAAGATCCTTGGGAGGGCGTTGCAATGATCCCGTTCCTGCTCGCCGGCGCCGGCGGAATCGCCGCGCTCGGCGGAGGCCTGGCCGCCTTCAGCAAGGCCGCAGCGCGCAAGATCGAAAAGCAGGTGCCGCGCGACGGCGCGCTCATCGAGGTGGACGGCGAGATTCTGCACGTCGTCGACCGGGGAGCGGGGCCCCCGATCGTGATGATCCACGGCCTTGGCGGCCAGATGCGCAATTTCGGAAAGCCGATGCTCGAGGCGCTCGAGCGCGACCATCGGCTGATCCTGGTCGACCGGCCCGGCTCGGGCTATTCTCCGCGCGCCTCCGGCACGTCGGCGAGGCTCAGCGTCCAGGCCGCGACGATCGCCGGCCTGATCCGCAAGATGGATCTCGGCCGGCCACTGATCGTCGGCCATTCGCTCGGCGGGGCCCTGGCCCTGTCGCTGGCGCTCGACCATCCCGAACTGGTCGGGGGGCTCGCACTGATCGTTCCGCTCACCCAGCCGCAGGACATTTCGAGCGTTCCGCCGGTGTTCAAGCCGCTCGTCATCCAGTCGCCGGCGGTGCGCAAGGCGGTGGCCTGGACCCTCGCGACCCCGATGGGGATGATGAAGGCCGAAGCGGCTCTGAAAGACATCTTCGCGCCCGAGCCGGTGCCCGAGGATTTCGGAGTCGAGGGCGGCGGCCTGCTGGCGATGCGGCCCGAGAATTTCTACGCGACCTCGTCGGACCTGGTCGAGCTGGAGGGCGAGCTCGAGCCGATGGCGGAGCGCTATGGGACGATCGCGGTGCCGGTCTCGATCCTCTACGCGCGCTCGGACAATCTGCTCGATCCGAAGATACACGGCGAGCAGACGGTGAGCGCGATTCCGGGCGCGACCCTGGAGCTGGCCGACGGCGGCCACATGCTGCCCTTCACCCAGCCGATGCTCGCCGCCGATTTCGTCCGGCGCGCCGCCGAGCGGATCGAGGAGCCGAATGCGCGACTCGTCGCAGCGGGTTAGGGTCCGGACCCATTACCGGCAACGGCCATGACGTGGCGGAGAGGCGGTCATGGTTAGGAGCGAGGAGGGAACGATGAAGATTCATCGTGGCCGATCGAGCGACGACGCCAAGGCCGTCTCTCCGCCGCGCCGTTTGCGGTCGCCCGGAGAAGGGCACCGGCTGCGTCGGAGCGCTTGTGCGGGCAACCAGCCCGCCCTGCACCCTCCTCCTTGCCGGTGCCCTTCTCCGGGCGATCCTGGCCATTGCCGATAGTGAGTCCGGACCCTAACTTCTCGTAGAATCCGCGGGCCTGGAAGGTGAAGGTGGTGAGCCACGAGCCGCCGCATCCGCGCTCCACGGCGATCGCCTCGGCCTCGCGCATCAGCGACGCGCCGAGCCCCCGGCCGTGCAGCGCGTCCGGCACCGAAAGGAACTCGACGAACAGCCAGCCATAGCCGGTCCTTCCCCACAGCCCGCCGACCGTGCGGCCCTCCGGGTCCTTCAGTAGCAGCGCCACCGGCTTGCTGTCGGCCGGATAGCCGTGCCGGGCGTTGAAATCGGACAATGGTCCGAGGATCGCTTCCCGGTCCCCTTGGCCCGGATCGTCCTTCTTTTCGATCCGATGATCCACCAGCCGCGCCTATCCCCGCGCGGGGGCCGGGGGCAAGCGCCGAGGCTCCTTGGGCCCCGGCCGGGCGCTCTGACGCCCGGAAAGGATCAGCCAGGCGAGGCAGGCCGCCGCGGCGAATCATAGGCCGAGCAGAAAGACGGTCAGAAAGCCGGCACGCCGGGATTGGCGATCAGATCGGCGTGAACCAGGTCGAACGCCCCGTGCAGCGCCAGCGCTGCGGCGGCGATCCACAGATTCCAGCGAAAGCCGGCGACGGCCGCGGCAGCGAAGATCCCCGTGCCGGTCAGTTTGCCGATCGACGGCGGCGATCCGGCCATGACGGCGAACAGAACGTAGAGCAAAGCGATGACGACCAGGACGACCGGACAGAAGGAACGCTCGCGGTCGAAGCCGGTCGCGAAGGCGAACGCCGCCGCGCTCAAAGCCAGTATCACACCCCAGAATATTGCCATGCTCGGTCTCTCCCACTCGAGTGCCCGTGGAGCATGCCCGCAGGGCGCGCGATAATCGCGCTTGACCCTGACATGATGTCAAGGTCCATCAGGGCCGGGCTGCGAGTCGATGGAAGGAAAAACGCAATGGACCACGGCCACGATCATGAAGGCCTGCGCGATGACGCGACGGTGAAGGATCCGGTCTGCGGAATGACGGTCGACCCTGCTGCGACAGCCCATCATCACGAGCTCGAAGGCGTGACCTATCATTTCTGCAGCGCCGGCTGCCGCGGAAAGTTCGCGGCCGACCCGAAGCGCTATCTCGGCGGCGGGAGGAGTTCCGCCGCCGGACGTCCGGCGACTGACCCGCTCGCCGAGGTTGCCGAGGGAACGATCTGGACCTGCCCGATGCATCCCGAAATCCGCCGGACCGGTCCGGGCAGCTGCCCGATCTGCGGAATGGCGCTGGAGCCGCTCGAGCCGAGCCTCGAGGAGGGTCCCAATCCCGAGCTGATCGACATGTCGAGGCGTTTTCGGATCAGTGCGATCTTCTCGGTGCCGCTCGTCATTCTGACGTTCGCCGCCGAGGTTCTCGGCTGGCATCCCGTGCCCATGTCGGCCTCGGTCTGGCTTCAGCTGGCGCTGGCGAGTCCGGTCGTCCTCTGGAGCGGTTGGCCGTTTTTCGAGCGCTTCTGGGCTTCGCTGCGAAGCCGCAACCTCAACATGTTCACTTTGATCGGGCTCGGGGTCGGAGTCGCCTACGGCTACAGCCTCGTGGCCACCCTGGCGCCGGGCCTCTTTCCGCCTTCCTTCCGGACGATGGGTGGAGCAGTTCCCGTCTATTTCGAGGCTGCCGCGGTGATCACCAGCCTCGTCCTGCTCGGCCAGGTACTGGAGCTGCGCGCGCGCTCGGCGACCGGCAAGGCCATCCGCGCTCTGCTCGGGCTTGCGCCAAAGACGGCAAGGCTGGTTCGCGAAGGCGGCGAGGAAGAAGACGTCCCGCTGGAGCACGTCCGCCCTGGCGACATCCTGCGCGTCCGCCCGGGCGAGAAGGTCCCCGTCGACGGAATCGTGACCCAAGGCCATTCTTCCGTCGACGAATCCATGATCAGCGGCGAGCCCCTTCCGCTCGAGAAGATCCCAGGCGCGAAGGTGACCGGCGCCACCGTGAACGGCACCGGCAGCCTGCTCATGCGCGCCGAACGGGTCGGCCGCGATACGATGCTCTCCCAGATCGTCCGGATGGTCGCCGACGCGCAACGTTCGCGCGCGCCCATCCAGGCGCTCGCGGACAAGGTGTCGGGCTGGTTCGTTCCCGCCGTCGTGCTCATCGCCGTCCTCGCATTCATCGTCTGGGCCGTCTGGGGCCCGGAGCCGTCGATGAGCCATGCGCTGATCAACGCCGTCGCGGTGCTGATCATCGCCTGTCCCTGCGCGCTCGGCCTCGCCACGCCCATGTCGATCATGGTCGGAACCGGCCGGGGCGCCGGCGTCGGAGTCCTCGTCAAGAATGCCGAAGCGCTCGAGCTGATGGAGAAGATCGACACTCTGGTCGTCGACAAGACCGGCACGCTCACGCTCGGGAAGCCGAAGCTGACCGCCGTGGAGAGTGCCGACGGCTTCGACTCGAACGAGGTTCTTGCGCTCGCCGCCGCGCTGGAGAGCGCAAGCGAGCATCCGCTGGCCGCCGCGATCGTGGAGGGTGCCGTCGAGCGCGGCCTTGACCTCGCGGCGGCCGCCGACTTCGCTTCGCACACAGGCAAGGGCGTGACCGGCACGGTCGGCGGCCGAAAGGTCGCGCTCGGCAACCGAGCACTGCTCGAGGAACTGGGCATCGATGCCTCCGCCCTCATGGCCCGCGCGGACGAGCTTCGTTCCGACGGCCAGGGCGTCATGTTCGCCGCGGTGGACGGACAGCTCGCCGGGCTGGTGGCAGTCGCCGATCCGATCAAGGAGAGCGCGGTCGCCGCGATCGAAGCTCTCCGGCGCGACGGCGTGCGGATCGTGATGCTGACCGGAGACAATGCGCGGACGGCCGCCGCGGTCGCCCGAAAGGTCGGAGGCATTGACGAGGTCCTGGCCGACGTTCTGCCGGATCAGAAGCAGATGATGGTCGAGCGACTGCGGGCGCAAGGACGCCGTGTCGGAATGGCTGGCGACGGAATCAATGACGCGCCGGCGCTTGCGGCCGCCGATGTGGGAATCGCCATGGGGACCGGCACAGACGTGGCGATGGAGAGCGCCGCCGTCACGCTGGTGAAGGGCGATCTCGGCGGGATCGTCCGGGCCCGCCGCCTCAGCCGGGCGGTGATGCGCAACATCCGCCAGAACCTGTTCTTCTCCCTCGTCTTCAACGCCGCCGGAGTGCCGATCGCTGCGGGTGTGCTCTATCCGTCGTTCGGCCTGCTGCTCAGCCCGATCATCGCGGGCGCGGCGATGGCGTTCAGCTCGGTAGCGGTGATCGGCAACTCGCTGCGCCTTCGCGCCGAGCGGCTCTAGGGGAACCGACGATGAAGATCGGCGAAGCTTCGCTCGCGTCGGGCATCAGCCAGCGCATGATCCGCCATTACGAGAAGATCGGACTCGTTGCGCCGGCCGCGCGGCGCGATTCCGGTTATCGAGATTATGACGAACGCGACGTCCACACGCTGCGATTCATCGGCCGCGCCCGCGATCTCGGCTTCCCGATCGACGAGATCGGGACTTTGCTCGCGCTCTGGCAGGATCGCGGCCGCGCAAGCGCGGACGTCAAGGCCATCGCCCTTGCCCGCGCGGCCGAGCTCAAGCGGAAGGCCGCCGAGCTGGATGAGATGCGGCGGTCGCTCGAGCATCTGGCGGCCAATTGCCATGGCGACGATCGGCCCGACTGCCCTATTCTCGGCGGCCTCGAAGGTGCCGGAAGGTGAGCGCCCTGCGAAAATCCCGGTCGGTTGCGCCGGTCCGGCTCGGGGCCTATTTAGCCCGCGTGAGCTTTCGCCGCCTCTTTTCCCTGGTCATTGCCGCCGCGCTCATCTTAGCGCCCGCCACGATGATGGGCGGTTCGCCGGCGATGGCGATGGACGGCCAGGATATGGCGGCGATGGGCGATCGCCACACGGCTTCGCCCCCGAGCCCCTGCCATGACGATAAATCGCAGGCCGACGATCAGGCGCCCGATTCGAAGCGGGTGCCCGGCTCGTGCTGCGTCATGACGTGCGTCGCCATTCCCGCGGTCGGCGGTGAGCTGGCTGTCCATTTGCCCCCCCAAAGAATGAACCAGCCGGTTCCCCCAGCCAGCCGTCCGCATGGCCTCGAGCCCGAGGCGGATCCCCCTCCACCGCGCTTCTCCTGAGGCTTGAAAATCGTTCAAACCAATCAGGAGAAGTCTCATGTCGATCATCGTAACCGCGCTCGCGCTTGCGAGCGCCGCGCCCGCCGCCGCGCCGGCCCAGACCGCTCCGGCCACGGCGCCGGCCCCGGCTCCGGCTCCGGCGAAGAAGGAATGCTGCTGCGAGAAGATGGAGCGGCCCATGCCTTGCTGTGACAAGCATGGCGAGCAATCGGAGCATCCCGAGGGCGGTTCCGATCCCCACGCCGGGCACAACATGAATCAATAGAAATGGGAAAAGGGGGGCGGCCTCGGCCGTCTCCCCACTCTTTGCGATCCGGGCGGTTCGCGGCGCGAGCGCCTCGACCCGGTTCGCCCAACCGCGACAGGATTTGTATACCCATGAAAGCCATTCTTCTGGCCACCGTGTTCGGCGTGGCCGCATTCGCGGCCGCACCCGCGGCTGCCCAGCATCAGGGCCATGCTCAGCACCCGGTGCCTCCCGCCGCCCCGCCGCCGCCTCCGGCCCAGTCCGATCCCCATGCGGGGCACCCGCCGGCTCCCGCTCCGGCGGCGCCGGTCGATCATTCGGCTCATCAGGCGTCTCCGCCGGCCGAAGCTCCGGCCTCCAAGCCGAATCCGCCGATCGGAACGGAGCATGAGGGCCACGACATGACGGCGCCGGATTCGACCGCTCCGCCTGGGGCCTCGCCCGAGGATCATTCGGCCATGGGCCACGACAAGGCCGGGGAGGGCCATTTCATGTCCGGCGCGCTGGGCCCCTATCCGATGACCAGGGAGGCGTCCGGCACCGCCTGGCAGCCCGACACGTCGCGGCATAGCGGTATCGAGGCCAGTGCCGGCAACTGGAATTTCATGGGCCACGCACTGCTCAATCTCGTTTACGATTCGCAAGGCGGCCCGCGCGGCGACGACATGGCTTTCGTCTCCGGGATGGTCATGGGCAGCGCCCAGCGCCGCTGGGCCAACGGCAACGCGCTCCAGCTCAAGGCGATGTTCAGCCCGGAGCCGTTCATGGGCAAAAAGGGCTATCCCCTTCACCTCGCCTCGGGCGAGACCGCCGACGGAGTGACGACCCTGGTCGACCGCCAGCATCCGCACGATTTCTTCATGGAGCTTTCGGCGAGCTACAGCATCCGCCTGTCGGACGAGACGAGCCTCTTCCTCTACGCCGGCCTCCCCGGCGAGCCCGCCTTCGGACCCCCGGCCTTCATGCACCGCATGTCGATCATGGATTCGCCCGAGGCCCCGATCAGTCATCACTGGCTCGATTCCACGCACATAACCTTCGGAGTGGTGACGGCGGGCCTCGTCCTCGACCGCTTCAAGATCGAGGCAAGCAGGTTCAACGGCCGGGAACCCGATCAGCATCGCTACGACATCGAGACCGGTCCGCTCGATTCCACTGCGTTGCGCCTGTCCTGGAATCCGATCGACGCGCTTTCGCTTCAGGGGAGCTGGGCTCGTCTGAAGAGTCCCGAGCAGCTCGAGCCGGGCGAGAACCAGACCCGCTGGTCGGCGAGCGCCATCTACACGCGAGTCGTTGGCCGCGGCGGCAGGTGGTCGACAACGCTCGCCTGGGGCCGCAAATCGTCCGACCACGAGAGCTTCGACGCCTGGGCCCTGGAGAGCGCCCTTGGCGTGAAGGACTGGACTCTGTTCGGCCGCGCCGAGCGGACCGAGAACAATGAGCTGCTCCAAGTCGGCGGTCACCACGGCCCGACTTTCGACGTCGGCAAGGTCTCGCTCGGCCTGATCAGGGATTTCCGTGTCGCCGACCATCTGAAGGTCGGCGCCGGCGCTCTCTACGCCTTCAGCTTCGTGCCGGCCGGCCTTGAGCCGCTCTACACAGGCGATCCGAAAGGCGCGATGGCATTCATCCGGTTGAAGGTCGACTGAGGCCATGCGAAGCGCCCGCAGATTGCGTGGAGGTTGGCGCGAGGTTCTGGCGGCCCTGGTCCTGGCCGCCCTCGTCCTCGGCGCGGTTCCTGCCGCCGGGCACGAGAAGCATAAGCGCGATCAGGCCGCCGCCCGCCAGGAGGCGGGGGGGCCGCCGACGGCCGATCCTTCCCGCGGATCAACGGACGACCACATGCGGGACATGATGGAGGCGGCGGAGAAGGACCGGGCTTCCATGTCCACCGGAGCCCGCTTGCTCGACTGGCTCGGCCGGCTTCACCCCATCATCGTCCACTTCCCGATCGCCTTCTTCCCCGCCGCCTTTTTCACCGCGATCGTCGGCCGTCGGAGGCCGGCGTTCGCGAAGCCGGTCCAGTTCCTGGTCGTGGCCGGCGGTACCATCGCTCCAATCGCGGCGCTGCTCGGTTGGCTCGACGCGATCGGCGCCGATCCGGACCTTGTGCTCACCGTCCACCGTTGGCTGGGAACGGCGATCGGCATCGCGGGCGCAATGCTTGCGGTCTGGGCGTGGAAACGTCCCGAGGAAGACCGGCGCCCCGGGATGGTCTGGGCACTTGCCGCGATTACCGCCGCCATCATCGTCCAGGGCTGGTACGGCGGCGCGCTCGTCCACGGCATGGATCATATGAACTGGTGATCTCGCGCACTCGTCCGTGAGGAAACGGGGAGGAAGAGGAGAACGGAGCGGCTTTGAAGAGGAAGAAGAAACCTGTGTCCCACCACCTGAGCGACGAAATGCGTTCGTGCATCGAGGAGTGCCGGAGCTGCAGCACCGCCTGCCTGTCCGACGCGACCGGGCACTGCCTTGAGACGGGCGGCTGGCACACGGAGCCGGCACATTTCAAGCTGATGCACGACGGCGCCGAGATCTGCCAGATCGCGGCCAATTTCATGGCCGGGGGTCGGATCATCACCCCCACATCTGCCGCGAATGCGCCGAGATCTGCCGCGCATGTGCGGCGAACTGCGAGGAGGTGGGCGACATGCACGAATGCGTCGCCGCCTGCCGCCGCTGCGCCGAAAGTTGCGAGCGCATGGCCGCCTGACCTCACTAATCAAGGAGAATGAATATGAAGACCCTTTCGAGCACAGCTTTGGCGCTGGTCCTGCTGGCCTCGGTTTCGGCCTGCGGCGATTCCGGCTCCTCGGACAACGGGGGCCTGGCCGAGGCCAATGATCAGTCGGCCGCGAACGAGATGATGGCCGACGCGTCGAACCCCTATGGGTCGGCCGAGATGCAGATGAACGAGCGGATGATGGCGGCGGTGGGCACCGACGTGTCCGATACCTGGGTCAGGAAGATGATCGAGCATCACCGCGGCGCAGTAGAGATGTCGAACATCGCCTTGGCGCAGGGCCTGGAAGGCCATGCGCGCGAGATGGCGCAGACCACGATCGACAAGCAGACGAAGGAGATCGGCGAGCTCGAGGCGATGCGCAAGCAGGGCGACCCGTCCCCCGATTCGGCTGCGGCGTTCAGTGCCGGCGAGTCTCAGATGCACGACCGGATGATGGCCGCGAAGGGCGCCGATGCCGGCGAGACGTGGATGCGCAAGATGATCGAGCATCATCGCGGCGCAATCGCCTTGTCGGAGGTCGCGGTCGCGGACGGCAAGGATTCGGCCGTCCGTGAAAAGGCCCGCAAGATGATCGCCGACCAGCGCAAGGAGATTGCGGAGCTCGAGGCGATGCTCGCCGGAGCCCCGATGCCGGTGGCGGACGCGCCGCCTCCGTCGCAGGCCGATGCCGACGTTCCCAAGGCAAAGCCGGTCGGCCCGATCACCAAGCAAATCCCGCCCAAGGGCTCTCCGCCGCCGGCGCCGAAGCCGAAAACCGAGCCCAAGCCCAAGGAGCCGGCGCCCGATCCGCATGCCGGCCACGACATGAACAAGATGTAGCCTTACGTGCGTGCGCGGGGCGGCGGTCGCCCCCCCCCCCCCCGCGCCCGCGACTCACGAATGATCGAGTATTTTCAGGGGGAGAACGGATTTGTCCTGGACGCGTTTGTCGAGCAAGATTCACAAGTGGCTTGCGCTGCTGATGGTGATCCAGATTCTGTTCTGGTTCATCAGCGGTTTTTTCTTCGCGGTCGTCCCGATCGAGCGCGTGCGAAGCGAGCATGCCGTCACAAAGGCGCCGCCGGTGGCCATTTCCCTGGCCGACGCCTCGCAGGGGCTGGGGCGAGTGGCTTCGCTCGGCGCCGCCCCGGGCGAGAAGATCGAGTTGCGCGCCATGCTCGGCAAGCCGGTCGCCTTGGTCTCGGGCGGAGAGGCGAGGCCGCGCCTCTACGATCTGGCCAGCGGCAGGCAGCTGTCGCCTATCCCCTCGTCGCTAGCGGCGTCGATCGCGTCCCGGGATTATGCCGCCGGCGGCAAGCCGGTGAAGGTCGAGCAGGTCACCTCAGAGTCGCCCGAATATCGCGGCGCTCTCCCGGCATGGCGGGTGGACTTCGAAGGCGGCACGAACCGCTCGATCTACGTTGCCGCCGACACGGGCGCGGTGACCGGCCGCCGCTCCACGCTCTGGCGCGTCTACGACTTCCTCTGGTCGCTCCACATCATGGACTTCAAGAACCACGAGGATTTCAACACGCCCTTGCTAATCGTCGCGACAGGTCTCGGATTGGTGATCATCCTCACCGGTGTCATCCTCTTTCCCAGCCGATTGGGATATTATGCCTGGCGCCGACGCCGTCAGGCGCTTCGTTCGGCCGGGCCCGGTGCCGGGTCGTCGTGACAGCAGGGAGAGACGAGATGAAGGCGTATCGGACCATATTGGCCGCGTCGCTGGCCGCGACCGCCGCCTGCGGCGGCTCGGAGGATCCCAATCTGGCCGCCGACAATGTCGAGTTCCTGCCCGAGGAAGCCCTGCTCAACGATGTCGCCGGCCGGGCCGAAGCCGACAATGCCGAAACCGCCAATGCCGAGCGCGAGCGCGTGATGCCCGAGCCGGCCGCGCCCGCCCGGCCGTCCTCGCCTCCTCCTCCCAGGCCGAAAACGGACCCGCCGAAAACGGTCCCCGACGCCAGGCCGATCATCGACCCGCCGCCGCTCGAACGGCCCGACATCCGTATCGAACCGGAAAGGGGCAATCTCTTCAACGACCAGTGAGGCCCTTAACGGTCCGTCAACCATCCTTCCTTATGGTGCAAACGGAACCGGGGGGTCCCGTCGCGGAGCGCGACCGGGCCCCTCTTTACGTTCCGCCCGCCGCTTTGCCGCACCGTTCCGCGGCAAATCGGGGAACGGAAAGAGGTCGATCTATGTCTAGGCGAACGTGATGGAAGACCAGAACATGGACGACGAGGCGAGGGCGCGCCTGGAGGATACCCAGGCATCGATCCGAAACGGCATCGCCAGGGCCAGGAGGATGGCCGCCGAGTCGAAACGCCTTCTCGACCGTCTCCGCTACGCGCGCCTCGGCCCGCCCCGCGACCCCCGCCCGCTCCTCGACCCCCTCCGCGCCGGCCGCGACTAGAGCACTAATCTAGGGACACTATACTTAATTCGAGCATCCGGGTGTCGAGTCCAGGCCCCGGGCACCGCCCATTTCGATAAAAATCGAAATGGTATTGACTTCCTTCGGCCGGTTTCATATTTCGAGAACATTCGAAATGAGGGCCCGATGCAATCCACGCAAGCCGTCGCCGCTCTGGGCGCTCTCGCCCAGGAACACCGCCTTTCCCTGTTCCGCCTTCTCGTCCAGGCCGGGCCCAACGGCATGGCCGCCGGCGCGATCGCCGAAGCGCTCGCAATTCCCAATTCCTCGCTCTCCTTCCATCTCGCCCAGCTTCACCGCGCCGGACTGATCGGGCAGGAGCGCCGCCACCGCGAGCGCATCTACCGCGCCGACTATCCGGCGATGAACGCCCTCATTTCCTACCTCATGGAAAATTGCTGCGGCGGCGCCACCTGCGCGCCCGCGTCGCTCCCCGAAAGGAAATCCGCATGAAGCGCCTCCACGTCCATGTCGGCGTCGCCGATCTCGATCGCTCGATCCAATTCTATTCCGCCTTGTTCGGCGCCGGGCCCAGCGTCGCCAAGCCCGATTACGCCAAATGGATGCTGGAGGATCCGCGCGTGAACTTCGCCATCTCCGCCGGTCGGCACGAGGCGCGCGGCATCGAGCATCTCGGAATCCAGGCCGAGGACGAGGCCGAGCTCGGGGAGGTCTACGGCCGGCTCGAGGCCGCCGGCCGCCCGATCCTCGAGGAAGGGCGGACGACCTGCTGCTACGCCAGATCGGAGAAAAGCTGGATCGCCGATCCGGACGGTGTCGCGTGGGAAGCCTTCTTCACCGACGGCGAGGCTGCGGTCTACGGCGACAGCCCCGCTCTCGCCGCCTTGTCCGCCGCGCCGGGCGAGGCCGCCGCGCCCGGCGAGTCCGCCGGCCCGGGCGAGGAAGATTGCTGCGACTCCGCCACCCCGCAGGGCGTCTGCTGTGCCCCGAAGGCCGAGCTTGCGCCCGCAGCGCCCTGCTGCGGACCGGCGGCATGACCGACGGCCGCAAAATCCTCTTCCTCTGCACCGGCAATTCGGCCCGCTCGATCCTCGCCGAGGCGATCCTGAATCGGGAAGGGGAGGGGCGCTTCCGGGCCTTCTCGGCGGGCAGCTTTCCCAAGGGGCGGGTCCATCCGGCGGCGCTCGAGCTTCTCGGCAGCCTCGGTTTCCCGACCGCCGGCCTGCGCTCGAAAAGCTGGGAGGAATTCGCCCTTCCGGATTCGCCGCCGCTCGATCTCGTCATCACCGTCTGCGACGATGCCGCGGGCGAGGTCTGCCCGGTCTGGCCCGGCAAGCCGATCGCCGCCCATTGGGGCATCGAGGATCCGGCGCGAGTCGAAGGGCCGGGCCGGCGCCGCGCCTTCGAAACCGCCTTCCACGCCCTCCGCCAACGAATATCGCTCCTCCTCGCTCTTCCGCTCGACAGCCTCGACCGGATGAGCCTCCAGTCGCGCC
The DNA here is from genome assembly GCA_036525315.1 of Allosphingosinicella sp. Classification (GTDB taxonomy): domain Bacteria; phylum Pseudomonadota; class Alphaproteobacteria; order Sphingomonadales; family Sphingomonadaceae; genus Allosphingosinicella. Next base: position 29,841 of record DATDAS010000033.1, read on the forward strand.
TCGACGAGATCGGCGGAACGGTCGCGGTGGAAGCGAGTGCTTGAGCCGCCCGGCCTGCCGCGCAGGCTCGCGGCCGAAGGGGTCGGGTCCTTCTTCCTGTTCGCGGCGGTGATCGGCTCCGGGATCATGGCCGAGAATTTGGCCGGCGGTAACGACGCGGTCGCCCTGCTCGGCAATACGATCGCCACCGGCGCCATATTGTTCGTCCTGATCGCAATGCTCGGCCCGATCTCGGGCGGCCATTTCAACCCGGCCGTCAGCCTGGTTGCCGCCCTCCGCCGCGAGCTCGCCGCCCGCGACGCCCTGCTCTACGCGCTCGTCCAGCTCGCCTTCGGAATCGCCGGCGCCTGGGCCGCGCACCTGATGTTCGATCTTCCCACCCTGCAGCTGTCGGCCAAGGCGCGCACCGGGCTCGGCCAATGGGCCGGCGAGGCGATCGCGACCTTCGGCCTCATCCTCACCATCCTCGGAACGGTCCGCCACAGGCCGGCCCTGGTTCCCGCAAGCGTCGCGCTCTACATCGTCGCGGCCTATTGGTTCACCTCGTCGACCAGCTTCGCCAATCCGGCCATCACTGTCGCTCGAAGCCTGTCGGACAGCTTCGCCGGAATCGCGGCCCATGACGTTCCGGCCTTCATCGCCGCCCAGCTCGCCGGCGCGCTCGCCGGCGCGGGGCTGGCGGCCTTTCTCTTTCCCCGCCCTCTAATGCGGGTACACTATACTTAATTCGACGCCCCCCGAGACGAACCGCCCTCGATTCAGCCGTTTGCACCGAAATGGATGCGAACGCCGCCCATCCGATTTGGGTCGCGCGGGGCCGCGTGATAGCTTCGCGGCTGGACCATGCGCGCAATCCTGAAGGTCGCGGTCGCGCCGCTGCTGCTCCTCATCGCCGGAGCGGCCGTCTGGCTCGCGTTCCGCGAGGGATGGAACCGCGAGGCCCTGCTCGCCGGCGCGCTCCTGTTCACCTTGCTCTACCTGACCGCCTTCGAGGCCCTGATCCCGCTCGATCGAAGCTGGCGGATCACGCGCGAGGATGCCTGGCCGGACGTCGCCCATCTCGTCCTGGTCAACGCCTTCTCCGGAGTCGGAGCGGTCGCGGCGCTGAGCCTCGTCCTGTGGCTCCAGCGGACTTTCGGCCTCGAAGCCGCTTTCTGGCGCGAGGTTCCGGTCCCGGTCCAGGCGGCGCTGGCGATGACCGTCGGCGAGTTCCTGCCCTACTGGTATCACCGCTTCAGCCACGCCAGCCGCTTCTTCTTCTGGCGGGTCCATTCGATCCACCACATCACGCCGCGCCTGAACAGCCTCAAGGGCAGCTGGATGCATCCGGTGAACACCTTCCTCAACGCCTTCACCAAGATGCTCCCGATCCTCCTGCTCGGCTTCGGCGAGGAGACCCTCGTCACCGTCTCCGTGTTCAGCCTCGTCATCGGCTACATGTCGCACGCCAATATCGACGCCCGCACCGGCTTCCTCGACTACCTCATCGCCACTCCGCACGTTCACCATTTCCACCACAGCGTGAGGCCGGAGGAATCGCGCAATTACGGCACCAACGTCATCCTCTGGGATCTCCTGTTCGGAACCTATTTCAACGCGAAGGGGCGGGTCGGCGAAGTCGGGATCCAGGCCGCGCCCGGAGCCTTCTATCCGCCGACCGCGAGCGTCGCTCGCCAGCTCTCCTATCCGTTCCGGCGCCGCCAGGGGGGCGCCGCGCGATGACCCTGTCGATCGTCGTCCCCACCTTCCAGGAAGCGGGGCAGATCGGAACCACGGTCGGGGCGGCCCGGGCGCTCGGCCCCGACGTCGAGATCATCGTCGTCGACGGAGGAAGCGTCGACGGCACCGCCGAGACCGCGCGAAGGCACGGGGCCCGGGCGATCGAGGCGAAGGAGCGCGGCCGCGCCCGCCAGATGAACCAGGGGGCGGAGGCCGCGGCCGGAGACGTCCTCCTCTTCCTCCACGCCGACACCATCCTTCCGCCCGACGCGGGCGAGCTGATCGGCGCGATCCTCTCCGATCCCGAAGTCGCCGGCGGCTGCTTCCGCCTGCGCTTCGATCACGACCATCCTGTGCTCCGGGTCTCGAGCCTGCTCAGCCGCTTCGGCTTCAGGCTCTTCCACTATGGCGACTGCGCCTATTTCGTGCGCCGGTCGACCTTCCGCGAGATGGGCGGCTTCCGGGTCATGCCCCTGCTCGAGGACGTGGATTTCTGGCTCCGGCTCAACCGCGCCCATCGCGTGGTCGTCGCGCCCGCCTGCGTGCTGACCTCGGCCCGTCGCTTCCGCCAGGTCGGGGTCGTCCGCCAGCAGGCGCTCGCGGCCGCGATCGTGCTCCTCTACATGCTCGGGGTCGGAGCGCCCCGCCTGGCTCGCCTCTATCACCGCTTCACCCGCTTCAGAACGCCGGAGGTCGCATGATGTCAGCCCTCACCTTCCCGCGCACGCTCTGGTATTTCGCATTCTCGAACGCGCACATGATCAAGCAGACCTTGAACGTGCTCGATTTCATGTGGGTTCACAGGGTCGGCCCGGGCCTCCTGGCGCCTGACCATCCCTGGCTCACCGGCGCACTTCCCGGCTCGCCCGGAGAGACGGTCTGGGCCAGGAACATCGTCTTCGCGTCGCCGCGCGGCGCGGACGTCGGGGATGCGGACGGCGACGCAGAGATCGTCACCGCGGTCGGACGTTTCCTCTCCGCGATGGTTCAGCGCTCCAACATCGCCGATCCGGAGGTGCCGCAAGGGCGAAGGCGGAGGATGCCGCACGCGGTCAATTATCTTCACGGGCCGGTCCATTATAATGGCGGCTACGCGATCTTCGACGATTTCCGGGACGCCATGTTTCATCTGTCGGACCGGCAATTCGCCGCCGAGTTCCTGCGCTTCGCCCGCGCCGAGAAGCGCGAGTTGACCATCGTCCTTCGCCAGCGGCGCTACGATCCCGAGGAATATGCCTGGTTCGTCGCCTTCGTCCGGGCGCAACTGCCCTGGTATTGCAACGGCAACGGCCCCACCAAGAAGAGGGTGCTTCACGGCACGCCGAGCCCCTATCCGGTGGTGAACCCGATCAACGGCTCGTGGATCGGCGAGGTGAAGAGGCTCCAGCGCGGGCGCCTCGAAGGGCTCGTCCGGCCGCCCATCTCGGCACGCTATTTCACCGGCGCCTATGCCGGGCGCCGGACCGACTTCAACTGGGGCGAGCGCCTTCATGCCTGGCTTCAGTGGCTGGTCACCGAGGCCAAGGGCTTCCAGGGCGGGCTGGTCTTCACAAAGCGGCGGCTGATCGAGCCGCAGAACTGGTCGGAATATGTCGGCGGCGGCCGCAAGTGGCGGCCCGGCTACACCATCTCCCACCCCTTCACCACGCTCGCCCGCGCCCGGGCGAGGCGCGGCGAGGCCGGGGCCGGAGCCGAGATGGAGCTGACCGGCTACGGCTGACCGGAGGGTGAGGCAGCCGGTCGCGCGACGCTCGTCGGCTCGAGTTCCATGTACGCCCCGCATATCCCGCTCTCTTCCTCCCTGTCGCCGCAGGCGATGGGGATGAGCAGGTGCGGCTCGCCCCGCGAGCCGCAACCCTGTCTGGGGGACAGGGTGACCTGCTCATGGACCGCGGAACGCGGTGGATGGGCCAACCGGGGTCTTTGCCCCTTGTATCTGGACGTGGTGATCTTTGTCCGGTTGGAAGCGATTGTGCGTCGGGGCGGGCGGCCGCCCGC
>DATDAS010000034.1:0-15211 GCA_036525315.1 Allosphingosinicella sp.
GCCGCCGCGCCGGCCGCGGCCCAGAGCCTGCCATTCGAGGCCGCTTTCGAAGCCGCCGAGGATTCGTCTTTGCTCTCCTACGAACTCGATCCGGAAGCCGCCGACGCGACCGCTCCCGCGGCGCGCGTGGCCGCTTCCCAGGGCGATCGCGAGCCCGAACGCGGCTTCCTCCAATATGGGGTGCTCGACCGGCTCGAATGGATTCCCGGCACCGGCGAGGACTCCTATGCCTGGGACCTGTCCGGCTTCCTCGGCGGCGAGAAGAACCGGGTCTGGGTCGGCACCTCGGGCGACGGCACGTTCGGAGGCGCTCTCGATTATCTCGAGCTCCAGGCGCTCTACAGCCGCTTCAGCCATGGCTGGGATTTCCAGGCCGGCCTCCGCTTCGACGCGAGGCCCCACCCGCAGCGTTATTATGCGACGGTCGGAGCCCAGTCGGACCTGACCGATCAACTGTGGCTCGGCGCCTGGCTCTTTCTCTCCAACAAGAGCGAGGTCAGCGCCCGGATCGCCGGCCAGTACAATCTCGGCCTCACCAAAAGGCTGATCCTCCAGCCCAGCTTCGAGCTCGACGCCTATGCCAACGACATTCCCTCGCTCGGGATCGGCCGCGGCCTCTCCCACGGCGAGGCCGGCCTCCGCCTTCGCTACGAGCTCAGCCCGAAATTCGCGCCCTATCTGGGCGTAAGCGCCGAGCGGCTGTTCGGCCGCACCGCCGATCTGGCGCGCGGCACCGGCGACGAGGTGGGAACCGAGAGCCTGGTGGCCGGTGTGCGATCGGAGTTTTAGCCACCCACTCCCGTTCGCCCTGAGCTTGTCGAAGGGCTTTCCTTCTTTTTCTTTTTCGATGGGAAGTGGAGGGTTTCGACGGGCTCAGCCCGAACGGTGTTTAAGAGGACCCCTTCATCGGCGCGATCACCTGCTCGGCGAAGCGGTCCATCTCCTCGGCCTGCGGGCTCATCTGGAGCAGGAGCAGGTCGACGCCCACCGCCTCATATGCCTCGATCCGCTCCCTGATCTGCTCGGGCGTTCCGATCAGGTTCGGCCTCAGCCCGCGGTTCGACACCGAATATTCCTGGAGCTTGAGCTCGCGCTCGAGCTGGGTGCCTGAGAGCCACTGGTCGAAATTGGCGAAGCCGGGCGGCGGCTCGGGCGGCAAGGCGGTGATCCGATCGAGATCGCGCTTCGCCTCCGCCTCGCTGTCGCGGACGATCGCATAGGCTGCCATTCCGAACGTCATGGGCGAACCGCCAGCCTCCGCCCGCTTTCTCTTCATGTCCTCGATCTTGGGCGCGACCGCCTCGGCCGGATCGCCGTGCATGACATAGGCGTCGCATTGCTCGGCGATCATCGTCTTGGCCGCGTCGCTCTCGCCGCCCGCATAGATGTTCGGGCGCGGGCGGGAGACCGGCTTGGGCTCGCAGATCGCGTCTTCGAGCCGATAGCGCTCGCCTTCGTGGCTGAACCTTTTCTCGGTCCACAGCCCGTCGACGACCTCGAGCCATTCGCGCGTGCGCGCGTAGCGGTCGTCATGCCGGTCGAAATCGAGGCCGTATTGCCGCGCTTCGTCCGCCCACCAGGAGGAGACGACGTTCAACGACAACCGTCCGCCGGAGATGTTGTCGATATTGGCCGCCTGCTTGGCGAAGAGCGCCGGCTGATGGAAATTGGGGCGGACGGCGACCATCAGCTCGATCGTCGAACTGATCGCCGCGAGCGCGGCGGCGGTCGACCAGGCGTCGAGCGCGGGCTGCTCGACGCCCTTGATGTCGTTGAGGTTCAGTTCGGCGATCAGGCTGAGGTCCCAGCCCGTCTCCTCGCTTCGAAGGGTCAGGCGCCGGACATAGTCCCAGCTCGCCTCCATCCCCTCGTCGGAAATGTTTCGAAGCCAGCCGCCGAAGACCGGCATCCAGTAACCGAACCTCATGGCCTCGCCTCCGCGATCGCGCGCTCGAGAAAATCGACCAGTTGCTCGTGCGGGTCCCAGCCGAGAACGTCCAGCGGATTGGCGACGAAATTGGACAGTGCGTTGATGTCGTAGAAGCGCGGAACCCCGTCGCGGTCGTCGATCATATATTCGACCCCGCCGACATCGAGCCCGGCGGCGCGGGCGATCCGTTCGGCGGCTTCGACGATTTCACGAGGCGGCTCGAACGCGCGCATCGCCACCGCCGTCCGGCCGGGCGCGGCGACGCAGGCGTCGGCGGGGCAAAGGTCGAAGGAAGAGCCGCTCTCGATCTCGAGCGCATAGAGAAAGCGGCCGGCCAGGGTCTCGACCCGGACGATCGTGCCGCCGCGCGCCGGCACATGGTCCTGGACGAGAAGAACCTTGTCGACGCTGTCCGGGACAGTGCGGCCGGCCACCGCCGAGCGCAATTCGCCGAGCGAATCGTAGCGCGCGATTCCGGCACCCGCGCCGCCGACATTGGCCTTCACCAGCAGCGGAAAGCGCATGCCCTCGGCCGCGTCGGCAAGATCTTCGGCGCGGTGCACGACGCGAGTGGCGGGCACCGCGAGTTCGAGACCGGCGATCAGCGAGAGCTGGCGCGCCTTGGACGAATCCACCGCGATCACGCCTGCGCCATTGAGCACGCGCGCGCCGTTGGCTTCCCAATGGGCGAGCAGCGATTCGGCGTAGTAGATCCCATGCTCCGCCTCGCGCAGGAAGGCGGACATGGCGACGCGGCTCAGAACGACCGGCGCAGGGATGTCGCTCGAGGCCGGATCGAAACGATGATCGGCAAGCCTGATCGCCTCGTACGCAATCCCTCTCCGTTCGAGCGCGGCGAACAGCGGACGGAACCAGTCGGGATGCTCGTAGAGGATGGCGAGATCGGGGGTCATGCGGCCCGCCATATACTTCCGTCATTCCCGCGAAAGCGGGAATCCCGCTTCATGGCTCTCCCGGAAAAGTAAGAAGAAGCGGGATCCCCGCGTTTGCGGGGATGACGGCAAGAGTGGCCGAGCATGCGCGCCGCTCAGGGCGGTGTCAGCGCCGCGTCGCGGAGGCCGCGCCAGACGCGGATGGCCTGCACCGTCTCGGGCACGTCGTGGACGCGGAGCAGATGGACGCCCTGATCGGCGCCCTTGAGCGCGAGCGCGATCGAGCCGGCGAGGCGGCGGTCGGCGGGCGCTTCGCCGGAAAGAGCCCCGATCATCCGCTTGCGGCTCGCGCCGAGCATGATCGGGCAGCCGAGCCCGTGGAGCAGCGCCAGGCCGTTGAGCAGATGGAGATTGTGCTGGACGCTCTTGCCGAAGCCGATGCCCGGATCGACGAGGATCTTCGAGCGGTCCACGCCGGCCTCAACCGCAGCCTCGATCCTCTCCTCCAGCCAGTCATAGACTTCGAGAAGGACGGGCCGGTCGTAGCGCGGATTGCCCTGCATCGTGGCGGGATCGCCCTTGTGATGCATCAGCACCACCGGGCAGCCCGCCTTCGCCACCGCCGCGGCCGATCCTTCGTCCCAGGTCAAGGCGGAGACGTCGTTGACCAAGGCGGCGCCCGCCGCGAGCGCGGCCTCCATCACCGCCGCCTTGCGCGTGTCGATCGAGATCGCCGTTCCTCCGGCGGCGAGGCGGCGGATCGCTGGAAGGACCCGCTCGATCTCGTCCATCTCCCAGATCGTCCGCGAACCGGGCCGGGTCGATTCCCCGCCCACGTCGATCATCGCCGCGCCCGCCTCGGACATTGCGAAGCCCGCCTCGGCCGCTGCTTCCTCGCCGGCGAAGCGGCCGCCGTCGGAGAAGCTGTCGGGCGTGACGTTGAGGATCCCGACGACCTGCGGCTGGTCGAGGCGAATCGTGCGCGCCCCGAGCGCGAGCGGCGGGCGCGGAGCGGTGAGATTGGCCCAGGCCCGCGCGGCCTCGTCGCCGCGCCCGGCCAGCGCCATCTCCACCGCGGAGACCGGCACGAGCTCGCGCGACAGCGCGCCGTCCTCGTCCGCGATCAGCTCGACCGCAGAGAACCAGCACATGGTTCCGGCCAGCCGGGCGACTCGGCCGTCGAGGCCGAAGGGGGCGTCGACGAAGGCGGTCGGCCGCAAATAGGTCCTGGAAGCCATGGTGTCGGACTAGCCGTTCGGGCTCCGCCGGGGAAGCGCCGCGGACCCGTTCCGGACGCCCGGAATCGCCGCTCGAAAATAAATCGAAAAAAGTGCGACAGAGATCGGGAGGCGCGCAGACTAAGCTGGGTGAAGGTGGCGACCGCCGCTTATTCAGAGAGCCGGTAGGGGTACTGACTCAAGAAGGCCTGGATCTTCCATGCAGAGCATGGTCGGTCCGGGCCCTTCGCGTTCAAAGGGGCTCCCGCCTGCCTCCCGTGGTCAAAGGCTGGCGGGCGTTGCGCGCAAAGGGACGGTCGCCGAAGCGACTCTGCCTCTTTCTCCACATTCTGTCGAGTAGGCGCGACTACGGTTCAGCACATATTGTGGATATAGATCTGCCTGAGCGCATCGAGCGGGACGAGCGTCCCACCCTGGGACACGTGCCAGAAGGTCCAGCCATTGCAGGAGGGCGCGCCCGTCGCGGCCGCTCCGATCTGGTGAATCGAGCCCTGAACGCCGCCCATCTCGACCGAGGCGTCGGCGCCGACCCGGGCCTTCCAGCGGCCCTTGCAGTCGGTCAGAGTCTCCCCCGGCGCGATCAGCCCGTTCTCGACCAGGGCTCCGAACGGGATCCGCGGCTGGCCCCGCTTCGACTGCATGGTGCGCATCGCGCTCTCGTCCAGCTTCAGGGTCGAATCGATCCGCTCGCGGGCGACCTTCACGTAGCGCGGCTCGCGCTCGACCCCGATCCAGCGGCGGCCGAGCCTTCGAGCGACCGCCCCGGTGGTGCCGGTGCCGAAGAAGGGATCGAGGACGACGTCGCCCGCATTGGTGCAGGCCAGGAGCACCCGGTAGAGCAGGGCTTCCGGCTTCTGGGTCGGGTGCGCCTTGACCCCGTCGGTCTTCACGCGCTCGCCGCCCGAGCAGATCGGGAGGACCCAGTCCGAGCGCATCTGGATCTCGTCGTTCAGCGCCTTCATCGCGCGATAGTTGAAGGTGTAGCGGCTCGATTCGCTTCGCGACGCCCAGATCAGGGTCTCGTGAGCGTTCGTGAATCGGGTGCCGCGGAAGTTCGGCATCGGGTTCGATTTGCGCCACACGATGTCGTTGAGGATCCAATAGCCTTCGTCCTGGAGCGCGGCGCCGACCCGGAAGATGTTGTGATAGGATCCGATCACCCAGAGCGTCCCGTCGGGCTTCAATATCCGCCGCGCTTCCTTGAGCCAGGCGCGGGTGAAGGCGTCGTAGGTCGCGAAGGTGTCGAACTTGTCCCAATCGTCGTCGACCGCGTCGACCAGCCCGCCCTCGGGCCGGAACAGGTCGCCGCCGAGCTGGAGGTTGTAGGGCGGATCGGCGAAGATCATATCGACGCTCGCCTCGGGGAGCGAAGCCATGGCGGCGACGCAATCCTGCTCGATTATGGTGTCGAGCGGCAGATCGGGATTCGGGGCCGATTTCGATCGGCTCGGCTTTGGCCCCACATGCGTCAGCACGCTCATTCGTCACCGCCCCCGGTTTTCAAACACAAGACGTCCAGCCTGAGTCAGGGGGACTCGCCGGTCAAGATCAGTCGCTTAGCGGCGGGTGTTGAGGATATGGTTAACGAGGCGGGAACGAAACGAGTCCCACGCTATGGGTAGCGTCATTTCGCGGCGGGCTGACTCAACATGAGGTGGTGTGGCTGAAAGGACTCAGGGGCCGGGTTCTTTATCACACTCAAGAAACACCGTTCGGGCTGAGCCTGTCCTTCGATACGCGTCTTCGCCAGGCTCAGCCGCTACTCAGGATGAGCGGACCAAAAAAACCCGCTCATGCTGAGTAGGCATTGAGCGAAGTCGAAATGCCGTATCGAAGCACGGCTCAGCGCGAACGGTATATGTTCAAACCGCCAGGATGCGCGGCTCCAGGTCCAGCCTGTGCTGCCGGCACGGCGCGAAGCTCATCCGGTGAAGCGGGGTGAGCCCGAGCCTGTCGAGCGCGCGGACATGTTCGGGCGTGCCGTAGCCCTTGTTGGTCTCCCAGCCGTAACCGGGATGCTCGATCGCATGATCGGCCATGATCCGGTCGCGCGTGACCTTGGCGACGATCGAGGCGGCGGCGATCGACCGGCATTTGGAATCCCCGGCCACGATCGCCTTCGACGGCCGATCCCAGTCCGGGCAGCGATTGCCGTCGACCAGCACCATCGCCGGCTCGAAGCCCAGGGCGTCGACCGCCCGCACCATCGCCAGCATCCGCGCCCAGAAGATGTTGAGCCGGTCGATCTCCTCCACCGAGGCGATCCCGACCCCAATCCGGGCCACCTTGTAGAGCCGCCCGCAGATCGCCTCGCGCTCGGCCGCCGGGATCGCCTTCGAATCGTCGATCCCGCGCGGGAAGCGGGTGCGGTCGAGAACCACCGCGGCGGCCACCACCGGCCCAGCAAGCGGCGCGCAGCCGGCCTCGTCCACGCCCGCGAGAGGCTCGGGAAAATCGCGTTCGATCTTGAAGCAGGGGCGCGCCATTTGCGCGCAGACTAGGATCCGGAGCCCGCCGCCGCCAAGAGCCGGCGCGATTAAGTTGTGGATATATTTATCGAACCGTCATGCCGGACTTGATCCGGCACCCATGAACTCTGGCCGTGCAGAATTACAGAGGTTCGTATTCATGGGTCCTGACCCTTCGACAGGCTCAGGACAGGCTTTCGTCAGGATGACGCTTGGGGATCGATCCGCCACGGCGGATAGCGCCGAACCTCGGCCGTCTCGTAGAATCGGATCAGATTGCCGTGCGGATCGCGGGTCTCGGCGACCCTCCACAGATAGTCGCGGTCGACCGGGCGGGCGTCGAACCTGACACCGGCCGCGATCAGCCTGTCCACCTCGGCATCGACGTCGGCGCACTGGAAGAAATATTCGCTGGTCGAGGGCGCGTCGGCCGGATCGCGTATCTCGATCGACAGGGTCATTCCGCCCGGTGCCTCGAAGCGGGCGTAGCGCGGCGGAGAGTCGACGATCTGGCGGCAGCCGAGCAGCCGGTAGAATTCGAGGCTCGCCTGGTAGTCCGAGGCCGGCAGGGTCACGTGGTTGAGCATCGCGCCTTTGGGCGGCGGGAGGTCGAGGATCAGCTTCTGGTGGCCCATCGGACCATGGCCTGCGCCGAGGCCGGGCGCCTCGCGCAATGCGAGCCGAACGAAGGTCCGGCCGCGCTCAACCGCGGAGGCGAGCGGGACTCCCCGGGCGAGATCGGTCGCGATCGCGCTTGCCAGGGTGCAGCCGGTGCCGTGGCTGTGCACGGTATCGATCGACTCCCCTTCCCAGCGCCGGACCTTGCCGTCGGGCGAGACCAAAAGATCCGCGATCGTCGCCCCGGGAACGTGCCCGCCCTTGGCGAGAACCATGGTCCCGGTCCGCTGAGCCAGCGCCAGCGCGGCCGCCTCGAGCTGCTTCGAGTTGCCGATCACCCGGCCGGTCAGAGTCGCGAGCTCGGGCGCGTTGGGGGTGACCAGGGTCGCCGCCGCCATCAGCCGTTCGAACGCCGCGATCGTCGCATCGTCGGCGAGCAGCGCGCCGCTGGTCGCGACCATGACCGGATCGAAGACGATCGGCGCCGCGCCCATCGTCTCGAGCCTGTCCGCAACCGCCGCCGCGGTCCCGGGCGAGCCGATCATCCCGATCTTGATGGAGTCGACCCCTATGTCTCCGGCGACGGCGTCGATCTGCTGGAGCACCATCTCGGCGGGCACCGGCAACACGCCGTCCACGCCGAGCGTGTTCTGGGCGGTGATCGCGGTGATCGCGGTCATTGCGTGGCCGCCGAGCATGGTGACCGTCTTGAGGTCTGCCTGGATCCCGGCGCCGCCCCCGCTATCGGATCCGCCGATGACGAGCACGCGCGGCACCGCGCGGGTCATGCCGGGCCCTTGCGCACCGTCGAAGCTGGGAACTTGCCGAGCAGATGCGCCGGGCGGATCGGGCGCGGCTCGAAATTGCCGCCGCAATTGGGGCAGATTCCGGCGAGCGGCCCATCCACGCAGTCCGCGCAGAAAGTGCATTCGAAGGTGCAGATGCGCGCGTCGGCGCTTTCCGGCGGGAGGTCCTTAGCGCAGCGCTCGCAATCGGGGCGGAGCTCCAGCACGCTAGGCCGCCTTCACCGCTTCGCAGATGCTGTCGACCACTTCCTCGACCATCTTCTCGTCCTCGCCCTCGGCCATGACCCGGATGAGGGGCTCGGTGCCCGATTTTCGGATGACGAGCCGGCCGACTCCTTCCAGCCTCTTCTCGGCCGAGGCGATGGCGGTCTTCACGCCGGCGGCCTCGAGCGGCGTGCCGCCGCCGAAACGGACGTTCTTGAGCAATTGCGGAAGCGGATCGAACTGGTGGAGCAATTCGCTGGCCGGCCGCCCGTCCTCGACCAGGCAGGCGAGGATCTGGAGCGCCGCGACCAGCCCGTCGCCCGTCGTCGAATATTCGGTGAGGATGATATGGCCGGACTGCTCGCCGCCGACGTTGATCCCGCGCTCGCGCATCGCCTCGAGCACGTAGCGGTCGCCGACCTGGGTGCGGACGAGGCCGAGTCCGTTCTGCTCGAGGAATCGCTCGAGTCCGAGATTGGACATCACCGTCGCGACCACCGCATCGCCCTCGAGCGTTCCGCGCCGGGCGCTGAACAAGGCGATCAGCGCCATGAGCTGGTCCCCGTCGACCAGCCGTCCCTTCTCGTCGACCACGATCAGCCGGTCGGCGTCGCCGTCGAGCGCGATTCCGATATGCGCGCCTTCCGCGACGACCCGGGCCTGGAGCGCCCCCGGAGCGGTCGAGCCGCAGCCGTCGTTGATGTTGAGGCCGTCGGGCGAGACGCCCATCGCGACCACGTCCGCGCCGAGCTCCCACAGCGCCGAGGGCGCGACCTGGTAGGCGGCGCCGTTGGCGCAATCGACGACGATCTTGAGCCCGTCGAGCCTCAGCTCCTCGGGAAAGGTCGACTTGGCGAAATGGGTGTAGCGGCCGCGCGCATCCTCGATCTTCCGCGATCGGCCGATCTGCTCGGCGGCCACGAGCCTGGGCGGCTCCTCGAGCAGAGCCTCGATCGCCATCTCGTCCTTGTCGGACAATTTATAGCCGTCGGGCCCGAACAGCTTGATCCCGTTGTCGGTGTAGACGTTGTGGCTGGCCGAGATCATCACGCCCAGATCGGCGCGCATCGACCGGGTCAGCATCGCGACCCCCGGGGTCGGGACCGGCCCGACCATCACCACGTCCATTCCGACGCTTGTGAAGCCCGAGATGAGCGCGGTCTCCATCATGTAGCCGGAGAGCCTCGTATCCTTGCCGATGACGACCCGGTGGCGATGGTCGCCGCGCTGGAAATGGGCGCCGGCGGCCTGGCCGACGCGCTGCGCCATCTCCGCGGTCATCGGATGCTGGTTGGTGCGGCCCCTGATACCGTCCGTGCCGAAGAATTTGCGTGCCATCCGTGGTCCTTGCTTCCCTCGGCGTCTGATAGCGCCATGCGCCGCCGAGGGCTATTCCTCCCTGCGGGCAACGCCCGTGGGGAGGGGGACCACCCGAAGGGTGGTGGAGGGGTAGCTGCCGAGGCCTCACATTACCCCTCCCCCATCCGCCTGTGGCGGATGGTCCCCCTCCCCATCGAAAGCGATGGGGAGGAACTTTTCCGCTCTCTTCCACGCGGCTTCGGGTGCAGCTAAGCCTCTCTCATGTCCCAGCCCGCACGCATCCTCGCCGCCCTCGCCTTCGGGCTCCTTCTCGGAATCGCCAGCGCCGCGACGAAGGGCGCCTGGGTCGAGAATGCGATCGCCGTCGCGGACCCGATCGGCGGCCTCTGGCTCGACGCCTTGCGGATGACGATCATCCCCCTGATCGTCGCATTGCTCATCACCGGGATCGCGGCCTCGGCCGAGGCCGCGCGCGCAAGCCGGCTCGCCGGCCGCGCCGTCCTGCTCTTCTTCGCGGTGCTCTGGTCGGGCGCGATCCTGTCCGCCTTCCTCACTCCGATGCTCCTCCAGTTCTTCCCGATGCCGGGCGACAGCGCCGCGGCCTTGCGTGCCGCGCTCTCGGCAGCGCCGGCCGAGGTCGGCGAGATACCGACCCTTGGCCAGTTCGCCCGATCGATCATCCCGACCAACCCGATCTCGGCCGCCGCCAACGACCAGATATTGCCGCTGATCGTCTTCACCTCCCTCTTCGCCTTCGCCCTGACCCGGCTTCCCGAGGCGCCGCGCAGGAATTTGACCGACCTGTTCCGCTCGATCGCCGACGTGATGCTGGTGATCATCAACTGGGTGCTGTGGCTCGCGCCGATCGGAGTCTTCGCACTCGCCTATGTGGTCGGCGCCCGGGCCGGCGCCTCGGCACTCGGCGCCCTGCTCCATTACGTCCTCATCGTCTCGGCGGTGGGCGTTCTCATCTGGTTCGCCGCCTGGCCGCTGGCGCGGATCGGCGCCGGTATCGGCTTCCTCCAGTTCACCCGCGCCATGGGCCCGAGCACCGCCGTCGCGATCAGCACCCAATCCTCACTGGCCTCGCTCCCGGCCATGCTTCGCGGCGCCGAGCGGCTCAACGTGCCCGTCGCCGCCTCGGGCGTGACCCTGCCGCTCGCGGTCGCCTTGTTCAGGGCGACCGGGCCGGCGATGAACCTCGCCGTCGCCATCTACGTCGCCAACTGGTTCGGGGTGCCTCTCACGCCCTGGACGATCGCGGCCGGCGTGGCGGTGGCGGCAACCACGACATTGGGCGCGATCAGCCTTCCGGGATCGATCAGCTTCATCAGCTCGATCGCGCCAATCTGTCTCGCCATGGGAGTCCCGATCGAGCCGCTCGTCCTCCTCGTCGCGGTCGAGACCCTGCCCGATATCGTCCGCACCACCGGCAACGTCGCGATGGATGTCGCCACCACGGCGACGGTCGCCCGGCGCAGCGGCTTCGAAGCGGACGAGACGAAGAGCCGGGAAGACCGGCTTCTGGAGGAAGGCGCATGAGATATCGAAATCTCGGGAAGTCGGGGCTCACCGTCTCCGCGATCGGGATCGGCTGCATGCCGATGGTCCGCGGCGGCAACATCACCTACGGCGCCACCGCCAGCGACGACGAATCGATCGCGACCATCCACCGCGCCATCGATCTCGGAGTGACCTTCTTCGACACGGCCGAGATGTACGGCCCCTTCGCCAACGAGGAATTGCTCGGCGAGGCGATCAGGGGGAGGCGCGACGGCCTGGTCATCGCCACCAAGTTCGCTCTGGTCTGGAACGGCAGCGAGCCGGCCGGGATCGACGGAAGTCCCGCCAATGCCCGCCGCGCCTGCGAAGGATCGCTGAAGCGTCTCGGCATCGACACGATCGATCTCTTCTACCAGCACCGGGTCGATCCCCAGACTCCGATCGAGGAGACGGTCGGGGGCCTGGCCGATCTGGTGAAGGAAGGGAAGATCCGCCACATCGGCCTCTCCGAGACGTCGCCCGAGACCCTCCGGCGCGCCGCCGCGGTCCATCCGATCGCGGCCCTCCAGTCCGAATATTCGCTCTGGGAGCGCGAGGTCGAAGCCGACATATTGCCGGTCTGCCGCGAGCTCGGGATCGGCTTCGTTCCCTACAGCCCGCTCGGCCGCGGCTTCCTGACCGGCGACATCAGGAGCCGCGCCGACCTCCCCGCCGACGACTGGCGCCACAACGATCCGCGCTATTCGGAGGAGAATTTCCCGGCCAACCTCAAGATCGTCGACGCGATCCGCGCGGTGGCCGAGCGGCACGGAGTCAGCCTGGCACGCATCGCCTTGGCCTGGCTTCTCGCCCAGGGCGAGGATCTGGTGCCCATCCCCGGCGTCAAGCGCCGCGCGACGCTCGAGGACAGCATAGCCTCGGTCGACGTCGAGCTCAGCGCGCAGGACATGGCCGACCTCGACGCCGCGGCTCCGCGCGGCGGCACGTCCGGCCCCCGCTACGGCGAACGCGGCATGCGGATGGTTCGGTTATAGGCTCGCTTTGCCGTTCTTCCATGCCGCGAAAGGCGCCTCGAGCTCGGACGGAAGCGATTGCGCGAATTCCCGATCGAGCGGATATTGCGGCATGGTCTCCGCGACCGCATCCAGAAGTTGCGTGCCTTGCTTCAGATCCTTCCCCCGCTTGAGAGGATTGCGCTTGGCCTGGGCGGAGAGCCAGAGTTTCTGGAGCGCGAACCAGCGGGGATCCGGCGCCACGATCCGGGCAGGGCTGCTGTCCCGGCAAGCCACGACACGGTCCACCGGCGTCCCGTTCAGGAGCCATTCCTGCTCGGGAAGGGGGACTGGACGAGGTTGATCGACGCGTGCCATCGTCCCCGCCCTCGACGGCGCGACGAGTATCTCCACTTCATATGCCCTGGCGTTGCGCGCCTGGAACTGCCGCTCCGTATTCACGGTGAACGTCGGATCGACGGCCTTGAGCATGTCCCACAATGAACGAGCGCCTTCTTCATGCGGCTTCGTCGCCGTCCAGGCCAGATCGAAATCCTCGGTCTCGTCCGGCACATCCCTGATCGTTCCGCCGGCTTCGACCATATAGGCGGCCATCGCATTGGTGCCGACGAGGAGCAGATCCCGGCCCAGCAGGCGTCTTCGGTCGGCCTCGCGCAACAGCGCTCCAGCGTCGCTTGCCAGCATCGGCAGGCGAAGGGCGCGGTAGAGCCGGCAGGCCTCGTCGACCTTGGCGCGGCTGACCTCCCGCCTTTGCTTCGCCTCCGCCTTTTCGGCGCGATAGCGCGCCAGCATCGCTTCCGATTCCTCGGTCCATCGCCCAAGGCTGCGGCCGTTGCCGCTACGATCCGCGATCTCGTAGAGATAGAAGCGGCCGCCGATCTCCTTGCGCCGAAGGTCGTAAGGGAGCTCGCGCAATGCCCATTCCGACTCCATCCAGACGCGATAGCGCTGCTCCAGATTGACCAGGAGCCGCGCCTGCTCGTCGGAGAAAGGATTGACAATTGGCAGGCGATTTATCCCACAATTTCTCTATTTTGCGATTTTGTGGGATAAAGTCTCAAATTGCAAGCTTGAGCCGGCCCTCGCTCATCCGCCCAGCATCACCGCGACCGGCGAAACCGTCGGCGCGTGGAACCAGGTCACCGCCAGCCAGAAGGCCAGCCCGATCCCGACCGCCTTCCACCCCGGCGCCGCGTTGCGCCACTTCGCGCGGCCCGTCAGCAATGCCCCGAACGGCACGAACGAGGTGCGCGATTCCCATTCGCGCCAGGCCGGGCCGAGCAGGGCCCGCTTCTTCCTCTCCTGGCCGATCGATCCGGCGAAGGCGAGGATCAGGATTCCGCCCGCCACGATCAGATTCTGGGCCGATCCCCACAGGCCGAGATGAACCAGCGCCCAGAGCATGAAGGACCAGTTCATCGGATGGCGGGTGATCGCGAATATGCCCTTCGCCTCCTTGGGCGCTCGCATCTGCCGGCCCGGATTGGGGAAAGCGGGATTTCCGAACAGGGATCCGGCGAGAAGGATCGAGGCGATCAGCATGATCCCGGACGCCACGTTCCAGGCCCAACGCGGGGCGATCCAGTAAGGGACGCTGGCATTGACCGCGTTCCAGGCGAAGATCATCCAGCCCAGAGTGAGCGCCGCGATCAGCGAATAGAGGATCGTGAACGCGCTCTCCCCCATGGCGCCGACCAGGCGCACCCGGAACAGATGCGACAGCAGGAGATGGCTGCCGACGAAGGCGGCGGTCGCCACGGCGAGCCACCCCAGGTCGGTCACCGCGGCGCTCCCCGGCTCACCTCTCGTAGGCCTTGGGCAGGTCGCGCTCGACTCCGGTCCGGTAGCGGTCGCGAAGCCTGGTCTGGTGATTGTCCATCGGCTGCTGGACTCCGTCGATCATCACCATGGTCGCGGCGCTGCTGTTCTCGAGCGGGTCGCCGTCCCACAGAACGACGTCGGCCCTGCGGCCGGCGCGGAGCGATCCGATCTCGCCGCCGAGCCCGACCGCATCGGCGGGGCCCGAGGTGATCGAGGCCAATGCCTCGCCCCAGCTCAGCCCGGTAGCGCCGGGCACCCGTGCGATGGCGACCAGATTCCCAGCCTGCTGGCGTGCGAGCCGCACCTGCCGGGCCTCGTCGTCGTTGATCATGCCCAAGGCGACCTTGACCCCCGCCGCGCGCATCCGCCCGACGTTCGACTGGGTCGCGGCGAGCATCTCGAAGCTGCCCGGAAGATCGAGCAAGGCATTGGCGATCACCGGAACGCCGGCGGCGGCGATCGAGTCTGCCACCGTCCAGCCCTCGGCGGCGCCGACCAGGACGATCCGGAGCCCCGGGAATTCGCGCTTCAGGCCGAGCACCTGCAGGATGTCGCTGGCGCGCTCGACATGGACCATCAGGAGCTGGCGGCCGCTGAGCACGGGCACGAGCGCCGCGGCGTCGAAGCGTGTGAGAAGGACGTCGTCGGGGCGATTGGCGCCGGGCGAGAGCAGGCGGCTGTCCGGCACCTCCTCGAGCGAAAGGTCGCGCTGGTCGGGCGCGCGTCCGGCGGACGAGCTTCCTCCACCCGAAATGCCCGAAGTGCGGCCGAGGTCGCGCGCCTCGCGGAGCGCGTTTCGGAACAGGACGTGCGCGGAAGCGCGGCTTCCGCCGGCATCGCCGGCACCGTCCTCGCCCAGCTCGACGAACTGGAAGGCGCGGGCGCGCGTGATCGGCTGCATGTCGGCGCCGAGATCGATGATCGCGCCCTGGCCTCCGAAGATCGACTTGGCGGTGCCCGGGGCGACGATCGCTCGGGTGACCCCGCCGGCGCGGTTGACCGCGATGTTCGAGGCGCGCGGATTGATCGCGGGCGCGACGTCGATCGCCGCGCTGAACGGCGAATTGTTTGCCTGGACGTCGTTGGTCGCGTCGACCGCGTCGACCTCCAGAAGCCCGACCCGGGAGAAGCCCGCGACGATCCCGGGAGTCACCCATCTGCCGGTGGCGTCGATCACCTGCGCGCCGGCCGGGACCGCGACTCCGCTGCCGGCCGCGACGATCCGCCCGTTGCGGATCACCACCGTCCCACCCTGGATCGGCTCAGACCCGTCCCCAAGCGCCACCGTGCCGCCGGTGATGGCGATGGTCTGCGCGGCGGCCGGCGTCGCGAACAGGCACGATGCGGCGAGAGCGAGAAGGAGCCTCCTGGCCCTCCCCTCCCTGCAAGGGAGGGGA
>DATDAS010000035.1:0-11147 GCA_036525315.1 Allosphingosinicella sp.
TGGAAGGGAGGGGAGATTGTGCGGCGACCTTGAAAGGGCTCGATACCCATGAGGAAGCCCCTTCGCTGCCATCGAGGCAGCTCAGGTGCCACCCACCCCCATTCCCTCCCTTGAAAGGGAGGGGCTAAGCAGCGATGTCCTTTGAATGCCCTCCACCATTCTCGCCGACCGCGCCGTCATCCGTCTCTCGGGCGGGGAGGTGCGCGACTTCCTGCAGGGGCTGGTCACCAACGACGTCGCCTTGCTCGCGCCGGACCGGCCGCTGTGGGCCGGGCTGCTCACGCCCCAAGGCAAGGCCTTGTTCGACTTCATCCTGTGGCAGGACGGCGACGACGTGCTGATCGACTGCGAGCGCGAGGCCGCTGCCGATTTGATCCGCCGGCTCAGCCTCTATCGCCTCCGCCGCGCCATCGCGATCGCGCCGGAGGAAGGGCTGGCCGTGCACTGGTCCGCCGACGGCGCCGAGGGTCTGCCCGATTCGCGCCTGCCGGAGCTCGGCCGCCGCTGGCTCGCCGCCCCGTCGGACGGTTCCGCCGAGGGCGCCTGGCGCGCCCATCGTCTCTCGCTCGGCGTTCCGGAGGGCCGGGCCGAGCTCGGCTCCGACAAGATCCTCTGGCTCGAGGCCAATGCCGCCGAGCTGAACGGGGTCAGCTTCACCAAGGGCTGCTATGTCGGCCAGGAGAATACGGCGCGGATGCATCACCGGTCGAAGGTCAACCGCCACCTGGTCGTGGTGCCGGCCGAGGCGCCCGGGCCGCGCGCGATGGTCCATTATCCCGAGCTCGGGCTCGCGGTGGAGCATCGGCGGGTCGAGGATCTGGGCGGGGCGATCGTGCCGGATTGGCTGGAGAGAGCGCTGGCGGAGTAGCCCGCATCGTCATGCTGAATTGACGGCGCCCCCAAGCTGTCATGCTGAACTTGTTTCAGCATCCAGGGTGGAGCGGGAACCGGGCGCCGCGAGAAGGCCGCCAGCGTCGATGCCCGCTGGATCGACGCGGGTGCGGGTGAAGGACTGGACCCTGAAACGAGTTCAGGGTGACGGCCTGTTGGGGCCGTCAGTTCAGGATGACGGCCAGTTGGGGCGGGTCGTCCCGTGACGACCTGTTGGGGCTCCTCAGCGCCTGGCCAGCGCCGGGCCCTTCACCCACTTCACCTTGGGATCGTTGAAGTCGACTACCTCGTTGAGCTCGCGGACGTTCTCGTAGCCGTAGCCGACCAGGTTGATGAAGGTCTGGATGTTGAGCGCGAGGCGGACCGATTTGACCTGGACGGGCGCGACGTCGTTGGAGAAATTGTTGTTGCAGTAGATCAGGATCGGCCGGTCGGCGCGGCCGATCGCGGCGGCCAGGCTCTCGTCGGTGAAGTCGGTGAAGGGCAGGTTGACCGCCCCCTCGATATGGCCCTGAGCGAAGGCCGAGGCCGAGCGCGCGTCGAGGATCAGGACGTCCTTCTTTCGAGCCGCCGCGGCGAACTCGTCCCAGCTCACCAGCCGGCGCCGGCGATAGGCCTCGACGCTTTCGGTCAGCGACTTGAAGCCGGCATAGTCGATCTGCGGATTGGCCGGCGCGGCCTTCGCCTGGGGCGGCGGCCCGCACATGATCATCAGGGCGACGCAGAAATCGAGCATGGGAACCTCCATCGCAAGCGGAGAAGGGAGTTCGTTACGCCCGCGAATCTGACGCGGGTGTGAATGGCCCGGCGGCGCGGATTTTTCGGATTTTTCGGCAGAAGTGGGGGTCGGAAACGCTCCCCGGCGATGATTCGGACTGGTTGCGGCGAGGGGTTCGCCTGGCCGGAAGTTGAGCAAGTTTAGCCTGACGTCGGAGCGAAACGCATTTCCGGCGTGGGTTCGGATGGGCCGCCGAGGCGGCCGGGACGGCGCGAGTTTTTAGTGTTTTTCGGCTGACGTGGGGGTGGGAAACGCTTCCCGGCGAGAATTGCGGTTCGGGCGACGGGCGTTGCTCGGCGCCGCGCTCGGGCGAATCATGTCGGACGCTTTCAGACAGCCTGTGCATGGATAGGAACATAGCATGAACATTCCTATTTTGCAAGGACTTTCTGCCCGTACCGTCACCCTGAACTCGATTCAGGGTCCAGCTGGTTGAAGGTCGAGCAGCTCGAAACTGGATGCTGAAACAAGTTCAGCATGACGATGGGAGCGGCGCTTGCGCGCCTGCCGACGACTCGTCGTCGACATCCCCCACCCCTTGATCCCCTCCCCTGAAGGGGAGGGGCGAGTGGGTGCTACCCGCGGCGGCGGCGCTCTCGGCGGGGGTCGATCCTGGGGAGCTGCGTCAGAAGCTCGGGCCGGGTCAGCTTTCCGTCCCTGTCGGTATCGAGCATCAGGAAGCGCTGGCCGGCGGCGGCGGCGAACTCGGCGGCGCTGATTCCGCGGTTGAGGTCGGAGTCGGCGCCCATCACCGGCTGGGGCATGTTGATCAGGCCGAAGCGGCCGGCGCCTTCGAGATCCTCATCGCCTCGATAACGGTCGCCGCCGCCGCCGCGTATATACCGGGCTCCGGCGAGAACGCTGCCCCGAGACGCGGCTTCCTCGTCGTCGCGGCGCATCCGGACGATCTCGCGCCGGCTCATCGGGCCGCGGCCGAGCTGGATCTCGGGAGCGATCTCGCTCTCGTAGCGGGTCATCTCGGACGGCTCGATCTCGCCGTCCCCGTCGGTCTCGAGCAGAGCGTAGAAGCGTGCCGCGTCGCGCCGCATCTCGTCCGCGCCCAGGGCGCCGTCGCCGTCCGAATCGGCGCCGGCGAACCAGAGCTCGAGCCCGGCCTCGCGGCTGGCGGTGCGGAACGGCTCGCCCATCGGGCTGACGAACAGGACCGGCGGCCGAGCCCCGCCCGGCGGCGGCGCGGCCCCGGGCGGAGGCGGGGCGGCCGCGGCGGCGAGGAGGAGCAGAAAGAGCGATTTCATGAAATTTTCCCGGACCGTGTCGGACCTGCCTGGACGGACTCGGCTGTAGGCCCGCTGAACCGCCACGTCATCGGCCGGCTCAGCATTGGCCGAGGATCAGGGCGCGGTGCGAGCGGAAGCTCGTCTCGATCGCCGCGATGAAGGCGCGCACATGGGGCAAGGGCCGCACGTCGGGCCGCACGAGCAGCCAGATCTCCGCATTGGGCGCCTCCGCTGGGAAGCATTTCACGAGCGATGGATCGCTTCCGCCGAGCAGGCAGGGAAGCACCGAAATGCCGATGCCGGCGGAGACCGCCGCGTGGAGATTGGTCAGCGAATTGCTTCGCCACGCGATCGACGCCCCCTGCGCGCCGGCCTCGAGCCAGCGCATGGCGGCGAAGGCGCCGAGCTCGTCCTCGCCGCCAACGATGGCATGGCCGTCAAGCTCTCCTATGCCGCTGGGCGGCCCTACCTGCTCCGCATAGGTTCGGCTGCAATAGGCGGCCCAGGGCGCGTCGGTCAGTTTCTTCGCGATGAGGTCCGAGCTTTCCATCGGCCTGGTCGTCGCGCGGATCGCCATGTCCGCCTCGCCGCGCGTCAGGTCGAGATAGCGGTCCTCGATCAGGAGCTGGACCTGCACGTTCGGGTGCGTTCGGCGAAGGGTCACCACCGCGGGCGTAACGAGAATGTTGGCGATCGATTCGGGGCAGGTGATCCGTACCCGGCCCGCGTGCCGCCGGCGATGCGCCTCGAGCGTCTCGCCCAAGGCGTCGGCCTCGCGCTCGACCATTTCGGCCTGCGGCAATATCTCCCGGCCGATGTCGGTGAGCGCGTAGCCCGTCCGCCGCCGCTCGAACAGGCAGGCGCCGACCGCCTGCTCCAGAGCCGCGATCCGGCGGACCACGGTCGGCTGGCTGGTGCCGGTCTCGCGCGCGGCGCCCAGCGTGCTGCCGGTCCGGGCGACCGCGAGAAAATGCCGTAGGTCGTTCCAGTCGAACACGGACCCAGGTTATTCATCAGCGCATAACAGCGCGCAAGATCGTTGCTTGTTTCGCCGCCGGTCCGAGCGCATTTGGAGCGTCCAGAAGGCCGGGATACGGTCCGGGGGAGGCGCGGCGCGATCCGCGCAAGTGCAATCTTTTTGGTGGGTGAACGGGCTCGGGCTTCGTCCGGGCGATGCATTCGCTCGCGCTCCGCGCAGGCACTGAAAGGGAAAGAGAAATGACCGAAGCCAGGAAAGCCCGCCGCAAGCTGATGCTCAGGGCGGCGATTCCGCTCGCCCTGCTCGGCGGCGTCGGCGCCGCGGCGGTGGCGTGGGCGCCGGCCGGGGATCCCGCGCTCGAGGAGGTTCGGGCCGCGACCGAACGGTTCCGCGACGTCAACGTCGCTCTCGCCGAGGGCTATGTCCGCGATCCGATGAACCTGTGCGACACGGCCGAGATGATGGGCCGGCCGAAAGCGCTGGGGGCGATGGGAGTCCACTATTTCCGGCCGGACCTGCTCGGAATCACCGCGCCGCCCAATCCGCGGGTCGACGGCAACGGCACCCACACCGACTTCCTGAAGCCCTCGATCCTGATCTACGAGCCGCAGAAGAACGGATCGCTCGAGCTCGTCGCGGTCGAGAATCTCGTCTTCCGGAAATCCTGGCACGAGGCAGGCCACCGGGGCCCGCCCGCCTATCGCGGAGTCGAGTATGACAGGATGCAGGACGATCCGCGCACGTCGATCGACGAGGCGCATATGTTCCAGCCCCATTACGACCGCCACGTCTGGCTCTATCGCGACAATCCCAACGGCATGTTCGCGCAGTTCAACCCGAACGTCAGCTGCGCCCATCACAAGGGCGGCACGATGGAGATGGCGATGGCGGGGATGAAGCACGGGGGGTGACGGCTCTCACAAGCCGTCACCCTGAACTTGGTTCAGGGTCCAGCGACGAGCTTCGGTGCGGGCGGAGAACTGGACCCTGAAACAAGTTCAGGGTGACAGCTTGAGTGGAGGGCTCCTCAGCTCCCCACCGTCGCGAACGCCCGCACCGGGAAGGTGCCCATCCCGGCGACGCGCGGCGGCGCGGCGGTGAAGGCGAAGCCGGCGTCGGGAAGGCCGCCGAGCCCGGTCAGATGCTCGCAGACGGGGATGCCGGCGCCGAGCAGGATCGTGTGGACCGGGCGCGAGCGGGTGCGCGTGTCGTCGATATTGTGGCTGTCGATCCCGACCAGAGCGGCGCCGCGCGCGGCGAGCGCCTCGGCGGCGGCGGCGGTCAGGAAGGGGTGGTCTTCCTGATATTCGGGAGTCCGCCAGTGCCGGTCCCAGCCGCTGTGGACGAGCACGGCCTTGCCTTCGAGATCGAGCCCGTCGAACGCGTCCGCGCCGATCGCGATGTCCTGCTCGAACGGCCGCCTGACCACCAGGCCCGGAAGCCCGGCCAGCTTCTCGAGCCCGACCCCGGCGAGATCGTCGCCGTCGGCGAAGCGGTGGAAGGGCGTGTCGAGATAGGTGCCGGTATTGGCGATCATGTCGATCCGGCCGATCTGGAAGGTCGAGCCGTCGTCGTAGAAGCCCCGCGATTTCTCACGGTCCCAGAAGTCGCAGATCAGCGGGCCGGGCAGACCCTTGTAGGTCGTCATGCCGTGCTCGATGACATGGTTGAGCTCGATCAGCCTGGTCATTCCGGCGCTCCTCGCGAATTCAGAGTAGAGGAAAATAGATAGTAGAGAAGCGCGTTGGAAAGCCGCCTCACTCAAACGTGCGCTTGAGCTTCTCGGGAGAGACGGGCGGAGGCGCCGAGGACTGGAGCCACGCGCGGGCGGTGGGCGTAAAGAGCAGGAGCGTGAGGGCCATGGGCGCCGCAGCCAGCAGCGATTCGACCAGGTCCGCCGGCGACCCGCGCCCCAGCAGGACAAACCCGATTACGACCGCGAGACCCAGCGTCCAGGTAAACAGGATCAGGAGTATCAGCGCCACCCGGCTGCGCCGCCGCGACACGCTCAGAGCGAGAGCCACCGGGATTATGAGGAGAAGAGCGAACAAGGTGAAAGTCATGATCGGACCGAAGCCGTCCATCATCTGAGGGAAGCGCCTCAACCTCAGGAAGGAGGCGGCCGTCTCGAACAGGATGAAGAGCCGCTCGAACCAGAGGATGCTTTTCGGCCTCATTCGAAGGTCCGGCCGAGCGTTTCGGGCCCGACACGCCTTGTTCGAGGAGTCTTCAGCCATGCCCGCGCCGAGGGGGTGAATGGCAGCAGGGTCGCGGCCATGGCAACCGCCTGGAGCGCGGCAACTTCCGTGCCGGATCCAAATCCCGACGCATATGCAACGGCAAGCATGACCGTACCCATCGACCAGGTGATCAGCACCAGCAACGCAAGCGCCACGCGGCTTCGGCGCCGCGACACGAGGAGCGCCAAGGTTACGGGCATCATCAGGGATATGACGAGCATGAAGACAAAGAGCTGCCAGTCACCATAGGCCTCGACCCGATCGCGCCATTCCCTGAACATGAGCGCATATCCGAGCGCGACCGACACCACGTAGAGCCGCTCGAACCAGGCGATCGTTTTCGGCCTCATTCGCAGATTGGATTCGAACGTCGACGCCATTCGGGAGAAGCCCGACTGAGCCCCGGCCCTTCGACTGGCTCAGGACAGGCTCTGCGCCGGGGAACATGCATCGTCCGCGCCATGGCGGGATTTACGCATGCCCGTCACTCCAGCGAAAGCTGGAATCTCGTTGCCTTTGAAGAACAAGGGAGACTCCAGCTTTCGCTGGAGTGACGAAAAGGGGCTGGATCACTCGCCTGCCCCAGCCTCCATGCGCCGCGATGCGAGCCGTCGGGCGGGAAGATCTCCCTACCGCCGCGCCGCCTTGGCGAACCGGCCCACCGCCACCTTGCCCCCGCCGCTATCGCGGCCCTGGAGGGCGTTCACCTGCTCGGCCGACATCGGATGGCCGAAATGATAGCCCTGGCCGTAGGTGCAGCCGAGCTCGAGGAGCAGGCTCGCCGCGCGCTCGCTTTCTATGCCCTCGGCCACCGCGGGCATTCCGAGGGTCGAGGCGAGCCCGATGATCGCGCGCACGAAATTGAGCGCCTCCGGATCGCTGTCGAGCGAGTGGACGAACGAGCGGTCGATCTTGATCTCGTCGAAAGGGAGCATCCGCAGGTGCTGGAGCGAGGAATAGCCCGTTCCGAAATCGTCGAGAGCGATCGCGATCCCCTGGTTCTTGAGCGACTGGATCGTGCGCCTGGCATTTTCGGATTCGCCGATCAGGGCGTTCTCGGTGATCTCCACCTCGAGCCGGCGCGCCGGAAAGCCGGTCGCGGCGAGCACCCCCAGTATCTTCTGGCTCAGCCAGATGTCCTTGAGCTGCACGGGCGAGATGTTGAGGGCGATGGTCAGCCGCTCGTCCCATTGCAGCGCGTCGGCGCAGCCGCGGCGAAGAAGCTGGAGCATCAGATCGGTGATCAGCCCGGATTCCTCGGCGATCGAGATGAACTGGTCCGGCCCGACCGAGTCCTGGTGCCGGGGCCAGCGCGCGAGCAGCTCGAACCCGATCGTCCGCCCCGAGCGGAGCTCGACGATGGGCTGATAGAAGGGCCTGAACTCGTCCGCTTCGATTCCGGCGCGAAGCTGCGTTTCCAGAAACGAGCGCCTCTTGATCTCGGCGTCCATGCGCGCCTCGAACGACCGGTACTGGCCGCGCCCGTCCTCCTTGGCGCGATAGAGGGCGATGTCCGCCCGCCGCATCAGGGTCTCGCGGTCCTGCGCGTCGTCCGGGAAGAGCGAGATTCCGACGCTCGCGCCGATATGGTGGACGAGCGATCCGGCAACGAAGGGCTCGCTCAGGCCCTGGGCGATCCGCCGCGCCATCCTCCGCGCCGCGTCATGGTCCGCGCCGACCGGGCTCAGGATCGCGAACTCGTCGCCGCCGAGCCGGAACGCCCGAGCGCCCGGCCCGACAAGCTCGGTCAGCCTTTCGGCGACGTCGCGCAGAAGCCTGTCTCCGGCCGGGTGGCCGTGGACGTCGTTGACGCCCTTGAAATGGTCGAGGTCGACCATCAGCAGCGCCGCCCCGGTCGTACCGGACGCGCCGGCGATTGCAGCCTCGATCTGGTCGGCGAGGGCGCGCCGGTTGGGAAGGCCGGTCAACGGGTCGTGATAGGCGAGCTGATGGGCCATCCTCTCCGCCTCGCGGGCCCTTTCCCGCTCGGTCTGCATTGCCGACCGGGACGAAAGCATTTCGGTGAAGCCCGAATGGCTGGTGGCGAGGATGCGCAGAATGATCGCCGAAGCGAAGACCAGGTTGATGCCGAGCCCGAACAGGAACCAGTTGTCGGTGAGCAGAAGCCTCAGCGCGACGGGCGCGGCGCCGCACGCCAGCACCACCCGGGCGGCCGTCACCAACGGCTGAAGGCAATAGGCGCATATCAAGCTGCCGATGAAGATGTAGAGGCCGATGCACGTCCGCTGGACCAGGTCGGCATTCTCGAACAGGATCATCCCCCAGCCGCCGAAGGCGAGGCTCAATATTCCGGCAGCCGCCGTCGTCCCGGCCATGAAGCGCCGGATGGCGGCCGGCTCGGGGCTTTTGCTCCGGCGGCGCCACATCATCGCCCGCAGCGTGGCGGCGACCGACAAGACAGCCGGAACGAGGATGCTCCACTGCGCCGGCACGGCTCCCCAGGTGGCGAAGCTGAGGAACCAGGCGTTGACGATCATGAAGAGGTACATGAGGGGGATCTGCTTGCGCAGGATCTGGAACTGCTCGTGCAGAAGCACGGCGCCGGCGCCCGGCTCCGGTTCGTCGATCGTCCTGTCCATCGGGGATTGGGCGGCGTTCAAGGGCGTCTTTCCGATCTCCTGCCCCCCGGCACGGACAGCTGCCCCCCGCGTCTCCCCTAGACGCGACTCCTTTCCGGCTGGTTACCGCCGCGGCGCAAAGCTCTGAGCATGCTGGGAAATCAGGAGCGGATCGGGCGGGCGGAGGCCGGCTCTATTCGAACGTCCGCCCCAAAGCCTCGGGCGATTTCGAATTCCGCTGCCCAGCCAGCCAGGCACGTGCCGAGGGGGTGAAGAGCAAAGCCAGAGCGAGCAGCTGAATCGCGCGGATCGTCAGTCCGACGAGGATCGCGGACCAGTCCATCCGGGCCAGGACGAGGGGCGCGTTTCCAATGAGGAGGATGAGGGTGAAAATTATCAGGATCCACTTCGCGAGCCTGCTCCGCCAGCGCGACACACGAAAGATGAGCGCCAGGGTCACGATGAGGCTGCCGAAGATGACGATCGCCGCGCCGGCATCGTCGGTGCCGTTCACGACCCGGGCGATTTCGGGGGTCGTCAGGACATTGAGCAGGTCCGCGATCCAGGCCGCGAGCGACAGGCGTTCGAACCAGATTATCGCGTTGGGCCTCACGGGTTGAGCGTTCCAGTCCGATCCGGCAGCGCCATCAGCCTGATGTGCATTCCCGCCATGACGGGATTTACGCATGCCCGTCATTCCAGCGGAAGCTGGAATCTCATTGCCTTGAAGAACAAGTGAGATCCCAGCGTGCGCTGGGATGACGATTGAGGTGCGGAAGGGCGGACGCCCGGTTCACAAACGAAGTGCAACACCGAGCAAGCGGCAGCGGTCAAGCCGGAGGCCTCGGCTCCATTGCCGCCCGCCGTTTCGCGAGGATCCTCCACAATGCGAAGGCGCCGATCAGGCCCCAGACCACGTTGAGCGAGGCCGAGGGCAAGGCGCCGTGCCACCAGCCGTTGATCGTGAAGCCGGCCGCGCCGACCAGGTTCATCGCCTGGTAGACGGCGGACTGGCCGGTCAGCCTTCCCATGGAGAGGAGCAGGTAGGCGAGGAGGATCAGGGCCGCGCCGGTCCAGCCGGCTGCTTCGATCGCTATTTCTCCGAGGGTCATTGGGGCTGTCCGTTTCATTTGGTTCACGCGAAGGCGCGAAGGCGCGGAGATTAGTCTGTCATTGCGAGGAGCGGAGCGACGAAGCAATCAGGACGGCGTTGGCGATGGCTTCGTACTGGTTTGCTTCCCCCGGCTCAGGTCCGGGGTCGCAATGACGGGGGATGGCATCTCTCATGTTCTTCGCCCTTTGCCGTCATCCTGAACTCGTTTCAGGATCCAGGTCTGAGCCTCTCCGCGGGCCATCGCGCGAGCACGAACATGGACCCTGAAACGAGTTCAGGGTGACGTTGTACATCGGGGCGCGCACTCTCCGCGGCTCCGCGTCTCCGCGCGAACCGGGCCTATCGGACAGTCTGCCCCGCCTCGTCCTTGCCCGCCAGCCAGGCGCGGGCCGGGGCGGTGAACAGGAGTGCGAGGGCGAGCATCTGCATGGCGGTGATGACCAGAGCGGCGAGGTCCAGCCTGAGATCGCCGTTGGGATTGTAGCCCGCCACGTTCGAGGCGAGGCCGATCGCGAAAAGGGCGATCAGAACCCACTTGGCGACCCTGCTCCGCCTTCTCGACACGAGGAGGATGAGGATGACGGGGAGCACCAGGCCGAGGAACAGAGCGGGGATAAGGTAGAGGAGCGGGATCTGGCCCGTCGAGTCCCAGCCCATCACGATGATCGCCATCGAGACGAGGAGTGAACCGATATAGAGCCGCTCGAACCAGGCGATGCTTTCGGGACGCGTTGTTTCCATGTGTGCCTGTCTGTCCCAGCGCCCGTACCGATGCAACCTGCGTGGATCGTTCGCGGTGCGGTTGGTCTGGAGTCCTGCGTTCGGGAGTAAAGGAAAGAAGGATTGGTTCGCGCGGAGACGCGGAGACGCGGAGAGTCTGCGTGGGTCTCCTGCGCTGCGGCTATCGGCATTGATTGCCGACGAAGTCGGCCTTGAAGCCCGCCGGGGTCGCGCGGGTCATTGGAAAAATGATGCCACGGGCGGCACCATCCTCGGCCCCTCCGCGCCTCCGCGTCTCCGCGTGAAACCTCCCTGAGATCCCGGCCCTTCGACACGCTCAGGACAGGCCCTTCACCGGGATGACGAAAAGAAGGATTGGTTCGCGCGGAGGCGCGGAGGCGCGGAGAGGCTGCGTGGGTCTCTTACGCTGCGGCTATCGGCATTGATTACTGCCCTTGATGCCGACGAAGTCGGCTTTGGAGCTGGCCGGGGTCGCGCAGGGCATCGGAAAAATGATGCCACGGGCCGCCCCACCCTCGGCCCCTCCGCGCCTCCGCGTCTCCGCGTGAAACCTCCCTGAGATCCCGGCCCTTCGACACGCTCAGGAC
>DATDAS010000036.1:0-39072 GCA_036525315.1 Allosphingosinicella sp.
GCCCCTCCCGGAAATCCGGGAGGGGAGTGGTGCGAGTTCGCCCGCCGCCGCGAAGCCGCTATAGCCGCCCGGTGACCCGCTTCCTGCTCCTGTTGCTCACGTTGATGGCGCTGGCCGCGCCCGCCTTCGCCCAGGCACCGCTGCGCCCCGGCGAAAAGGCGATGTCCGTCCGGCTCATCGCCGAGACCGACGCCCCCGCCTCCGGCGGCAAGGTCGAGCTCGCGCTCCTCATGACTCCGAAGCCGGGCTGGCACGGCTATTGGAAGAATCCGGGCGACGCCGGAGTCGAAACCAAAGTCGAGTGGCGCCTGCCTCCGGGCGTCGCCGCCGGCCCGCTCCGCTTCCCGGTGCCCGACACGCTCATCGTCGCCGGCTTCATGAACTATGTCTACAAGGGCGAGTTCGCGCATCTGGTCGCGCTCGAAATCCCCGCGGGCCTCGCGCCGGGAACGATCCTTCCGATCCGCGCCCGCGTCGCCTACGTCGTCTGCACCGACAAGGTCTGCGTTCCCGAAAGCGCCGATCTCGCGCTCGACCTGAGAGTCGGGACGGGCGCCCGGAACGAGGAGTTCGACCGCTACCGCGAAGCTCTGCCGCGACCGCTCGGAAGCGACGGCCGATTCGAGCGGGTCGGCGACAGGCTCCGCATCGCAATCCCGATCCCCGCCTCGCTCCCTCTCGCCACCCCCTATTTCTTCCCGGCCACGCTCGACGCCCTCGATCACGGCGCCCCGCAAAATTTCTCCCGCGCCGGCGACCTCCTGGTCCTCGAAACCAGGGCCGGCCGCGAAACCCCCGCGGCCCTCGACGGAGTGCTCCGCCTCGGCGGCCGCGACGGACTGTCGCTGACCGCCGGGCCCGGCCCGGTCCCCCCGGCCGGCGCGCCGCTCACCGCCCGCGCCGCAATTCCGGACGGCATCTCCGGAGTGCTCCTCGCCTTCGGCGCGGCCCTGCTCGGCGGCCTGCTGCTCAACGTCATGCCCTGCGTCTTCCCGATCCTCAGCCTCAAGGCCTTGAGCCTGGCCGGCGCCGGCGGCGAGGAGGGAAGGGCCCGCCGCGACGCCCTCGCCTACACCGCCGGCGCCATCCTCACCTGCCTCGCGCTCGGCGCGCTCCTTCTCGCGCTTCGCTCGGGCGGAAGCGCGGCGGGCTGGGCCTTCCAGCTCCAGGATCCGCGGATCATCCTCTTCCTCCTGCTGCTGGTCGTGGCGATCGCGCTCAACCTGGCCGGCCTGTTCGAGCTTCCCGCGGTCTCGGGCGGCGGCCGTCTTGCACGCGCCGGCGGCGCGGCCGGGTCCTTCTGGACCGGCGCCCTCGCCGCCTTCGTCGCAACGCCCTGCACCGGCCCCTTCATGGCCGCCGCCTTGGGCGCCGCTCTGATTCTCCCGACCGCCGCCGCTCTGGCAATCTTCGCCGGCCTCGGCCTCGGCCTCGCTCTGCCTTTCCTCCTGCTCGGCTTCGTCCCCTTCCTCCGCCGCCGGCTCCCCAGGCCGGGCCCGTGGATGGTCCGCTTCCGCCACATCCTCGCGATCCCGATGGCCCTGACCGCGCTCGCCTTGCTCTGGCTGCTCTGGCGCCTCACCGGCAGAGACGGCCTGCTGCTCGGAATCGGCGCCGCCATTCTACTGACGGCCATATTGTGGTGGACGGGAAGACGCGCAGGCGGCTGGCTCCGCTTCGCCCCGGCCGCTCTGGCTCTGGCGCTGGCCCCCGCTCTGGCGCCCGCCGCCGTCGCGCCGTCGCTCGCCCGCGCCCGCGGCCTGCTCCAGGCGAAGCCGTTCAGCGAGGCGCGCCTCGCCAGGCTCCGCTCCGAGGGCCGCCCCGTCTTCGTCTATTTCACCGCCGACTGGTGCCTCACCTGCAAGGTCAACGAGGCGGCGGCGCTCGAGACTGAGGCGGTGGCCGAGGCCTTCAAGCGCCGCGACGTCGCAATCCTCGTCGGCGACTGGACCCGAGGCGACGCCGACATAGGCCGCTTCCTCCAATCCCACGGCCGCGCCGGGGTGCCGCTCTACCTCTGGTACGCCCCCGGCAAGGAAGCCGAGATCCTCCCCCAGATCCTGACGCCCGGCACCGTCACCGCGCTCGCTGATTAGAGTGGGCGCAAATGAGCATTGAGGCGGACCGGGTCGGCAAAAGCGGCCGCTTCGAGGCGGTCAGGATTGTGCTTTTCGCCATGCTCGCGGCGATTGCCTACGGCATCCTGCACGACCTGGTCACCGCGCATCTCTGCGTCGAATATTTCACGGTCGCGCACCCACCGGTCTTTCCCACCAGCTCGCCATTCCTGCTCGGCCTGGGCTGGGGAATCATCGCGACCTGGTGGGTCGGCCTTCTGCTCGGCATCGCACTCGCCGCCGCCGCGAGGCTGGGGCCCCGGCCAAGGCTGGGCCTGGCCGAGCTCCGGCGTCCGATCCTGCTCGTCATGCTCGCCAGCGCCCTGGCCGCCTTCCTCACGGGCATTGCGGGCGCGTTCCTCGCCTCCGCCGGCCTCGCCCCACTCCCCACCGATCTAGGCTTCCCGATCCCGGCGGGCCGGCATGTCTCCTTCTTCGCCGTCTCGCTGGCCCATGCCGCAAGCTATCTCGCGGGCGCCGTCGGCGGCCTCGTCGTCATCGTCCTCACCGTCCGCAAGCGCACTCGCCGGCCGTCTTAGATCCTCCCCGGAACGGGGAGGGGGACCGCGCGCAGCGCGGTGGAGGGGGCGGCGCGAATGAGGCGACACAAACGCCGTTCGGGCTGAGCTTGTCGAAGCCCTCGCCTTTATTCTTGTAAGGAAAAATTGGGCTTCGACAGGCTCAGCCCGAACGGCTTAAGGGGCCTCTAATTCGGCCACACCCTCACGCCAGCCACCCAGGTTTCCACCACCTTGGTCCTTCGAATATCGTCCACCGTCGCCCCCCCGAAGATATCCCGGTCGATCAGCACGAAATCGGCATATTTGCCGCGCTCCAGGCTCCCGATCCGGTCCTCCGCATAGCCGGCATAAGCCGCCGTCCGGGTGAAGGCCTCGAACGCCTCGTTCAGCTCCAGCTTCTGCGCCGGGAACCAGCCGCCCGGCGGCTGGCCGAGCGCGTCGCGGCGGCTGATCGCGACCGCCAAAGCGACGAACGGGTTGGGCGATTCCACCGGGAAATCCGATCCGAAGGCGAGCGGCACCTTGTTCTGGAGCATGGTCCGCCAGGCATAGGCGCCGGACAATCGCTCGACGCCCATCCGTGCCTCGGCCATCCGCCAGTCCGAGGTCTGGTGAACGGGCTGCATCGACGCGATCGTCCCGTGCGCGGCGAACCGCGCGAGGTCGGCCGGATCGACGATCTGGGCATGCTCGATCCGCCAGCGCCTGTTGCCCTGATAGGTGCCCGAAAGCTCCTCGATCGCGTCGAGCAGCTGCGCGTTGGCGGCGTCGCCGATCGCGTGCACGGCGACCTGGAATCCGTCCATCGCGGCCCGGCTCATCAAATTCTTGAGCGCCGTGTCGTTCTGGAAGGAGAGGCCGCGCTCGCCGGGCTTGTCCTTGTAGGGCTGCTTGAGCCAGGCCCCGCGCGATCCCAGCGCCCCGTCGCTGTAGAGCTTCACGCCCCCCATCCTCAGCCGGTCGCCGTAGAGCCAGGGCGTCGGCCCGGTCCCCGCGACCGCGAGAAGCGCGTCGATCCCGCCCGCATAGGACATGATCCGCATCTTGAGCTGCCCGGCGTCGCCGGCCCTCCGCATCACCGCCCAGTCCTCCGGGCTCGTCCCCATGTCGGCGACCGCGGTGAGCCCGTTCGAGAGCAATATCTCCTGCGCCTTGGCGAAGGCGGCCTCGCGCACCCGCGGCACCGGCGGCGGAATCACCCGGTCGATCAGCGGCATGGCGTTGTCGACGAAGATCCCGGTCGGCTTCCCGCCGACCTTCTCGATCTGGCCTCCGGCCGGCGCCACGGTTCGGTTGTCGATCCCGGCCGCCCGCATCGCGGCGCTGTTCGCCCAGCCGGCATGGCCGTCGACCCGCTCGAGCCAGACCGGCCGGTCGCGCACGACCGAATCGAGATCGGCGGCGGTCGGAAACCGCCCCAGCCCCCAAAGCTCCTGGTTCCAGCCCCGGCCGGTGATCCAGAGCGGGGTCGGATTGGCCGCCGCATAGGCCGCGATCTTCGCCTTGGCCTCCTCGAGCGACCGGGTCTCGCTGA
Source organism: Allosphingosinicella sp. (assembly GCA_036525315.1). Lineage (GTDB taxonomy): Bacteria > Pseudomonadota > Alphaproteobacteria > Sphingomonadales > Sphingomonadaceae > Allosphingosinicella. The sequence goes on from DATDAS010000036.1 coordinate 4,173, forward strand.
GGTCGAGCTGAAGCGCTCCGAGCCCGAGCCCCATGACATGGCCGTGCGCGTCGATGAGGCCGGGGATCAATGTTCGCCCCTTGCCGTCGAACCGGTAGCGCGGCCGCTCAGCCTTGCGGTCGCCCTTCCTGTAGAGCCGCTCGATCTTCCCGTCGTCGCCCACCAGAATCGCCGTGAACCGCACCAGCTTGCCCTCGGCGTTCAGGCTGTAGCCGTTGACGTTGTCGACCAGCACGTCGGCGGCGGCCGGAGTGGCGGCCATGGAGAAGCACGCGAGAAGCGCCAGCGCAAAACCTCCCCTCCGGGCAAATCCTCCCCTCCCTGGAAGGGAGGGGCCGGGGGTGGGTGCGCGGCAAGGCCGCGCGTCTTCGCCGCCCAAGAGGGGCGTCCACGCGGCCATCGAGGCCACGCGTCCGCGAACCCACCCCCATCGGGCGCGGCTAAGGCTCGTCCGGGGGACGAGCCAGCGCCCGATCCTCCCTTGCAGGGAGGGGAGTTTCTCTTTGCTCTTCATTCCACCAGCCTTCTGATCAGCGACGACGTATCCTGCCGGCCGCCGTAACGCGCCTGCAAATCGGCATAGAATTGGTCGACCAGGGCCGCGACCGGAAGCCGCGCCCCGTTCGCCCGCGCTTCCTCGAGCGCGAGGCCGAGATCCTTGCGCATCCAGTCGATCGCGAAACCGAAATCGAACTGGCCTTCGTCCATCGTCTTCCAGCGATTGACCATCTGCCAGCTCTGCGCCGCCCCGCCCGACACCGCCTCGAACACCTTGTCGGTATCGAGCCCGGCCGATTTTGCGAAATGCAGAGCCTCGGAAACCCCCTCGATCACGCCCGCGATGGCGATCTGGTTGACCATCTTGGTGAGCTGCCCGCTTCCCGCCGGGCCGACATGGACGATCCGCGCCGCATAGGCGTTCATCAACGGCTCGGCCGCCGCCACCGCCTCGGCGCTCCCGCCGCACATGATCGCGAGCTGGCCCTTCTCGGCCCCCGCCTGTCCGCCCGAGACCGGCGCGTCGACCGCGAGCAGCCCGCGTTCCCGAGCCTCTTCGTCGAGCCGCCGCGCGATCCGCGCCGAGACCGTGGTATGGTCGACGAACAGGGCGCCGCCCCGCATTGCCGCAAACGCCCCGTCCGGCCCGAGAGTCACCGCCTCCAGGTCCGGATCCGCGCCGACGCAGCTGATCACCGCGTCCGCCCCCGCCGCCGCCTCGGCCGGGGTCGCTGCCGCACTGCCGCCGTGCCGCTCCACCCAGGCCCGCGGCTTCTCCGGATTGCGATTATGGACGATGAGATCGTGGCCGGCGGCGGCGAGATGCCCCGCCATCGGGCCTCCCATGACGCCGAGGCCAATGAACGCGATCCGAGCCATCCAGCGCGGGCATAAGCCGAGATTCGCCCCCGCGCCAGACACCCCTGTATTCCCCTCTCCCCTTGCGGGAGAGGGAGGGGCCCGCCCCGGCGCGAGCCGGGGTGGGAGGGTGAGGGCACGGCTTCGCTCCTCGCCGCCCACCCAAAACCGATTCAAACCGGCACAAACGTCCCGTTCTGATTCACATTTGCGACTCACGCGTCCCGCGCTGGAACGGCTCGGCTCTTAACCCTGTTTGTGCGTCGCACCGCCCTTTTCAAGGCGGCGGAGGAGGCTCATAAAGACTCCGGCAACCAAGCCCATCAACCTCTGGAGCGACGGTGAGCGCACCCTTCCGGTTCCCACGATTCTTCGTCACCAGCCCGGCCCCCTGCCCCTATCTTCCGGGCAAGACCGAGCGGAAGGTGTTCACCGAATTGTCGGGCCCGCACTCTTCCGAGCTGAACGACGCGCTCGGCCGGATCGGCTTCCGGCGGAGCCAGAGCGTCGCCTATCGCCCGTCCTGCCTCGATTGCTCGGCCTGCATCTCGGTCCGCGTCGTCGCCGCCGATTTCCAGCCGAGCGCGACCCACCGCAAATTGCTCAAGCGCCACGCCGATCTCGAGGTCACCGCCTGCAAGCCCTGGACGACCGACGAGCAGTACGAATTGCTCCGCCGCTACCTCCACACCCGCCACCCCGGCGGCGGGATGGTCGACATGGACGAGAGCGATTTCGCCGACATGATCGAGCAGAGCCCGGTCAAGACCTACGTCATCGAATATCGCGAGCCCTCCGAGAACGGCCGCCCCGGCAAATTGGTCGGCGCCTGCCTGACCGACCAGCAGGCCGACGGCCTGTCGATGATCTACAGCGTCTTCGAGCCCGATCACCCCGGCCGCGCCGGCCTGGGCACCTACATCATCCTCGATCACATCATCCGCGCCGGCCGCGCCGGCTTGCCCTACGTCTATCTCGGCTATTGGGTCGAGAATTCGCGGCGAATGGCCTACAAGGCCCGCTTCCGCCCCCTCGAACGCCTCGGCCCCAACGGCTGGCACAGGTTCGAGCCGGACCAGCGGGAATTGCCGCTGGGTCGCTGAGCCCTGCCGAAACACGGTGGCGTTCCAACATCCTATGCCGTCATCCCCGCGAAAGCAGGGATCCAGTCAACGCTGCCAGACACCGCTCAGCAGCAGGATAGGGTTTCACGCGAAGGACGCGAAGGACGCGAAGCTTGGCTTGAGCCGACCTCCGGCCAGCCGACGCCTTGGCCTGCGCCCAAGCACGTCTTCCTTCGCACCTTCGCGTCCTTCGCGTGAAACCTTTCATTCCATGAGACAGGGCATTTCATTCGATGACAGTGCGCTAAGCTCGCGCTTCGACTGGGGAACCCGGCTGGTGCAACCGCGCTCGAAAATCCTTGAAAGCCCTGACCGTACGGAGCGCGTGATCATCGCGCAGCGATCTGACGAGACCTATACCTTCCGCAGGCAGTGGCGCACGATCGGCAACGAATCCGCCGATTTTGCCGGCGAAGGCTGGGGCGCGCCCGGGCCCGACTGCGGAATCTATGACTCGGCGGAAACGGCCGAAACCGAGGCACGGCAGCGGGTGGCATGGCTCAGGGATCGCTTCCACTGATTTTAATCCGGGGACACTATACTTAATTCAAGCCTCTGACTCCGGCGCCCCGCCGCTGGACCCCCGAGCGGCAGCCCGCTCTCCCGCCAATTGCATTCGCCTACCGCGTCGCTAGGTTCGAGCAGACCGCACGGAAGATAGAATGGCGAGACTTTTCATCGGCCTGGCGCTCCCCGCCCTGGCCTTCGCCGCCCCGGCGCCCGCCGCCCAGATCGAGCCGACCATTATTGGCTACGCTTATGCCTGCTCGGCGAAGGTGGCGATGCCGTTGCCGTTCAGCGAACTGGCCGGGCACCTCAATGTGGCCGAGGACGGTACTCGCGAGAGCTTCTTCGCCCAGGTCTACGGCATGTCGGCCGATGCGGATCCGATCGCCTGGGCGGACGCGAAGACCCTCCGCCGGCTCGGCAAAAGCTCGGTCTCCCGCTGGTCCATGAACTGGCGCGAGCAAGGCGCCGAGGTTCCGATGGCGTTCAGGGCGGGCTTCATCGTGATCGACGTCTCGACTCCGCGCAAGCTCGCGCTCGAGAACGTGCTCGTGCTCGGCCGAAGCGAGACCGGCTCCGCCCCGCTGGTGACGGGCAGCAGGCGCTGGCCGGGTCGGAAGAACGGAGCCGGTTTCCTCTTCGAGATTTCGAAGCTGTTCGACTTCCCCGGCGATTCGAGCGCTCTGGGATACCGGCTCTATTCGGCGCCCATGCCGCGCAAGTGGAGCACCAGCACCCGCGGGCTCCGGGCGATGGGACCGTTCGATCTCGGCGCACCGCGCTCGGTCGCGGGCCCCTTCGCCAGGCTCCGCGCGGAGCTCCTCGCCAAAGCGGAGAACTACAGGACGGCCTGCGAGCGCCGGCCGGTCCATTACGCTCCGGAAAGCGAGATTTAGGCCGGGTTCGGCTCGCTCACTCCGTCGCCGCCCCCTGCATTGTCCGGCGGATCCGGAGATCTAGAGCGGGCGCGGCACCGGTCGTTCGTCGATTTTCCGCGCCCGTTTGCAGATGCTTCGCCTTCCCTGCTCCGCCGGACATTGCCGGGCCGGCGCGGCGCAATTATCGGTGCGCGGCGGCTTCGGATCGGGAGAAAAGGCATGAGAGGCAAAGGGATGGCGGCGGCGGCGCTGCTCGGGCTGGCGACTTCGGCGGCGGCACAGAAGGGCCCCGGAGGCGCCGCTCCACCTCCGCCCGTTCCGGCCACCCCAGTCCAGGAGAACGAGCTCCTCGAGACCTGGAACGAGCGGGTGGCCGCCGGCGCCCCGGTCGGTGCCTATCCCGAGTTCGACGGCTGGAGCATGGGCCACGCAATGCCCGTCGCCCGGTCCGAGCATGCGGTCGCCGAGCTCGACGGCAGGATCTGGGTGCTCGGCGGCTATCCGCCCGGGCGGCTCCCCTCCAACCTCGTCCAGATCTACGATCCGGCCGCGAGCCGCTGGTCGCTCGGCCCGCGCCTGCCCCAGCCGATCCACCACATCATGGTCAAGGCGGTCGCCGGCAAACTCTATGTGATCGGCGGCGAGATCGACGGCGCGAGCACCGGGCGCCCGGAGATCTTCGTCAATCACGTCTGGATGCACGATCCGGCGGTCGGCGGCTGGGTTCAGCGCGCGCCGATGCCGACTGCGAGGAGCGGCGGCGGAGCGGCGGTGATCGACGGAAAGATCTACGTGGCCGGCGGCCGCCCGCCCGGCGGCTCCGCCTTCGAGGTCTACGATCCCGCCACCGACAAATGGGAAAAGCTTCCGGACCTTCCGACCCAGCGCAATCACCTGGCAATGGCCGCTCTGAACGGGAAGATCATCGTCGCCGGCGGCCGCACCGGTCCCGGCGCCATGGCCGAGCGGGTCGACGCGGTCGAGATCTACGATCCAGCGACCCGCCGCTGGACCCGGGGCGCGCCGCTCCCGGCGCCCCGGGGCGGAATCACCTCGGCCGTCCATGCCGGCTGCATGTTCGTCTTCGGCGGCGAGGGCGAGCGGACCCACGTGCTGGGCCTCACGCCCAACACTTTTGCCTACGATCCCCGCGCCGACCGCTGGACCAGGCTTCCGGATCTGCCCATTGCCGTCCACGGCCTCAAGGGCAGCGCCGTCATCGGCGGCCGCATCTTCCTGCCGGGCGGCGGGATCACCCTCGGCGGAAACTCCGGCACCAACGCCATGCAGGTGTATCGGCCCACGATCCGCTGCGGCTGAGGCCCCGCGGGCCCGCTTGCGATCGCCCTTGGCCGCCGCCCGCTTGCTCGTGTAGTAACGGGTCCGGAACAGCTATCGGGGGGGAGCTTCCATGATCGCGCCGCGTCCGGCCCTTGCCGCCCTTCTCGCCGCCGGCCTCGTCCTGCCGGGTCTCGGAGCACCGGCGCCGGTCCGGGCGCAGGCGGCGCCGAATGCGGCCTGCGCCGCCGGCAGCCGGCTTCTCAACCAGCAGGGCGCCGACAAGCAGGCCGCGGAGAGCGCCTGGCGGCTCCACTGGGCGCGGAGCAATCCCGATCGGCTCGCCCGCTACCGTCAGTCGCTGAGAGCCGCGATCGCCGCCGGCCGGCTCGCCCCCGAATTCGATCGCATAGCCGAGGATCTCCTCATTCCCGTCAACGCCGTCTTCGGCGACGGCTTCAAGGTGGCGAGCCAGCAGAACATGCTCCGGATCGCGGACGAGCTCGCCGCGTCCGTGCCGGCCGGGAGCCGGCCCATCCCCGCCGACCCCGCCGCCGGACAGCGCCTCAGGGATGCGGTCGCGCGGACCAACCAGCTCTATCAGGCCACCTCGACGGCCCAGCTCACCGCCAGATGCTACGATTCGCCGCAAACCACTGTCGCGAGCAACGCGGCGAGTGGCGGCGGCACCGCCTTGTACAGCCGCGGCGCCGCCGCGGTTCCGATCAGCGGCAGCGAGGCTTCGGCGCCCCAGGTCTGCGCCGAGACCAAGGCCGTTCTCGTCCAGCTCGAGCGCGAGGAGCGCCAGGCCCGCGACGCCCTTCGCCGCCCGCCGCCCTCCGGCGAGACCCGCGCCGACGTCGAGCTGAGGGCCGAGCGCGCGCGCTTCCAGGCCGATCTTCGGCGCCAGCGCATGACCGACCTCAAATGCGCGAGCCTGAACCTGCCCGCCGTCGAGCCCTTCGCGCGCCGCGACGATCCGGTGACCGTCCAGGGCGCCCGCCCGTCCGCGCCCAACAGCGCGGTGGTCTGCGCCGAGACGAAAAACCTGCTTCCGTCGCTCGAGGCGCGTGAGCGCGACGCCTATTTGCTGCGCTGGGCGGTGGACGACAATTATCACGATCCCGTCTTCGCCTCGGTCGGCCTGCGTGACGCGATCGCGGCGAAAAAGGTGGCCGACGATTTCGACCGGATCGCCGAGCTGTTCGGCATGGACCCGGATTCGATGAGCAAGGCGCAGAAGCTCGCCGCTCAGCCCGGCCTTCGGCGGCAGATCATCGCCCTGGCCGCGCGGGTGCGGGCCATGACCGGACGCGAGCTGAACTCGTTCATCAATCCGGAGGACAGTTACGATCCCGCCCAGGCCCTGCTCGAATCGGAGGATGACGACATGCCTGCGGTCCCCCCCGCCGTTCAGCGCAAGGAGCAGGAGATCGAGCAGAATTATCTGCAGGCCTACAACCAGGCCGAGCTTCGCCGCCAGCGGCTGAAGGATCTCAACTGCGATGCGCTTCCGACCTCGGCCGTCGCGTCGGACAACGGCTCGCTCGGGCGGGTGTCGACCAGGCTCAAGCAGGATTGGGGCCCGCCGGAGCATCATTATTCCTACGGCGACGATTGGGCCGAGATGATCTTCATCGGCGATCCGCCCGACAGGCGCCGTGTGCGCTGGACCTGGAGCGGCGTGCCTGGCTCGCTCAATCCGGGCGACGAGTTCACCATCAACATCGCCGGAAGACTTGATTTCAAGCCGCCCGGGTCCGAGCGCGGCGCCAACGTCTCGGCCTTCGTCAGCGGCGAGGGGCTGATCCCGATCCGGGAGGAGAATGCCTATTTCTACCAGGGCGCCTCGCGCGCCGGGACCTACAAATACCAGGTCCCGCGCGACGCGAAGAAGGTCGTGATCCTCCTCTCCGCCGACAACAATCTGGGGCATTTCATGCGCTACTGCTACGGGCAATGCTCGCCCTAATGCGGGGACACTATACTTATATCCTCCGCGGTTCTTGCCGAGTGAAGGTCCCCGAGCGGACCGGCCGCCCCGATCGGAGCCCCTGATGTCCACCAGCCTTGCCGACCAGGACCAGAAACGGCGCGCCGCGCTTCTGCTCGGGATCGCCGCCGCCTCGATCCTTCTGTGGCAGACCGCGCTCGGCAGCCTCCTTCTCTATCCCTTCACGATCCTGGCGACCTGGTTCCATGAGATGGGCCACGGCATCGCCGCGATGCTCACCGGCCGGGGCTTCGAACGCCTGCTCATCTTCGCCGACGGCTCGGGCGTCGCCGAGTCGCTGGGCCCCGCCGACGGCTACAGGCTGACCGATGCGCTGATCGCGGCAAGCGGACCGATCGGGCCGGCGGCCGCCGGAGCTCTGCTCATCACTTCCTCGCGCTCTCCCGCCGCCACGCGCAACGCTTTGGCGGTTCTGGGCATCGCGCTCATCGCGTCCACCCTGATCTGGGTCCGGTCGCTGACGGGCTGGCTGGTCCTCCCCACGCTGGGAATCGCGATCGTCCTGCTCGCTTTTCGCGGATCCCAGCCCCTGCAGCGCTTCGCCATCCAGCTCCTCGGCGTCCAGGCGTGCATCAGCGTGTGGAGACAGTTCGACTATCTGTTCAGCCCGGGCGGAACCGTCGGCGGCCGGCTTCAGCAATCGGACACCGGCGCCATCGCCGATGTCCTTTTTCTGCCCTACTGGTTCTGGGGCGCGGCGATCAGCGCGGCGATCCTCGCCCTGCTCTGGTGGAGCTTCCGCCTCGCCTTCCGCCGCTAATGCGGGGACACTATACTTATATCCTCGGCGGCTACCCCATCCCTCGGGATGCCGTGCGCCGCGCCCTCCGCGACCCTAGGGCGCCCGAAGCACCCCCTCCGCGGAAGCGACCCGCGCCTCGATCGACTCGTCGGTGACGATCACGGTCGTTCCGATCCGCGTCACGCCGTAGAGCAGCCGCGCGAACTTCCGGGGAAGCCGGATGCAGCCGTGCGACGCCGGATAGCCGGGCACGTCTCCGCCGTGGAGCGCGATCCCGTCCCAGGTCAGCCGCAGCATGTGGGGCATCGGCGCATTGTCGTAGCGGTTGGAATGATGCACGGCGTCGCGCTCCAGCACCGTGAACGTCCCGGTCGGAGTCGGGGTGCCGGAGCGTCCGCTCGACACGGTCGAGATCCCGATCGCCACGCCGTTGCGGTAGACCGCCGCCCTCTGCGCCGCGAGGCTGACCACGAGGAGCACCGGCCCCGCCGGCGCCGCCTCGGGAGCCCAGACGAATTCGCCCGCCTCCAGCCCCTCGCCGGCCTCGACCACCGATCCGGGGTCGGGCGCCGGGCCCCCGGAAGCCCCGGACCGGACCAGGCCCGGCGGGCCCGCCTGGTCGATTTCCGCGGAATAGATCGGCGGCGGGCCAACGGCCTCCCCCGCTTCGGCGGGCGCCTGCGCCATCGCCGCGGCCGGCATAAAGAAGGCCATCGCCGCGAGCATGGCCAGGGAATGAAGCAAACGCATCCTGAGAGCCTTCCATCGCCGGAGGCTCCCCCGCGCGCCGGCTCTAGGCCGAGTCGCCGCGCCCCGATATCCGTGCGGTTCCCGAGCCCGACGCCGCAATCCCGGGGAGGCCATACCCACTTCCCCCGCGGCCCCGCTCCGGCCTCGTCTGCCATCCCGGCTCAGGTCCCGCTCACGATCCGCTTCATCGTTCCGGGCGCCAGGCGAAGGAGGGCGGGCAGCAGGCGCGTGGCGCCGATCAGCGCCGTCGGCCGTCGCGCGGCGAGGGCATCGAGGGTCGCGTCGGCAACATCCTCCGGCGAAACCTTCCTGACCTCGCGGTGGGCCGTGGCGGGCGTGTCGACCACCGGTGGAAGCACTTCCAGGACATGAATGCCTTGTGGTTCGAGCTGGCGTCGCATGCCCTCGGCGAAGCCGTGCAGGCCCGCCTTCGCGGCGCCATAGGTTGGAGCCCGGCGAGGCGAAACCAAGGCGTAGCCGGAGCTGATGAAGACCAGGGCTTCGAGGCACGGCCAGCGGAACAGGGCATGAGACGTGAGCTGCACCGGCGCCACCAGATTGAGATGAAGCTCGCCGGCGATCGCATCCGCGCCGGGCGGCTGTTTCACGAAGTCCCGCTCGATCAGCCTGCCGGCATTGTTGACCAATATGTCGAGGCGCCCGAAGCGGCCGGCGACGGATCCCAGCAGGGCCATCTGGAAATTCGGGTCGGCGATGTCGCCCGAAAGGGCCAGGGTTCCGCGATGCTTGGCCTGGAAGGCCCGCGCCTTGTCGCCGTCCAGGCCGCACACCGCGACCGAGGCGCCCTCGGCGAGGAAAGCCTCGGCCAGTGCCAGCCCGATGCCCGACGTTCCGCCGGTGATGAGGACCACTTTTCCTTCGAAACGCCTGATGCTGGTGCTCACCATTTTTTGAGACCCCCGGCCCGCGCGGGACGTCCGCCGAACCATGAAGCGACCGTGACGAACAGAATGAGGCCGAGCACGACGGCGCTGAGCGGCTCGCCGGTGACGGCGCGCAGGGCGTAAAAGACGATGAGGGGGATGATGATCAGAGAGGCGATCAGAAGGGCACGCATGATGGAATTCCTTGAACGAAAAGGGAGCCTGGCCTGCGGCAGGCATTCGCCGCGGCAGGCCGCCGAAGGGGCGGGGGAAGGCTCAGAAGCGGTAGGCGATGCCCGCGAGCAGGCGGTGGCGGTCGAAGGTGCCTTCGCCCTCGCTGAGGTCGGAAAAGCGATATTCGAGCCGCGCCGAGATCTTCTTCAGGATCTGGCGCTCGAGTCCGGCACCGAGCGTCCAGGCATCCCGATACTCGCTCTCGGACAGGACCGTGGTCCCGCTCACGTCGATCCGGGCGTTGGTGTAGCCGCCGCGCACGTAGGCGAGGGTCGCCGGATCGAGCAGGTAACCGGCCCGGCCGGTCACATCCAGTGACCATTTCGGGTCGATGGCGACCAGCCCGGCCGCCGACTGCGCGCTCGCCTTGTCGTCGCCGGCCAGGTCGAAACCGGCCTCGGCGCCGACGACGATGCCCGGCGCGATCTGTCGGTCGTATCCGGTGAACAGGCCGCCAGTGAAGGAGCTGCGGTCCGCTTCGAGACTCCGGGTCCCGAGCGCGGTGTCCAGGTTCCGGATGTCGGCTTTCTGTCCGCCGGCCTGGACGCCGACAAACGGACCGTCGAAGCTCTGCGCCGACGCCGGCGAGGCGGATAGGAAGGCCAGGACGGCCGTTCCTGCGATGATCGAACGGGGACGCATTTCAATTTCCTTTCGTTGCGGATTGGGTGTGCTTCTTCATTGGGCGCGGCGGATGTGCCGCGCCTGGAACTGGGCTGTGGCGAACCCTCGGCGGCCCTGGCGGGCGTGGGGTCCAGACTTCGTGCTTCGCTTTTGCCGGCTGCTCGACCGCGCGCGTCAGGGAGGGGGCACGCGCGTCACTCCGGGATCCGGCCGGGCGGACGGAGCCCAGGTTGTCCGGAAGCGGGACGAGGTCACGCTCAACTCCGGGCCGGGCCGATCGAGAGGCCCTTCTTGTAGTTGAGGATCACCTGGGTCGGGGTGACTCCGTCTCCGACGGAAATGACCACGTCGCGGTAGCGCGGCTTGAGATTGGTCAGCGACAGATGGGGATTGCGCGAGAAGCCGCCGCCGTCGCTCCAGTCGCCCGAACGGTTGTTGCCGTTGACGTCGTGGCGGACCGCGACGGCGTAGCGGCCCGGCCCGGGCACTGCGACGCAGACGGGCATCGCCCCGGAACCGCTGATCGGGACGTCGATCCGGCGCAGCTTCCTGCCCTTTTCGAGGAAGTCGGCCGGGCTGGCATAGACCTGCACGCGCACCCGGCCGCTCCTCGCCTTGAATCCGGTGACGTTGACCAGGATCGCCGGCCGGCCTGACGCCGCCCGGCATGCGCCGGCATCGGGGCCGATCGCCGCCTCTGCCGGCGAAGCCGGCGCGGCGAGCGCGAGCACGCCCAGCGCGATCGGGGGCAGGAATTTGGTGAGGGGCATCACGCCGTTCGCGAACATCGCTCGTTCCTTTCGCTTTCGAGGGTCAGTGGGCGCCGCTGGTGTCGATCGGGCCCTTCGGCTTGGGCACCAGCCAGATGATGGCCGCGGCAACACCGAGGCTGACCGCGATGAGTCCGAACATGTTCAGCGTCGCCAGCATCACGCTTTGGCCTTCGACCAGCATGGACAGCATGGCCGGTGCCGATTCAGCCGGCACGCCTTGAGCGGTCATCGCGTCGATCGCCTGCTGCCCATGAGGCATCGCATTGGCGATCTCGGTGTTGTTGGCGCGCGTGGCGTCCGACCAGCGGCTCTGGATGAGCGAGGTGGCGAAGGCGCCGGCCAGGGTCCTCATGAAGTTGGAGAGGCCTGCGGCGTTCGCCTGCTCCTCCGGCTCGACGCTGGCCATTGCGAGGCCGGTCACCGGCACGAAGAACATCACCATGAAGACGCCGGTCAGCAAGGTCGGCCAGGCCATCTGGAGGAAGGTTATGTCGCTGTTGAACCCCCACATGCGCCAGAGCATGATCCCGGCGAGGCCGAGGATTCCCAGGCAGACGATGAGACGAGGGTCGAACTTCTGGACCGCCTTGCCGACGAGCGGGGAGCAGACCACGGCGAGGATGCCCATGATCCCGGTCGCATATCCGGCCCAGGTCGCGGTGTAGCCCATGTTGGTCTGCAGCCAGAGCGGCAGGATCACGATGCTCGCGAAGAAGGCGCCGAAGCCGACCGAATAGGTGGTCGCCGCGCCGACGAAGCCGCGGTGACGGAAGATCCTCAGATCGACGATCGGGTTCTTCTCGGTGAGCTCCCAGATCAGGAAGGCGATGAAGCCGACGAGGGCGATCACGCCCAGAACCTGGATCTCGTGCGAGTTGAACCAGTCGTGGTTGCGCCCTTCGTCGAGCATGATCTGAAGGGCGGCGACCCAGACGACCAGGAGGAGGAGCCCGACCTTGTCGATGAAGGCGGCGAATTTGGGATCCGGCTGGCCGCGCATCAGCCACCACAGGACGAGCCCGCCGGCGGCCGCGATCGGCACCTTGATGAAGAAGATCCATTCCCAGCCGTAATTGTCGCAGATGATCCCGCCGAGGATCGGGCCCGCGACCGGGCCGATCAGGGTCGTCATTGCCCAGATCACCGTGGCGAGGGTGGCTTTCTCCCTGGGGAAGATTCGAAGCAGCAGCATCTGCGACAGCGGCATGATCGGCCCTCCGAACAGGCCGAGCAGGACGCGCATTCCGAGCAGCATTCCGAGCGAGCTCGAGAGGCCGCAAAGAAGCGAGCCGACGGCGAACGCCAGGAAGCAGGTGATGAAGGTGCGCTGCGCTCCGAACTTCTTGGCGAGCCAGCCGGTCAGCGGAACCGTGATCGCCTCGGCGACCGCATAGGAGGTGATCACCCACGTGCCCTGGGTCGAGGAGACCCCGAGGCTTCCGGCGATCGTCGTGATCGACACGTTCGCGATCGTGGTGTCGAGCACCACCAGGAAGTTGCCGAGCCCGATCAGGATCGCCGCGGCGTAGAGCTTGAAGCCGGTCAGCGGGGCGGCCTCCGAGGCCGCCCGCATCGCTTTCATGATGGACATAGTCCTGCCCCTCTCTGGGTGAGCTTCACTCGCCCGTGTGGACGGTCGCGGTCATCGAAAGGCCGATCCGAAGCGGCCGGCCGGCGAGCTCGCGCGGATCGAGCGCGATCCGGACCGGAAGCCGCTGGACCACCTTGATCCAGTTCCCGGTCGCGTTCTGCGCGGGCACCAAAGCGAATGCCGCGCCGGTGCCGCCGGAAAAGCCGACCACTTTGCCGTGGAACTCGACGTCGTCGCCGTAGAGATCCGAGATCAGCGTCACTTTCTGGCCCGGCCGGACCTCGGTGAGCTCGACCTCCTTGAAATTGGCGTCGACATAGGCGGACTGGACCGGGACGATCGTCATCAGCATCGCTCCGGCCTGCACGCGCTGGCCGACCTGGACCTGGCGGCGCGCGACGACTCCGTCGAACGGCGCGCGGATTACCGTGCGCTCGAGGTCGAGCCTCGCCTGCTCCACGGCAGCCCGTGCGGCGAGCACGTCGGGATTGGTCTCCACCCGCCCGTCGCCGATCAGCGCCTGGTTGGTGCTCCGGCTTCCGACCGCCGCCGAGCGCTGGGCCGAGGCCTGGGCGAGCATCGCCTGTGCGGCCTGGAGATTGGCGGAGGCGCTGCTGTGGGCGTTCCGGGCCGTGCTCAATTCCTCGTCGGAAATGGCTCCGGACTCGGCGAGGTCCTTGCGCCGATTGAGGTCGAGGCCGGCGCGTTCGAGATCGGCGCGCGCCGCCATGATCTGGGCGCTCGCCCGGGCCGCGTCGGCCGCCCGGGCGCTCACCTGCGCGCTCCGCTCGCCGTCATTGGCGATGAGGCTTCTTACGCGCCGTTCGGCGGCCTGAAGCTCGGCTTCGGCGCGGGCGAGCGCGATCCGGGCGTCGGTGTCGTCGATCCGGACCAGAATCTGGCCGCGGCGGACGGCGTGCGTGTCTTGGACCAGCACCTCACGGACCGGCCCGCCGATCAGCGGGGTCACCTGGGCGACGTCCGCCCCGACATAAGCGTTGTCGGTGGTGACATGGCCGGCGGACATGATTCCGTAGCCGTAGTAACCGCCTCCGGCGAGCAGCAGGCCGGCGGCGAAGCCGGCGAACAGCTTCTTTCGCTTCTTCGTGCGGGCACCGGCCTCGGCGGACTGGTCGAGCTCGAGCGCGGCCTCGACGTCGGCGATGTCGAAATCTTCCTGGGTGACGGGCTTGTTCATGACTGGGTTCCTTCGGGGCGAGGTTGACGGAAACCGCCGCCGAGCGCGCGGACGAGCGCGACGTCGAGCGCGAAGGCGCTCGCCTCGAGATCGGCGACGGCACGGCGGTTGGCGTTGAGCGCGTCCTCGGCGCTCAGGACTTCGAAATAGGGCGTGAGGCCGCCGCGATAGCGCGCCTGGATCAGTGCGTAGGCGCGCTCTGACGCCGCGAGCGCCGCCCGGGTCTGGCCAAGCCGGGCCGTCAGTCCACGCTGCCGGGCGCCGACGTCGGCGATCTCTCGTACCGCCTGCACCAGCGTCTGGTTGTAGACCGCGACCGCGCCGTCGAAATCGGCGCGGGCGCCGCGATATGCGCCCTGCAGCCGGCCTCCGGAGAAGATCGGAAGGCTGATCGCCGGTCCCGCGGTGCCGAAGGTCGAGCCGGCGCCGAAGAGATTGCCGAGGCCGAGCGAGCCGAGGCCGATCAGCGCGGAAATGCGAACGTTCGGGTAGAAGTCCGCGCGCGCCGCCTTGATCCTCGAGCCCAGGGCTTCGGTGCGCAGCCGCGCCGCGACGATGTCGGGCCGACGGCCGACCATCTCTATGCCGAGATCCTCGGGCAGGCCGAAGCTTCGAAGGCGCGGCGCGTCGGGAAGGTCGACCGACCGGCCGCGGGCCGGTCCGGCGCCGGTCAGCGCCGCGATCTGGTTGCGGACGAGCTCGATCTGCTCGTCGACCGCCGAGACGTCGGCGGCCGCGCTCGATCGCCCCGATTCCGCGCGGGCCAGGGCGGCGTCGTTCTCGAGGCCGGCGGTCTTTCGGGCCTGGATCAGTTTTTCGCTGTCGGTCCGGATCCGCAGGTTCGTCACGGCCGCGTCCTTCACGGCGTGAAGCCTGACGAGCTCCGCATAGGTCGAGGCGATTCCGGTCGACAGGGCCAGCCGGGCCGCCTCGGCATCCGCCCGCGCCGCGTCCGCATCGGACATCGCGGCGCGCAGGGTGGAGCGGTTCTTGCCCCACAGGTCGAGATCGTAGTTGAGGCCGACGGAAAGCGATCCGGCGTCGTTCCACCCGCTCGGCAGGATCTCGGCGGGTATGCCGATGTTCTCCGATATCCGGACCGCGCCGGCCTGGGCGCTGGCATCCACGCTCGGCTTGAGCCGGGCTCCGGCCTGCTGGGCGATCGCCTCGGCGCGGCGCACCCGGGCCGCCGCCTCGTCGAGCGTTGGAGAAGCGGCGAGCGCCTCTTCGATCAGCTGCGTGAGCTGGGCGTCGCCATAGCCTTCCCACCAGCGCGCATCCGGCCAGATCTGGTCGGCGCCAACCTCGGGAAGGTCCAGGCCCTCGGTGAGCGGGGCCGCTTCGCGCGGGACCGGCCTCTCGCCGAGGTCCGGAACCGACGCGCAGGCGGTGCAGAGCAGCGCCGCCATCAGTGCGGCGCTCGATGCTCGCTTCTTTGTCGACAGACCCATGGCTCGTCCTCGTTCGGTGACTCAGTACCGTACGGTCTAGTCCATTATAAAGAGCTTGTCAACGAGGAAATGGACCCTATGGTACGGTTATGATTTGAACGGCTTAGGGTCGAGAGATGCGCAGGAAGTCGGACGAAAAGAGACGGGAGATCGTGCGAGTCGCCGCCCGGGCGTTCGAGGAGCTTGGCTATGAGCGGACGTCCATGCTGACGATCGCCGAGCGCCTTCGCGGGTCGAAGCAGACGCTCTACAATTACTTCCCCTCGAAGGAGGATCTGCTCCGTGCGGTTCTCGACTTCGATGTCGGGGAGGTGGCGGACCGGGCGCTCGAGGAGTTCCGGTCGGAGAAGGATCTGCGCGGGGCGCTGACCAGGCTCGGAATCGTCTTTCTGAACGGGCAGCTCGCGCCGGCCGCCATGTCCAACATCCGGATCGTTGCGACTCAGCCGGCCGAGTCGAATCTCGGCCGCGACTTTTACGAGAAGGTGCTTCGGCCGGCCTGGCTGCGGACCGCGGAGGCGTTCGGGTCCCTGATGGACGAAGGGAAGCTCAGGAAGTCTGATCCCTGGCTGGCGGCGATGCAATGGAAGGGGCTGGTTCTTCTCGATCTGTTCGAGCGCCGGCTCTTAGGCGCCATGACCGACGCCGATCCGAAGGAGATCGAAGCGGCGGCCAGGCAGGCGGCCGACGCCTTTCTCAGGATCTACGGCCCGTCCGAGGCCGCGCCGAAATCCAGGCGCAGGTCCTGAACCGATGCTCGCGCGCGCGTGAGCGCGCGTGGCGCGGACAGGGAAGGCGGGCGTCTTCGAACCGTGCCCGCTGGCGCGGGGCGCGGTCCCCGCGTCTACCGACCATGCCCTGCGCACCTTGCCGGGCGTGGTCTGATCGTCCCCTTCCTCCCGGGACGGGCCTCCCCGGACGACGGCTCGCGGGCGGCTGAAAAATAATCGTACGTATCGGTCCATTTTTCTATTGACCGCTCGAAATAGATGGACTAGACCGTACGGTACCGGACGCGGATCGCTCGACGCGATTCGGTTCGCGCCGGAAGGAGCTCATCCCCCGCCTTCCGCCCCCGCTCTGCCCGCGCCGCCACCCTCCCGGCGCGGGCAGAGCCCCCATTCCGGAAAGACCAAACTGCATGCGTGTGCGTACCGAAGAGAAAAGACGGGAAATCGTCCGGATTGCCGCCGGCCTGTTCGACGAGCTCGGCTACGAGCGCACGTCGATGTCGGCGATCGCCGCTCGGCTCGGCGGATCGAAGGCTACCCTCTATGGCTATTTCCGCTCCAAGGAAGATCTGCTTCGCGCCGTCCTTGACCATGACGTCAGCGAGGAAGCGGATCGCCTCATTCAGGAGCTTATGTCCGAGACGGATCTGCGCAGTGGCCTGATCCGGATCGGAATCGCCTATCTCAACGGCCATTCGGCGCGCAGCGCGAGCATCCGAACCGTCGCCAACCAGCCGATCGCGCGCGAGTTCTACGAGAATGTGCTCCGGCCGGCATGGCAGCGCCTCGCCGACCGTTTCGCGGCCATGATGAAGGAAGGCCGGCTGAGGTTCGCCGATCCCTGGATCACGGCGATGCACTGGAAGGGCCTGACCGAGTGGGACATGCTCGAAAGGCACCTGCTCAGCGCGGAGATCGGCGCGAGCCCCAACGACGTCGTGACCGCGGCGACCGCCGCCGCCGACGCCTTCCTGAAAGTCTATTCGAACGCGTCCGCGCCCGGCGGAGCGAGCCGGTGAACGAGGCGGCCTGGAGCTCGCCCGCGGGCCTGAGCGGCGGAGCCGCGTCGCCGGTCGACGCCGGCGACAGGGTCCGGATCGGCGCCAATTTTCATCCGCATTATGAGGTGATCGCGATCAGCGGGGACCGGGCGTGGCTTCGGGGCCTCCAGTACGGAACGGATCACGTCATTCCCATCGGCCTGTGCCGGCCCATGCCGCCCCGAAGTCAGGAACTGCCATGCAACTGAAAGACAAGACGGCGATCGTCACCGGCGCCGCCGGCGGGATCGGCAAGGAGATCGCGCGTGCGTTCGTGGAAGCGGGCGCGAACGTCGCGATCGCGGACATCGACATCGAGTCGGCGCGGGCGACCGCCCTGGAGCTCGATCCGGCGGGCGTTTCGACATTCGCGGTCGAGATGGACGTGACCGATGAAGTCCAGGTCGATTCGGCGGTGGACTCGGTCTCCCGCCGCTTCGGCGGGATCGACATCCTCGTCTCCAATGCCGGAATCCAGATCGTCGCGCCCGTCGACCGCTTCCTGTTCGGCGACTGGAAGAAGATGCTCGCCATCCATCTCGACGGCGCCTTCCTGACCACCCGCGCCTGCCTCCGTCACATGTATTCGCGGGGGCGGGGCGGCACGATCCTCTATGTTGGGTCGGTCCATTCGAAGGAGGCGTCGATGCTCAAGGCGCCCTACGTCGCCGCCAAGCACGGCCTGATCGGCTTCGCCAAGACCGTCGCCAGAGAAGGCGCCCGGCACGGCGTCCGCGCCAACGTCATTTGCCCTGGCTTCGTCCGCACCCCGCTCGTCGAGAAACAGATTCCCGAGCAGGCGCTCGAGCTCGGGATCAGCGAGGAGGAGGTGATCCGTTCGGTCATGCTCAAGGAGACGGTGGACGGAGAGTTCACGACCCTTGACGACGTCGCCCGCTGCGCTGTGTTCCTCGCCGCTTTCCCGTCAAACGCTCTCACCGGCCAGTCGGTCGTCGTCAGTCACGGCTGGTCGATGCAGTGACCCCAGACCCTGAGCCCCCTCGACACCAATGAGGACCGATCCCCGATGAACGCCCCCATCAGCCCCCGGCAATTGCGCGGGAGCCGCCCTTCGCCGCCGCCCGGGCGGCCGCCGTTCGAGTGCATCGCCTTGCTCCTTCAGGGGGGCGGCGCGCTCGGCGCCTACCAGGGCGGAGTCTATCAGGCGCTGGCCGAGGCCGACCTTCACCCGGACTGGGTCGCCGGAATCTCGATCGGTGCGATCAACGCCGCGCTGATCGCGGGCAATCCGACGGAGGACCGGGTCGAGAAGTTGCGCGGCTTCTGGGAGACGATCACCGCCGATCCTCTGCCTGGCTGGATGCTGCCCGAGCCGCACGGCATTTTCGCGAGGAGCTGGGCGAACCAGTGGCACGCGAACCTCGCCGCCATGTTCGGCGCTCCGGGCTTCTTCTCGCCCCATGCGCTCAACCCGCTTTTTCAGCCGTCCGGGACTCCGGAGGCGTCGAGCCTCTACGATACCTCCGCCCTGAAGGGGACTCTCGAGCGCTTCGTCGACTTCGACCGGATCAACGCCCGCAAGATGCGGTTCAGCGTCGGAGCGGTGAACGTCGCCACCGGCAATCTGGTCTATTTCGACAATGACAGTCGCGAGATCGGGCCCGAGCATGTGATGGCCAGCGGTGCTCTGCCGCCGGGCTTCGCTCCGGTCGAGGTCGACGGCGACCATTATTGGGACGGCGGACTTGTCTCGAACACGCCGCTGCAATGGGTTCTCGAATGTCCCGAGCGGCGCGACACGCTCGCCTTCCAGGTCGATCTCTGGAACGCCCGCGGCCTGGTTCCGGGCAGCCTGGCCGAGGTCATGACCCGCCAGAAGGAGATCCAATATTCGAGCAGGACCCGGGCGAATTCCGACCGGTTCAGGCACGAGCAGAAGCTCCGCAACGCGCTCTCCGATCTGATGGGGAAATTGCCGCACGATCTGCGCGACAGTCCGGAATGGCGGCTCCTTCACCCGGAATCGGACGGCAAGGTCTACAACATCGTCCAGCTCATCTATCGCTCGAAGGACCATGAGGGCGGGTCGAAGGATTACGAATTCTCCCGCCGGAGCATGGAGGATCATTGGGCTGCCGGCTTCGAGGACACGATCCGGACCCTTCGTTATCCCGAAGTGCTTGCCCGGCCGACTGGGCTCGACGGCGTCCTGGCCTTCGATCTCGCCGCTCAGACCCGGGTGTAACCTCCGCGCTCGCCACTCTCTAAAACAGGAAAAGTCATGAACGCGAACGAAGTCCGCGAACGCGCATTCGCCATGCCTCTTACCCAGCCCGCCTTCCCCCCGGGACCCTATCGGTTCCGCGACCGGGAGTTCCTGATCGTCACCTACCGCACCGACATCGAGAAGCTTCGCGCGCTGGTGCCGGAGCCGCTGGAGGTGGTCTCCGATCTGGTGAAGTTCGAGTTCATCCGGATGCCGAACTCCACCGGGTTCGGCGATTACACCGAAGCGGGCCAAATCATCCCGGTCCGGTTCCGCGGCCGGGCCGGCAGCTACACCCTTTGCATGTTCCTCAACGACCATCCCCCGATCGCCGGCGGCCGCGAGCTCTGGGGCTTTCCCAAGAAGCTCGCCGGCCCCACCTTGCGCACCGAAACCGACACCCTGGTCGGAACCCTCGATTATGGCCCGGTCCGAGTGGCGACCGGCAGCATGGGCTACAAATATAGGGAAGCCGATGCCGCCGCCGCCGAGGCGGAGCTGGCCGCGCCCAACTTCCTTCTCAAGATCATTCCCCATGTCGACGGCACGGCGCGGATCTGCGAGCTCGTCCAATATCATCTCGAAGAGATCAGCGTGAAAGGCGTTTGGACCGGCCCCGGCGCTCTGGCCCTCCATCCGCACGCCCTCGCTCCGGTCGCCGAGCTTCCGGTGCTCGAGGTGGTCTCGACGGTCCACCTGGTCGCCGACCTCACGCTCGGCCTCGGCAAGGTCGTCCACGATTATCTGGTGCCGGAGCGCGAGTGCGCGGAGATCGTCCCTCTGGCGCTGCCGCCGCGCAAGCCGCTCGGCGCGGAGGCGTCAGGAACGCGGCGAGCGGAGCTCCGCCTTTAGCGGGCGCCGTCATGAATCATGTCTCGCCCAGGTTCGAAGTCGAGCCGAACGCCGGAAATCACCTCGCCTGGGTGAACGCGGTGCTCAGCCTGCAGCGTACGCTGATGGCGGCCGTTCGGACGGCGGTGACCCTGATCGCGTTCGGCTTCACGGTGGCTCGGGTACTGGGGAGCATGCAAAGCGCGGTACCGCCCGAATTCCTGATTCTCGGCCATCACCTGCCGCGCAATCTGGGTCTCCTCATGATCGCCGCGGGCGTCGGCTCCCTGGGTCTGTTCACCTGGCAATACCTCCGTGCAGTCGCCTACCTCGCGGCCGAGCCCTTCGACGGGATCGCCTTGCGGATCACCGTCCCGCTCCACCACCTCACCTGCTTCACCGCTTATGCGGTCATGCTTCTGGGAGTCCTGGGGTTCGCGTCGGTCCTGCTGGGCGTTTGATCCGAACCGATCAAATTAGATCGCGGCCCTTCAAAGCTGCCAGGGCGACATCTGCAGCGCCGAATCCAGATAGTTGCAGATTCGCGTCGCAGCCGTCTCGTTCAGCTCGATCAGCACCCGCCCGCCGCCGCCGCCTTCCGCTTCCCTGCGCACCAGGAAGCCTTCCTTCTCGAGTGTGCCCACCCAGCGCGTCGTGGCCCGCGCCCCCATCCCACAGCTGTTGCCGACGTCCTCCTCGGTCAATTCGGCCCGGTCCAGCCGCGCGGCCAGGACGACCAGAAGCATCTCCCAGCCGCGGTCGCTGATCTCGATCCCGAGAAAGTCCTTCCTCAGCCGCCGCGTGAACAGGATTGCGTGGACGCAGGGCGCGCTGATCGACACCTGATAGGCGAGGGCCTTGCCGCGCTGCTCCTCCCGCCGCGCGTGCGCCCGGATCGACTCGGAAATCTCCGAAAGGTCGCGGCTGATCACTTCGAGCTCGGGCAAGACGTTCTCAAATGGCCCTTCGCCGCCGGAAAGATATCGCGCGTCCATCCATCGCTTTTGGCAATATTATGGCCAAAGAGTCAACGCTTTTGACAAGTAAGCGGCCGCGACCCCGGTCGGCGCGGTTGGCGGGCGGCCTCGCATCCGCTTGCACTCGGGGATCGCCCCCGGTCTTTGCCGCAAGTGGCTCAGTCTAAAGGGCTGTTTAAGACATGGAGGCTAAGGACTTTCCCGATGGGGAAGTTGAAGGCCTGGCTCGCCTGGCTCGCCGACGTGGGCGAGGCGGAGACACTTGCGGGGAGATCGATCCTCGAGGAGCGCTACCGCGCGCTCCAGCGCCAGATCCCCTTGCTCTACGCGGTCGCACTCGCCAACTTCATCGGCCTTCACCTCGCCACCACCGGCTTCACCACCTTCCTCAGCCCCTCGTCGGTCCTCGCTTTGCTGGTCGTGGTCCGCCTGGTCTACTGGGTCCGCAACCGGCGCCGGACCCTCCCGCCCGAGCGCATCCTTCGCGAGCTCAAGCGCACCTTCCTCTTCGCCTTGGGCTTCTCCGTCGCCTTCGTGTCCTGGGGCATCTACCTCTCGCTGGCCGGCGGCGCCGAGACCAAGGCCTATGTGATCCTGTTCGCGAGCATGGCCTCGATCGGCTGCGCCTACGGCCTCAGCAGCTTCCCGAGCGCGGCGCGCCTGCCTATCGTCGTCCTCGGCCTGCCGCTGGTGGGAATGCTTCTCGCCGAGCCGGATCCCGTTCTGGTCGCGATCGGCTTCGCGCTCGGCGTGGTCCTCCTGATCAGCCTCCGACTGCTCGGAATCCACAACGAGACCTTCACCAACCTCGTCGAATCCCGCGCCGGAATCGCCGCCGAGCGCGAGCGCGCCCGCCGCGCCGAAAAGGCCGCCAAGGCCGAGAAGGCCAAGGCCCGGATCATGGCGGACACCGATCCGCTGACCCGGCTCGCCAACCGCCGCGCCTTCCTCCGCATCCTCGGCCGGGAAGCCGGCGCGCTTCGCCGCTCGGGCCGGAGCTTCGCACTGGCGATGGTCGATCTCGACGGCTTCAAGCCGATCAACGACACGTTCGGCCACGCCACCGGAGATGCCGTCCTGATGGAGGTAGGCGCCCGGCTGGCCGTGGCCGGCGGCCCCGGCGCGCTCGTCGCCCGCACCGGCGGAGACGAGTTCGCGCTTCTCCTGCGCGCCTGCGGAGACCGGGACTCGGCCGCTCAGGCCGGCCGCAAGATCTGCGACCTGCTCTGCCGGCCCTTCACCATAGACGGGCGCGAGTTCCGGATCTCGGGCTCGTGCGGCCTGACCATGCTCGCGCCGGGCGATTGCAGCGTCACGCGCGCCCTCATCCGCGGCGACACCGCTTTGTATCGCGCCAAGCAGCTCGGCCGCGCCGGAGTCGCCGTCTTCTCGCCCGACATGGAGGAGATCCAGGAACGGCGGGTCCGGGTCGAGGCCGCGCTTCGAAGGGTCGAGACCCGCGAATCGATCGGCCTTCATTTCCAGCCGATCGTCGAGCTTGCCGGCGGACGCCTCCGCGCCTTCGAGGCGCTCGCCCGCTGGACCGACGAGGATCTGGGCGAGGTCTCGCCCGCCGAGTTCATCCCGATCGCCGAGCAGATCGGAGTGATCGCCGGGATCAGCGACAACCTTCTCGCCGCCGCGGCGCGGGAAGCCCGTCACTGGCCCGATTCGATCCGCCTCTCCTTCAATCTCAGCGCGGTCCAGCTCTGCACGATGGGCTCGGCCGAGCGCATCCTCTCGATTCTCGCCGCGGGCGGGATGAGCCCCGGCCGGCTCCAGATCGAGGTCACCGAGACCGCCTTGCTCGTCGATTTCCACGTCGCCCGGGACAATCTCGATTCGCTTCGCAGCGCCGGCGCCCGGATCGTCCTCGACGATTTCGGGGCCGGCCACGCCTCCATCTCCTATTTGCGCGAGATGCAGTTCGACGGGATCAAGCTCGACGGAAGCCTGATCGCCCCCGTCTCCGACACGATCCGCGGCCGCCGCCTCCTCAAGGGCGTTCTCGAGCTCTGCGCCTCGCTCGGCCTGCCCTGCGTCGCCGAGCATATCGAAACCAGGTCCCAGCTCGCCCTCCTGCGCGAGCTCGGCTGCCGCGACGGCCAGGGCTTCCTCCTCTCGCCCCCGCTCGACGCCGAAGCCGCCAGGGCCCTCGCCGCCTCCAGCGTCAGCGAAGTCCGAAAGATCGCCTGAATCTCCCCTCCCTCGAGGGAGGGGCAGGGGGTGGGTGCGCGAAGCGCGTTCCAGGCCGAGGGTGGGCCCATTCGCCGACAAGTGTCACCCATCTAATCGGGCTGCTCCGTCACCCACCTATCCGGTCGGCAAACCTCCCGTCTCCCCTCCCGGATTTCCGGGTGGGGCCGGGGGTGGGCCCTTCTTCTGTAAAGAGGCTCCCCCGGATCAAGTCCGGGGTCGCACCTACCCCTCAATCCCCTTCCGGAAATCCGGAAGGGGAAGATGCAGCCCCTACTCCGCCGCCTTGGCCTCGGCCTCGACCGCCCGCCCGTCCGCCTGCATGAACGGCGGATTCGGGATCGACCGCGTCGCCTCGTGCAGCAGGATCGCCCACCGCATCGACAGCTCGTTGAAATATTCATCGTCCGGCTCGATCCGCCGCGCGAGGACGGGCGCCTTCGGGTCGCGCGGCATGACGATCATGTCGAGGGGCCGGGCGACCCCGAGGTTCGACCGCATCGCGCTGTCGAACGAGAGGAAGGCGACCTTCACCGCCTCGTCGAGAGGCATGTCGATCTCGATCCCCCGGTCGAGGATCGGCTTGCCGTATTTGGTCTCGCCGATCTGGAGGAAGGGCGCCTCGGTCTTGCACTGGATGAAGTTGCCCGCCGAATAGACCTGGAAGAGCTGGGGCGGGTTCTTGCCGATCCGGCCGCCGAGCAGAAGCGAGACCGAGCTGTTGAGGTTGATCGCCTCGAGCGCCGCGCCGACCGTCCGGTTGGCGATCTGGACCGCCTCGCCGACCATCTGGGCGACCCTGAACATCGAGGTGCAGCCGCGCAGGGTCCGGCTCATCTCGCCGCCGTCGGTCGCTGGAAGCCCCTCCATGATCAGGCTGATCACCGACTGGCTCATCGACAGGCTCCCCGACGAGCAGGCGTAGATCTGCCGGTCCGCGGTCGATTCCAGCGTGTGGAGCTTCTTGTAGGATGAGAAATTGTCGACGCCGGCATTGGTCCTCGTGTCGGCGATCATCACCAGCCCCTGGTTGAGCAGCAATCCGATGCAATAGGTCATCTCGCCCTCAATTCTGTGTCTGCGACTGTGCCTGGCCGCGGCGGCCCTGCGACTGGCTCTGCGACCGGCCCGAACGCACCTGCACCTCGACCTTAAGCTCTTCACGGCCGCCGCCGTTCCGCGCTCCGGCGAACGGCGCGGCGTCCTTATAGTCGAGGCCGGCCGCGACCCGGATATAGGCGTCGTCGGTGCAGATGCCGTTCGAAGGGTCGAACGCCACCCAGCCGAGATGCTCGATCCACGCCTCGGCCCAGGCATGGCCGGCCTCCTGAAGGACTGCGCCGTCGCGGCGGAACAGATGGCCCGAGACGTAGCGGGCGGGGATTCCGATGCTTCGGGCCACCGCGATGAAGATGTGGGAGAAGTCCTGGCAGACTCCATGGCCCTCGAAATAGGCGTCCGTCGCGCTGGTTCCGACCTCGGTCCGCCCGGTATCGAAGGTCATCCGGCTATGGATCGCCGCGGTCAGCCGGTGGAGCTTGTCGAGCGTCGTTCCGCGCTGGGCGCTCAGGGCCGCGCCGAGCTCGTGGAGCGGCCTGCCCGCTTCGGTCAGCGGAGTCGGCCTCAGGAAGATTTCGGGCGGAAGGTCGCCGGGCACCGAGCCGACGACCCCCGCCCGGTCCTCGGTCAGCACCTTGCCGGTCACCGACACCTTGAGCGCCGAGATCGGCCCGTCGACATAGAGCATGTGGATGACGTTGCCGTAGCCGTCGCGCCCCTCCCTGAGCCGGGCGTCGCAATCCACGTCGATCCGCCAGTCGAGCTTGGTCTGGCCCGCGAAGGAGAGGGGAGTCACCCGAAGCAGCTGGATCACGCGCCGGATCGGGTGCGAATAATGGTAGGCGGTGTCGTACTGAACGCTCAATCGCATCAGCCGAACCTGAACTGCGCTGCGATCGCCCCGTCAAGGGCGGCATTGCCGGCGATGAAGCGGGCGAGGAACTGGTGGAGGCCGCTCGCGAACACGGCGTCCATGTCGGTGTCGAGCATCTCGCGCTCGCGCTGGCGGGCGAGCCGGTCGGCCTCGCCCTGGCGGCCGCTCCGGTCGCCGAGGTCGGACAGCAGCTCCACCGACTCCGCGGTCGAGGCGAGAAGCGAGCGCGGAAGCTCGCGGCGGAAGACGAGCAGGTCGGCGACGAGCCAGGGCTTCAGCGCGTCCTGGTAGATGTGGCGATAGGCGGTGCGCGCCGAGACGGTGTGGAGGATCGTCGTCCACTGGTCGCGGTCGAGGGTCCCGCCCACTTCCTCGCCCCGAGGCAGGAGGAGATAATATTTGACGTCGAGAAGCCGCGCCGTGTTGTCGCCGCGCTCGATCACCGATCCGAGCCGGAGGAACCAATAGGCCTCCTTCCTCAGCATCCGCGCGACCGCGCCCTCGAAGCCGCGGGTCTCCGCCTTGATCGCCTCGACCATGTTCAGCGTCGCCTGGGTGCCGCCCGGGCTCGATCGGCCGCGCACGCTCAGCCAGGCGCGGTTGATCGCCTCCCAGGCCTCGCGGGTTAGGGCCGTCCGCGCGGCCCGGGCGTTGTTGCGGGCGAGGTGGAGGCAGGACCGGACCGAGTTGGGATTCTCCTCGGCGAGGGTGAGATAGCGGCTGATGTTGAAGGGCGTGAAATTCTCGCCCCAGCGCTTGAACGCGTCCATCTCGCCCATCACCGCGAGCGCGCTCCGCCAGGCCTGCGCGGCCTGGGCGTCGCCCGACAGCGAGCTCAGCCTGATCGTCGCCTCGATCAGCCGGGTCGTGAACTCGGCCCGCTCCATGTAGCGGCCGATCCAGTAGAGGTTGGAGGCGGTCCGGGAGAGCATTCAGCCGCTCTTATCCAGCAGGATCATGCTGTCCTTGGTCCCGCCGCCCTGGCTCGAATTGACCACCAGCGAGCCTTCGGGAAGCGCGACCCGGGTCAGGCCGCCCGGAACCGTCTTCATGCCCTCGGCGCCGGTCAGGACGAAGGGCCGGAAATCGACGTGGCGTGGAACGATCCCGCTGTCGGTGAGGGTCGGGACGGTCGAGAGGGCGAGGGTCGGCTGGGCGATGTAGCGGTGCGGCTCGGCCTTGAGGGCGGCGCGGAACTTCTCGAGCTCCTTCGAGCTCGCCGCCGGCCCGACCAGCATCCCGTAGCCGCCCGAACCGTCGACCAGCTTCACCACCAGCTCATTCAGATGGTCGAGGACGTAGCTCAGAGCCTCGGGCTCGCGACAGCGGAAGGTCCGGACGTTGGGGAGCTTGGGCTCCTCGCCCGCATAGTAGCGGACGATCTCGGGCATGTAGGAATAGATCGCCTTGTCGTCGGCGATGCCGGTGCCGGGCGCGTTCACCAGGCTGACGTTTCCGGCCAGATAGGCCGCCATCAGCCCCGGAACGCCCAGCAAAGAGTCGCGGTTGAAGATCAAAGGATCGAGGAAATCGTCGTCGATCCGCCGGTAGATGACGTCGACCCGGACCCGCCCGTCGATCGTCCGCATCCACACCAAATCGTCGTCCACCTCGAGGTCCGATCCCTCGACCAGCTCGATGCCCATATTGTCGGCGAGGAAGCTGTGCTCGTAATAAGCCGAGTTGAAATGGCCCGGGGTCAGCAGCACCCCGACCGGGTTGCGCGCGTCGGGCGGAGCGACCGAGAACAAGGTGTCGCGAAGAAGGTCGGGATAGGTGTCGACCGGCCGCACCGGGAAGATGTCGAACAGCTCGGGGCAGAGCCGGAGCATCGCCTCCCGGTTCTCGAGCATGTAGGAGACGCCCGACGGAGTCCGGCAATTGTCCTCGAGAACGAAGAAGTCGTCGGGGCCGGTCCTGACCAGGTCGATCCCGCAGATATGGGCATGGACCCCGTGCGGCGGCTTCGCTCCGGCGAGCTGGACGCAATATTGCGGGTTGGCGAGGACGATGTCGGCCGGGACGATCCCGTCGGCCAGGATCTTCCGCTCGCCATAGACGTCGGCGATGAAGGCGTTGATCGCCCACACCCTCTGCTCGAGCCCCTCCGACAGCCGCGCCCATTCCGCCGCGGTAAAGATGCGCGGGACGATGTCGAACGGGATGATCCGCTCGGCCGCCTCATCGTCGCCATAGACGTTGAAGGTGATCCCCAGCGTCCGGAACGCCGTCTCGGCCGCCTGCTGCCTCCGGTCGAGCTCCGCCGCCGGAGTCTCGGCGATCCACCGCGCGAGAGGCTCGAAGCCCTGGCGCGGCCTCTTGCCGCGGCTCGATCCCCAAAGTTCGTCGAACGCTGCTTTCGCCATCGCCGCGATGAATGCACGAAAGGGCAGGCGGGTGCAAAACTAAGCCAATTCAGCCGCTGGGCGTGCCATCCTCCCATTCGGCGCGGAAGTAGCTCAAGGCCGGGACGGCCCATCCGGGCATGTCAGGCAAGGTTCGACGAAGGATCGTGCGGCCGCATTCCATTTCGAAGAGAAGCTTGAACGGTTCCTCGGGATCGCTGTTGTCAAAGACTTGCGCATAGTCGCTGACAGCCAGTGCGTAAGGAAGGTTTTGGAGACTCTTCCAATATCGATGCTCGATCCGGTCCTCCGGGACGTCGTGGCCGCCACGTTCTGCGCGCTCTCTCACGCGCAGAAGATTGACCAGGGGATGTTCGGTGGCGACGTAAATTACCCAGACCTCATATCCCTCATCACGTGCTTCGAGCAGATGATAAAGATGAGACCGGTGTGACATGACGGTCTCCCATGCGTGATCGCGCTTCTCGGCAAGTGCTTGAGCCCTCATTTCGCGTACGGCTGTCTGCGCACGGAGATTCGCCTGGTTCCGCTCTCCTACGAAGTGACGAGCCATCTCGTCGGCGTTCAGATAATCCCCGAACGAGATGCCTCGAATTCGCAACTCTGTGATTAAGGTCGATTTACCAGAGCCGTTGGGGCCGCCGATCAGAGTTACCCGCGGCACTCCCGTCCAGTTTCCGACTCAATCGCCGCGAGAGCGGCGCCGGCCATGAACTTCTGGCTCTTCAGCAGGGGGCGCTGCTTCGCCCGCCACAGCTGGCGGTTGTGCCAACGGAACAGCGCGCCCGTACTCGGCAATTCGCTGCTTGCGGCTTTTGCCTGATTTCGGATCGAGGGTCAGAGCGGTTACGATACCGTCAGCTGCTCCCCCTATCGTTGCCCCTTGTCTGAGTCGAACGGCGACGTCCTTCCGGATGCCGGTCCTGATCTGCGGGAGGCAGTCAGCAATCGATCTCAGTCGGTTGCGCGACATCAAATCCACTCACTGTATCGCCGATACATGGGCACATCTCGTCACGCTTAGCAAGTTCGCCTGACTGTACCATGAAGTATCAGTGCCTGATCTCAGCTTCGGTTCCGGCTGCGATGCCGAAATCACGCCACCTGGGCGGTCTCGATCTCCTCGGGATCGCGAAGCACATAGCCTCGGCCCCAGACGGTCTCGATATAATTGTCCCCGCCGCAGGCCAGGCTCAATTTCTTGCGAAGCTTGCAGATGAAGACGTCGATGATCTTGAGCTCGGGCTCGTCCATCCCGCCATAGAGGTGGTTGAGGAACATTTCCTTGGTGAGCGTCGTGCCCTTGCGGAGCGAGAGAAGCTCCAGCATCGCATATTCCTTGCCGGTCAGATGGACCCGGGATCCGTCGACCTCGACCGTCTTGGCGTCGAGATTGACCGCGAGCTTGCCGGTGCGGATCACCGATTGCGAATGGCCCTTGGAGCGGCGCACCACGGCGTGGATCCGGGCGACCAGCTCGTCGCGATGGAAAGGCTTGGTGACGTAATCGTCGGCTCCGAAGCCCAGAGCCCGGACCTTCGAATCCATCTCGCTGATTCCGGAGAGGATGAGGACGGGCGTCCCGACCTTGGCCAGCCGAAGCTTCTTGAGCACGTCGTAGCCGTGCATGTCGGGCAGGTTCAGGTCGAGGCAGATGATGTCGTAATCGTAGAGCTTGCCGAGGTCCAAGCCCTCTTCGCCCAAATCGGTAGTGTAGACGTTGAAGCCTTCGCTCGAAAGCATCAGCTCGATGCTCTTGGCGGTCGTCGGCTCGTCTTCGATCAGCAGAACACGCATGGTGGCTGGCCCCTTCGCTCCGCGGTCCTGGCCGATTGGCCCGATCCCTTGGTGCTGTTCATTAACCATGGGAGATGTGAACGCAAAAGGTTAATTTCGAATTAAACGAGGATTCACAACGAGTCGCGCGCATGCGTTGCGCGAGAGTCACATTGAGGGTCCGGGTCCTTGGCCAGAGGCGGTCGTGACGGGCCGGCATTTGTTGTCCGGCTAGGAGGGAGGAGGGAGCGATGAGGATTCATCGTGACCGACCGAGCGACGAATCCGGGCGGCAAAGGACGGACCGCCGCTTCGCGGTCGGCCGGGGAAGGCGGCTGGCTGCGTCGATCGCCTCGGACGGGCTACGGGGCCGCACTTCGGCCCTCTCCTGTCCAGCCGCCTTCGCCGGCCGATCACGGTCACCTCTGGCCAAGGACCCGGACCCTGTGTCAGGGCGAGGGGGCCATGTGGGATAAAGCAGTCCTCTTCATCGACGGCGAGGCGATCGTCATCGACAAGCCCGCCGGGCTCGCGGTCCATCCCGGCTCGCGGACCCGCGAGAGCCTCGAGGATTATCTCGGCCAGCTCCGCTTCGGCTTCCAGCGCGCGCCTCTCCCGGTCCACCGTCTCGACCGCGACACGAGCGGCTGCCTCCTCCTCGCCCGCAACCCCAAGGCCCACAAGCGCTTCCAGCGCGCCTTCGAGGCGCGGCTGGTGACAAAGACCTATGTCGCCATTCTCGACGGCGTGCCCGAGGCCGGGGAGGGCGAGATCGACCTTCCGCTCGCCAAGGTCTCGACCCGCGAGGAGGGCTGGAGGATGGTTCCCGACGAGAAGGGCAGGCCGGCGCTGAGCCGCTGGCGCACCCTCGCGGTCAGGGACGGCAAGGCGATGATCCTGTTCAGCCCGGAGACCGGCCGCACCCACCAGCTCCGGGTCCACGCTTCGGACGGCCTCGGAATCCCGATCGCCGGCGATCCGGTCTACGGGGCGGGCAGGGGCCCGATGCTCCTCCACGCTTTGTCTCTGCGCATGGAGCGGGGCGACAAGCCTCCGGTCGAGGCGAAGGCGCCGCTTCCGCCGACCTTCGTCAATGCCGGGTGGGGCGATGTCGACGCCTGAGCCCTATGTCCTGCCCGAGGAGGCGCTCGAGGAGAAGTTCCTCGCCTCGACCGGGCCGGGCGGACAGAACGTCAACAAGGTCGCGACCGCCTGCCAGCTGCGCTGCGACGTCTTCAGGCTCGGCCTGTCCCCGCCCGTCTACGCGCGCCTGAAGGTGCTGGCCGGGAGCCGGATGACGGGTGAGGGCGAGATCATCGTCACCGCCCGAAGCCATCGAACCCAGGAGGCGAACCGTGCCGAAGCGCGCCAGCGGCTGACCGAGCTGATCGCCAAGGCCCACATCGTGCAACCCAAGCGGATCAGGACAAAGGTGAGCAGGGCCGCCAAGGCGCGTCGCGTCGAGGGCAAGAAGCAAAGGAGCGCGGTCAAGCAGGCGCGCGGGCGCCCGAGCCTCGACTAAATCCGGCCGCTCCAACCCGTCATCCCGGCGCAGGCCGGGATCTCGTCGAGACCCGCCGTGACCTTTCGACCTCAGATCCCGGCCTCCGCCGGGATGACGTGAACGATTGGCTCGAGTTACGCCTCAGGGCCCGCCATTCACGCGCCCGCGAAGATAGTGGTCCCGGTTCCCCAGCTCCTGCGGCCGTCCCCAATCGTCATGCTGAACTGACGGCCCCGACAGGCCGTCATCCTGAACTTGTTTCAGGATCCAGTCCTTCGCCTCGCGGGCGCATGACCAGCTGGATCTCTCCCGTCATTCCAGCGAAAATGGGAGCCGAGACCGGCCGTAGAGATGGTTGCACAGGCGACTGGATCCCCGCGTTGGGCTGCGCCCGTCTTCGACTCCGCGGGGATGAGGAATGAGAGAGACGAGCGGAATCAAAGCATCCAGCGTGAGCATCTGTGCGGGTGGAGAACTGGACCCTGAAACCAGTTCAGGGTGACGGTATAGGGACAAGCCCGCGCCCTACCGCCCACCATTCACGCGCCCGCGGAGGACGAGGCTACGGGTGTCGAGCTCTCGCCGCTCCGACTGGGAGAGGCCGTCGCGCCCGTAGACATGTGCGAGCCTCTCGATCGCACGGGCTTCGCGCCTCAGCTGGCGCGCCTCGCGGCCCGAGATCAGGCCGCCCTCCCGCGCGTCGTCTATCTTGCCGCGGACGTCGCGCATCTCCCGGCCGATGCCGGGCCCGGGAAGGAAGCTGTCCTCGAGGAATGGATTGGAGGCCGGAATGGGGCCTGGCCTGTGCCGCTCGGCGATCTGCGCGACGGCGGGGGAAGCGAGAAGGAGACAGGCTGCAAAGGCGAAGCGCATGTCGGGGCTCCTGCTGGGCGGATCGTGCCTGCCGAACTTCGGTCCCTCGACCTTAACCGTGACCGAACGGCGCCTCGCCCGACGGCCGGCCGCGGCGATCGCCACAACGCACTTGCAATGTTGGAATGTTCATGCTATGTTCTCAACCATGGGTCTCTTTGAAATCGTCAATCGATCGGGATCGTGCGCGGATCGCGCAGCGTACCGGCGGGAATCTACCCGGGGCCCTGTTCCGTACCCCCCGCCAGCCGAAAAAACCGAAAAATCCGCGGCAGCGGCCCGGATCGCTCCACCGCTGTCGGGCGCGCAAATCGGGGAAGGGATTTTTATTTATTCGGACGTGGTCGTAAACTTTGTAAACTTCCGGCCGGCCCGGCCGGCCCTCTTCCGACCCGGGCGAACGGCGCCTTGCGCGGCGCCCGATCCGCTCCATATGGCGGCATAGAGGGCATATGTACGACTTCAGGATTGCAACCGAGGACAAGGCCGAGCTCTGGCGCCAGCTCATCCAGGCCGCCGAATCCCTCACCGCGGGCGAGCCCGATTCGGTCGCCAACATGGCCAATGTCGCGGCCCTGCTGTTCGAGAGCCTGCCCGACCTCAACTGGGCCGGCTTCTACCGCAATGTCGGCGGAGAGCTCGTTCTCGGGCCTTTCCAGGGCCGCGCCGCCTGCATCCGGATCCCGTTCGGGAAGGGCGTGTGCGGAACCGCCGCCGAGACCCGCGAGCCGCTGTGCGTCGAGGACGTCGACGCCTTCCCGGGCCACATCGCCTGCGATTCCGCCTCGGCGTCCGAGCTCGTCGTGCCGTTGGTCCACGACGGCGAGCTGCTCGGCGTGATCGATCTCGACAGCCCGTCCCGCGCCCGCTTCGACGAAGCCGATCTGGCCGGCTGTCTCGAATTGGCACGACTTCTCGCGCCGCGTCTCGCGCCTGTGGCTAAACCCCGCCCCAAACGTTAAAAAAGTCTTAATCGGCCCCTGCGCCCTGCCGGGGCCGCGATGGACTCGCGCACAGGGGACGGACGATGACCAAGCGGGCGATGATCTTGTTGGCGGCTTCAGCCGCGATGCTCCCGGCGACGGCTTATGCCCAGGCCGGCGCCCAGGGCGGAGGCCATCGCATGGGCCCACCGGCCATGCACAATCCGCCGGCCACGGGCCAGCATCCGGGCATGCGCGGCGGCACCTGGCACGGAGGAACGATCGGAGGCCCGGCCTGCGGCGGAACCGGCTGCGGAAACTGGCAGGGCGGCGGCGGCACGTGGAGCGGCGGCGGCAATTGGCAGGGCGGCGGCGGGACCTGGCATGGCGGCGGCGGCCGGCACCACCGCTTCACCCGCATCAATCGCGGCGGCACCATCCCCGGCTTCTGGTTCGGGCCGCAGTTCCACATCATGAACTGGGGCATGTACGGCTTCTCCCAGCCGCGCGACGACGAGCGCTGGGTCCGCTATTATGACGACGCCTATCTGATCGGCCGCGACGGCCGGGTCCGCGACGGCCGCCACGACATGGACTGGGATCGCTACGGCGAGCGCTGGGCCGACGACGAGAACGGCGTGCCTTATTATGTCGGCAACGGCGACTTCGAGCCGGGCGACTATGATTATGAATGGGCCGAGCGCTACGAGCGCGAGCATGGCCGCGACGACTATGCGCGCCGCGGTCACGGGCGCGGCGACCGCGGCGGCGGAGACGTTCGGGTCCATGTCGGCGGCGGCGGGCACGGCGGATACGGTTACAATCCTCCCATGCCGGCCCCGGGCTATGGATATGGCGGCGGCTACGGTTACGGCGCCTACGGCTATGGCTGGGGCTGGGGACCGGTGCTCGTCACCGAGACGATTGTCACCACCGCGCCGGTGGTCGAAACCCACACCTATTACGAGACGGTGACCGAGCGGGTCCGGGTCAAGCCCAAGGCCCGCGGCTGCCGCTGCGCTCGTCCCGCCCCGCGCCCCCGCGCCGGCGAGAGGGGCTGACACTCGCGGGACCAAAACACCGTTCGCCCTGAGCCTGTCGAAGGGCTTCCCTTCTTCTTTTAGGGGAAGGAGAGGTTCTTTTAGGGGAAGGAGAGGGCTTCGACAGGCTCAGCCTGAACGGTGAGAGTCGCCCCCGCCTTAGCTCAACTGGTCCAGCGCCTCGTCGCTGAGCCGCCCGGGCACGATCACCAGCGGGCAGGGCAGGGTGCCCGACACCGCGCCGGAAAAGTGGCTGACCAGCGGGCCCGGACCGCCGTCCGCCGCCGCGCCCAGGACCAGGGCCGCGATGTCGTCGCGCTCCTTGAGCAGTTCGGTGATCGCCTTGATCGGCTCGCCCTGGCGAACGAGGATCCTGGGCTCGACTCCCGCCTCCTCGACGATCGCGCCCGACGCCTGGAGCACCATCGCCTCGGCCCGGAGCCGCGCCTCCTCCTCCATCGCCGCCTGGACTCCGCCCCACTGGACGAACTCCTGCGGCGGGATGACCGCGAGTATCTCGACCTGCCCGCCGGTCCGGGCCGCGCGCCGGGCGGCATAACGGAGCGCCGCCCGCGCCTCGCTCGTCTCGTCAATCACCACCAGATAGGATCGCATGCAGCCCCTCTTTCCCGGAATGCTGCGCCAGATTGCCCATTCAGGCAAGCGGGGCACTCTTGACCGCATAGCGCGTCTTGCTGTTTGGCGGGTTCCACGTTCGGGACGTCAGGAGCCTCCATGCCCATCGAACTGAAGATGCCCGCTTTGTCGCCGACGATGGAGGAGGGCACGCTCGCCAAATGGCTGGTCAAGGAAGGCGACACGGTCGCCGCCGGAGACCTGCTCGCCGAGATCGAGACCGACAAGGCGACCATGGAGTTCGAGGCGGTCGACGAAGGCACGATCGCGAAGATCCTCGTCGCCGAGGGCACGGACGAGGTGAAGGTCGGCACGGTCATCGCCCTCATCGCCGGCGAAGGCGAGAGCGCCGACGCCCCCGCCGCCGCGCCGAAAGCCGAAGCTGCCGCGACCACCCCCCCCCGGGACGGGGAGGGGGACCGGCCGATGGCCGGTGGAGGGGG
>DATDAS010000037.1:0-29616 GCA_036525315.1 Allosphingosinicella sp.
GTTGCCGTCATGCGAAAGCTCATCATCATCGCCAACACCCTCATCGCCGAGGATCGCGCCTGGATCTGATAAAGCCACTTGACCGAGCAACACGGTTGCTGAGTAGCCGGTGAGCTTGTCGAACCGGCGTATCGAAGGACGTCCTTCGATACGGGTCTTCGCCAGGCTCAGCCCCTACTCAGGATGAGCGGGGAAGGGTGGTCAGCTTATCCAGGCTAAAAAAGCTGCGTGAAGATCAGCACGATCCCAGCCAATGAAACCGCCCAGACCGCGGTTCGAAGCCAGGGAACGCCCACCACATAGACGATCGCGTAAGCAAGGCGGCCCCAGAAGAACAAGGCGGCGCCCAGGGCCGTCGTCGCATTGGCCTTGCCGGCCAGATGCGCCGCGATCACCACGATCGCGAACACGACCAGGCTTTCGAGCATGTTGTAATGCGCGCGCTTCGCCCGTCCGGCCCAGCCGGTGAGCGCAGGCATCTCCTCGCGATTGCCGGCGAGCGCGGGCAGTCCCACCTGCCCGTGCGCGCCCAGCGCCGCGACCAGCATCTGGATCAGGGCAAGCGCCGCCGAGCAGACGAGCATTTGAAGATCTGGTGTCATTTTTCGTCCCCCCTTGGAGGACGGACAATATCAGGTTTCGGCGCCGGAACGAGTCCCCCTTCTGCGCACGGGCAAGGATAACGGAATGGACATGCCCGTTCCTTTCGGCGTTTGGGCCCACAACTCGGCGTGGGTGGCCGCTGGGCTGGAGTCCCCAATCGGACCGATGATCGCATCGTTGGAGGAAGCAGGAGGGCTACAACCGCCGAAGGCCAAGCCAGCAATCAGAGTGGGCGCCGGGCGCATCATGCCGGACCGCTGCGGTAGAGCTCGTCCGGAACGTGCTCCATCCACTCGACGGGCGAGCCGTTCTCGGCTTCCTGTATCGCGATGTGGGCCATCGCGCTGGTTGGGGTCGCGCCATGCCAGTGGCGCACGTCGGGCGGACACCAGACCACGTCGCCAGCACGAATGGCCTCAATCGGACCACCCTCCACCTGCGTCCAGCCGGTCCCCTGGAGAAGGACGAGACGCTGTCCCAACGGATGCTTGTGCCACGCAGTGCGGGCGCCCGGCTCGAAGCGTACCAGAGCCGCGCCGACCTGCGACGATCCCTTCGGGTCGAACAGAGGGGTGATGGTTACGTTGCCGGTGAACCGGTCTCCTGACCCTCCAGAAGGTGGTCGCACCGAAGCCCGGCTGACCTCCATCGCGCCGACGTCCGCGACATCGCCGCCAGTTTCTGCCGAGTCACTTTGTCCAGAGTTCGCCTGCGTCGGCGCCGGCGTACAGGCCAGCAACGGAAGCGCGCATGCGGCTGCAATCAACTTTCTCATTACCGGTCTCCGGCGAGGTGCTGTTGGAAAAAGGAGGTGAACTTGTTGAATGGGATCACATCCAGCCGATCATACAGGTCGGTGTGGTTCGCTCCCGGGACGATCACCAATTCCTTGGCCCCTGCGGCCGCGGCGTATGCAGTCTCGCTGAAATACCGCGAGTGGGCCTTTTCGCCGTGCACGAACAGGACCGGGCGGGGCGAGATTTCCTTGATGTAACTCAGGATCGGCATGTTCATGAACGACAGTGGGTTGGTGACCGTCCACGACCCATTCGAGTTCACCGACCGCGGGTGAAAGCCGCGGGGCGTCTTGTAGTAGTCGTGGTAGTCGACGAGGAATTGCGCTTCGCCGCCCTTGAGCTCGTTCATGGGCGGACCGTAGGCCGGCGCGCCGTTCTCAGCGTCCTCCCAACGTTGGCGGCTGAGTCGCTCCAGCGTCATGCTTCGTTCTTCGAGCGTGACGCTGTCGTTGTAGCCTTTCGACATCACCCGGGTCATGTCGTACATGGTGCTCACGGCGACGGCCTTGACCCGCTTGTCCACGGCAACCGCGTTGAGCGCCATGCCGCCCCAACCGCAGATGCCGAGAATGCCGAGCCGCTCACGATCGACCGAGGCGTGACGGCCGAGGTAGTCGATGGCGGCGCTGAAATCCTCTGTGTTGATGTCGGGCGAAGCGACGTTGCGAGGGGCTCCGCCGCTTTCGCCGGTATAGGATGGATCGAAGGCGAGGGTGGCAAAGCCGCGCTCGGCCATGGTCTGGGCGTACAGCCC
This sequence comes from Allosphingosinicella sp., assembly GCA_036525315.1. GTDB lineage: Bacteria > Pseudomonadota > Alphaproteobacteria > Sphingomonadales > Sphingomonadaceae > Allosphingosinicella. The sequence goes on from DATDAS010000037.1 coordinate 2,155, forward strand.
GGACGACTGTTCCTTCACCGCGCCGAAAGGGCCACCGACTGCGATGGCCGGCAAGCGACGATCACCGCGATCCTTCGGAAGATAGAGATCGCCGACGAGGATGATGCCGTAACGGTTTGTGAAGGTGACCTTCTGGTGGTCGACCTTGTCGCTCCTGGGAAAAACTTTGTCCCAAGTTTGAGTCAGCTGCATGGTAGCTCCGTTGGGTTGGTTCGCTTCGGATTGGGCGAACGCTGGCTGGGCGTCGGCAAAAGTAAGCGCCGCGGCGGCGAGTAAGCCGCCGTGCATGAGGACCCGCCGGCTCAGCGACGCGGGGATGAGTGAGGCGTGTTGCATCGGTATCTCCGGTTTCAGACTGCCGCCGTGGCGGCGTGGGAGTAGACAGCGCGACGATCGGCAGCGTGCGATGTGCGCGCGGCGAGGAACGCGACGAGAGCGGATGAAATCAGCAGTGCGGCGCATGACAGGAAGGTGGCCTGGTAGCCCCAGCGGTCGAACAGCATCCCGCCCACAGCAGCGCCAAGGGTGATCGCCAGCTGCACGACTGCCACCATCAAACCCCCGCCGGCCTCGGCTTCACCCGGCAAGACTCTGCTTACCCAGGTCCACCAGGCGACTGGCGCAGCGGTGCCGATCAAGCCCCACAGGACGAGCAGGACCGCGACGGTGATGGGGGAGTGACCAGCGGCGACAAGCCCGCCCGCAATCATGGCCATCGCCAGCGGCATTGAAATAAGCAGCCCGTAGAGCGATCGCTTGAGCGCGATCCCGATGGCGTAGGTCCCGCCCAGACCGGCCACGCCGAGGCCAAGCAGCATCAGCGAGAGTGTGGTCACGTTGACCGCCGTTACGCTTTCGAGGAACGGCCTCAGGTACGTGAACAGGGCGAACTGTCCCATGAAGAACAGCGTGACCGCGAGCATGCCGAGCGGTACCTGCGGACGGCGAAGGACCCGGAAAGCCGCAATACCGCTCGCACGCTCGCGATTGGGCATGCTTGGAAGCGTCGTGAAGAGCCAGGCAAACGTTACGGCAGCGAGCGGGACGACGCAGAAGAACGCGCCGCGCCAACCGATGTATTGACCCAGGTAGCTGCCCAGCGGTGCGGCGATTGTGGTTGCCAGCGCATTGCCTCCGTTGAGCAACGCGAGAGCGCGCGGCACGGCATCCTCCGGCACCAGTCGCATGACGGTCGCGGTGGACATCGACCAGAAACCGCCGATTACCACACCGAGCAGGGCTCGCCCGGCCAGGAAGACCATGTAATTTGGTGCCAGCGCGACGACCGCGCCGGAAGCGATCATCAATGCGGTGAGACCGAGCAGAAGGACGCGTCGGTCAAGGTTCCTGCTGGCCGAGGCGATGAGCAGGCTCGTGATCACCGCGAAGATGCCGGAAGCCGCAATGGCCTGTCCTGCTTGCCCTTCGCTGACCTGCAAGCCTGAGGCGATCGGCGTGAGCAGGCTGACGGGCATGAACTCTGACGCGATCAACGTCGAAACGCACAACGTCAGCGCAAACACCGCGGGCCAACCGCCGACCAGGGAGCGCTCAACCGAGTGTTGCGGCGACCGACTTTGAAGAGGAGTCGTTTCCATGCAGCCCATTTAGGGCATCCACATCATGCGGATTACCCGTTATGATCTGCATGCGGCTGTGAGCAGGATTCAACGATGCATCGGGAAACCATGGCAGACCTCGTGGCCTTCCTTGCGGTCGCGCGCGAGCGAAGCTTCACCCGCGCGGCCGCCAAGCTCGGGGTCTCCCCATCAGCTCTCAGCCATACTATCCGGAAGCTCGAGGAACGCCTGGGGGTGCGCCTGCTGACCCGAACCAGCCGTAGCGTCTCGACGACTGAGCCGGGCGAGCGACTGCTGGAGCGCGTAGGTCCACAGTTCGACCAAGTCACTGACGAACTCGCCCGGCTTACGGAACTGCGCGATAAACCGGCCGGAACCCTGCGCATTACGACCGGCGACCAACCTGCCGAGAGCATCCTGATGCCCGCCTTGGCGAAACTGCTCCCGCTCTATCCGGACCTCACGGTCGAACTGATGGTCGACAATGGCTTTGTTGACATTGTCGCGGAGCGTTTCGACGCCGGTGTGCGCCTGGGCGAAACGCTCGCTCAAGACATGATTGCGGTACGCATCGGTCCCGATATGCAAATGGCGGTCGCTGGGTCACCCCGATACTTGAAGACTCACGGGTCGCCGCACACACCCGACGACCTCGGCAATCACAACTGCATCAATCTGCGACATCAGGCGAGAGGTGGAAACTCGGTCTGGGATCTGGAAAAGGACGGCCGGGCCGTGAACGTGCGCGTCGAGGGCCAACTGGTCGTCAACGACATTGCCGTCGTCAGGCAGGCGGCTGTTGACGGCGTCGGGTTATGTTACCTGCCTCGCGACTACGTGCAGGCTCAGATCGACGCGGGCGAACTCGTGCCAGTTCTCGAGGAATGGTGCCCGCCGTTTCCGGGCTACCACCTCTACTACCCGAGCCGCCGCCAGCAATCCCCCGCCTTGGCTGCCTTCATTGCCGCGGTCCGTTATCGCGACTGAGAGGTCCCCGCTGATCCGCCGACGAGTCTGAATGACCGCCTTCCGCCCTGTTTTCAGAAGGCCGCGATGACCAAAATGGGCGCATAGCGGACCGTCCTAACCCCGCGCGAACTTCATCGCCTCGGCGCACGCCAGCGCGTCCGCCCGATCGTTCTCGGGATGGCCGCTATGGCCCTTCACCCAGCGCCAGTCGACCGTGTGGCGGGCGGCGGCCTCGACCAGCTCCTGCCAGAGCTCGGCATTCTTGACCGGCTTGCGGTCCGCGGTCCGCCAGCCGTTGCGGCGCCAGCCATGGATCCATTTGGTGATCCCGTCGCGGACATAGACGCTGTCGGTGTGGAGGGTCACCTCGCAGGGACGCTTCAGCGCCTCGAGCGCGCGGATCGCGGCGAGAAGCTCCATGCGATTGTTGGTGGTCAGGGCCTCGCCGCCCGAAATCTCTTTTTCGCGCTCGCCCGAACGGATCACCGCGCCCCAGCCGCCGGGGCCCGGATTGCCCTTGCAGGCACCGTCCGTGAAAATCTCGACCTTGCTCAAGCGGCTTCCAGCCCTCTGGGGAGCTTGAACACCATCCGCTCGACCACGCCCTCGCTCTCCTCCTCGGTGACGTCGAAATGGAGGCGGAGGAAATCGACGACCTCGCGGACGAGCAGTTCGGGCGCGGAGGCGCCGGCGGTGATTCCGAGCGCGGTCACGCCCTCGAGCCAGCCGAGATCGATGTCGGTGGCTCGGCCGATCAGCCGGGCTCGGGCGCCCTCGCGCTCGGCGACCTCGACCAGCCGCACCGAGTTGGAGCTGTTCGGAGCGCCGATCACCAGGATTGCCTGGCAATGCGCCGCTATCTCCTTGACCGCGGCCTGGCGGTTGGACGTCGCGTAGCAGATGTCCTCGCCGCGCGGCCCCGCGATCGCCGGGAAGCGGCGCTGGAGAATAGCGACGATCTCGGCCGTGTCGTCGACCGACAATGTCGTCTGGGTGAGAAAGGCGAGGCTAGCGGGCGAATCGGGCGCGATCGCCTCGGCGTCGGCGGCGGTCTCGATCAGGGTCATCCGGCCCTCTGGCACCTGGCCGAAGGTGCCGATGACCTCGGGATGGCCGGAATGGCCGATGAAGAGGATGTGCCGGCCCTGCTCGACCATCCGCTCGGCCTGGCGGTGGACCTTCGAGACCAGGGGGCAGGTGGCGTCGAGATAGTCGAGTCCGCGCTCCTCGGCGCTGGCCGGCACGGCCTTCGGGACTCCGTGGGCGGAGAAGACGACCGGGGCGCCGTCCGGCACCTCGTCCAGCTCTTTCACGAAGATCGCGCCCTTGGCCTTCAGATCGTCCACGACGAAGCGGTTGTGGACGATCTCGTGGCGCACGTAGACGGGCGGGCCGTGGCGATCGAGCGCGAGCTCGACGATCCGGATGGCGCGGTCCACGCCCGCGCAGAAGCCGCGCGGCGCCGCGATCAGCAGCCGGAGGGGAGGGCGGTCCGTCATCGCCGGCGATGTAGGATGATCGGCCCGGCGCGTCCACAGATGCGGCCGAGCCCGTACGAAAGAGCATGAAAAGCCCATTGCAAAACAGGATCGTTCATGTTATGTTCTCACACGATGCGGCTCTTTGATTCTCTAGCCATTCCCAACCTGCGGACGGACGGCCGGTCAGGACGCTCGAGGAAGTGTTTCGGACCCCCCGTAAGCCGAAAAATCCGAAAAATCCGGCTGCCTCTCGGCACGTTTCCGCTCTCACGTCGGCTGAACCTTTGAACCTTCCGGCGAGCTCTCGTTCCCTTGCCTGGGCATGGAACGAGCCGCGCTGTCGTTACGCGTCCGTTCATCTTGCCTGCACGAAACCCGCTTCCTATCATCCCGCCCATCCGGTAGGCGCGTTCCCGCCCACGTCGAAGCGTAAGGATCGAAAGAGAAGTGTCCAAATCAAAGGCGGCGATCGCCGCTCTCGTCACCCTGATCCTCGCAGGCTGCGCCCGGGAAGGGCAGATCGCCGATAACGGCGTGATCGTCATCCGCTCGGCCTGTCCGGCCGTCGCGATCCCGGCCGCGACCGGCGACGTCACCTTGTTCAATCCCGAGAACAGCCGCGATTCCAATGCGATCGACGTTGTCGCCAACATCACCAACCTGCGCTCGACCTGCGACGAGACCGGCGCCACCATCGTCACCAACGTGACCTTCGACGTCCAGGCCCAGCGGCGCGACCCCCGCGGCGCCCGCGAGGTCGTGCTTCCCTATTTCGCGGTCGTCGTCCAGGGCGGCACCAACGTCCAGACCAAGAGCGTCAGCCGCGTCGGCCTGAGATTCGAGGACGGCCAGCTTCGTGCCCAGACCACGGGATCGGCGACCAGCCAGGTCCAGCGCGCCGCTGTGACCCTGCCCGAGGACGTGCGCCGCCAGATCACCCGGGAGCGCAAGCCCGGCGACGCCGACGCCGCGATCGACCCGATGGCCGATCCCAACGTCCGCGAGGCCGTCCGCCGCGCCAGCTTCGAGGTGCTGGTCGGCTTCCAGCTCACCCAGGACCAGCTCGCCTACAACGCGACTCGCTAGAGCGATTTCTAGTCGAACGGAATCGTTCGACGACTCGGAAATCGCGGCATACTCTCGACTTAGAGCGGGCGATCTGATGCAAGCAGATCGCATACCGCTCTAAGCTCAGGCTTTAGCGCCTGCCGACCCAGTCCTGCATCGTGCCGGTGTCGCGCACCTTGTAGGGCAGCCCCCGGCTGTTGAGGTACATCCGCTCCATCTCCGTCCGGGAGAATGGGCGCGATCCAAGCCTTCCGAACACGGCGATCTGGCCTCCGGTCTCGTCGACGGCGCGGTCGCGGTCGAGGCCCTTGGACAGGGCCAGCGCGGGACGGGGAGTCTTCGCCCAGGCGATCAGCTCGGGCATCGGCGCGGGTGAGAAGCCGTAGAAATTGGGCTGGCTGTCCGGGCTGGTGAGCTGGAGCACCTTCATGCCGTTCCTTCCGTCGGCGACGTAGGCGAAGAGCGAGGCGTTGGTCGAGCCGACGATGACGTCCTCGACGTCGTTCATCGCTCCGTCGAAATCCACCTTGCGGTACAGGGCCGGCGCTTCCGGCCGGGTGATGTCGACGATCGCAAGACCCTCCCGCTTTGCCGCGACATAGGCATAGGTCCGGGCGAGATAGATTTTGCGCGCGTCGGCGAGCGGCACCGTCCCGGACGGAACCGGCCGTGGATCGCCGAGCCGGGTCACGTCGAACAATTTCAGCCCCTCGGAGTCGGTCACCCAGAGGTAGCGGAACTGAAGCGCCGATGCGCGCGCGTCGGTGAGCGGGATCGTGACGAGATGCCGCGGCTTCAGCGGATCGTCGAGATCGACCACGATCAGCCCGGCGGCGGCCGTAACATAGGCGATGTGGCCGGCCAGAGTGACGTGCCGGGCGCCGGCGAGCACGCCATTCTCGTTCCAGGTCGCCGAGCGCTTGAGGAAATTGTTGCGCGGATTGCCGTCGGCGAAGGTGGTGACGTCGACGAGGACCAGGCCCTCCTCGGAGTCGGTCACGACCGCATAATCGTAGAGCGGGTGGAAGGGCTGCTCCTGGTTGGCCGCGCGCATCGCCTCGGTATTGCGGAGCGGATTGATCGGCTGGTTGGTCGGGAGCGCCATGCAGGTCGCGTTCCTGGTGTCGACCCGCGCATCGTGGCCGAGCGGCGAGAAGGGCGCGGTGACGATCCGCTCCGAAGTCCCTTTGTTGCCGATATTGGCGATGTCGTAGACCCGGAAGCCGCCTTTGCCCTCGGCCAGGAACATATATTCGCCGCGGTGCTGGAGGCAGCGAACCGCGCCGCCCGTGCCCTGGACGATGTTGCGAAACTCCTCGAGCGGATGGGTCTCGCCGCTCTTCCTGCCGTCGAAGGTCTTGCCGCGAGTCCAGTTCACCAGCTCGCGCTTGTTGCGCTCGACGTGCATCCGCCAATAATCGGGATAGGCGAAGCGCTGCAGATAGGATCCCAGCACCGCCTGAGGCTCGTCCCATTCGGTCACCCGCACCGCCTCGAAACCGTCCTCGAGCCCGACCCAGGCGTGAAGCCCGACGAAGTTCACGAAATTGGTCCCGTTCAGCAGAAGCTGGGCCATGATCGCATTATTGTCGTTGGCCTCGGAGACGTGGCAGTCGCTGCACTGCTTGGTCTCGGTCGTCCGCACCGTGTGCGGGAAATGGGGCGCGAAGGCCTGGCTCGAGAAGCCGATCGCGCTGATCGGCGGCTGCTGGACGTAGATCCGCTCGCGATTGATGTTGGTCGACGACAGGATCAGCGCCGAGGTCGAGCGCACCGGCGCGATGATGTTGCCCTTCGTCGTCTGGTGGCGGCCGAGCTGGAACATGTCGTCGCGGGCGACCTGCGGATTGTAGGTCGCGAAGTTGCGGGTCTCGATGCCGTCATATTTGTGGCTTCTCGTCTTCCAGTTCGCCTCGATCGGCAGGTGGCAGCCGGCGCAGCTCGTCGTCCAGCTCAGGTGGCAGGTGAAGCAGGCCATCTCCTCCGGCTTGTGGGCGAGATTGGCCTGCGCCACGCCGCTACCGAACGAATATCGCCCAGTCTCCGCGCCTTCGCGCGACATCAGTTTCGCGCGCGCTGCCTTGAGGTTGAAATCGGGGCTTGCCGGATCGACGCTGTCCTTGACCAGCTTCACCCGCCATTCGAGCTCGGGATCTACCACCGAGCGCTGAATCAGCACCCGGCGGCCGTTCTCGTCATTCATCCATTCGAAGCGCCGCCGCCCGTCCTCGTTTCGAAGAAGCGCGAGATTGTTGCCCTTGGGCGGCGCGGCCGGACCCGAGGTGAGCAAATTGGGCTCGGCGGTGGCGGTGCCGTGGCAGTCGCGGCAGCCGATCTCGATCGCATTCGCGACCTCGCCGTAAATATAGCCGGTGCCATGGCTGTCCTGGCTGAAATGGCAGTCGGCGCATTGCATGCCTTTCTCGGCATGGATGTCCATCATATGGACCGCCTTGCCCGGATTGGTGCCGGGCTGGACGAACAGGCCCTCATTCTCGCGCCTGAACTTGTCGGGATCGTCGGGATCGACCCTGTTGCCGGCGGCATCGAGCAGATTGCCTTCGCGGTCGCGCTTGAGCACGGCCCGGAAGTTCCAGCCATGGCCGTGATAGTCGGCGAACTGGGTATGGCGCGCGCGCGGATTTACCTCCTCGTAGACGGTCCTGACGAAGTCTTCGTCCGCCCACAGCCCGCGCGGCGCCGCCGCCTCGGGATTGCGCTCGAGCACCTCATGGACCTCGGCCGCGGTCGGATATTTCTGCTTGCGGTATCTGTCCTCCTGGCCGTGGGGGGCGGGGAGGCGGTTCTCCGGCCCCGGCCACATCAGGTCCGCGTCGGATTCATAATCCCACATCGTGTAGCCCAAGTAGGAGTTCAGGAAGATGTTGGGCTGGTGCATGTGGCAGGTCATGCACTGCGACGTCGGGATCGCCCGCGTGAAGCGATGCTCGACGGGGTGCCCCTTTTCCCGAGAGGCCTCTCCCGAGCCACCATTCGTTCCCCGGCGTAGGCCGGGGTCCAGTCCTGCTTCTTCCGAGTGCTCGGCATGGCCCGTCTGGGCCCCGGCGTTGACCTTCGGTCGACTTCGTCCCGACGGGGAACTGCCGTGCGCATCGCCGCCTCCATGCTCCACCTTGTCCCTGATCGTGGGGTCCACCGTCGCGGTCTGGCCGTCGCGGCCATGCTTCGCCCAGGTCAGGCTGTGCCTCGGCTCGCGGTCGTTGGCGTAGACGACATGGCAGCCGGCGCAGCCCGAATGGCGATAGTCGCCCTGCTGGTCGTTGGTGCCGAGGAACCACATGAAGGGGTCGTTGAGTCGGGTCTTGTGGATGTTCAGGATCGGGATCGCGACCCGAAGGCCGGTGCCCGGACCGCGGTTCGACTGGCGGATGTCCGGCCGCCCCGATTCCTCGAGCCTCTGGATCGATCCGGACGGGGAGGGGAGGCCGATCTCGGGGAACTGGGTTCCGATCGTCCGCCCGCCGCGCTCGAACACCCTGAAGATGTCGCCGGGCGGGGTGACGTGCCAGGTCGGCAGGGGATAGAGTTCGGCAAGCACGCCGCGATCGCGCTGCGCCTCGGTCAGGCCCTCCGCGCCGGTCGGCGCGACGATCCGGGCCGGCTCGCCGCTTCGCGTATAGGCCTCGCCGAAGATGTAATTCTTCATCGGCGCGATGCCGTTATTGTAGGCCGCGCCGCCCCACAGCATCGCCCCGGTCGACATGAGCGAGCGCTCGGCCGCCTCGATCGTCTCGATATGGCAGGCGCCGCAGCTGTCGCGCGCGACCCGATAGTCCGACGGGTTCACGAAGCGGACGAACTCGGGGCTCTCGATGTTGAGCAGGGTGTAGCTGCGCTTCGGATTGGCGCTGGACGGCCAGTGCCAGCTTTGCGGGTAGCGCGGCAGGACGTGCGCCTTGTCGCGCGCCGCGACATAGGCCGGGTCGTCATGGGCGAGCGCCGGATCGCCGCGCACCGCGGCATTGCCGCCATGGCAGTCGACGCAGCCGAGCACCACCGCCTGGCTGCGGTGCATGGTCTTCGCGTCGCTGTCCGTGTGGCAGGAGACGCAGCCGGCGCTCTTCGCTTCGGCCGAATCCCACTCCTGGGTGCGTGGCGCCGGCGCCGCGCGGACCAGGCTGTAGTCGCGCTCGACGGCCTTCTCGCCTCCGGCGGCGATGAGGGGTGAAGCCAGAACCGCGACTAATGCCGTCATCCCGGCGAAGGCCGGGATCCCAGCGAGGACACGGCACTTCCCGACGAGACCCCGGCCTGCGCCGGGGTGACGAGAATGTGTGAGAAGGCGCCTCAGCCACGCCATCAGTAAGTGAGGATCGCATTGAACAGGACGGAATAATATCTCTTGTCGCCGTCGCTGTTGAAGAAGAGGTCGCGGAAGCCCTTGCCGGGCTGGAGCACCGCCGCCGAAGCACGAAGGACGATGTTCTGGGTGAATTTGGGCCGCCAGATCGCCGCCACGGACGCGTCGAAGCCGATCGAGCGCGGAATGCTGCCTTCGTTGCGCAGGGCCTCGAGGATGGCGGTCTTGTGGAACCAGAGATGGTTGAGATTGCCGCTCAGCCTCAGCTCCGGAGTCAGGTCGAAATCGGCGCCCGCCCCGAGCAGGATCGTGCCGGGGTTGTTGAAGTTTGACTGGCCCTGTTCCTTGGACGACCGGAGCGAGTTGAGGATCCCGTTTCGGCCGTTGATCGAAACCGCCCGTCCGCCTCCCGCGAAGGGGATGGTCTGGCGGATCCAGTAGCTGGTGTCGGCGCCCGCGAAGATCGGGTTCTCGAAGATGGCGTCGAAGCCGCTCTCATGATCGTCGAACGGCTCGCCGTCGCCGCTCGCGAACAGGAACGAGCCCCGGAACCGCATCCAGTTCAGATCGTAGCTCGGCTCGGCGGCGAGGAAGAAGGATCGGATCTTGCCCGTCTCGCCGGTGAAGATGTTGTCCCGGTCCCAGCCCAAAGCGGCATAGGCGGAGGCCGAGAGGTTGATCCGGCCGATCCGCCCGTCGGCATTATAGCCGAGATAGAAGACGTCGTAATTGCGGGCGCGGAGGTTGCCGATCAGGGCCGGGCGGACCGGAAAGCCGTTATCGTCCACCTCGATGTCGCCGCGCTCCCGGTTGGCGTTCCAGGTGACGCTGGCCTGGCTTGTCAGCCCGACGAAGGGGAAATCCTGGCGATAGAGATTGGCATGGACGATCCAGTCCTGACGCGGGCTCTGGGTGACGTCGTTCAGCCCGCTGTTCGTGTCCTTCTCGAGCCGCCAGATCGCGGCGAGATTGTACTGGAAGCGGTTATTGTCGCGGTTGCCGAACAGCCGGACTCCCAATTGCTGATCGTTGAACAGGAAGCCCCGGAAATCGAGCTGGAACGGCTGGATCCCGACTCGGATGCTGTCGAAATCGTAGCGGTCGGAGACGTTGCGCAAATGATAGTCGACGAAGGCTTCCTGGACCCCCAGGAACTGGTCGAAGCGGCTCGTCCCCTTGCTCGGCTCGACGAACAGGACCCGCCGCTCGGATACGTCGACATAATTGAAGTTGAGAGCGAGGGTCAGCCGATATTCGATGTGCGGCGGCATGTAGGCGGTGGAGCCCTTGATCAGGGCGATTCCGCCGATGAAGGTCTGCGACAGGACCAGGCTGTCGTTCTTGCCGAACACGTCGATGCTGCCCGGATTCTGGGTGGTCTGCACGCCGACCGGGATCGGGAAGGTGCGCGGCTCGACGACGGTGTCGGACACCGCATTCACGACGAGGAACCAGTCGTCCTCCTCCAGGCCCAGGAATCGCGGGGTCCGGCATCTCGCGCTTCCGGGCGGACGCGGCTTGCCTTCCCGGTCGGCGGCCTCGCGGAGCGCCCGCCGCCGTTCCTGTTCTTCCCGGCTCGGGATGCAGAGCGGACGGTCTCCCTTGTAAGTGTTCTGGTGATAGGGATCGAAGCTTCGCTCCTTCACGATCCCGAGCGACTCGATCAGCCGCCAACGGTCGGGCACCGGGATGTGATCGGTCGGAAAGGCCTCCGGCGGCGGCGCCCGGATCGCGCCCGGATTGTCCTGGCTGACCGCGTCCTCGAGCTCGCTCTGCGGAATGCCCGGGCGGCGGCGGCCGGGCTCGTCCGGGTCTTCGTCGTCCGGTTGGGATTGCTCTCCAGGCTGGTCGAGGCGGGGCTCGGGCCATGGCGGTTCCTGCTGCACGAGCCAGAAGCCCCCTCTCCCCGGTGGGGAGAGGGAGGGGTGAGGGGGTTCGGCCTCCGAGAATAGTCGCCAACTTTGGACGCTCGCTGGCGCTCGCTCCCCCTCACCCTGCCCTCTCCCCGCCGGGGAGAGGGTGTATCGCGAGGGGAGAATGGCGGCAGGCATGCTCGCTGACGCAAGCAGGGAAACCAGAGGCGCCGACAGGATCACCTATTTTCCCTGGCAGACATTCTGGTCGGTGCTTCCGAGGAACGGGGCGAAGGGGCAGCTGACGTAGCGGAGCCGAACGCCCTGGCCGACCGGAATGACGATCTGGTCCGCCCGCTTCGCCGGGTCGGCATTGCCGAAGCCGCCGAGGCGAATGCCCGCGTTGTGGGTGCCCAGGAAGCTGATCATGTCGTCCTGGTCGATGCCGTCGCCCGACACTCCGAGGCCGCCGATCAGCTGCGATCCGCGATAGACCGGCACCGAGCCGGGGAAGATCTGGATTCCGTTGGCGATCCGGCCCGGTGCCGGTCCACGGGTGCATTGGGCCGGGACGTCGCCCGGCGCGCCCAGGATGAAGCCGATATGGGCGCGCACGTCCGCTTCGATCAATGCCGACTGGAACCCGGTCGAGAAGGGGTTGAACTCGGTCACCGGCCGGGAGAGCGGACCGGGCGGCCGCCCGAGCTCGCCGTCGGGGAAATAAGGCCGAGAGATGTTGCCGATGGCTCGGTCGGAGAAGGCGACGGCGCCGGTGAAGGCGGAGGGATCGTTGAAGAAGGTTCGAGCGGCGGGGACGAAGGCGCGTACGTCGGCATCCGGATCGCCGAGCAATTGCGCCGCCGCCTGTGCGCTCGAGAAGAACATGGCGGTCCGCGCCTTCTGGAGCGACACGTCGATCCCGAAGATCGGCGCGTCGGGCGAACGGACGATCCCCAGGACATTGCCTTCGCTGTCGACCAGCGAGATGGTGACCTGCGCCCGGCTGTCGAGCGGCCGGCGGATCTGAGCCCGCGCCGAGCTCATCACCTTGAACGCTTCCTCGAGAAGCGCTTGGGCCTCGGCGGCGCTGAGCCTTCCGTCGGTTCCGGCGCGGACCGGATAGCGATTGCCGCCCGATCCGTTGCTCAGGACGAAAGCGTCGTCGTCGGAGAATTCCGCCCCGGTCGCCGCCCGGATTCCCGACGCTTCGGTCCCATAGGCCCGGCCCGCGATCAGGCCGGCGGCGGAATCGTAATAGCCGAGGACGGAGACGAGGTTTCCGGCCGTGCCGTTGATCGCCGCGAAGCCGGGCGCCTGCGACGGCTGGCGGGCGAGATCGTTTACGTCGGCGTCGGAGAAACGGAGCAAGGTGCCGTCGACGCTGATCCGCTCGGCGCGGATCTCGGCCGCGGCCGCGAAGCCGCCGCTCGCCGCCAGTGCGATGATCTCCTCGCCGTCCCTGTCGACGTCCTGGACCTCGGGATCGAAGCCGTAGATTCCGTCCGCCATGATCCCGACGCCGCCGACCACGACTCCGTTCTTGTAGAGCGGAAAGCCGCCCGGATCGGCGGCGAGGCCGAGCGGCGAGCGCTTGGGGCCGATGAAGCCCGCATTTCCGACATTGCCGTTGAACCGGGCGCTGAGGTCCGAGCAGGGCAATTGGCTGAACTGGACTCCGAAGAGCGGTCCACTCTCCAGACCGCGCGCGGCGGCGGAGGGCGGGAAATGCTCCTGGACGATCATGCTCGCGGTTCGGGTCGAGAAGGCGTTTCCGCCCGAAGAAAGGTATGCGCCGGTGATCGCCTTGGCGATCGCTCCGGCGACCGCGCCCGGAACATCGATCCCCTGAAGATCGTGCGTGCTTCCGTTCGGGCCACGGGGGACGGACAGGCGCGGATTGGCGCCGTTCATCGCGAACACGGCCAGAACGTTGCCGACCCGGTCGACCACCGCGATCGTGGCCGGCTCGCTCCGCGCCTGCGCCTCGGCCACTGCCTGGGCGATGATCTGGCCGACCTCGGCCTGGGTCAGCGCCTCCTGCGCGGGTACGTCGTAGACCTTGGTGTTCGTGGGAGGCGGATTGGGAGGCTGCGGCTGTGGGTTGCCACCGCCCCCGCCGCCTCCGCCGCCGCCCCCGCCGCCGCAGGAGGCGAGGACGAGCGATGCCATGGCGATCCAGCCAACCGCCCTCTTTCTCCCCTCCCGGATTTCCGGGAGGGGCTGGGGGTGGGCTCTTTCTTTTGCCGCGAAGGGAGCTCGCGCTTCTCGCTCGGGCCCTCCCCTTGGCCCCCTCCCGGAAATCCGGGAGGGGGGATTCGAACGGGAGGAACAGCGACTCACTTCAGCCTCCTGATCGCCGCCGCCGCGCGTCCGAGGCTCGCCCGGAAGTCCCTCGCGTTGAAGGCATTGGGATCGCGCACGGCGCGATAGGCGGCGTTGATGTCGGAGCGGATCGACTGCGACGCGCCGTCGCTGACCGCGCCCGACGAGACCAGGGACGAAAGCAATGTGTCCACCGCCATCACTGCCTGGACGCTCCCGGCATAATCGGTGAAGCGCGGCGAAACTGCATTGCCGGCGATCGAGTCGATGATCTCGAACGTCTGCGCCCGGCTGATTCCACCGGCCGAGAAAGCCGAGCCCAGTGCCCTGGCGCTTTCGCGAAGCACGGCCGCCGCCGCGACCGCGGAGCCGCGGTCCCTGGCGAGCGCGGCGTGGAAGGCGCGGCTGTCGCGGTCGAAGCGCGTCGCGAGGCCGGGCGCGGCGATTCGCGCCGCGGCCGAGAGCATGATCATGTTCTCGTCGTTGAAGGCCGGCATACCCGCGGGGATCGGCCGGCCCGGATTGGCCTCGCTGTCCGGATCGAAGCGCGGATCGTCGGAGATCCGGCGGTGGCAGGTATGGCAGTCGAAGAAATAGAATTCGGGGAAAATTCCCTCGGCGCCGCGCGGTCCCGAGAACAGGCCGAGCGAACGCTCGAGCGCCATGGTCTGGCCGACCGCCCACATGCGGACTCCGTCGCTTCGCCCCTTGCGCCGGACGTAGTCGCCATCCTCGTTGTGATGCTGCTGGAGGGTCGAGAAAAGGTCGAGCTCGAACGAGAGCCGCGGATGGCCGGCCGCCATGATCCGGTGGTTCACGAACTGGCCGGGATCGCCGCCTCCATAATGGCAATCGAGACAGACGGACGCGCGTGCGCGCGGATCTTCGAGCGGCACCATTCCGCGCGACACGTTCGAGGCATGGGTGCCGCCCACCGCATAATGACTCGCAAGCCAGCCGCCCGCGGCGCCGTGACAGGATTCGCAGCCGACTCCGTCCGACAGCTGGAAGCGCGGGCCCCGACGGCTCTGCGCGACCGGGGCGGCGTGGCAGCCGAGGCACATTGGCGCGCTCGAGGCCTGCCCGATTCCGAGCCGGGCGGCGATCGCCCGCGAGCGCGGCTCGGTCAGGACCCGCCAGGCACGGCTGTGCGCCCCGGCCGGGCTCGATTCGTCCTGCCAGCTTCTCAATTCGTCCTGGCGGACGATCTTTCCGTCCGCCTCGCTTCGCCCGTGGCAGGTCGACCCGGCGCAACTCGCGACTCCGACATGGGCGAATCCGCTCCCGTTCTGAAGTGCCGAGGCATCGGTCGGACGAATGACGAGGATGAGCAGGAAGATCGAGAGGAGCAGTGCTCCCGCCGCCGAACCGATCGCCAGATTACGGCTGCGCCCCATCTCGCTCCCCGAAACCGCTTCGGCGCACTCCCGAAGCCCGCGTTTCTCCACCGGTTCTCCCAAAGCCCGGCGGGCTTTTCAAGCGCGATCCGACCGAGTGACAGCGCAAGGAAAGGCGGATAGACCGCTTGGCCTCTATTCGGGGGACTCGACATGACCAAGGCTTCGGACCTGTTCATCCAGTGCCTCGAGGAAGAGGGCGTCGAATATGTGTTCGGAGTGCCCGGCGAGGAGAATCTCGATTTCCTGGACAGCCTGTCGCGCTCCGACTCGATAAAGCTGATCCTGACCCGCCACGAGCAGGGCGCCGGCTTCATGGCCGCGACCTACGGCCGCCATACCGGCAAGACCGGGGTCTGCCTGGCGACTCTCGGACCCGGCGCGACCAATTTCGTCACCGCCGCGGCTTATGCCCAATTGGGCGGGATGCCGATGATGATGATCACCGGCCAGAAGCCGATCAAGAAATCGAAGCAGGGCCGATTCCAGATCCTCGACGTCGTCGCGATGATGGGGCCGATCACCAAATATACCCACCAGCTCGCCTCGTCGGACAATATTCCGAGCCGGGTCCGCGAGGCATTCCGACTCGCAGAGGAGGAGAAGCCCGGCGCTGTCCATCTCGAATTTCCCGAGGACATTGCCGAGGAGAAGACCGACTCGCGGCCGCTGAAGGCGAGTCTCGTCCGAAGGCCGGCCGCCGACGAAAAGGCTGTTCGCGCTGCGGTGAAGCGGATCGAGCAAGCGCGCGCTCCAATCATGGTCATCGGTGCCGGCGCCAATCGCAAGATGACCAGCCGGATGCTCCTCCAGCTGATCGAGAAGACCGGCATTCCGTTCGTGACCACCCAGCTCGGCAAGGGCGTGATCGACGAGCTCCACCCCAAGTTCCTCGGCTGCGCGGCTTTGTCCGCGGGCGATTTCGTCCATCGGGCGATCGAGGCAGCGGACCTGATCATCAATGTCGGCCACGACGTGATCGAGAAGCCGCCTTTTTTCATGAAGCCGGACGGCGCAGACGTGATCCACGTCAGCACCAACACAGCCGAGGTCGATCCGGTCTATTTCCCCCAGATCGAGGTGATCGGCGACATCGCCAATGCCATCTGGCAGATCAAGGAGGACATCGTCCCGTCCGGCAGCTGGAATTGCGACTTCATGCTGAAGGCGCGCCAGGCGGAGATCGCGCACCGGGATTCGATGTGCACCGACATGCGCTTCCCGATCTTCCCGGCCTGCCTCGTGCAGCAGATCCGCGACGCGATGCCGCCCGACGGGATCATCTGTCTCGACAACGGAGTCTACAAGATCTGGTTCGCGCGCAACTACGCCGCGCGAATGCCCAACACCGTCCTGCTCGACAACGCCCTTGCGACGATGGGGGCGGGCCTTCCTTCGGCCATGGCCTCGGCGATGGTCTATCCGGGCCGAAAGGTGATGGCGATCTGCGGAGACGGCGGCTTCATGATGAACAGCCAGGAGATGGAGACCGCCGTCCGGCTCAAGCTCAACATCACCGTGCTGGTCCTCAACGACGGCAGCTACGGCATGATCCGCTGGAAGCAGGCCAATATGGGCTTCAAGGATTGGGGCCTGACCTACGGCAATCCCGACTTCGTCAAATATGCCGAAGCCTATGGCGCGTTCGGCCACCGCGTGGAGAGCGCGGAGGGGCTGCCGGCCCTGCTTCGCGAGTGCCTGAGCACCGACGGGGTCCATCTGATCGACTGCCCGGTCGATTATTCGGACAACGACCGGATCCTCAACAAGGAGATCAAGGAGCTGAGCGCGGCGCTCTGATCGGCCGTCATCCCGGCGGAGGCCGGGATCTCAGGTCGGAAACGCACGGACCTGCTCCACGAGATCCCGGCCTTCGCCGGGATGACGAGGTAATAGAATGACCAAGCTGAAAGACACCTACCCCCTCTACCTCGCCAACGAGGCGAAGCAGCCGAACGCGGACCTCGAGGTCACCGACAAGTTTACCGGCAAGGTCGCGTTCCGCTGCGCGATCGCCGACGCTGCGACGATCGATGCGGGGATCGCCGCCGCCGTCGAGGCGGCCGAGCCCATGGCGCGGCTGGCGAGCTACGAGCGTCAGGCGGTTCTCCAGCATTGCGTGGACCGCTTCAAGGAGAGGTTCGACGAGCTTGCCTATGCGCTCTGCGTCGAGGCCGGGAAGCCGATCGCCGATGCCGAGGGCGAGGTCACCCGGCTGATCGACACATTCCGGATCGCCGCCGAGGAATCGGTCCGGATGACCGGCGAGGTCCAGCCGCTCGACATATCGAAGCGCGCCCGCGGCTATCAGGGGATCTGGAAGCGGGTGCCGATCGGCCCGTGCAGCTTCATCGCGCCGTTCAATTTCCCGCTCAATCTCGCCGCCCACAAGATCGCCCCCGCGATCGCGGTCGGCTGCCCCTTCGTGATGAAGCCGGCGAGCCGGACGCCTTTGGGCGCGATCATCATCGGCGAGGTCCTGGCCGAGACCGACTTGCCGAAAGGCGCCTTCTCGATCCTTCCGGCGCACCGCGACGGCGCCGACCTCTTCACCGAGGACGATCGCCTGAAGCTGCTCAGCTTCACGGGATCGCCGGGGGTCGGCTGGGACCTCAAGGCCAAGGCCGGCAAGAAGAAGGTCGTCCTGGAGCTCGGCGGAAACGCGGCGGTGATCGTCGATTCCGACGCCGACCTCGACGACGCGGTCGAGAGGATCGTCTTCGGCGCCTTCTACCAGTCGGGCCAGTCCTGCATCGGAGTGCAGCGGATCATCATCCACGCCGACGTCTATGAAGAGCTGAAGAGACGCCTCGTCGAGAAGACGAAGACCCTGGTCGCGGGCAATCCCCACGATCGGAAGACCTTCATCGGTCCGATGATCGACGTGAAGGAGGCGCAGAGGCTCGACAACTGGATTCGCGAAGCGGTGGAGGGCGGCTCGAAACTGCTCGTCGGCGGCAAGAGGGACGGGGCGATGCTCGAAGCCACCCTGCTCGAGGGCGTGGACCGCTCGGCCAATGTCTACCGCGAGGAGGCGTTTGGTCCGGTCGCGATCCTGTCCAGCTTCACCGATTTCGACGCTGCCCTCGATGAGGTGAACGACAGCAAGTTCGGCCTCCAGGCCGGGATCTTCACCCGCGACCTGTTCAAAATGTTCGATGCCTGGGACCGGCTCGAGGTTGGCGGAGTGGTGATCAACGACGTGCCGTCCTACCGCGTCGACAACATGCCTTATGGGGGCGTAAAGGACAGCGGACTTGGCCGCGAGGGCATTCGCTTCGCCATGGAGGACATGACCGAGATCCGGAATCTCGTCATCCGCAGGCGCGACGAGGGCCCGCCGAAGAAGCACGTGGGAGACTGAACCGCAGGGGAGGGGCGCCATGAAACCGTTCACCACAATCGCCGTGATCATGCTGGCGCTGCTCGCGCTGGTTCATGTGTTCCGGTTCGTCCGCGGCCTGGAGATCGTCGTCAACGGAAATTCGGTTCCCTTGTGGGTCAGCGCGGTCGTCGCGCTCGTCGCGGCGACCCTTTCGCTGATGATCTGGCGGGAATCGCGGCGCTAGGCCGGAATGGCCGCGGACGCATCCGCCTCGAATTGGCGCTGAGTCTCGACGCGCGTCTTGCGATAGAGCGGATAGACGACCGCCGCGAGCACGACCAGGGCGAGCGGCAGGTATCTGGCGCGCCCGTCATACAGGATTCCGCCGACCAGCCAGACGAGGTTGACCGCGAGCACGACCAGCATGAGCTTCTCGTTGTTCCGCGGGAAATCGTAGACGGCTTTGTCCGCGGTGCGGACTCCGTGAAGCCCCTTATGATCGATCGAGGCGTAGGTGTAGAAACGTCCGCGCGTGCCTGGCTCGAGCGCGTCGGCGACCGGGTTCGACACGATCGTCTTGCCCAGCCTTTCCTCGCCGCCGCCGTCGCGCCGGATGGTGATGCTGTCATAGACCGAGATGTTGCGCACCCTGCGCTTCAGATTGGCCGCCTCGAGCGTGCCGTCGATCGCCGCTACCGACATGTGCGTCTCCCCCGTTAGCGGCGAGAACGCATGGCGGCGGGAGCGGAGTCAAGCCGGCGGGCCTCAGCCCGCGCGCGCGGCGCTCCGGAACGCGGACGGCCGGCGCAGGAGCCTCCACAGGCGAGCCCGCAGCGAGCGGCGCCGGCTGACCGTCGGGAGCCATCCCCTTTGCGACTCATCCACCGGCTGCCGATCGTCCGAATAGAGCTGAAGCGTTTCCGGCAGCCTTTGCCTGAGCGTCACCTTCTGCCGGCCGCGAATGATGTCCTCGGCTTCGGTCAGTGCGCGGACCAGATCCTCCTCCTGGAACGGCTTTCGAAGGCAGCCCAGGGCCAGGTCGGGAAGCGGGAAGCCGGGCGCGCGGCCGGTCGTGAACAGGCACGCGACGCCCCTATCGTGGAGCTTGGCGGCGACGCTGTATCCGCTCGTCATATTGGCGAGCTGAAGGTCGACGAGCGCCAGATCGGGCTTCTGAATTTCGAGCGCCTCCATCGCGCTCGGCAGATCGTCGGCGATGGCGGTGACCGCGAAAAGAGGATTGAGCTCGACCAGCCGCTTCAGGGTGTCCGCAAGCAGGGGCTCGTCCTCCACGATCAAGATATTGAGCACAGGCTTCCCCCGCCGGATCTCATGTTCGGGAGTCTCGCCGACCCGCGCGCATAACGCCATGGCCGGGCACGATTTTTGCGCCGAACGACTCCGTGCCCGCGCCGAAACGAATCAGATCGGGCCGGTCAATCCCGTACGTCATGCTGAACCTGGTTCAGCATCCAGCGGCGAGCTTCGGTGCGGGCGGAGACCTGGACCCTGAAACCCTGGATCGAGTCCAGGGCAGACAAGTTCAGGGTGACGCCGCGAGGCGGCCCGATTGTCGACGAGGCTTATGCCCGCGCGGCCGCCTCCGCGCCCTCGACGATCATGTCGTTGGTCGCTCGAAGCTTGGCCTGGAGCGACGTGGCGAAGCCGTGCTCGAGCGCATGGCGGACGGCTTCGTGCGCGTCCAGATAGGGGCGGAGCACATTGGCCGGCGCGCACCAGAAGCGCGCCGGACCGGTCAGCGTGACGGTGGCGCTGGCCCGCTCGCCCGACAGGACCGTGATCTCGCCGATCAGGTCTCCCGCGCGGCACATTCCGACCTGCAGCCCGTGGCTGGTCACCCGGGCCTCGCCCGAGGCGAGATAGAAGAGGTGACCGACCGGTTCCTCCTCGCGGGTCAGGACGTCGCCGGCATGTCCGGAGAGCCAGAAGCCCTGATCGAGCAGGTGGCGCGCCCGGCTCGGAGAAAGGTCCGCGAGCAGGTGCGCGACCATCGGCTCTTCCTCGGACGTGAAGCGAACCCTCTTGTTGCTGAGCAGGCGACGAGCGAGCAGCAGCAGGGTCGCGGCGAGGAGCGTGCCCCAGCCGATGGCGAGCAGGGGCGCCTTCGCAATGGCCAGGGAAGTGACCAGTCCGGCGGCTGCGGCGATTGCGGCCACTCCGCGCATCCGGTTCACCCTGGTCTGGAACATGGCGATGACGAGCAAAAGGAAGGGCAAAGCGACGATCAGCCGCTCCTTCTCCAGCACCGCATCAAGGCCCCAATCGCCCATGAATCCCCCTTGCCGGGATCATGCCCGAAAGCGCGGCGGCTGGAAAGGCGCGGAGGCTTTCGATCGCGTTGCAGTGGGTTCATTTTGCGCTCTATAGACGGCCATCCGAACGCGGCCCGCGCTCAAGGCGCCGCACGATCAGTGGAGATAGAGATGAAGCCGATTTTCCTGGCCGGCGCCGCCACGCTCATGCTTGCGGCCTGCAGCACCACCCACACCGTGGACGCGACCGAGACAACCGCCAGCACGCCAGAGGATGCGGCTGCTGCGGCCGCGATAGAAGCGGCGTTGGACGAAGCTGACGTCCCCGACAATATTCTCCTCGCCGACTGGACCGGCCCCTATGACGGCGTTCCGCCCTGGGACAAGGTCACGCCCGAGCTCTTCCCCGAGGCGATCCAGTTCGCCATCGACGAGCAGCGGCGCGAAGTTCTCGCGATCGCCGCCAGCGCGGAAGCGCCGACCTTCGCCAACACCGTTGAAGCGCTGGAGAAGGTCGGGGAGCGGCTCGACCGGGTCCTTTCGATCTTCGGCGTGATGACCGACAACATGACTACTCCGGCCTATCAGGCGCTCGAGAAGGAATGGTCGCCCAAGCTCTCCGCCGCCGGCGACGAGATCATCCTCAATCCGAAGCTCTTCCAGCGCATCAAGACGGTCTACGAGGCCCGGACCAGCGCCGGCCTCGACGCCAAGCAGCAGCGGCTGGTAACCCGGCTCTACGACAGCTTCGTGCGCCGCGGCGCCAATCTGTCGCCCGAGCAGAAGCGGCAGCTGACCGCCTACAATTCCGAGCTGGCCGGGAAGTTCGCGGTCTTCGGCGAGAAGGTGCTCGCCGACGAGAGCAGCTACATCAGCGTCGCCGCGGCGGAGCTGAATGGCGTCCCCGCCGACGTCAAGGCCGCCGCGGCCTCGGCGGCGGCGGAACGCAAGCTCCCGGCCGGCAGCTTTGCGATCGTCAACACCCGCTCGGCGGTCGATCCCATCCTGACCTACGCCGACAACCGCGCTCTGCGCGAGAAGGTGTGGCGCGCATTCGTCAACCGGGGCGACAATGGCGGCGCCAACGACACGAACGCGGTCATCGCCGAGATCGTCAAGCTGCGCGCCGACCGCGCCAGGCTGCTCGGCTTCTCAAGCCATGCCGAGTTCCGCATGCAGGACACGATGGCGAAGTCGCCGGCCAAGGCGCTCGACCTGATGAATCGGGTTTGGCCCGCGGCGGTGGCCCGCGTGAAGGAGGAGGTGGCCGACATGCAGGCGCTCGCCCGCCGGACCGACCGCGGCCTCACCATCGAGCCCTGGGATTATCGCTATTATCAGGAGAAGGTGCGCAAGCAGCGCTACAACCTCACCCAGGAAGAGGTGAAACCCTATTTCGAGCTGAACAACATCATCCAGGCCTCCTACTGGGCGGCCGGCGAGCTTTACGGGCTCGACTTCAAGGAGATCACCGGAACGATCCCGGTCTGGAATCCGGACATACGCGCCTACAGCGTCACCGACCGCGCCTCGGGCAGGCAAATCGGCGTCTTCTATCGCGACGATTATGCGCGCACCGGCAAGCGCTCAGGCGCCTGGGCGACCACCTATCGCAGCCGCGCCGGCCTGCTCGGCGACGACATCGTGCTTGGCTCGAACAACAACAATTTCGTCAAGCCCGCCGCTGGCCAGCCGGTGCTGATCAGCCTCGACGATGCCGAGACCCTGTTCCACGAATTCGGCCACGCCATTCATTATTTCCTGTCGAACGTCCACTATCCGAGCTTCGGAGGCACCCCGCGCGACTTCGTCGAATATCCGAGCCAGGTGAACGAGAATTGGCTGCTGACTCAGCCGGTGCTGAGCAGGTTCGCGAAGCACTATCACACGGGGCAGCCGATGCCCGCCGCCCTGATCGCCAAGATCGAAAGGGCGTCGACCTTCAACCAGGGCTTCGCCACCGCGGAATATCTCTCTTCGGCGATCGTCGACATGATGCTGCACATGGATCCGAACGGAGTCGTCGATCCCGACAGGTTCGAACGCGAGGCTCTGGCGAAGATCGGAATGCCCCGGGAGCTGGTGATGCGGCACCGCCTGCCGCAGTTCAATCACCTCTTCTCGTCCGACGCTTACTCGGCCGGCTATTATTCCTACCTCTGGTCGGAGACGATGGACGCCGACACCTGGGCCGCGTTCGAGGAGACCGACAATCCGTTCGACAAGGCCACCGCGGACCGCTTCCGCCAGACCCTGCTGTCGACCGGCAACGAAACCGACCGCGCCGAAGCCTATCGCCTGTTCCGCGGCCGGGATCCGGACGTGAAGGCTTTGATGAAGAAAAGGGGATTTCCCACCGGTTGATGATATGATGGCGGGATGAAGTCACTCGCCGTCATTGCCCTTCTGCTTGGCATGACAAGCTTGCCTGCGGCGGATGCAGAGCCGCCCCGGGCCCGCTACGTCCCCGTCGACGGTTGGAGCAGCGCCGAGCAGCCCGAAGTCCATGAGGAATGGTTCGGAAGCTATCTCCAAGCCATGGGTGAGCCCGTGTTGTCGCAGCCTGAGAGCCTGGGGGGCTTTCGGCAGCGTATCCGGATGCTCGTCGTGCCCGGCCACGGTCACCCCTATGCGGTCAGAATAGACGTCACGAAGAGCGGGATGGCGGATGTGCGCGTAGTGCGCCTGGAAGGTAGCGGTGACGATCCTCCGCCGCGCATTCGGGAACAAGAGACCTTCACCCTTGGCCCTTATGAAGTTGGTGAAGTCGACCGCGTGATACGCGCGGCCCGGCTGCAGGCTGCCCCGCGCACCGTTGCTGATAAGCCTGACCCGCCGGGTTATATCTACGTATGCGTCCACCCTTGCTCATACGTCGTGGAGTCGGTGACCGAAAAGTCGAGCTACTTCGTGGTCCGCAACGAATGTAATGTTTCGCCGCGATTCAAGAAGTTGGTGAGCGAGATCGA
Source organism: Allosphingosinicella sp. (assembly GCA_036525315.1). Lineage (GTDB taxonomy): Bacteria > Pseudomonadota > Alphaproteobacteria > Sphingomonadales > Sphingomonadaceae > Allosphingosinicella. The sequence goes on from DATDAS010000037.1 coordinate 25,713, forward strand.
CAGCCTGCGCCGTCGCGTTGGCCCGAAGCTCCGCCTGAGCTGACCTGCCTTATCCCGCGCCGATAAGGTCGATACTGGGACTTACCTATTTCCTGTCCCGACCGCAGCGACGGCGAGGCCGTCCTTGCCGTCGTTGCGCTGGGCCTACGCCCCTTTTCGTCATTCCAGCGAAAGCTGGAATCTCCCTTCTTCTTAAGGGGAAACGAGATTCCAGCTTGCGCTGGAATGACGTGGTTGGGCGTTCGAGACTAACCGGCGGGCGGCGCCTCGTCCGGAAGCCTGACCATCTCGATGAACATGTCGAGCTGGGCCGAGCATTGATTGGTCAGCAGGAACGAAGCCATGTTCTCGAGCCCGCGTTCGGGCTCGCGAAGGATTCGGAACCTGATGCTCGTCGGGGCAGAAGCTCCGGCCGTGGAAAGCCGGAACTCCGAATTGTCCGTGATCGGAAGCGAAGATGGCCAGGCCACGGTCGTGGATCCGGCCTCCCAATTCACTTTGGTGGATTGTCCGCCGGCTGCCCGCACGATGCTGAGTGTCGTCGGTCCGGTTGAATCCGATCGCCACAGCGTGACCTTGTTCACGTCGGCCACGCAGTAGGTCGAGGCCTTCGACACGTCGACATGCCAGATCGAAGGCGGGCGAAGCTCGCCGCCGCCGACGCTCCGCACGGCGCCGATCCGGGCGCGGCGCTGCGTGACGGGCGCGGCGCCGGCGACCCGTCCCGCGGCGGCGCCGGCAACGAAGGTGCCCGGGCCTCGAAGGGTGCGGGTGCCGCGTCCGTCGAGCAGATCGATGCTGTCATTGGCCCTGAGCACGACCTTCGATCCTTCCGCGATCCGCTTTCCGGGCGGGAAGCTCTTGGCCGAGGGGCCCGTGGAGCGGACGACGAGGATGTCGGCGAGTGCCGCGCTCGCGCTCGCGAGCAGGCAGGCGGCGAAAAGGGCGCGAAACGGCGCCTTACTTGGACCCCAAGACAAAATGACCTCCCGGACCAGCGTGGCGAAGACGGTACACGAAATTGTCGAGCGCCGCATCATGCTTGTCGGCGGCGAACGCTTCGATCTCGGCCAGCGCCGACGAATCGCCGCCGTCGAATCGAAGCCAGAGCTCGGTCAGCCGCTTCCGCTCGGCCTCGGGAGCGTCGGGCACCGGCTCCCAGACCTCGACCGGAGTCGCCCGGCCGCTCAGGACGATCCGCCCCATCGGACGGTAGCAGTCGACCGTCGATCCTTCCTTCGCCTCCTTGCTGACGAGGATGGTGGTCTTCAGCGATTTGTTGGCCGATTCCAGGCGCGAGGCGGTGTTCATCGCGTCGCCCAATGCGGTGTACTGGATTCGCCCCTCGCCACCGAAATTGCCGACCACCGCCTCGCCATGATGGAGCCCGACCCGGGTGCAGCCGATCGGCGGGATGTCGGCGCCGGCGGCGGCCCGGAACTCCTCGCCGCAACGGAACATGGCGACCGCCGCCCGGACCGCCCGGTCCGCATCGTCCTCGCGGGCGATCGGTGCGCCCCAGAAGGCCACGACCGCATCGCCGACGAACTTGTCGATCGTTCCGCCATGATCGAGCACGGCGTCGCTGAGCAGATCGAGATAGCGGTTGAGCAAGGGCGACAATTGCTCTGGCGTGATCGCGTGGCTCAGCTTGGTGAAGCCCTCGAGATCGGTGAACAGAGCGTAGATCGGGCGCTTATCGCCTTTCAGCGCCAGCTTGCCGGGGTCCTTCAATATCTCCTTGGCGACGTCGGCCGGGAGATATTTGCCGAGCGTCGCCTGGGCGAACTGCTTCTGCTCCGATCCGATCGATCGCGCCGCGGTCGTCGCGGCGGCGAAGGCGAAGGCCCAGCCCAGGCCCCATCCGAAGGCGGGGAGGCCGATCGTGTCGAAGCCGGCCTCCTGGATCGCGAAAGGCAGGCCGCCGATCAGGACGAGCTGGACCGCAAGCGCCAGAGCCAGCTTCCAGCCGCGCAGCTCGAGCCAGCCGGTATAGCCGCCGGCCGCGACGGCCGCGAAGGCGGCCAGCCACATGGCCCAGGCCGGAACGGCCGGACGCATCCTTCCGTCGAGCAATTGCGCGAGCAGATGGGCATGGACCTCCATGCCCTTGGTCCACTGTCCGGTGGCCCGGCTCATCGGGGTCTCGAAATCGTCCTGATCCTGGATGTTGCCGCCGATCAGGACGTAATTGCCGGCGATCTGTTGCCTGAGCTCGTCCGGAATCTGGCCGGCGAAATCGATCGCGACGAACTCCACCGGCACCTTGGCGAAGACTCCCGCCTCGACGTCGTTTGGAAGGCGATATTCGATGCTTCCCGTATAGCTGCGGAATTCGGGGCGCATCTGCGCCATCGCATTGGGCAGCAGGAGCGGCAGATTCTTCGGCTGGTCGGGCCAGCGGCGCATCACGCCGTCCGCATTGTCCTCCTCGAGCCTGATGCTGGCCGGGCGAACCGGCCCCGAGGCGACCTGCTTGAGGAAATCGCGGAGAAAGTCTTCCTGCCAGGATGCCATCTGCTGGGCATTTTCTTCGTTCGTCGCGAAGGCCAGCCAGGTCGGGGTCCGCATCCCCTTCAGCCGATCGATGAGCAGCGGATCCTCTTCCTGGGGCTGGTCGAAGAGGATGTCGATGCCGATCGCCTTCGGGCCGATCGAGTCGAGCGTTCGAAGAGCGTCGGCGAGCATCTTGCGGTCGAGCGGCGACCTCTTGCCGAGCTGCTCCAGCGTCTTGTCGTCATAATAAACGAGGACGATGCGCGGATCCTGGTCGGCATGCTCGATCGCGCGGTAATAGCGCATGTCGTAGAGAGCGCGCTCGGCGTCGCTTGCCAAAGCGAGCTGCCACGAGAAGCGGGCGAGCCCGAGCGCGAGGAGAAGGAACAGCGCCGTCGCGATCAGCCGGACCGGGCCGATCTGCCTGAGCGATTGCCTGAGCTCCGTGCCCCAGCCCGTTCCGGATTGCTCCTCGGCCATCATCCTCCCCGCTGCGTCAGCCGGGATAGAGGCAAACGAAACAAGGGTCCAGAATCAGGCCCCCGCGCGCCGGGCCTGCTGCCACGCCAGGGCCGCGAGCCCGTCGAGGCTCGCCGCCATCGCGGCCGCATGTCCGGATGAAGCTGTGCCCCGAGCGAGCCGCCCCTTGATTCCGTGGACGATGGCGGAGAGCCGGAACATGTTGAACGCCATGTAGAAATCCAGATTTTCGATGCCTTCGCGTCCGGTCCGGCGGCAGTAAGCGGCGACATAGTCCGATTCGCTGGGGATGTTGCGCGAGGCCAGATCGAGGCCGGCAAGCCCGGTCGAGACGCCTGCCGGCATCCGGTACATCATCAGATGATAGGTGAAGTCGGCGAGCGGATGGCCGAGCGTCGACAATTCCCAGTCGAGAACCGCGAGGACTTTCGGCTCTGTGGGGTGAAAGACCATGTTGTCGCAGCGATAATCGCCGTGAATGACGCGCGTCTCCGCGCCGCCGCCGCTTGGGATATTGCGCGGGAGCCATTCGACCAGCCGGTCCATCGCTTCCACCCGCCCGGCCTCGACGTCTCCGAGATATTGCTTCGACCAGCGCCCGATCTGCCGCTCGAAATAATCGCCGGGCTTTCCATAGTCGGCGAGGCCGGCCGCCGCGGGATCGATCGAGTGGAGGCGCGCGATCGTCGCGTTCATCGCGTCGAAATAGGCCGGGCGTTCGGACTCCGGCACCTGGGGGAAATCGGTTTCCCAGAAGATCCGGCCCTCGACCATCTCCATGACGTAGAAGGGGGTTCCGACGACCGCCTCGTCCATGCACAGCCCGTAGGTGCGGGCGACCGGGAAGCCCTGTGCGCCGAGTGCGGTGATCACCCGATATTCGCGGTCGACGGCATGGGCGCCCGGCAGGAGCTTTCCGGGCGGCTTG
>DATDAS010000038.1:0-3506 GCA_036525315.1 Allosphingosinicella sp.
GTTGCCGTCATGCGAAAGCTCATCATCATCGCCAACACCCTCATCGCCGAGGATCGCGCCTGGATCTGATAAAGCCACTTGACCGAGCAACACGGTTGCTGAGTAGCCGGTGAGCTTGTCGAACCGGCGTATCGAAGGACGCTACCCGCCGCGCTTGGGGACAGTGAACGTGCCGGTAACGCGGCCGCCTTCGCTGCCGCTGGTGCCGGGGGCGCCGCCGCCGTCGAGGATTGCGTGGCCGGTGTCGAGATCGAGGACGAGCCGGCCGCCGTTCACATGGCTTGCGCCGCGGGTCAGGGTCACTCCGCCGATCAGGGTGATGATCCGCTTCTGGAGATCGTAGATGGCGAAGCGGCCGCGCGCGGTCTCGGTCGGGCTCTTGACCGTGACTCCGCCGCTGGCGTCGAGGCGCTCGATCTGGATTCCGCCGGCGGAGGAATAAGCGACGGTGAGCCGGGCCGAGGTCATGGTCAGATCGGCCTGGCGGACGACGACGTTGCCCGACAGGATTGCGCGGTCGGCGCGGTCCTGGACCTCGATCCGGTCCGCGGCGACGTCGACCGGAGCGTCGCTGTTATGGCCCTTCAATGCGGACTGGCCGAGAACGGGGCTCAGCGCCGCGGCGCCGGCGAGGGCGGGAACGACGAGTAGGAGGCGCTTCATCGCCCTCATCTGAGGCCGCCCTGCTCGATATGCAAGCGCGCCCGCCCGCTCAGGACCACCCGCCGGCCCGGCAGGTCGACGTCCATCCGGCCCGCGGTGAACCGGCCGAGCTTCATCTGGCCCTCGACGCCCTTGTCGCCGCTCATCTTCTGATTGGCGAGATCGACCGAGACGTCGTTGGTCTCGAGCCTGTAGCCGTCGGCGGCGGTGAACAGGACCGGCCCGACCACGTCGACCGTCTGGGTGTCCATGTCGTAGCGGCCGCGGTCGGCGCGGAGCATTGCCGGGCCTTCCTCGAGATTGATCCGGGCGGCCATTCCCTCGATCTGCACGATCGGCTCGGCCGAGGTCGCCTGGACCGCGGTGGCGGTGTCGATGACGAAGGGCCGTCCCTTATTGTCGGTGCCGCGATACTGGGCGGCCACCACCTTCAGCCGCTCCTTGGCCGTCTCGACCTTGTTCTTGTCGAGGAGGAAGCTGATCTCGTCCTTCTTGCTCAAAGGCGAGAGCAGAAGGTAGGCGAGAAGAAGGCCGATGGTCAGCGGCATGACGATCTTCATCGCCCGGATCAGATAATCGTGAGCGCCCCCCGGCGCCGCCCAGCCGCGCTTGACGATCCGGTCGCGTTCCGCGAGCTCGCTCACCTAGTTCCTCCCCTCGATTTCGAGGGGAGGGGGACCGCGAAAGGCGCGGTGGGGGGCTGGTCGGAGGCCCGCGCAAAGGCCCCTCCACCATCCTGTGGATGGTCCCCCTCCCCTGCAAAGGCAGGGGAGGAATGTAATGCCCTAGGCATGGGCGAAGATGTCGATCTCGGGCCAGCCGGCGAGGTCGAGCATCGCCCGGTGCGGAAGGAAATCGAAGCAGGCCTGGGCGAGAGCGGTCCGGCCCTCGCGCTTCAGCCTCTCGTCGAGCTTTTCCTTGAGCGCGTGGAGATAGCGGACGTCCGACGCGGCATAATCCTTCTGAGCGTCGGAAAGCTCGGGGGCGCCCCAGTCCGAGGTCTGCTGCTGCTTCGAAATGTCGATCGCGAGCAGCTCCTTGATCAGCTCCTTCAGGCCATGCCGGTCGGTATAGGTGCGGATCAGCCGCGACGCCGTCTTGGTGCAATAGACCGGCTCGGCCATCACTCCGAGATAGGCGCGCATCGCCGCGAGGTCGAAGCGGGCGAAATGATAGAGCTTGAGGCGGGACGGGTCGGCGAGGATCGCGCGCAGGTTCGGCGCGGCATAATCGCTGCCCGGCGAGAATCGGACGAGATGCTCGTCGCCGCCGCCGTCGGAGATCTGGACCAGGCAGAGCCGGTCGCGGCCGGGCTGGAGCCCCATCGCCTCGGTGTCGACGGCGACCGGCCCCGGAGCGAGCACGCCCTCGGGAAGATCCTCTTCGTGGAAATGGACTGTCATGCTCTCCGCATAGAGCCTGATCGTCTGAGGTGAAAGCGCTGCGCGCTTTCGCCGATGGCGTGAATCAGGCTCCATTCAATGATCGAGACCTTGATTCACGCCTCAGGCGCGGCCTGAGACGATCAAGGTCTTGGCTTTGCAGGATTAACGCTCAACCACCGGCGCCTTCGTCTGCTTCTTCTTCCCGCGCCGCCGCTGCATCATGTTCAGGCCTTCGACCAGGGCAGAGAAGGCCATGGCCGCGTAGATATAGCCCTTGGGGACATGGACCCCGAAGCCGTCGGCGATCAGGACCGCTCCGATCATCAGCAGGAACCCGAGCGCGAGCATGACCACGGTCGGGTTGGAGTTGATGAAGTTGGCGAGCGGATCGGCGGCGAGGAGCATGACCAGGACGGCCACGATCACGGCGACGACCATGATCGGCAGATGCTCGGTCATCCCGACCGCGGTCAGGATCGAATCGATCGAGAAGACGATGTCGAGCATCAGGATCTGGACGATCGCAGCCCCGAAATTCATGGTCACGCACGTGGTGGTGTCGAACACATCGTCTTCCCCGCCGGGATCGACGCTGTGGTGGATCTCCTTGGTCGCCTTCCAGACCAGGAACAGACCGCCGGCGATCAGGATCAGGTCGCGCCACGAGAATTGGGTCTCGAATCCGGGCTCGCCATGCGCTCCGGCGGCGCCCTGGATTCCGAGGTCGAAGACCGGCGCGGTCAGGCCGACCAGCCAGGCGATGGTCGAGAGCAGGACAAGCCGCATTCCGAGCGCAAGCCCGATTCCGACTCGCCGCGCCTTCTGCCGCTCATTCTCGGGGAGCTTGTTCGACAGGATCGAGATGAAGATGAGATTGTCGATCCCGAGCACCACCTCCATGACGATCAAGGTGGCCAGCGCCGCCCATGCGGCGGGATCGGCTGCGAGCGCGGCGATCGAATCCATGTCTCATCCCCTGTTCGACTTTGCCTTGCCCATGCCCCATGGCTCCCCCGCCCGCCAAGCCCCCAATCGGCCGGCTTTGCGGACAGGCTAAGCGATTCGGGAAGGCGGAACGCCGTGCGGGAAGCGGTCTTTGCCGGCCTCGAGCGGCCCGCGATTCAGCCTGGATTCATCTCGCCGGAGGCTCAGAGGGAAAACTCCTCGCCGGTTGTGCTTTTTTAAGCTATGTGAGTCGGCTGTGCGCCAAGTTTGGGCGCCGTAGGCCGTTTGCGCGAATTGCCCAGCGCTATGGTTCTAACAGGGATGTGGGCGCGGGTAGGTATTGGACTTCATGGGTTTCGACAGAGGGCGTCGCGGAGAGCGCGGCGGGCGCGGCAGAGACAAGCGCGAAGGTTTCGGCGAGGACAGCTATAACAGCGGTTACGGTGATCGAGGCGGCTTCGGCGGCGGTGATCGCGCGCCTTACGGCGGCGGCGGCGGCGGTGGCGGCTATGG
>DATDAS010000039.1:0-106709 GCA_036525315.1 Allosphingosinicella sp.
AGGGCCCACGCCAAACCCCCTCCCGGAAATCCGGTAGGGCGCTTCAGCCCGGCGCGTTCAAGCTCCCCTCCCGGTTTTCCGGGAGGGGCTGGGGGTGGGCTTCTTTTGACTATCCCGTGCTCAGCGTATCTCCGCCAGGTCGACGCCCTTCGTCTCGCGCGCGAGCAGGGCCGTAACGCCACTGATCAGACAGGCGCCGCCGACATAGATCGCGACCGGAAGCCACGACTTGCTCTCCTGGTAGAGAGCGACCGCGATGATCGGGGCGAGCGATCCGGCCACGATCGAGGTCAGCTGGTAGGCGATCGATGCGCCCGAATAGCGGTAGCGGGTCGGGAACAGCTCGACGATGAAGGCCGCCTGAGGCCCGTACATGGCGCCGTGGAGCACGAGCGCGATGGTGATCGCAGCCACCGCCGATCCGAAATCGCCGCTCCCGAGCATGTCGAAGAAGAGGAAGCTGAACGCCGCGAGGCCGAGCCCGCCGAACGCATAGACCGACCGGCGTCCGATCCGGTCCGAAAGCCGGGCGAGCAGTGGGATCGCGATGAAATGGACCGCGCCTCCGATCAGGATCGCGTTGAGCGCCTGGCCCCGGCTCAGCTTGGCCACCTCGGTCATCCAGAAGATCGAGAAGGTGGTGATGATGTAATAGGAGATGTTCTCGCCGACCCTCAGCCCGGCGCCGGTCAGCAGCGCCATCGGCTTCTCGCGGAGGACGTCGATCGCAGGCGCCTTGGGCGGCGCCTCCGCTTCGGCCATCGCGTCGGTGAAGGTGCGGCTCTCGCTCACGCGATTGCGGATCCACCAGCCGATCGCGACGAGGACGACGGAGAGAAGGAAGGGGATTCGCCAGCCCCACGACATGAAGTCCTCGTCGCTTAGAGTCGCCGCCAGAATGGCGAGCACGCCCGCGGCGAGCAAATTGCCGGCCGGGACTCCCGCCTGCGGCCAGCTCGCCCAGAAGCCGCGCCGCTCCTTGTCGCCATGCTCGGCGACGAGAAGAACTGCGCCGCCCCATTCGCCGCCGACGGCGAAGCCCTGGATCAGCCGAAGCGCGATCAGGAGCAAGGGCGCTGCGACCCCGATCTGATCGTAGGTCGGGAGAAGCCCGATCAGTGCGGTGGCCGCGCCCATCAGGATCAGGCTCAGCATCAGCAGCCGCTTGCGCCCGATCCGGTCGCCATAATGGCCGAAGACGATCCCGCCGACCGGACGAGCGAAGAAGCCGAGGGCATAGGTACCGAAGGCGAGGAGGGTGCCGGCGATCGGATCGACCGAAGGGAAGAACAATTTGTTGAAGATGAGCGCGGCCGCGGTGCCGTAGAGGAAGAAATCATACCATTCGATGGTCGTCCCGATCAGGCTTGCCATCACCACCCGCCGCAGCGGCGTAGGCTCCCATTCCTCGGTCCGCGTTCCCGCCATCACTCACTCCCCTGAATTTTGGCGCCTGATTAGCGGCATCGCCTCCGCTCGTCATCCCGGCGGAGTCGAAGACGGGCGAAGCCCAACGCCGGGATCTCGACGAGACCCGCCGTGACCAAGTTCCTCCCCTGGATTTCCAGGGGAGGGGGACCGCACGAAGTGCGGTGGAGGGGCGTTCTTTGGCCTACGTAGTGGCCCCTCCACCATGCTTCGCATGGTCCCCCTCCCCCGCAAAGGCAGGGGAGGAACTGGAACGCCTTGCCGCTCCGACACCCACGCGCTAGCCCACCTCCCGATGCGCCTCCCAGCCTTCCTCCTTGCCCTTCTCCTGCTCGCCGGCTGCGCGACCACCCCCCAAAACCCCGATTTGTCCCGCTGGCGCGCGCAGGCCGAGCGGGTCGCCATCACCCGCGACGATTGGGGAATCGCGCACGTGCGGGGCAAGACCGACGCCGATGCGGTGTTCGGGATGATCTATGCCCAGGCCGAGGACGACTTCAACCGGATCGAGACCAATTATTTGACCTCGCTCGGCCGCCTCGCCGAGGCCGAGGGCGAGAAGGCGATCTGGCAGGATCTGCGCGCGAAGCTCTACATGGATCCGGACGACCTGCGCGCGCGCTATGCGTCGAGCCCGGACTGGCTCCGAAGGCTGATGGACTCCTGGGCCGACGGGCTCAACTTCTACCTCGTCACCCATCCCGACGTGCATCCGCGCGCGATCGACCGCTTCGAGCCCTGGATGGCCCTGTCGTTCAGCGAGGGCAGCATCGGCGGCGACATCGAGCGTATCGACCTCGACGCGCTCGCGGCCTTCTACGGCCCGGGGCCGAAGCCGGTCGCGCGCGCCGCGGCGCCGGCCGATGCGGAGCCCCGCGGCTCGAACGGCCTCGCGATCGCTCCGTCCAACACGAAGGAGGGTCATGCCCTGCTTCTGATCAATCCGCACACCAGCTTCTTCTTCCGGTCCGAGCTTCAGATGACGAGCGAGGAAGGGCTGAACGCCTACGGCGCCGCGACCTGGGGCCAGTTCTTCATCTACCAGGGCTTCAACCCGAACGTCGGCTGGATGCATACGTCGAGCGGGGTCGACGTGGTCGACGAATATGTCGAGACGATCGAGCGGAAGGGCGACAATCTCTTCTACCGCTACGGCAACGAATTGCGCCCGGTCGAGACGAAGACCGTCTCCGTCGCATACCGCGCGCCGGACGGCTCGATGGCCAGCCGCTGGTTCGAGACCTACCGCACCCATCACGGCCCGATCGTCCGCAAGGCCGGCGACAAATGGGTCGCCTTCGCGATGATGCACAAGCCGGTCGAGGCCCTGAGCCAGTCTTTCCTGCGCACCAAGGCGAGCGATTACGCATCCTATGCGAAGGTCATGGCGCTCCAGGCCAATTCGTCGAACAACACCATCTTCGCGAGCGCGAAGGGCGAAATCGCCTATCTCCACCCCCAATTCATCCCGCGCCGCGACGACCGCTTCGATTATACCAAACCGGTCGACGGCAGCGATCCGCGAACCGACTGGCGCGGCCTTCACGGGCTCGACGAGATGCCGTTTGTCCTCAACCCGCGGAATGGATGGATCCAGAACACCAACAACTGGCCATATTCCGCGGCCGGCCCCTACAGCCCGCGCCAGAGCGATTTCCCGCGTTACATGGACATGTTCGGGGAGACCCCACGCGGGCTCCACGCGATGATGGTGCTCGAGGGCCGGAAGGACTTCACCGTCGACGGCCTGCGCGACGCCGCCTACGATTCCTATCTGACCTCCTTCGCCGAACTCGTCCCGCAGCTCGTCGAAGCCTGGGAGGCGCGCCCGGCCTCCGATCCGCTCAAGGCCAGGCTCGCCGGACCGGTCGCGGCCCTCAACGGCTGGGACTATCGCTGGTCGGTCGAGAGCGTCCCCACCTCGGTTGCCATGTTCTGGGGCGAGGCGCTGTGGGCGCGAGCGGAGAAGGAAACGGGCCTTGGCGGCCTTCCGCTCTACAATCACATCATGAAGAGCAGTGGACCGCGCATGCGGCTCGAGGCGCTGGGCGAGGCCGTGGACCGTCTGGAGCGCGATTTCGGAAGCTGGCGGACGCCCTGGGGCGAGATCAGCCGCTTCCAGCGCCTGACCGGCGACATCGACCATCCTTTCACCGATTCGGGCCCTTCCATCCCGGTCGGCTTCGCCTCGGGCCGCTGGGGATCGCTCGCCTCGTTCGGCGCCAGCCCGAAGCCGGGCACCAGGCGCTGGTACGGCACCAGCGGCAACAGCTTCGTCGCCGTCGTCGAGTTCGGCCCCCGGGTCCGCTCCAAGGCGGTGACCGCCGGCGGCGAGAGCGGCCATCCCGGCACGCCCCACTTCAACGACCAGGCCGCGCGCTATGCCGCCGGCAATTTGCGCGACGTCTATTTCTATCCCGATCAATTGAGCGGACACACCGAACGCACCTACCGCCCCGGCGAGTAGGCCTCTCCACAAACCCGCACCATCTGTGCCCCGGCGAAAGCCGGGGTCCAGACTGATTCTGTAAATGGACCCCGGCCTCCGCCGGGGAACGCAGAGACTTGCTTCCCATCTTCCGACTTGATACTTAAGCATGTGCTTAACAATCTCGATTCGACCTACCAGGCCCTCGCCGACCCCACGCGCCGAGCGATCGTCGAGCGGCTGACGCGGGGCCCCGCCTCGGTCAGCGAGCTGGCCCGGCCGCTGCCCATGTCGCTGCCCGCCGTCGTCCAGCATCTCGCCGTTCTCCAGGCCAGCGGACTGGTCCGGTCGGAGAAGATCGGCCGGGTCCGCACCTGCCGGATCGAGCCCCGGGCGCTCGGCGCCGCGGAACAATGGATCGCCGAGCGCCGCGCCGAATGGGAGCGCCGGCTCGACCGGCTCGGCGACTATCTGGAAGCGACGAAGGCCGAGGGAGAGCAAGATGACTGACGCCAGGTCAGAGCGGAGGCTCGAGATGGAGAGGCGCTACGACGCGCCGCCCGAGCGGGTCTTCGCCGCATGGACCGAGCCCGACCGCATGAAGCATTGGTGGGGCCCCGCCGGCTGGACCATCCCCCATTCCGAGGCCGATCTGAGTCCTGGCGGCACCTTCCGCTACACGATGCGCTCACCCGACGGCGACGAGCATGCGGTCGAAGGCATTATCGCGGAGATCGATCCGCCGCTCCGCTACGTCACGGTCAGCGAGCTTGGCGGCGACGGCGCCCACTCGCCCGTGCGCGTCGAGACGATCGTCACGTTCGAGGCGAATGACGGCGGCACGCTGCTCAGGATCGTCACCGTCGCCACCGCCGCCCCCGACATGATCGACGCCGCGACCGAGGGAATGGACGAGCATACGTCCGAGCATCTCGACCGGCTCGCCGGCTACCTGGAATTGGAGCAACCCCTATGACCGAGAGAAACGCCACCCATTCCACTTTCGTCATCGAGCGCCTGTACGACGCGCCGCCCGCCAGGGTCTGGCAGGCCTGGTCGACCGAGGACGCCAAATCGCTCTGGTTCGGCGGCGACGCCGAGACCTGGACCTCGCTGGAGCGCGCGATGGATTTCCGCGTGGGCGGGCGCGAGAAGGCGGTCGGCCGCTGGAAGAGCGGCACCGTCAGCGCATTCGACGCGCTCTACTGGGACATCATCCCCGAAGAGCGGATCGTCTACACGTACGAGATGCATATCGATGACAGGAAGATCTCGGTCAGCCTCGCCACTGTCGAGCTTCGGCCCGAGGGCGGCGGCACCCGCCTGAAGGTCACCGAATCGGGCGCCTTTCTCGACGGCTATGACGATGCCGGCAGCCGCGAGCACGGCACCAGCTCGCTGCTCGACAAATTGGGCGAATCGCTGACGGAGAAGGCCGATGGCTGACGGCGCGGCCGCGGACCTGGTCCGACATTATTTCGATTCCTGGGAGGCCGCCGACCGGCCCTCCCTCGAAGCGCTTCTGGCGGAGGATTTCACCTTCACCAGCCCGTGGGACGACCATATCTCCAAAGCGCGCTTCTTCGAGCATTGCTTTCCGCACGCCGGAACGTTCGGCTTCAGGCGGCCGATGAGGATCATGGCCGAGGGCGGCGACGCCTTCGTCCGCTACGAGACAGTGCTGAAGTCGGGCGGCGGCTTCCGCAACATGGAATATTTCCGCTGCGAAGGCGGCCGGATCCGAAGCATCGAAGTGTTCTTCGGCTTCGTCCCGGGCGCGGCCGACACGAGCAATGCCAACGAGCAAAGTGCGATCAAGGCCGTCATTGCCGAGCGCGTCGAGGCGATGCGGACGAAGGACGCCGCCCGCGCCATGGCGACCCTGTCGGACGATGCCGTCGCCTTCGAGCTCGCCCCGCCGCTCCGTCTCGGGCCGGAGCAGGCGCTCGACGAGGCCGGGCTCGAAGCCTGGTTCCAGGGCTGGGAAGGCGGGGTCGATATCGAGGTCGCGCGGCTGACCGTCGCCGCCTCTGGCGACGTCGGCTACGCCCACAGCCTCAATCGCCTGCGGGCGACCCGGACGGACGGCCGCGAGGTGGATTTCTGGATGCGCTCGACCCTGGGCTTCCGAAAGCAAGGGGACCAATGGAAGATCGCCCACGGCCACAGCTCGGTGCCCTTCTACATGGACGGCAGCTTCAAGGCCGCGCTCGACCTCGAGCCGTAGACCTCACTCTCGACGTCATTGCGAGGAGAGTAGCGACGAAGCAATCCAGCGGGAATCGGACGCCGCTCTGGATTGCTTCGTTGCACTCGCAATGACGGGATGGGATCAAGCCTCTGCGTTACCCAACCCCATCCGCGAACGCATCCGTCGCCCGGATCAGCCGGTCCAATATGCCGGGCTCATCATACATATGGCCGGCGTCGGGGATGATGTGGATCTCGGCCTCGGGCCAGGCGCGGTGGAGCTTCCACGCGGCGACCGGGGGCGTGCAGCAATCGTAGCGGCCCTGGACGATGACTCCCGGAATTTGCCTGAGCCGTCCGGCGTCGCGGATCAGCTGGCCCGGGTCGAGCCAGCCGCGATTGACCATATAATGGTTCTCGATCCGGGCGATCGCGATCGCGAAATCGTCGGACGTGTGGATGTCGACCAGGTTCGGATTGGGAAGAAGGGTGACCGTCTCCGCCTCCCAGCCGCTCCATTCCTTGGCCGCCGCGAGCCGCACCGCAGGATCGTCGTCGGTAAGCCGTTTGCGATAGGCGGCGACGAGATCGCCACGCTCCTCCTCCGGGATCGGCGCCAGGAAGGCCTCCCATTTGTCGGGAAAGAGGTTCGAGGCGCCGTCCTGGTAGAACCAGTCGAGCTCGGACTGCTCCATCAGGAAGATCCCGCGAAGGATGAGGCCCGTGACCCGCTCGGGATGGGTTTCGGCATAGGCGATCGCGAGGGTCGAGCCCCACGAGCCGCCATAGACCAGCCATTTCTCGACTCCGGCAATCTCGCGCATGCGCTCGATGTCCGCGACCAGATGCCAGGTCGTATTGGCCTCGAGCCCGGCGTGCGGAGTCGAACGGCCCGATCCGCGCTGGTCGAACAGCAGGACGTTGTACCGCTCGGGATCGAACTGCCGGCGATGGTCCTTGCTGCATCCCGCGCCGGGGCCGCCGTGAAGGAAGATGGCGGGGATGCCGTCGGGATTGCCGCATTGCTCCCAATAAAGCTCGTGGCCGTCGCCGACGTCGAGCCGGCCGCTGCGATAGGGCTCGATCGGCGGATAGAGCGTACGCCGTTCATTTCTGTCCATGTCGTGCAAGCCGTTCACTCCTCCACGTGAGGGAAGGTCAGAAGCTCATTTCCTCGTATATGTGCCGAACGTCTCCCGCCCAGTCGCCATGATAGCGTTCGAGCAGGCATTCGGCCGGCGTGGTGCCGCGCGCGATCACCTCGCGGAGCGGGTCGAGGAAGCCCGATTCATTGTCGCCCGCGGCGTTGAGTCTACCGCGCGCCTGGAGCCCGGACTCGGCGATCTTCAGCACCCGCTGGCCAAGATCGCGAAGGCTCTCGCCGCTCGGGGTCACGGCGGCCAGCCCGAGCTTGGGAACCGAGTCGCGAAGCGCCTGCCTTTCCTCCAGGGTCCAGTCCTTCACCTCGTCCCAGGCCGCGTCGAGCGCGCTCTGGTCGTAGAGCAAACCGACCCACAGAGCGGGGAGGGCGCAGATCTTGCTCCAGCGCCCGCCGTCGGCGCCGCGCATCTCGAGGAAGCTCTTCAGCCGAACCTCGGGGAAGGCGGTCGAGAGATGATCGGTCCAGTCGGAGAGCAGAGGCTTCTCGCCGGGAAGCGCGGGCAGGCGTCCTTCGAGGAAATCGCGGAACGACTGGCCGGCGGCGTCGATATAGCGCCCATCGCGGAACACGAAATACATCGGAACGTCGAGCGCGTAATCGAGATAGCGTTCGTAGCCGAATCCGTCCTCGAACACGAAGGGCAGCATTCCGGTGCGGTGCGGATCGGTGTCCGACCAGATATGGCTTCGGAAGGAGAGGAAGCCGTTCGGCTTGCCCTCGGTGAAGGGCGAGTTGGCGAATAGCGCCGTCGCGAGCGGTTGAAGAGCGAGGCCGACGCGGAACTTCTGAGCCATATCGGCTTCGGACGCATAGTCGAGATTAACCTGTATGGTACAGGTACGAAGCATCATGTCGAGCCCGAGATTCCCGACCCGCGGCATGTGCCGGAGCATGATCGCGTAGCGCCCCTTGGGCATGATCGGAAGGTCGGAGCGCGCCTTGTCCGGCCACATGCCTAGGCCGAGGAAACCGACTCCAAGCTTGTCGCCGACCGCCTTGACCTGGCTCAAATGCCGGCCGGCCTCGGCGCAGGTCTCGTGCAGATGCTCGAGCGCCGCGCCCGAAAGCTCGAGCTGGCCGGCCGGCTCAAGGCTGACCGTCCCGTCCGGACCGGACAAGGCGATGACGTTGCCGCCCTCCTCGACCGGCTTCCAGCCATAGTCGGTCAGCGCCATCAGCAGGTCGCGGATTCCCCCGGGCTCGTCATAGGAAGGCGCGCGATGATCGCCGCGGCGATAGACGAACTTCTCGTGCTCGGTGCCGATCCGCCAGTCGGCCTTGGCCTTCTCGCCTTTTGCGAAGGCCGCGAGCATGTCGTCGCGAGTCTCGATCCTCGGATCGGCCTTTGAGGATTCGGTGCGCGTCGTCATGATCGCGCCTGTAGCGGCGCCAAATGCGGCGAGCCAGTGGGTTTCAACGTGCTACTAACAGGAAGCCCCTCCCTTCAAGGGAGGGGTTAGGGGTGGGTGGTGCATCGGCGGGCTCGATGCCCGCGGATGCACCAGGGCAAAGAGGCTTGAGGGCTCGCTGCGCTCGCCACCCACCCCCATCCCCTCCCTTGAAAGGGAGGGGCTAGTCTGGGGTCGACCTAGCGTCGGGGAGTAGATTTCCAGTCCCCGGCAACGCTCATCCAGATTGCCAGCGCGGCCACCGCAGCCGTATCAGCCCGCAGGATGCGGGGCCCGAGCGACACCGGCCGCGCCTGCTTCACCGCCGAAATCGCCGCCCGCTCTTCGTCGGTGAACCCGCCTTCCGGCCCGATGAGCAAGGCGGCCGGCCCGGCGGCGACCGCATCGGCCAGCGGGACACCGCCCGCCTCATCGGCGAAGTAGAGCGCCCGGTCCTCCGGCCATTCCTTCAGCAGCAGATCCAGCTTCGCCGGCTCGGCAAGCTCCGGAAGGGCGGTCCGCTCGCATTGCTCCGCCGCCTCGATCGCATGTGCGCGAAGCCGCTCGAGGTTGAGCCGGTCGACGATCGTCCGTCGCGTGATCACGGGCACCAGCCGCGCCGCCCCGAGCTCGGTCGCCTTCTCGACCAGCCAGTCGATCCGCCCGCGCTTGATCGGCGCGAAGACGAGCCAGAGATCCGGCACTTCTTCGCGCTCGCGCAATCTCCGCTCGATCCGAAGCGCGACCTTGCGCTTGCCGGCCTCTTCGATGCGCGCAAGCCATTCGCCGGTCCGGTCGTCGAAAGCCTTGATCTGGGCGCCCGCGCCGAGGCGGAGCACGGCAGCGAGATAATTGGCCTGAGCGCCGTCGAGCGTCAGCGCCAGGCCCTCGGAGAGGGGTGCGTCGATGAACAGGCGCGGAAGGCTCGAGGGCGGCCAGGCGGGGGTTGCGACCATGCGCCCCGATACGGCAAACCACCGGCGTGGCCAACGACCCGACCGACATCGTCCCCGACAGCGAGCGGCGCGGCCTGATCGGCCGCTTGCCCGGGCCGCTCAGGGCCTATGCCTCGCTGATGCGGCTCGACCGGCCGATCGGCGCATGGCTCCTCTTCTGGCCCGGCGCCTGGGCGGTGGCCCTGGCCGGCCTCGGCCGCGGCGGCCTTGCTCTGATCCTCTGGCTCGCGCTTGGCGCCTTCGCCATGCGAAGCGCGGGCTGCGTCTATAACGACATCGTCGACCGAGGCCTCGACGCCCGGGTCGAGCGCACCCGCCTGCGCCCGCTCGCCAGCGGGCGGGTCTCGCTCACCGGCGCCTGGGTCCTTCTCGTCGCACTCAGCCTGATCGGCCTCATCGTCCTTCTCCAGCTCAACCGCCTCGCCCAGATCGTCGCGCTCGCAAGCCTTGCTCTCGTCGCCGCCTACCCGTTCATGAAGCGGATCACCTGGTGGCCGCAGGCTTGGCTCGGCCTCGTCTTCTCCTGGGCCGCCCTGGTGGGCTGGGCCGCGGTGACCGGCGAGATCGGCACGAGCGCATTGCTGCTTTACGCGGGCTCGATCTGCTGGGTGATCGGCTACGACACCATCTACGCGCTTCAGGACAAGGAAGACGACGCCCTGGTCGGAGTCAAATCCTCGGCGCTCGCGCTCGGCCGCCACGCCCGCGCGGGCATATTCGCCTTCTACATCCTCGCCGTCCTGCTCTGGGCCGCAGCGGTCTGGCGCGAACGCCCCGACGGCCTCGCATTAATCGCCCTTCTTCCCATGGCCGGCCACCTCCTCCTCCAGGCCGCCCGGCTGAAGCCCGACGACGGCGAG
Source organism: Allosphingosinicella sp. (assembly GCA_036525315.1). Classification (GTDB taxonomy): domain Bacteria; phylum Pseudomonadota; class Alphaproteobacteria; order Sphingomonadales; family Sphingomonadaceae; genus Allosphingosinicella. Next base: position 10,413 of record DATDAS010000039.1, read on the forward strand.
GACGCCCTCGCCAAGTTCCGCTCCAACCGTTTCGCCGGCCTCCTCATGTTCCTCGCCTGCCTGGTCGTCGGCACGACGAGCTAAACTCACTTCGATCCCACGCCCAACGCCCAACCCTCAACCCCCAACCCCCAATCCCCAATCTCCACCCCCGAAGTTGCGCTTCCGGCCGGCGCGCCTTACCTGCTCGCCATGCTGTCCGTGAAAGACGCCGAGGCGCGCGCCGCCGACCTGGTCGAGCGCGCCGTCCGCTCGGGCGCCGACGCCGCCGACGCCCTCTACATGGGCGATTCCTCCACCGGCATTCAGGTCCGTCTCGGAGCCCTCGAGGATGTCGAAAGGTCCGAAGGCGAGGAGATCGGCCTCCGCTTCTTCCTCGGCCGCCGATCGGCCAGCGTCTCCTCGTCCGATCTGTCCGAGGAAGCGATGGCCGCTCTGGTCGATCGCGCCGCCGCAATGGCGCGCGAGGCGCCCGAAGACGCTTATGCCGGGCTTGCGCCCGAGGATCGGCTGATGCGGGATTCCGGCCCCGACATAGAGGGCGACGACGGCGCCGATCCCGACCCCGCCGAGATCAAGGCCCGCGCCCTCGCCATCGAGGAAGCGGCGCGCGCCGTCGCCGGGATCACCAACAGCGAAGGGGCCGGGGTCAGCTCCGGCCGCGCCTCCATGGCGCTCGCTACCAGTCACGGTTTCTGCAGAGGCTATTCGAGCAGCGGCTACAATGCGGGCGCGAGCGTGATAGCCGGCGAGGGCGCGTCGATGCAGCGCGACCATGCAAGCCATCATGTCCGCCATTATTCCGATCTCGACCCGCCCGAGGCGCTCGGCCGGCTTGCCGGCGACCGCGCCGTCGCGCGTCTCGATCCCGCGCGCCTGTCCAGCGGCGCCATGCCGATCCTGTTCGATCCGCGCGTCGGATCGAGCCTGATCGGCCATCTGATCTCGGCGATCACCGGGTCCGCAATCGCCCGGAAGACCAGCTTCCTTCTCGGCAAGGAAGGCGAGCCGATCTTCGCGCCGGGAATCACCATCCGCGACGATCCGCATCGCCGCCGCGGCCTCCGTTCCAAGCCGTTCGACGCCGAAGGCCTTCCCACCAAGGCGGGCAATCTGGTCGAGCAGGGCCGGCTCACCGGCTGGCTCCTCGACAGCGCCTCGGCGCGCCAGCTCGGCCGGGAGCCGACCGGCCACGCCGTCCGCGGCTCGGGCGGAGCTCCGGGGGCGGGAGCGACCAACGTCCATATCGAGCCGGGCGCGATGTCGCGCGAGGCGCTGATCCGCGAGACAGGCCGGGGCCTCTACGTCACCGAATTGATCGGCCAGGGCGTCAATCCGGTCACCGGCGATTATAGCCGCGGCGCCTCGGGCTTCCTGATCGAAAATGGCGAGATCGGCGCTCCTGTCGCCGAGATCACCATCGCCGGCAATTTGCTCGACATGTTCCTGACTCTCACCGCGGCGAACGATCTCGAATTCCGGCGGGCGGTGAACGTCCCGACCCTCCGGGTCGACGGGATGACGATTGCCGGTGCCTGACGCCCTCCTGAGCGAGGTGGCCCGGATCGCCGCCGAGGCCGGCCGGATCGCCGCCGGGCGCTGCGGCGGCGCGTTCAGGACCTGGGAGAAGGTGCCGGGCCATCCGGTCTGCGACATCGATCTCGAGGTTGACGAGTTCCTGCGCGAGAAGCTCGGAGCGCTCGATCCCGAGGCGGGTTGGCTCTCCGAGGAGACACTCGACGCCTCCGACCGGATCGAGCGGCGCCGCCTCTGGGTGGTCGATCCGATCGACGGCACCCGCGATTATCTTCGCGGCCGCCCGGGCTGGTGCGTTTCGGTCGCCCTGGTCGAGGATCGGGTGCCGGTCATCGGAGTCCTCGATGCCCCCGCCCGCGGCGAGCATTGGACAGCTGCGAAAGGAAAGGGCGCCCGGCGCAACGGCGAGCGGCTGAAGGTCAGCGGCCGAACCGCTTTCTCCGGCGCCCGGGTGCCGGCCGACAAGCTCGGGTCGGCCGACTCCGACCTGGTCGCGGTCGACAAGCCCAATTCGATCGCCCTGCGGATCGCGCTCGTCGCCGCCGGCGAGGCCGATCTCGTCGCGACTCTCAAATGGGGCTTCGAATGGGATATCGCCGCCGCGGCCCTGATCGCAGCCGAATCGGGCGCCACGGTCAGCGGCGCTCTCGGCCAGCCGCTCGCCTTCAACACCGCCTCCGGCGAGGCATTCGGAGTCCTCGTCGCGACCCCCGGAATCCACAAGGAAGCGGCCGAGCGGCTCAGGGAAAGGGCCCTGTCGCTCGTCTGACCCCGTCCGGCACATCCGCCGCGCGATGGCGTGCAAAACGCCGGCGAAACGATTAAGCAGGCGGCCAGAGATGGGGAGATCAAGATGAAGGCGATGCGAATCCTGTCGGCTACGGCCCTGCTCGGAGGCATCGCCTTCCTTTCGCCGGCCAGCGGCCAGCCCGCCCCCGCGCAAGGGCCGAGCGTAGAGGCTCCGCCCGAGGAGGAGAGTGTAACCACCCTCCTCGAATATGATGAGGACAGGGCGAACCGAATGACCGTTCCGGTCAATATCGACGGGAGCGGGCCCTATCGCTTCGTCGTCGACACCGGCGCCGAGCGCACCGTCATCTCCTCCGATCTCGCCGACCGGCTCAATCTGGTTCCGGGCAGGACGTCGACCGTCCACAGCATGACCGAGGTCAGCCGGATCGCGACCGTCGTCATTCCACAGCTAGAGGTCGCCGGCCGGACGGTCCGCGACATCAACGCGCCGGCGCTCGAGCGCGGCCATCTCGGCGCCGAAGGCATGCTCGGTGTCGATTCGCTCCAGAGGCAGCGGATCAGCTTCGATTTCGGCCGGCAGGAAATGACCATCACGCCCGCGAAGAAGCGCGAGGAGAGATGGCCGAAGGACACGATCGTCGTGACCGCCCGAAGCGTGTTCGGCCACCTCGTCCTGATCGACGCGTCGGTCGACGGCCAGAAGGTCTGGGTGATCGTCGATACCGGCTCCCAGGTCACCGTCGCCAACGAGGCGCTTCGCCGAAAGCTGGCCAGGAAGGGCAAGCTCGGAATCACGCACCCGGTCGAGATGGTCAGCGTGACCGGCGGCCGGACCATGGTCGATCGCACCAAAGTCAGCCTGATCCGGATCGGCGGGGTCGACATCGTCAACATGCCGATCGCCTTCGCCGACGTTCACCCGTTCAAGAAATTGAAGCTCACAAAGCGCCCCGCCATCCTGCTCGGAATGGACGCACTCCAGCTCTTCGACCGAGTCTCCGTCGACTTCGCCAACCGCCGGATGAAGGTCCTCCCCCATCCGCGCACGGCTTTGCCCGAGGCGACCGAGATGGCGCGGACGGCCGCCGTGAAGCCAGCGGGGTAGTCCTCCACGCGCCAAATCCCCTCTCCCCAGCGGGGAGAGGGTAGGGTGAGGGGGTCCTGCGGTCGGAATTAACCTCTGATTTCTCGCCTGCTGCCGGGAAGGGGTGGGTCGCGAACACCTCGCAAACTCCCCAGCGCCGAGCCCCCTCACCCTACCCTCTCCCCGGCGGGGAGAGGGAAGAATTAGCTCGGTCCTCGGTACGCAAGCCGCGGAATCTCGGTTTCAGCCAGCCCCATCACCCGAACGCCGCGATCACCGTCTCGATCGGCAGGAACAAGGTGCGGCTGTCGGCCGGAAATTCGATGAATTCGGCACAGGCGAGATAGAAGCGCCGCGCACTTTCATCCTTCGCCTGAACGAGCACGGCCGCAATCCCGATGGTCCGCGACGCCGTCGCGATCCTCCTGAGGGCATCCGCAAGCATGTCGGCACCCAGTCCGCGCCCGGCATGGTCCTTGCTCACCGCAAGCCGGCCGATCACCGAGACCGGTATTGCGGACGGAGCATTGCGGCGGACTTTCGCCGGGACTGCCTCCCGTTCGACCGCGCCCGCGGAGATGCAGAAATAGGCGACGACCCTCTCGTCGTCGCAGACCACATAGGTCCGCGAAAAGCGGCTCTCATTCTTCAATGCGCGCTGCTTCAGCCATTCGTTGAGTGCCGGCTCGCCACAATCGAAATCTGAGACATCGTGGCTCGCCGAGAGCGGAACCGGGGCCGATAATTTCATCCCTGCGTTCGTCAGGCGCCCCAGGCAGGCGTTCGTCGCAGCAGCGCGCGCAGCCTGGGGCCGGGCGCCGGCGGGTTGTCGAGCGCCTCGACGAAGGCGTCGAATCGTCCGGGATCGAGCACGAACAGGCGCTGGTCGAGCAGGACGTCGATCGCGAGCGTCCGGGCGCTGTCGATCATGAACTCGGTGCGGGTCTTTCCAAGGACCGCCGCCGCGTCGTCGATCAGCTGGCGCGTCTGAGCCTCGATTCTGAGGTTGATGCTGCCCTTCGGCCCGGAAGGGGAGGGCTTCTCGGCGAAAGCGGCCGAACGCTCCGCGACGCCGGAAACAGGCCGGGATCTTGCCATGTCCCGACCCTGTGTATTTGTATATACATTGTCAATACGAAATTCGATTGGCGCGGCCCTACCTGGCGCGCGCCTGGTCGCTTCGCTCCACCCTCGGCACCCCGAGCCTCGGTATCTCGATCTTCGGACAGCGGTTCATCACCACCTTCAGCCCCGCGGCCTCAGCGCGGTTGGCTGCGTCCTCGTTGATCACGCCGATCTGGAGCCAGACCGATTTGGCGCCCGCGGCGATCGCTTCGTCCACTGCCTCTCCTGCGGCCAGCGGGCGGCGGAATATGTCGACCATGTCGATCGGCTCGCCGATCTGGGAGAGCTCGCGCCAGACATATTCGCCGTGGATATGCTCGCCGGTGATCTGCGGATTGACCGGAATCACGCGATAGCCATGATCCTGAAGGAACTTCATCACGCCCCAGCTCGGCCGGTCGGGCCGGTCGGAGGCGCCGATCAAAGCGATGGTTCGGGTCTCGGCGAGCAATTGGGCAATGTCATCGTCATGGACGAGCGGCATCTCGGTCTCCTCTCGGCGCACCAACCGTCGCGCGTGGTTTTTGGTTCAGGCTCTCGATCAGCTTCGCGGCGATCTCCGCGAAAATCGCCGCTTCCTCGCCGTCGCCCGCGGCCGGCGGCCTCCCGGCGTCGGAATCGCGGCGGATCGAAGGTGTCAGCGGGATCCGGCCGAGGAACGGCACGTCCATCACCCGCGCCGCCGCCTCGGCGCCGCCGGATCCGAACGGATCGGATATCTCGCCGCAATGCGGGCAGGCGAAGCCGGACATGTTCTCGACCAAGCCGAGCAACGGCACGTCCATTTTGCGGAACAGGTCGATCGCCCGGGTCGCGTCGATCAGCGCCAGGTCCTGCGGAGTCGAGACGATCAGTGCCCCGGCCGGCTTCCATTTCTGGATGAGCGACATCTGGATGTCGCCGGTGCCGGGGGGCAGGTCGACGATCATCATCTCCCGGTCACCCCAGTCGCCCTCCATCAGCTGGCCCAATGCGCTCGCCACCATCGGGCCGCGCCAGGCCAAGGCGGTGCCCGGCTCGACCAATTGCCCGATCGACAGCATCTTCACGCCCCACGCGTCGATCGGGACGATCCTCTTGTCCTCCAGTCCGGGCTTCTCCCCCTCGCTGCCCATGATCCGGGGCAGCGACGGCCCGTAGATATCGGCATCGACCAGCCCAATTCTCTTTCCCGACCGCGCGAGTGCGATCGCGAGATTGGCGGCAACCGTCGACTTTCCCACTCCGCCCTTGCCGCTCCCGACCGCGACGATGGTCCGCTCGACTTTCTCCTCGGTCATCGCGATCCGGAGGTCGCCGACGCCCGGAACCGCGACCATCGCCGCTCGAAGCCGCCGCTCGAGGCCCGCGCGGGCCTCGGCGCCGAGGCCGGTCACGTCGAGGACGAGCGTTCCGACGCCGTCCTTCAGGCGAGGCGCCGAGATTCGCCCTTTCGCCTCCTCCACGCCGGCAAGCGCGGCCTCATATGCTTCAAGAGTCTCGCTCATGCGGCGGCGGATAAGCCCATCGGCACGGCTTGCCACTGTTTTTCCGCTTCAGGCTTCCTATAAAGGCGGGATGAGCATCATTTCCGGGTGGGGCGCGCGCCTCGGCGCCTTGTGGAGCGAGAATAAAGGGGGGCCCTGGGGTCCTTCGGGCGGAGGAGGACCGGGCGGCGGCGACGGGGGCGAGGGCGGAGGCCCGCGAAGCCCCTGGGGCCAGCCGCCGCGGCGGCGCAAGCCGGCCGGGACTCCGGCCGCCTCGCTCGACGAATTCCTGAAGAAGAGCAAGGAGCGCTTCGGCGGCCGATTCCCGCAGCAGGAGGGGCGGCCCTACTGGCTCTACGGCCTCGCCGTCTTCCTCCTGCTCTGGATCGCCTTCACCAGCACGCACGTGATCGGCCCTCAGGAGCGCGGCGTCATCACCCGCTTCGGAAGCTATGCGGGCACCATGCGCCCGGGCGTCGGCTTCACCTTTCCCTCGCCGATCGACCGGGTCCAGGTGATCGACGTCGAGCAGATCCGGACCATCGATATCGGCTCGACCGACGCTGCCCGCGAGAATCTGATCCTGACCGGGGACCAGAACATCATCGATCTCGCTTATTCGGTGCGCTGGAACATCAGCGATCCCGAGCTCTACATCTTCCGGATCGCCGATCCCGAGGCGACGATCGGCGAGGTGGCCGAAAGCGCGATGCGCGCCGTCGTCGCCGGAGTTTCGCTCGACGACGCGATCGGCGCCGGCCGCGGCGAGATCGAGCAGAGGGTCGCCCAGGTGATGCAGCAGATCCTCAACCGCTATCAGGCCGGAGTCTCGATCCAGGGCATCGCGATCAAGCAGTCCGATCCGCCGGCCGCGGTCAACAATGCGTTCAAGGAGGTTTCGGCCGCCCAGCAGGACGCCCAATCCTATATCAACCAGGCCCGCGCCTACGCTCTCCAGCAGACCGCCCGGGCGCAGGGCGAGGCGGCCGCCTTCGACAAGGTCTATGCCGAATATAAGCTCGCTCCGGAGGTCACTCGAAGGCGCATGTATTACGAGACGATGGAAGCGGTCCTCTCGTCCGTCGACAAGACGGTGGTCGAGGCGCCCGGAGTGACTCCCTATCTCGCGCTGCCCGAGCTTCAGCAGCGCCGTCCCCAGGCGGAGGCGCCGGCACGATGAGCAGAATCGTCCGCAATCCGATCGCTCTCGCCTTCCTGGCGATCATCCTCCTCATCATGGTCGGGAGCACCGTCGCGGTCGTCCCCGAGACCCAGCAGGCGGTGATCGTTCGCTTCGGCGAGGTCGACAGGACCGTGAACAAATATGTGCCGAACCAGGGTTACGGCCAGACCGGCGCCGGGCTGATCGCCAGGATGCCATTCGTCGAGCAGATCTTCTGGATCGACAAGCGAATCCTCAGCCTCGAGATGGAGCAGCAGCAGGTCCTCTCGACCGACCAGCTTCGGCTCCAGGTCGACGCATTCGCGCGCTACCGGATCACCGATCCGGTGCGGATGTATATCTCCGCGAAGACCGAGCAGAAGGTGAACGACCAGCTCCGGCCGATCCTCGGCTCTGCGCTCCGCAACGAGCTCGGCCGTCGCCCGTTCGCGGCCCTTCTCTCGCCCGAGCGCGGCCAGGTGATGGAGAACGTCAAGAGAGCCCTGAACCGGGTCGCGAAGCAATATGGCGCCGAGATCGTCGACGTGAGGATCAAGCGCGCCGACCTGCCCTCGGGCACGCCGCTCGAATCCGCGCTCCTCCGGATGCAGTCCGCCCGCGAGCAGGAGGCACGCTCGATCCGCGCGCAGGGCGACAAGCAGGCCCAGATCATCCGCGCCGAGGCCAATGCCGAGGCTGCCCGGACCTATGCCGAGGCCTATAACAAGGATGCGGATTTCTTCGATTTCTACCGGGCGATGGAATCCTACAAGGTGACGTTCATGCCGGCGACGGACGGCCGCGAGAAAGGCAAGTCCAGCATCATATTGTCGCCGCAGAACGATTATCTCCGGGAGTTCCGGGGACGCCGTTGATCATCCAGACCTTGATCGTCTCAGGCTGAATCGGCCTGAGGCGTGAATCAAGGTCTCGACCATTTGAGTAGAGCCTGATTCACGTCATCGGCGGAAGCGCGAAGCGCTTCCACCTCAAACGATCAGGCTCTAGGAGACTATTCAAATCCCGTTCAGCAGTACCTAGCTTGGGATGCGGGTGCGAGCTTCCAGGGATGAGGAAATTGAAGCTGCCCGGGACTGCCCGCCCGGGCCTGGAGTGACAGGAGAAGAACAGGTGCGTTACGTATACGGGCTGAGTGCCGCCATCCTCATCGGCGGCGCCGCCGCAACTCTCACCATCGGGCCCGTCGGCGCCCAGACCGCGCAGAACGAGCCGGGGGCCATCCAGGCCGCCGCGCCGCGTGCCAATGCGCCGATGAGCTTCGCCGACCTGGCAGAGCGGCTTCAGCCGGCCGTGGTCAACATCTCGACCCGGCAGAGCATCACGGTCAATCGCGGCCGCCAGCTTCCGCCCGGCTTCGAGGAATTCTTCCGCCGCTTCGGAGCGCCGGTGCCCGAAGGCGGCGGCGGCGACGAGCCGGTCACCCAGCGCGGCGGCTCTCTGGGCTCCGGATTCCTGATCTCGGCCGACGGTTATATCGTCACCAACAACCATGTCGTCTCGCCGGCGCGCAGCGGCGCGACCGTCGATTCGATCGTCGTGACTCTTCCCGACCGCCGCGAGTTCGAGGCGAAGCTGGTCGGTCGCGACACCGCCTCCGACCTCGCCTTGCTCAAGATCAATTCGAACGGCCTGCCCTTCGTGCAATTCGGCGATTCGACCCGCACCAGGGTCGGCGAATGGGTGGTCGCGATCGGCAATCCCTACGGCCTCGGCGGCACGGTCACGGCCGGAATCGTCTCCGCGCTCCACCGCAACCTTCCGGGCGGCGGAGTCTATGACCGCTACATCCAGACCGACGCATCGATCAATTTCGGAAACAGCGGCGGCCCGATGTTCGATCTCCAGGGCAATGTCATCGGGATCAATACCGCGCTGATCTCGCCGACCGGAGGCAATGTCGGAATCGGCTTCGCGATCCCGGCCGAGCAGGCCCGCCCGATCATCGACGCCCTGCGCAAGGGCCAGCGGCCGCAGCGCGGCTATATCGGAGTTGCGCTCCAGCCGCTCGACGACGGAATCGCCGAATCCCTTGGAATCTCCAAGAACAGGGGCGAATTGATCCGCTCGGTCACGCCCGGCGGAGCCGCGGCCCGTGCCGGAATCCAGCAGGGCGACGTCGTCATCACCGTCAACAACCAGGCAGTCACGCCCGATCAGTCGCTCGCCTATCTCGTCTCCAACCTGCCGGTCGGAACGAAGGTGCCGATCGAGCTGATCCGCGGAAGCGAGAAGCGAACGGTCACCGTGACCGTCGGCGAACGCCCGACCGACGAGGAGCTTGCCCGGATCAGCGGCGTCGAGGAGGAGACTCCGGTCACCGAGCCGGAGGAATCCCAGCAGTCGACGAGCCAGAAGGCGGCCCGCGACAGTCTGGGCCTCACCATCCAGCCGCTCACGCCGGAGATCGCCCGCTCGCTCAAGCTCAACGACGTCAATCTGCGCGGAGTGGTAGTCTCGGCGGTCAACGCGTCGAGCGACGCCGCGGGCAAGGGCCTCCAGGCCGGCGACGTGATCCTGTCGATCAACCAGCGCGCAACCCGAACGCCCGACGAGGCCGCCGCGGTGGTATCCGCCGCCCGGGCCGCCGGCCGCAAGTCGGTGATGCTGCTGGTCCGCCGCGGCAACGCTCCGCCGATCTATATCGGAGTCGAGCTGAACCGCTGACGCCGAGCCCTCCTCGTCATTGCGGGGAGCATCATGAAGCAATCCAGGAGGGCGGCAGCGGCAAGCTGCCGCCCTCTTCGTCAATGCCGGACCACCCGGCCGGGGCATGAATCAACCCGCCGAACGGCCCTGGACCGAGGCCGGACTGGATTGCCGCGCTCCGCTCGCAATGACGGCCGGGTCGAAGCCCCCGCCTCCGAGCTTGCCGCTTCCCCCACGTTCGGGAATAGGGGGAGCGGCGGCGGCAAGGAGCGGTGGCGTGGACGATAGCGACTCCATCAGTATCGGGCTTGGCGGCGGGGCCGAGCAGAGGCTCGTCCTCAGCCGCGCCAACCGCCACGGCCTGATCGCGGGAGCGACCGGAACCGGCAAGACGGTCACCCTCCAGGGCCTTGCCGAAGGCTTCTCGCGGGTCGGAGTTCCGGTCTTCGTCGCCGACGTGAAGGGCGATCTGTCCGGCCTGGCGATGGCGGGCTCGCCGACCGGTAAGCTCCACGACTCCTTCGCGGCGCGCGCCGCCGAGATCGGCGATACGGGCTGGTCCTATCGCGACAATCCGGTCCAGTTCTGGGATCTGTTCGGCGGGCAGGGCCATCCGATCCGGACCACCGTGTCGGAAATGGGCCCACTCATGCTCGCCCGGCTGATGGATCTGAACGAGGTTCAGGAGGGCGTCCTCACCATCGTCTTCCTCGTCGCCGACAAGGACGGCCTTCTCCTGCTCGATCTCGACGATCTCCAATCCATGCTCGCCCATTGCGCCAACATTGCCGACGAGCTGACCGTCACCTACGGCAACGTCTCCAAGGCGAGCGTCGGAACGATCCAGCGCTCGCTGCTTCAGCTCCGCTCGCAGGGCGGCGACATGTTCTTCGGCGAGCCGGCGCTGGATATCGACGATTTCCTCACCGTCGACGACGGCGGCCGGGGAATCGTCAACATCCTCGCCGCCGACAGGTTGATGGCCTCGCCCCGGCTCTACTCCACCTTCCTGCTCTGGCTCCTCTCCGAGCTGTTCGAGCAGCTTCCCGAGGTCGGCGATCCGGACAAGCCCAAGCTCGTCTTCTTCTTCGACGAGGCGCATCTGCTCTTCACGAGCGCCCCCGCCGCTCTGCTCGAGAAGATCGAGCAGGTGGTTCGGCTGATCCGTTCCAAGGGCGTCGGAGTCTATTTCATCACCCAGAACCCGGTCGACATTCCGGACACGGTCGCCGCCCAGCTCGGCAACCGGGTCCAGCACGCGCTTCGCGCCTTCACGCCCAAGGACGAGAAGGCGATCCGGGCCGCGGCCGACACCTTCCGCGCCAATCCCTCGCTCGACGTCGCAACCGCGATCACCGAGCTCAAGGTCGGCGAGGCGCTCGTGTCGCTGCTGCAGGCCGACGGCTCGCCCTCGCCGGTCGAGCGCACCCTGATCAGGGTGCCGGGATCGCGGGTCGGGCCGGTTACGCCGGTCGAGCGTGGGATCCTCATCCAGACCGATGCGATCGGCGCCAAGTACGATGCCTTGATCGACCGCGAATCGGCCGAGGAATTGCTCGGCGCCAAGGCGAGCGAGGCCCAGGCCGCGGCTGCGGAGGCGAAGGCCGCCGAGGCGCAGGCGAAGCTCGACGCGGAGGCCGCCAGGCAGGAGGAGAAGGACCGAATCCTCGCCGAGCGCGAGGCGGCCCGCCTCGCCAAGGAGCGGGAGCGCGCCCGGATCGCCGCGGAGCGTGAGGCCGCCCGCCAGGTGCGCGAGGCGGCGAAGCCGAGCTTCGCCGACAAGATGGTCCAGTCCGCGGCGCGCTCCGCGGCCAGCTCGGTCGGGCGCCAGGTCGCCGGCAAATTGGGCGGACAGATTTTACGCGGCCTTCTCGGCGGCCTGTTCAGAGGGAGATAGAGGTGGCGACAGCGACCCGGACGACATCCATGAAGCCGCTCGCCGAGCTGACCATCCGCTCGGTCCTTCTCGGCGGCCTGATCACCCTGCTGTTCACCGCGGCTAACGTCTATCTCGGGCTTCGGGTCGGGCTCACCTTCGCCACGTCGATCCCAGCCGCGGTCATCTCGATGGCGATCCTTCGCTGGTTCGCGGGCTCGACGATCCTCGAAAACAATATCGTCCAGACCGTCGCCTCGGCCGCGGGCACGCTGGCCGCGATCATCTTCGTCCTTCCGGGCCTCGTCATGGTCGGCTGGTGGAACGGCTTTCCCTACTGGACGACCGCGGCGGTCACCGCTGTCGGCGGCATATTGGGCGTCATGTTCTCGGTGCCCCTGCGCCGGGCTCTCGTCGTCGAGTCCCCGCTTCCCTATCCGGAAGGCCGGGCCGCGGCCGAGGTGCTGAAGTGCGGCTTCGGCTCCGAGGAAGCCGCCGAGGAGAATGAGAAGGGGCTGAGGCTCATCATCCTCTCCTCGATCGTCTCGGCGGGCTGGGTGCTCGTCGCGAAGACCCGCCTGGTCGCCGAGGAAGCGAGCCGTTTCTTCAAGGTCGGCGCCGGGGCTACCGGGATTTCGGGCGGCCTCTCCTTCGCCCTCGCCGGCGCGGGCCACCTCGTCGGCCTGTCGGTCGGAATGGCCATGCTGGTCGGGCTGACGCTCGGCTGGTGGATCGTTCTCCCGCTCCTCACCGGCGCCGAGGGCGTCCCGGCCGACGCGGTCGAGGAGACCGCTCGGGCCGTGTTCGGCCGCGACGTGCGCTTCCTGGGCGCGGGCGTGATCGGAGTCGCCGCGATCTGGACCCTGCTTCGAATCATCGGCCCGATCGTGCGCGGAATCGCCTCGGCCTTCGCCGCGTCCAGGGCCCGCAAGGCCGGCAAGGAGCTATTGCCTCTAGTCGAGCAGGATATCCCGATCGGTCGGGTGATCGCGGTGATCGCCGGCTCGCTCGTTCCGATCGCCGTCCTGCTCTGGATCTTCATATCGGACGGGCCGCTCGCCGCCCATGCCCTCCCGCTGATCCTGGCAAGCCTGATCTTCGTCCTGATCGCGGGGATCGTGATCGCCTCGGTCTGCGGCTACATGGCCGGGCTGATCGGCGCGTCGAACAGCCCGATCTCGGGCATCGGCATCCTCGCCATCGTCGCCGCCTCGCTGCTTCTCGCCGCCGGCTTCGACGGTGGCGGGGACGAGCAGACCAAGGCGCTGGTCGCCTACGCCTTGTTCACGACCGCGATCGTGTTCGGGATCGCGACCATCTCGAACGACAATCTCCAGGATCTCAAGACCGGCCAGCTCGTCGGGGCGACCCCTTGGAAGCAGCAGCTCGCTTTGGTTTACGGCGTGATCTTCGGCTCCCTGGTCATTCCGCCGGTCCTCAATGTGCTCAATTCCACGGTGGGCTTCGCCGGGGCGCCCGGCGCCGGCCCGGACGCCCTCGCCGCGCCGCAGGCGGCCCTGATCTCCGCGCTCGCCCAGGGCGTGCTGGGCGGCGACCTCAACTGGCGGATGATCTTCATCGGAGTCGCGATCGGGGTCGCAATCGTCCTGATCGACGAGCTTCTCGGCCTGGCGAAGAAGCTTCGCCTGCCGCCGCTCGGGGTCGGGATCGGAATCTACCTTCCGATGGCCGTCACCCTTCCGGTGGTGATCGGATCGGTGATCGGATGGCTGTACGACCGCCGCGCCGAGCGCCGCCGGCACCCGGTCTTCACCAGGCGCATGGGAGTGCTCCTCGCCACCGGAATGATCGTCGGCGAAAGCCTGTTCAGCGTCGCCTTCGCCTTCATCGTCTACCTCACCGGCAAGGGCGATCCGATCGCCGTCGTCGGCGAGGATTTCGCGCCCTACGCGCTCATCGCCGGCACGCTGATGTTCTTCACGTTGCTCGCCTTCCTCTACCGCCGCGCCGCGGCCATGGCCGGCTCGGAGACGAGCTGATCGGCGCGCCGTACCGATCCGCCGTACTGCTGGCGCTGGGCCTGCTCGGCTGCGACGCTCGGCCCACATTCGCCGGCCCGGACAGCTTCATCTTGTGCGCAGAGGCGCCGTTCGCGCAACGAAGCCCGCGCCGCATCGAGGTGGATTATGCGACCGGCATGATCGTGCTCGACGATGTCGGCGCGCAGGCGCAAAAATGCTCCGATGCTGCCATCGACTGCATGGCGGCGCCTTTGCCGCTCAGCCGGCCGCCGCGCCTGCCGGCGGATGGTGAAATCGTAGAGTGGAAGGTCGGAGAGGCGGCGTTCTGGATCCAGAAGCTTACCAAGCAGGATTATGGTCTCGCCGCGCGCGGCATGGATCGCAACCTGGCTTGGACATACTCGCGCGATCTCGGAATCGTCTCCCTTGAGATAATCTGGCCTGATGGCACGTCCGAGCCTTTTCGCCGATGCCGCGGTGCGATGAAATTCGAGGACATAAAGCGCCTGACGCGCCACGCCGGCTGATGCCCGCGCCGACGCGCCCAGCCCCTCCACGCAAATTCCGAAAGTGGGAAGGCGTTCGCTTCCGGGTCCCGATTGTTCTCCGGCGAAAGCCGGAGTCCAGCCTGACTCGGCAACTGGCCCCCGGCTTTCGCCGGGGAACAAGAAGCCTACCGCGCTTTCGCCTCGAACCAGCGCGTGATCTCCGGAAGCCGGGTCTCCTTCACCCGCAGCCGGTCCTGGATCGAGGCGATCGCCCGGTCCGCGGGCCGGCGCGATTCGGGGGTCATGTAGCGGGTCGCATAATCCTGGAGTCTGGCGATCATCGCCCGGTCGGCCGACCCGGCGGCCAGTCCGGGAAGGAATCGCGAGGTCGACGAGGCGTCGACGAGACCCTCGACCGCCCGCCGGTTCTTCACCGCGAAATCGAAGGCGAGATCGGGATGGCGCGCTGCCACCTCGCTGATGATCGCGGAGCCGGTCGTAGCACCCGGCTCGTCGGTCAGCGCTAGCTCGAGCGCCCGGCGCGCCAAAGCCGGGTCGCGGCTCGAGCCGAGCCGGCGATAGAGCGAGGCTCTCACCAGCGGGTTTTTCTCGGCCCGGGCCTGCGCCCGAAGCCGCTCCCAGCCGGTCGGGTCGAGGTTCGCGGCGGCGATGGCGAGGATCGTCGAACGAAGCGGGCCGGAGACGATGCTCGGATCGCTGGTCGCGTAGCGGCGGTTCGCTTCGGCGATCACCGAGGAGTCGCGGGTCTTGCCCAGGACGTCGAGAAGGTCCTGGCGAAGGACCGCGTCGAGCGGCGATTCGCCCGGCTTCGCCGACCAGCCGATCCGGTTCAGGGCCGGCAGCAATTTGGCGGTGGCGTAGCGGCTCACCAGCGCCTGGCGCGCCGGATCGCCCTCGTACAGGTCGTAAATGCCGGCCAGGATGCCGGCGACCCTGGCATAGAGCGCCGCGCTCGCGCCGGCCGGCATGACGTCGATCATGTCGAGCGCTTCGCCGGGCGACTGATAGCCGGCCATGCCCAGCCCCCAGGCGTCCGCGAGCAGGCCGATCTGGTCGATCGGGCGCAGCCGCCCGTAGGATGCGGTCAGGCTGTCGAGCAAGGCCGGGCTGTAGAGCGTCCGGTAATAGCCGGTCTGGCCGCTGTTCACGACGAGGGTGCCGCAGCCCGGCACCGTCACGTTCGCCGAGCCGCCCTCGACCAGGGTCCGCACCTCGGATCCGCCCACCGTCGAGACGATCACCGGCACCCGCCAGCCGAGCGCCGGCTTGTCCTGGGCGTCGCGGCTGAACTGGCCCTGGCGAAGCGCGACCTCGGTCTTGCCCCCGCGGCAGGTCGCATTCTCGACCCGGATCAGCGGCACTCCCGGCTGAAGCGTGAAATCGTGGGCGATGGCGAGCACCGGCTTTCCGGCCGCCTCCTCGATCTTGGCCCACAGATCGTCGCTCTGCGTGTTCCTCAGCCGATGCTCGCGCACATAGGCCTGCACCCCGCGTCTCCACGCATCCTCGCCGACATAATCCTCGAGCATGGTGATCACCGCCTCGCCCTTGCGGTAGGTGATCGAATCGAAGGCCTGGCTGATCTGCTCGACCGTGCTGATGCGCTGGACGACCGGATGGGTGGTCGCCACCGAATCGAGGTTGATCGCCGATTCCCGCCCGTCGACCAGTCCGAGCTCGGGCTGCCATTCGGGGTGGAGCTTGGTCGTCGCCTTGGTCGACATCCACGAGGCGAAGCCCTCGTTCAGCCACAGATCGTCCCACCAGGCCATGGTGACGAGATCGCCGAACCATTGGTGGGCGATCTCGTGCGCGGCCACCGCGAAGATCCGCTGGCGGGTCTGCTCGGTGGTGATCGCCGGATCGACCAGGAGGATGCTTTCGAAGCTGAAGATCGCCCCCCAATTCTCCATCGCGCCGAAGAACTGGCTGCTTCCCGGCCCGGCGACATTGTCGAGCTTGGGCAAAGGGTAGGGGGTCCCGAAATAGTCGTTGTAGAAGGGCACGATCTGGGCCGAGCTTTCGAGCGCCCAGCGCCCTTTCTCGCCGTCGCCGCGCTTGGTCACCACTCCGATCTCGGTTCCGGCCACGGTCTTGGCGATCCGGTCGAACTCGCCGACCGCGAGGAAGAGCAGATAGGAGGACATGCTCGGGCTGGTCTGGAACTTGACCGTCCGGGAGCCGTCGGGATGGGTCTCGGCGCCCGCCTGTGGCATGTTGCTGACCGCATCCTGGCCGGTCGGGACGGTCACGGTCAGGTCGTAGGGGGTGCGGAAATTGGGCTCGTCCCAGCCCGGGAAGAAGCGGCGCGCGTCCGGCGCCTCGAACTGGGTGTAGAGCGCTCGCTTCGGCCCCTGGGCGCTTTCATAATCGAGTGCGAACAGGCCGCTCGCCTGCTGGTTGATCTTGCCCGAATAGTCGATGTCGAGCCGGTAGCGTCCGGGCTCCACGCGCCGGCCGAACGCGAAGGTCGCGGTCTGCCTGCCCTTGTCGGTCGATATGTCGCTCGCAGCCTGCCTGGTTCCGCCGGGCCCGTTCAGGACCACCGATTTGATGTCGAGATCGGCCGCGTTGAGAGTGATCCTGTCGGTCGCCCGGACCACCTCGACGTCGATCGCCGCCTGGGCGGAGAAGCGCAGATTGGCGGCGTCCGGCCGCGCCGAAATGGCATAATGGATCGGCCTCACGTCGGTCGGAAGCTGGGTCGGCACGATCCGCGCCTGAGTGGGCGCCGGCGCCGGCGCGGGCGCCGAGGCGGGCTCTTCGCTCTTCGAGGCGCAGCCGCCAAGGGCGATGGCGGCGGTCAGTGCAATCAGGGAAACGGCTGGAAAGGAACGCATAAGCTCGAACTCCGTGGGGACAGGCGGCCCTTCAGGCTTCCCAACCTTCAAGTCAATTCGTGCCCGAATTCGCACAGTCGGTCGCGTGATCCCGGCTCGAGGCGGGGTTCGTGGAGACGAGCTTAGGACGTGCCGCACCGGCCCTGTCGGGTCCACGTCGTCATTGCGAGGAGCCCTTCGACGCCGCCTGCGGCGTCGCTCAGGATAAACTGCCGCTTCGCGGCAGCGACGAAGCAATCCAGCGTCGCCGAAGTTGGAGGCTTCGTACTGATTGCTTCCCCCGGATCAGGTCCGGGGTCGCAATGACGACGGGCGTGGCACCCTCAATAACCGAAAACAGGCGCGACCTTCCGCCCCTGGAGCACGTGCCAGCGCAGCTCCTCGGGCGTCCACACTTTCTCCACGCCGAGCTCGGCCACCTTGATCAATTCGACGATCGACTGGTTGACCGGCGCTTCCTTGCCCAGCGATTTGGCAAGCTTCACGACCTCGCCGTTCAGCCAGTCCACCTCGGTCGGCCGCCGGGCGGCGAGATCGTCGTACATGGACGAGCGCGCCTTGGAGTCGATGCGCTGGAACTTGAGGAACAGATTGTTGAAGACGAAGTTCGGCGCGGCCATCGCATGGGGCAGCAGCCGCGGCGGCACCGGTCCGATCTTGGCCGGCTCGATCCCCGCCTCCGTGAGCAGCTCGAGCGCCTCGATGATCGAGGCGGCGACGACCCGGCGATAGTCGCGCTCCTTCAACTGCTCGAGCAGGGTCTTGCCCGACAAGGCGTTGACCGCATTGTTGAGGTTGATCAGCAATTTCCCCCAGGCGATCGACTTCATGTCGGCGGCCAGCCTGAGCCGCCCCGGTCTGTCGCCTATCGCTTCCGAAAGCGCCCGGGTCGGCTCGCTCTCCCCAGCGATCAGGTCGCCGGCCACGCCCTTGTGGAAGCGCCCGTGGCCCAGATAGGCGATGTTGAAGGGCACGCTGCCCTGGACCACCTCATGCTTTGCGCCGAGCGCGTCGCGAAGCACGTCGGCATTGCTGACCCCGTTCTGGAAGCTCACGATCGTCGCGCCCTTGCGGGCGTGGCGCGCTATCTCCTTCGCCGCCTCGGCGGTGCCGTTGCTCTTGACGCAAAGAGCGATCAGCTCGGCCTTGGCGAGAGCGGCCGGCTTCGTGGAATAATCGACCTCGCCCGGCGGGAAATGGACCCGCCAGCCGTCGCTCTCCGTCAGGGTCAGGCCGTCGGCCCCGATCGCTTCGCCGATTCTGTCGCGGCCGATGAACGCCACCTTCTGCCCGGCCGCCTGCCAGGCGCCGCCGATAAAGCATCCGATCGATCCGGCGCCCAAAATCGCGATCTTCATCCGTCCGCCTTCATTGCTCTCTTGCGCCGCAGCCTCAGCGCAAAGCGCGGCCCATGGCAAGTGCGTGGCTGGAGCAACGAAACAACCCATTGTCGGCGCGCGGCTCTTTGGGCAGATTGACGCCTTGCCGGCGGGGTGCCGGCACGGGGATGATTATGAATCTGCTGCTTTTGACGGCGCTCGCGCTCAGCGTTCCTTCGACCGCTTCGGTCCAGCCGGCGGCCGCCGCCTCGCAGAAGGGCGGCGGAGTCGAGGCCGCCCGCAAGGAGATCGCCGCCGGCCGCTACGACCGGGCGCTCGACCGGCTTCGGCCGCTCGCCGAGGCCGGGAACGGCGAAGCGATGGTCCTGCTCGGCGACCTCCACCGCGAAGGCAATGGAGTCGCGAAGGATCTCGGCGAGTCCCTCCGCCTCTACCGAAAGGCGATGGAGTCCGGATACGTGCCCGCTTACGCCTTTGTCGGCCTGGCCCATGAGCTGGGCGAGGGAGTCGATGCCGACGCGGCCGAGGCCAACAAATATTACCGCGAGGGCGCCGATAAGGGCGATCCGACCGCCCAGCAATATCTCGCGACCAATCTCTACAACGGCACCGGAGCGGCGGTCGACTATGCCGAGGCCGTGGCCTGGGCCCGCCGTGCCTCGGAGGGCGGCGCGACCGGCGCGACCCACCTGCTCGGCCTCGCCTACGATACTGGCCGCGGAGTCGCAGAGGACGATTCGGAGGCTCTGCGCCTGTTCAGGGCCTGCGCCGCCGCGCGCAATCCCTGGTGCGAGCGAAGCGTCGGAATCATGTATTTCGGCGGCCGCGGGGTGAAGGCGGACCGGGCCGAGGCGCTGCGCTGGTTCCGCCGAGCCGCCGAGAACGGCGATCCCGAAGCCTTTTCCGATGTCGGCGACGCCTACCGGCTCGGCCAGGGCGTCGCCGCCGATCCGGCCATGGCGGCGTCCTGGTATCGGCGCGGCGCGGAAAAGGGCGATGGCCGCTCGATGACCGAGCTCGGCCATCTCTATTGGGAAGGGATCGGAGTCGAGAAGGATCATGGAGAGGCCATGGCCTGGTACCGCAAGGGCGAGGCTCTCGACGACGCCACCGCGATCGTCGCCATCGGCTTCCTCTACCAGCAGGGCCATGGAGTCGCCGCCGACCCCGTCAAGGCGATCGAATATTTCCGACGGGTCGCGGACCGCGGCGACGGCGAGGGAATGTGGCGGCTGGGCGACGCCTATCGCTCCGGCAACGGAATCGAAAAGGATCCGGCCCAGGCCGTCTCCTGGTTCAAGCGCGCCGCCGAGGGCGGCCATGTCGCCTCGATGAACGATCTCGGCTACGCCTATGAAACGGGCACCGGGGTCACCAGGGATTATGCCATGGCCCTCGCCTGGTACCGCAAGGCCGCCGATTCGGGCGATCTGATCGCGGCCACCAATCTCGGCCTGATGTACGAGGAGGGAAGGGGGGTCGGAGCGGATCCGAAGGAGGCGCTTCGCCTCTACACGGAGGCCGCCGAAGGCGGGAACGCCCGAGCCCAATATCTGATCGGCCTGATGCACCTGGAAGGCGATCTCGGCCGCAAGGATGCGAAGAAGGGCTTCCAGTGGGTGAAGCGCGGCGCCGACAATGGCGAGATCGAGGCCATCACCGATCTCGGCGTGCTTTACGAAACGGGCAAGGGCGTCGCCGCAAACCAGGCAGAGGCCGTTCGCCTCTACCGCAAGGCAGCCGAGCAGGGCGACGCCCGGGCGATGCGCTATCTCGGCGTCAATTATTCCCAGGGCCTTGGAGTCGCCGCCAACCGCGCCGAAGCCGAACGCTGGCTTCGAAAGGCGGTCGAGGCCGGCGACGAGGAAGCGTCCGCCTTGCTCCAGGACCTGTTGGGCGGAAGCGCTTCAACGAGCTGAAAAACCCTCCCCTTTCGCGGGGGAGGGACGCTTGCCCCGGCTCCGCTACCCCCGCCCGCGATAGCCCGGAACGCCCTGGTCCGGCAGCCACAGCCCCTCGGGCGGAGCGCCGGTCTGCCAGAAGACGTCGATCGGAATCCCGCCGCGCGGATACCAGTATCCGCCGATCCGAAGCCAGACCGGCTTCATCTCCCCGGCCAGCCGCTCGCCCAGCCCCACCGTCACGTCCTCGTGAAATCCGCAGTGATTGCGATAGGCGCCGAGCAGCAGCTTCAGCGACTTGGATTCGACGATCGTCTCCCCCGGCGCATAGTCGATGACCAGATGCGCGAAATCGGGCTGGCCGGTAACCGGGCACAAGGACGTGAATTCCGGCGCGGCGAACCGCACCAGGTAAAGCCGCCCCGGCCGCGGATTGGGCACGAAATCGAGCTTCGCCTCCTCGGGCGACGCGGGCAACGCGCTCTGCTGTCCAAGATGGGTCAGGGCCATGGCCGCTCCCTAAACGTCATCCTGACGAAAGTCAGGACCCATGAACACCGGCTCGGCAAGTACCTCATCCCCTGTGTTCACGGACCCCGGGTCAAGCCGCGATGACGGTCAAGGTGCGATGTCGCGCACCATCAGGATAGAGGGAAACAAGAGATTCCTGCTCAGCGGCACCGCGATCTCCCGCACCCGCCGGAATCCGAGTGCCGCGTAGAATCCCTCTCCGTTCAGGCTCGAATAGCAGGTGAAGCGGGTGAATCCGGCAGCCGCCGCATCGGCCTCGCAGCGGTCGAAAATGGCTCGGCCGACGCCCTTGCCGGTCCAGTCCGCATGCGTGGCGAAGTGGCGGATGTGCGCGATTCCTTCCTCGCGACTGTCCGCTTCGGGCGGCCGATAGCTCCAGCCGCCGCAGCCTGCCGCCGCGCCGTCTTCCGCCTCGGCGAGATAATAAGTGCCCGACTCGAGCAAGGTGGAATTGGCCGAGGTGATTCGCGGCAGCGCCCGGGCGAGCAGATCGTCCGGATAGGCGCCGCGCATGAGCGACGGATAGGAAGCGGCGAGGATCGCCGAAACCGTCGCCATATCGTCGCGGGTGGCTGTTCGAACCAGCATCGCAAACGAGGTTCGCACCCATCCGCAACGGAGACAAGCACGCCAGTCAGTATGTCATTTCGCCAGCGAAGCATTACATTATGTCAGGTCTTATTGACAAAAAGCGCGCTTCGCCTTACTGATTCGTGACATCCCGGGCGAACCGGCTAGGGATGGAAGAGGCGAAGCAATGGATCTCAGGCTGCTGGTGAAGAATCGACTGAAAGTGCTGCGGGCGGAACGCGACTGGAGCCAGGCGGAGCTTGGCGGCCGGCTCGGCGTGTCGCGCCAGGCCGTCAACGCGATTGAGACCGGCAAATATGATCCCTCGCTGCCGCTGGCCTTCAAGCTGGCCCGCCTCTTCGACAGGAAGATCGAGGAGATATTCGATGACGGTCATGGAGAGGGCGGCAATGGCGCGGCCTGATGGCGATTTTTCGGACGGCGAGGGCGAGCGCCGCGAGGCGGCGATCCGCCGCAAGCGAATGATATTGTTCGGCGCGCTGTTCGCCGGAGGCCTCGCCACGGGCTTCTATGTCGGCTTCCGCGAGGCCGGCGCCATCTTCCACGGCGAGGACGGCATCTGGTCTCCGGCCCTGGCGCTCGGAATGATCGCCTTCTTCCTTCTCGCCATCGCCGCCGGCAGCTGGGTCCTGAACGGCGTGATGGACGAGCTCGAACGGGCGCGCACCTACAAGGCCGCGAGCCTCGGAGGCACGCTGTTCATGCTCGCCTACCCGGTCTGGTTCCTGCTCTGGAAGGGCGGCTTCGTCCGCGAGCCGATCCATTGGGTGATGTACGCCTTCTTCGTCTTCGCGATCCTCGGCGCGATGGCCTGGTACAAGGCGCGCGGAGCATGACCCGGAAAAGTGGGAACCGGTTTTCCGACGAGGGCATGCGACCACGAGAGACCATGACCTTGAAAAGTGGGAACCGGTTTTCCGGCGAGGGCATGCGGCCACGAGAACCCGGCATGACCCGGAAAAGTGGGAACCGGTTTTCCGGCGAGGGCATGCGACCACGAGAACCCGGCATGACCCGGAAAAGTGGGAACCGGTTTTCCGGCGAGAGCATGCGACCACGAGAACTCGCCATGACCCGGGCGAGCAGGATGATCAGGAAGCTGATCCTCGCCGCTCTCGTCGCCCTCGTGGCGGCGCCCGCGGCAAGTCTTTGGCAGGCCGGACCGGCAGGCTTCGAGGCCCCGCGCTTCGATCTTGGCGGCGCACGCCAGGTTAGCATCGGCTCGCTCGTCTCCACCGGCCTCATCTAGGACCAGGAAGAATGACCGACATTCGCGATATCGAGAAAGCCGAGAGGATCGGCCGAAGCCGGGCCCGAATGTTCGTCGCCCAGGCTGTCCTCTTCGTCGCCTGGCAGGGCTTCTATTTCGGCGCCGCGGCGGGCGATCAGGTCCGTACCGTCGACACGGTCAGGATCTGGACCTGGCTTGTCTGGGTTGTCGCGCTGCTCGCTTTGCTCGCTACCGGCGGCGGCCTGATGCGCAGCCGGAGCGTCCGCGCCCTGCTCAACGACGAGCTCACCCGGGCCAATCGCGCCCAGGCCTATGTTTCCGGATTCTGGGCGGCGATGGTCGCCGCGGTCGGTTTCTACGTCATCGATCTGTTCGATCCCATCGCGGCGCGCGAGGCGATCCACGCAATCGTCTCGATAGCCATCGCGTCCGCGCTCATCACCTTCGCGCTCCGCGAGCGGCGCAACGCCGGCTTCGGCTGACAGATCTTCCCCGGAACGGGAAATCGGGCGCAGGCGGGAGCAGGGGGGCGCTCGGCGCTGGACCACCCCCTCCGCCTCCGGAGAGGAAAGCGAAACCTGTGCGGGCCCGCCCGCGGGCGGCACCCGTTCCGACGTTAAGAGATGGCCCGACGTCGTACCAACCAGGCACGTCCCGTTTGCGCGCCCGTTTCCCCATTATGCAATGAAGCCGCAAGGCCTAGCGGCAGGGAGTGCACATACGGTTTCCGTCTTTTCGCGGTCTCGCCCGGGGTCCCTCCTTCACCGGACTGGTCGGACTGCTGGTCGTGCTGGGCGTGCTGGGCGCGACGCCGGCTTCCGCCGCCGCACCGCCACAGACGCGCGTGGACAGGCTTCGCGACTCGGATCTCAGGATCGCGCGGGTCGCCTACCGGCTTTCAGTCGCGAACAGGGAGCTCTGCCGCAATGTCCTCGCGCCCCAGCTCGGTTTCGTCGTTCATGGGCTGGAACAATATGATCCGGCGGATCGCGAGGAGGCGGCCCGCGCATTCGCGCTCGGTCCGAATCCCGGAGTCATGGCGGTGGTCGAGGGTAGTCCGGCGGACTCGGCCGGCCTCCGGGCCGGCGACCAGCTGCTCTTCGTGAATGGACGCGATCTCGGCTCCGGAGATCGGGCCGCCGGCGCCGCGCCGACCCGGGCCCTCGTGGAACGGGCCAGGCAGATCCTCGCCGAGGAGATGGCCAGGGGCGCCGCGTTCCTTCGCATCTCCAGGGCGGGAATCGCCCGAGATATGCAATTCGCAGCCGAGCTGGGTTGCCCCGCATTGGTCGAGCTGGTTCCGGGCGAGGATGTGAATGCCTGGGCCGATGGTGCCCGGATCGTGGTGAGCGCCGGATTACTCGCGCGCTGCGCCACCGACGCCGATCTCGCTCTCGTTATCGGCCACGAGCTCGCCCACAACCTTCTCCGCCATGGCCGAAAGCCGTCCCCCGCGGCCAGGGATGCCGCGCTGTTCTCCCTGCTCCCGGAAATTGGGCCGATCGGGTCGAGCGAAAGGGAGGAAGAGGCGGACCGGCTCGCGGTCAGGCTGGCGGGCGCGGCGGCTTACGATCTTGGCGGGGCGGAGGCGTTTCTGGGCGGTCTGCTGAAGGCGGAGGCCGGGGATGCTGCAATCGCGACCCATTCGCGGCCGGCCCGGCGCCTGGCTTTGCTCAGAGCTGTGATCGCCGATCTTGCCGGCGCGCCTCACCTGGCCGAAGCCGACGATTCCGCTGTCATTGCGAAAGCATCCGCGACCGGTCTCGTCTCCGGGAGGATGTAGACGATTCCGACCGTTCCCGTGAAAGCGGGGACGACGAACCCGTCGTAGAACGCGGCCGGGACGTTGATGCAGCCGTAGGAGATTCGATTGTCGAGGGGAGTCGCCGTGGCGAGCCGCTGGTGGCGGCGGTCTTTGGGATTTCCGACGATCACCCGGTGAAGCGAGATCGCGGCGCCATAGTCCACCCACAGGACGTCCTGCTCCAGGTCGTGGCCCAGGGCGGCCTCGAATCGGCCCGCGGGCGTGGTCCGCTCGCCGGCTCCGATCGTCGCCAGCCTTCGCTGTCCGATTCCGGCAACGCTGTCGTCTCCGCGGCCGAGGCCCAGCAGTGCCGGAGCGCTGCCCAGTAGCCGGCTCTGCCCGTCGAACAGGAAGACCTTCGCATCGACCTTGTCGACGATCATGAACGGCAAGGCGCGATTGTCTCCGGACTCGGCGATCCAGTCCGCCACCCTGCGCACGTTGGCGGATGCGGCCGCGCCCTCGAACATGGCCCGCTTCGCCTGCTCCTCCGCCGGCTCATGAGGCCGGTCGGCTGGGTTCGGCCCGGTTATCGGCTGCTCAGGAGCGCGCGAATCCCCGATCGACGACAGCGGCGGTTCGGCGGCCGCTGCTTGCGGAAAGGCAAGGGCGGCCGCCAGCGCGGCGAAGATCGCTCCCCGGTTGGCGGCCGGGGCCCTAATGGCGCGCCTGCTTGCGCGGATAGACCGGAACGACCGGCGCGGGCTGGGCCGGCTTCGGCGCGGCCGGAAGGAAGGCGTTCGGCCCCGGAGTGCTGCCGGCCCGCTTTATCGGCACCTCCTCGGGCTGAGCAGAAGCGAGCGGTACCGGCGGCATCCTGACTCCGCCGCCGACGACGGCGAGCTGAAGCCCGGGAGCAAGCGCGAATACCGCGGGCGGAGTCGAGATCGGAGGCGCGGTCGGTCCTGTGGAAACGGCCGGAGGCGGAGTCGGGCCCGGCGGAGTGTCAACGGGCGGCGTCGGAGGCGGCGGCGCGGGTGGCGGCGGGGCAGGAGGCACGGGCGCGGGCGGAGGCGGCGGCACCGGAGCTGGCGGAGGCGGCGGCACCGGCGGCGGCTGCGGGGGAGGCGGAGGCGCGGGCGGCGGCGGCACCGGAGGAGGCGGGGGCGGCGGTGCCGGCGGCGGCGGTCCGGGGGGAGTCGGAGCGGGCGGGGGAGGAGGCGGCGGAGCGGCGGCGATTGAGCCGTGAGTCCTGTAGGTCGAGACGCAGCAGGATCCGGCGAGCGCATATTGGTCCGCATTCGCGCCGGTGATCGTATAGCCGCTATAGGTGATTCCGACGTTCGAGCCGACCGCCGAGCTGTCGAAGGTCGCGGTTGCCCCTGGCCCTGCGACCAGCGAAACGCCGGTCGGCGCGCCCGATGCCGCGGTCGTGTTGAAGCCGGTGAGGACTGCGTTGGTGGTTCCGTCGAACACCTTGTCGCCGTCCGGGAAGAGAAGCATCCGCTGGGTCAAGGTGGCGCCCTCCGTCAGCACGAACTTCGTCGAGAAGTCGGTCGGGGCCGAATAGGAGACCGGATTGTAGTTGATCGTCACTGGAGCGACCGTGACCGTAACCGGGGGCGCGAGCGGAGCGAAGATGATCGTTCCTCCGCCTGCTCCGGGCCCGGTTCCGTCGGCGCCGGCGATCAGCGTCAGTCCAACCGGCAGTCCCAGGCTCTGCGCGGGTATGGTGCTGCCCCTGGTCAATGTGATCTTCGCGTCGATATGGACGTCGTGTCCGGCGCACAGTGCGATGTTGCCGTCGGTCGTCGTGATCTCGTGGAACACGCGCACGTCCCTGCCGGCGTTCAGCAATATGCTGCCGTTGGTCGTGGTCAGCCTTTCGTTGACGATCACGTCGCGTCCGCAGCAGGCGACGATATTGCCGTTGGTTGCGGTTATCCGCTGGTTGATCACCACGTCGCGAAACGCGTTCATCGTCAGGGTCGTCGGCGTGCCCGAGGCCGTCCAGGCGATCGCGTCGTTGACGATGATGTCGCCGTTTCCGCCGCTGGTGTCGCCGGCCGCTGGGATCGTGCTGATCGTCACGCTGTTGGTCACCAGCTGGGCGGAAAGCGTCGACCCGGAGATGTTGCCGCCGGCGCCGATCGTGAAGTCGGCCGGATCGATCAGCCAGGTGCCGGTCTTGCCCGACGGCGCTGCGGTCGTGACCGTGACTCCGTCGGCGATGCTGACGCTCGCCGCGGAAGTCTCGATGAAGCCGCCGTCGCCGCCGTTCGGAGCGCTCGCGTCGAGCGTTCCGCTGATCGCCATCGTTCCGCTCTGCATGTCGCCGAGAAGCATGATCCTGCCTTCCCGATTCTCGAGCGTCCGGGCCTCGATCACCCCCTCGTTGTTGACGACCGTCTTGAGCAATGCGCCCGCCGCCTGGGCGGTCATTATCACCCGGCCGCCGTCGGCTCGAAGAAGCCCCTTGTTCTGCACCAGCGCGTTGACCGCGCCCTTGTCGATCGCAACGTTGAGCAGGCCGTCGCCCGCCATGTCGAGCGTGATCGCCTCGCCCGCGGCGAGAATGACGGTGCCGAGATTGGCCTGGATCGTCCCCTCGTTGCTGACGCTCGCTCCGAGCAATGCGACATAGCCGCCGTCGGCGTTGATATTCCCCTGGTTGAGGACCGCTCCCCCGCTTCCGGAGAAGGCATAGCGGCCGGACATGAAGTCGGAGTCGGAAAGCGCGAGGGTCGATGCCACCAGGCCGCCAACGTTCACGTTGGAGCCTTTTCCGAACACTATTCCGTTCGGGTTGATCAGGAATATCTTGCCGTTGGCGGTGAGGTTGCCGAGGATCAGCGACGGATCGGCGCCGAGCACCCGGTTGAGCGCGACCGAGTTCGAGTCGGGCTGGACGAAGACGACTGAATTGTCCTTGCCGATCGAGAATGTCTGCCAGTTGATCGCGGCCTGCTGGCTCGACTGATTGATGGTGACGGTCTGGCCGCTGCTCGAGATGGTGGCGCTTCCGGCCGCGACTGTGCCGCCGGTCGGAGCGCTCTGCGCCTGGGCGGGCGCGGCCAGGCCGAGCATCGCCATCGCGGCCATCGAGGTCGATCCGAACAGTGCGAGCTTGCGGCGCAGGCTGCTGCCCGGGCCGCTCGAAATCGTCTGGTTGGTGCTGGTCATGATGACGTCCTTTGCTTGGGGGCCGGCGCGGGCCGGACATTTACGGTTCGGGCCGTCAGAACAGTTTCGTGAGCTGGAACCAGAAGCGGCCGCCTCTGTCCGGGGCCGATGTCGCCGGCGCGTCGCCGAGCTTGCGGGCGTAGCTGGCCCGGGCCACCATCCCCTGCGGGCCCTCCCAGACCAGGCCGGCGCCGTAGGCGCTTCGGCTGGCGCTGTTGGATCCGGCGAACCATGGATCGTGGGCGAAGCGGACCTCGCCGGCGTCGACGAAGGCGATCAGCTGGAGCCGCCCGGGCAGGCTTCCAGTCCACTGGCTCAGCGTCAGCCGCGCTTCCGCCGTCGCGATATAGCCCTGGTCGCCATAGGCCTCGCCCTCGGGATAGGCGCGGACTCCATAGGCACCGCCAAGCTCCATTTTCTCGGAGCTGTCGAGATTGTCGAAGGCGAGCTGGCCGCGCACCGCCCCGTACAGCGAGAAGGGGCCGCCAAGGGTCTGAAGCCGGGCGGCGCTGAACTGCAGCTTGCCGTATCCGCCCTGGCTTCTTGCGGTGAGCGAGTCGACCGCGCGTTCGGCCGGGCTTTCGAGGCCGAGCCTTCCGATCGTCCAGCCGGCGGAGAAGACGTTCCAGCCGCCGCCGCCCAGATCGTCGCGGCTGTCGCCGCCGAGGCCGATCGTCATCGCCCTTATATCTTTGTCCGATTCGATCGAGACCAGGCCGATCCGGTCTTCGAGCAGCCTGTATTCGGCGGCTGCCAGCGCATTGAGATTCATCCGGCGCGAGCGGATCAATGGATAGGAACCGAACAGACTGAAGATGTCGGCGCTTCCGTCGGCGTCGAGGACTTCGAATTCGCGGCCGAGAGCGTAGCGCAGATGGGTGAAGGCCGCGCCGATCGTGGCATTGCCGACGGGCAGCTGGTAGGCGGCTCGCCCGTAAGCGAGGCCGCCCGTCGAGCCGAGCAGGCGCAGGCTGAGCAGGTCGCCGATGCCGATCGGATTGTTGAGATAGAGAGTTCCGCCGAGCCGGTAGGTGCCGGTATAGCGGTAGCCGGCATTGTCGGCCTCGATGCTCCCGCTGACGCTTCGGCCCGGAGCTATGTCGACGATCAGGTCGGACGTGCCGATCTCGCTGCCTGGGGCGAGGGTCGATTTGACCCGCACTCCGGGGATGTCGGAAAGCATGAGGAGCCGCCGTTCGAGAGGGGCGTTGGCAACCGGATCGCCGCTTTCGAGGCCGTTCAGGACCCTTTGCGCCGAGGCATCGGAAAGGCGGCTGCTGTTGCGCAGGTCGATCTTGCCGTAGCGGCCCTCGACCACCGCGATCGTCACGATTCCGTCCTTTATGTCCTGGGCGGGCAGATAGGCCTGGGCGAGGATATAGCCTCGCTCATTGTAAAGCGCGGCGATCCTCGCGGCGGCCGCGCGAAGGTCGGAAAGGCTCATCTCTCGTCCCGGCGGGACGTTGGCGACCGCGATCAGCTCGGCGTCGGAGAACAGGCTGTTGCCGGTCACCCGAACCGATTCCACCCGGACGGTCGCCCCGCCGGCGACATTGTCGTCGGGCGCGCCGGGTCGCTCGAACTCGAGCTCGGGAGCCTTCTTCTCGGGCGCCGGGGCCGGTGGGATCTGTTGGAGCTGCCCGCCGGCACCGGGCGGGGCCTGCTGAGCGAACGCGGTCTGGCTGGTCGCCAGCAATGCCATCGTTACCAGGCTGAATTTCAACATGACCACCTCGAGTGCCGCCGCGGAACGAAGCGCCGAGCCTCCCGCGCAGCGAGGAGACGGACGTCAGCTGGATGACCGGTGTGGCGGCCCGCCGGGACAGGAGCTTCCCATCGCCCATGACTTATGGGCCGCGGGAAAAGCTCAACCCTGATGGGCAAATATTGATGGTTCTACCTTAATATCTGGTGAAGCTTATGAAATAAAAATGCCTCTGGAGCAAATAAACTACACAAAGAACGTTTAGAAATCGGCTGCAATACTACTTCCCAATATCTATCACGGAACTTAACAGGCTACGTAGACGTTTCTGCGCAGGGGCAAGTCTTATTAAGCTCGCTATGTAAACATTCGCGCATATAGGGGCATCTGGATTTGACCTGCGGTCGTCTTCGGCTCCCGCCTTCGCGGGAATGACGCGAAGGCCGCGCCCGCTGGACAACCCGCCTCCTCCGCGACATGAACCGCCACCTCCCTCATCCGCGCCCGGAGCCGTCATGCGTCTCGCCCCCTTGTTCCTCCTCCCCCTCATCGCCGCCTGCGCCACGACCCTGCCGCCGCTCACCGCCGAGCAGCGCGCGGCGAGCTGGTGGGCCGACGTCTCGACCCTCGCGAACGACGATATGGAAGGCCGCCTCACCGGCTCACCGGGCCATCAGCGCGCCGCCGATCATATCGCCGGCCGCCTCGGCGCCATCGGCATCGGGCCCGCCGGAACGAACGGCTATTTCCAGCAGGTCGATTTCGAGGAGCAGTTCGTCCTCTCCGACCGCTCCTCCGCCGCGCTCGTATCGAACGGCGCCGCCACCCCCATCTCCATCCCGCAGGACATGATCGTTGGCCGGGGAGACGGCCGCCGACCGGAGAGCGTCGAAGCGCCTTTGGTCTTCATCGGCTACGGCCTTCACATGCCCGAGGCCGGCCATGACGATTTCGCCGGAGTCGACCTTGGCGGCAAGATCGCTGTGGTGATCGGAGGCGGCCCGGCGAACGTCTCCGCCGCTCTCAAGTCCCACGCCCGCTCGCAGCGCGGCCGGCTGCTCGAGGAGCGCGGCGCGGTCGGGATGATCGCCCTCACCACGCCGAAGGCGGTCGAGATCCCCTGGAGCCGATCGATGGGCAGCGCCTCGCAGAGCGGCATGTATTATGCCGACCCGGAGCTTCGCGACCTCAAACGACCCTTCATCAGCGCGACCTTCAACCCCGAGGCCGCCGAGAAGCTCTTCGCACGATCCGGCCGAAGCTTCGCCGAGGTCTCGGTGCTCGCGGATTCGTCGAAGCCGGTCCCCGGCTTCGCGCTGGGCCAGTCGCTCCGCGCGAACATCGCCACCCGGCACGCCCCGGTCCGATCGAACAATGTCGTCGGGATCCTGCCCGGCACCGATCCGGCGCTGCGCGGCGAATATGTCGTTCTCACCGCCCATTTCGACCATCTCGGGATCGGCGAGCCGGTGAACGGCGATCCGCTGTTCAACGGCGCGCTCGACAATGCGGCCGGGGTCGCCTCGCTTCTCGACATCGCCCAAAGCCTGAAGGCCGGCCCGCGCCCCAGGCGCTCGATCCTCTTCCTCTTCGTCACCGCCGAGGAGAAGGGCCTGCTCGGCTCGCGCTATTTCACGCTTCGCCCCACCATCCCGGCCGGCGCCCGGATCGTCGCCGATCTCAATTTCGACATGGCGCTCCCCATCTTCCCGCTGCGCAGCGTGACCGCTCTCGGCGCCGAGGAGAGCAGCCTCGGCGCCGACGCGCGCGCCGTCGGCGAGGCGATGGGCCTGCCTTTGGTCCCCGACCCGGCGCCCGAGCGCAACAGCTTCATCCGTTCGGACCAATACAGCTTCATCCGCGAAGGCATTCCCGCGCTCGCCTTCAAGTTCGGATTCGCCAAGGACAGCGCAGAAGCCGCGATCGAACGGACATGGCGTTCGACCCGCTATCACGCCCCTAGCGACGATCTCGGCCAGCCGGTCGAGAAACTCGACGCCGTCCGCCTCGACCAGTTCGTCGCCGCACTGGCGGCGCGCATCGCCAATGCGGATCGGCGCCCGACCTGGAACGAGGCCAGCTTCTTCAAACGCTTCGCGAAGTGACGCACAAACCCCTCTCCCCAAGGGGAGAGGGATGCGCAGCCTTGGCGAGCCTCTTGGCGAGCTTAGGCGTAGCTGGGTGAGGGGATTCGGCGGACGAAATAGGTCTCGGAGTTCTCGCTCCCGTCATTGCGGGGTCCTCGCAATGGCATCGAGGGCAGCTAATCCAACACTTTCATCCTGAGCAGAGACTGAGCCTGTCGAAGGCTCGTATCGACGGGCCCCAATCCCTAGCTCCTACTCCACGAACACCGCCTTCAGCGCCTCCGCCGACCGCGGCTGCCACACGCCGGCGCCGCCCGGCCCGCCGTCGGGATCGGCGAACACAAGCTCGAGCATTGCGAAATCCTCGATCCTCACCTCGGCGATCGGCACCCGGTCGCCCGTATCGCGCCTTCGCACCGTGAACTGGGCGCCGTCGCCATGGTCGCGATTGTCGCGCCATCCCTTGATCGCGGCCAGCTCCAGCCCCGCCGCACCGTCCGAGATGACGGCGTGGAGCATCGCTCCCGGCCCCTTCTTCTTCTTTTTCGGCTTCGCCTTGTTCTCGATCAGCGAGTCGACCTGCGGCTTCGCCCAGCTGACGAAATGGTCGAGGTGGCGGTCGCGCACCGTCCCTCCATGATGCATGATCGACAATGTGTCGGCCGAAAATTCGGACCTCTCGACATATTCGTCCTCGTTCCCGATCATATGGCCGAATTCGTGGATCAGCGCGGTCTGATCCGTCCCCGGCTTCAGAACGTCGTCATTGCTGTCGAACTCGGCGTCGTATTTGCCCTTGAAGGCGCTTCGGCCGACCGCGCTCGGGCGGAAGATGCTGTCGTCGCCCATCTTGAAGACCCGCATCTGCCACTGCGTGTCCTTGGCCTTGTCGCGAATGTCGAGAACGAAGCGCAGCGAGATGTCCTGCTCGCGATATGTGACGTAGCTTGAACGGTCCCATTTGCCGGCGATCTGCCGCTTCCACTCGTCGATGAAGGCGGCGCCCTCGCCGGCGCCCCAGGTCACCGAGGGGTCGCGATCGTTCGGGACGAAATCGAGGAAGATCGAAAGCACCACCTCGACGGTCAGCCCATTGTCGCCGGACCGCACCAGCCGCAGGTCGTAAAAGCCGTTCTTGCCATGCTTGGCGTTGCTCTTGTTCGCCAGGATCGGATTGCTCGCCATCTGTTCCCCTTTCCAATCGCCGCATCCCCCCGCGGCCGCGTCGACTCCTTAGTCCCGAAGCGAGTGCGGAATCTGTCGCCCCGCGTGCGCGGTCATGTCTCCGACCAAATCTACCCCACTCGTCGCAATGCCGGCTTGGCCCAATCTCCAACCCCCAATCCCTAACAGAGCGGAACCGGCTCGCCCTTCTTCCGCTTCGGCGGGACATCGCGGATCTGCGCCATGATCCCCGCCCTCACGTTCGGGTTGAGCGCCGGATTGGCCGCCAGCTCGTCGGCGCTGAAGACCTGGCGATTGTCCCGGATCGTGACCTGGATCATGTCGTCTCGCGGCAGGTCCCGCGCGCGGATCATTGCCTCGAGCGCCGCGCCGCGCCGCTCGCCGAGCCGACGGTCCGAGGCTCGCGCCTCGGACGGGGCCGAGTCCCATTCGGCGCCTTCCGCAAGGTCGCCCGAGGCGAGGATCGTGTAGGAATCGACATAGCGCCCGGTGCCGAGATCTGGCGCGAGATGGGCGCTGAAGGCCGCGGCCAGGTTCGGCGGAAGAGCGTCGCTCCCCGGCGCGAACTCGACGAAATAGACGCTTCGCTTCACATTGGCGCAGAAGGCCGAGGCGGGCGGCGCAAGCACGGCCGAAGCGCCGGCGGCGAGAAGGAGCGCCGCGGCGACGCGCATCGCGGCCCCGCTGAAGTTCGAGAAGATGCTGCGTCTCATTGTTGCTCCCAGTCGCCGCGCTTCGTGCTCACCGACCCCGCCGGTTCGGCGCGGATCCTGAAAGATTCACGCGCGGGCGGCAAGCGGCGCCGCACGGCTGGACGATGCGCTCGGCGCCTTTCATCCAGTCCCTAGTCCCCAATCCACCGCTTCGCCTCCTCAGCGGCCGAGAAAGGCTTTCAGCTCCCGCTGGAATGCCTCCGGCTCGTCGAGCATGATGAAATGATAGGCCTTCGGGATCCGCTTCAGAACCGCCTTCGGAGCCGTGGCGTAGGAGGCCGTATAATATTGATCCATCTGAGCGTCGGTCACCGGAGCGCCGGCCGGAGTCACGTAGAGCACGGTGATCGGCACTGCGATCCGTGCTAGCTCGGGGCGAAGGTCGGTCGTGGCGAGGTCGTACATCGCCTGTCCCGAGACCGGCCCGTCGCTTTCGAGCGAATGGCGGGCGATGTCCGCCCGAAGCGCCTCGGTCCGGACCATCCCGGCGATGGTCCGCTCGACGCTGGTTCGCCGGGCCTCGCCGGTCGAGGTGGCGATTCCGGTGCGGATCTGCTCGGCGATCGGCCTGACGCTGTCGGGCGTCGCCATCGGTCCTCCGAACATCGCGCCCAGGAAGGGCATCATGTCGACCACCATGATCCGCGACGCGAGCTGCGGGTGGCGGGCCGCAACCATCATCGCCCACGATCCGCCGAGCGAGTGGCCGACGATCGCCGGCTTCTCGATCCTCGACTCCCTGATGTAGCGGGCGATCTCGTCCGCCACCGGGGCGACGACGGGGCCGGAAGCATTCTCGCCCGGCGCCGCCCCGGCGAAGCCGGCGACATGGACCAGATGGTAGCGGTAGCCGGGCATCGCCGCGATCGTCGACCGCCAGACCTCGGGCGAGGAGGACAGGCCGGGGATGAGGATCACGTCCGGTCCCTCTCCGACCCGCTCGACCGATATCCGGCCGCTCGAGAAGGAGGTGGCGGCCGCCGCCGACGCGGGCGGCGTTTCAGCGCCGGCGGCGGCGCAGGCCGCGGCCGAGGTCACGAGAAGAAGTGCAAGGATCAGGCGTTTCATGTCGGGTTCCTCGGATTGTGCGGATTGGGAAAGATGTCCTCGACCGGAAGGCCGAGCGAGGCGGATATTCGATAGGCGAGGTCCAGCGACGGCGCGTGCCGCTCGGTCTCGAGCGCGTTGATCGCCTGGCGCGACACTCCGATCGCCGAGGAGAGCTGCTCCTGGGTCATCCCCCGCTCGGCCCGGATCAGGCGCAGCCGGCTCTTCATGGCAGCGAGCTCCGGATCAGCGGCGTCACCATTCCGAAGGCGCCCCAGAACAAGGGATAGACGACCCACATCGGAACGCTGGGGACCGGCAGGAACTGCTGAGCGAGCCCCCACAGCACCGCGGCCGTGATCGTCACGCCCGCGGCGGCAATGCCCCGCTTGGCGCTCAGCCCGCGAACGAATTCGTCCTGGACCGCGACCAGCCGATAGGCGGCGTAGAACTGCCCCGCGACCGTCGCCGCGACGAACAGGACGATCGCCCAGACGATGCCGTCGCCCAGGCCCCCATCGCGTCCGCCCCAGGTCAGGAAGGCGACGGCGGCGATGAACATGACCCAGTTGAGCGACGACCAGATCACATAGCGGGTCGAGAAAGGCGAGCCGTCATCCATGGCAGGAGTTCCTTACAAAATGGAAGGAGTTCCTTACATGCGATTTGAAACGATGTAAAGAGCTCCTTACATCGGTTGCCGCAGCACGCGCGCACGTGTCCTTCGTCATCTTCCACTAATTTCAAGCTCCTGCGCCACGGAAGCGTGTGCCGGCGGAAAGTGAGGACTCGCTAAAGTCCTTCGGCCAGGCGCGCTTGCAAGTCCGAGCCAACCCTCTTGAAACCTAGAAGCCGGGCCGCAGATCGAATTAGCTCCGCGGCGTCGCCTCCTGCGTTGTCCTCTCGAGCGATTGCTAACGCGGCCTTGATCTCGAGATGCGAGATCGAGGCGGCTTTCAAGGTTGCTCCAGATTCCTGAGATCTATCTCGCACTGGTGGGTTATCCTTCTGACTGGCCGTGAACCAGAAATCTCCGTCGTTGAGCAGATGGCCTGTAAGCTGACGTTGGCGGAGTAGCGCCCGCTGCGTCGCCGCGATGATGCGGTTCCCGGCTTTCTCTCGACCAAAGCAGGCTGCGACGCGTCTCGCCACTTCTTCAAGGCAAATGGGGCCTTCGGTTTCGATGATTTGAAGCGTGAGAGGCCCGAGTGTCGCCGTCGAGACTTCGTGCGGTTCTAAGTGGCTATGCACCGGAAAGTGAGCGCGCACATAGCTAGGCATCGTTCGCACCACCATTTCGGGGACGATGAACTCAGTCGGTGGGGTCGAGGGCTCCGCTGACGTCGGGCGCGCCACGTTGGCGCCCGAGACTTTCACGGCACCGGCATTTTCCCAAGCGCCGTTGAGCGCCTGACGAAGTCGCTCGATTTCAACGCGACGATTGTAAAACCAATCTGTGCTCCAAACACGATGAAAGCGCCAACCAAGGTGCTCGAGAACGTCTTGCCGAAGCCGATCCCTCTCACGGGCCCAAAGCGCCGAATGGTAAGTCGCGCCGTCACATTCAACTGCCAGCAAATATGCCCCTGGCTTATCGGGATGGCGCACGCCGAGGTCGATCCTGAAACCAGACGAACCGACTTGCGAATCTGCCAGAAATCCGAATGAGCGAATTACATCTGCCACGTCCTCTTCGAACGGGGTATCGGGCTCCTCCCCAGTAATCTGGCTCTCATCAAAAGTGCCTGACTGCGCGTACTGCAAGAAACGTCGCAATACCCTCGGTCCTTCGCGCGACACTCGCGCTGTGTCGATGTCCCCGGGATCGAACGATGCGAAAATCTCACAACGCAACCGCGCACGGGTGAAAAGGACATTCAGACGCCGTTCGCCCCCCTCAGCATTGACTGGGCCGAATGACATGGCCGTGAGGCGCCCGCCAGCGATCGTCGGACCGTAACCGACGCTGACTAAGATCACGTCGCGCTCATCACCCTGCACATTCTCAATATTTTTGACGAAAACGTCTTCCGCCTGCCCTTCGCGCAAAAACGCGTCGAGCTCTGGGCTGGCACGGCGCTTGAGTTCCAGTAATTCAGTGATGGTGTTCTTTTGTGCTGAGGAGAAGGTCACAACGCCCAGTGACAGTTCCGGGTGCGATCGCGCGTGCTCAACGATGCGCTCCACAATGGCATCGCCTTCCTTGCGATTGTCGCGCCTCCCGCCCTTGTCATATACCCCCGCTACGCGCGTGAACTTCATACCGTAGGCGTCATCTTCCTGCAGCGGCGATGGCGGTAATATCAGGCCGTCATCGTAGAATTCATGGTTCGACACGCGGATAAGCGAGGGATCACGTGAACGGTAATGCCATTGAAGCATGCGCGAGCTGAGACCGCGGGCTTCACAAAGCGATAAGATGCTCTCCAGCGACCCAACAGCGGCCGCGCCGCCCAGAAGGTCCTCACCTTCTTCCTCATACTCTTCCTCAAGCGCATCGCTGTCATCCGCCACGAGGCGATCGAAGAACGACGACGGAGGAAGCTGTTTCTGATCGCCGACCACGACGAGTTGCCGCGCGCGAGCGACGGCTCCCAGAGCATCCTCTGGCCGAACTTGGCTGGCTTCATCGATCACCAAGAGGTCAAAGCTCAACCGTCCGGGCGTAAGGTATTGGGCGACCGAAATCGGGC
This sequence comes from Allosphingosinicella sp., assembly GCA_036525315.1. GTDB lineage: Bacteria > Pseudomonadota > Alphaproteobacteria > Sphingomonadales > Sphingomonadaceae > Allosphingosinicella. The sequence continues at coordinate 47,364 of DATDAS010000039.1, forward strand.
TCATAAGCAACACGGGCTTTATCCGCTGGAGGGCGGTAGGCGCTTGTTGAAACAATCTCCTAAGCGCGATGTGCGCGCGCTTCTTGCCAATCTCTCCGCGCACTATCTTCATCTCGCCAAGCGCCCCTTGCGGGACTTGGGCGAGATGTTTGGCAAGAATTGTGGTCACATTGTCTTTCAATCGGGTTCGTTCCAGGCCGGCGAACTCCGTAGCCAGCGCATGTCGATCCCGGGAGGAGAGCTCGCGGAGGATCGGTGAGGCCTCGACTGCTTCGCGCCATAGCCGTTCCGCCCGGGCGTACTTGAGCTCAATCACCGCTTCGCTGCCGTTTAGATCGCGCGCGACGATCCTTGCTGCCAGGGATGCCAGACCTCCAGCAGCGAGCTTTTTCTCTAACTGGCGCAGTCGGACCCATTCGCCATAGCGTTCGATCTCGTTGGCCATCGTTGTGAGGCGAGCGGCAACGTCGATCAGATCCGCGCCGTCGAGGCCACCGTCGAACACGTTAGTGTCAAACTGAAGTGTGCTGAAGACGCGCTCGAAGGAAGAGCGGGCTTTGCCGGTGAGGGTGGATATTTGCTGCCGCGCATCCGTAGCCTCCGAAGCGTCGGACACGAGCGCGATCATCTTCTCCACCGAAGCCGAAAGGGGCGCCTTTGTTGCCTCGACCAGCCATCGCGTCACTCGCCTGATCGAGTGAAAGTCGGTACGTTCACCTCGCCAAAGGTCGCCAAGCAAATTTGCAAGGTACGTTTCGTCTTCCGCCCATCGCGAGTGGAGCCGTCTAACTTCCTCGAGCCGATCAATCAGCTCAACCCTTCCGTCTGCCGAGGAAGGCAGCTTGGCGTCCCGAAGCATCGCAGCTAGTTGGCGCGAAGCGCCGCGGTAGGATGACCCCCATCGAGCAAAAAATGATGTGGTGCCGGTGAGCAACGGTGCTCTAAGACTACCCGCAGACGCTTCAAATGCTGATTCGATAAAGACCTGAGCCTCAGCGTCCCTCAGCTCACGCCAAGATTGAGCAGTCTCCGCTGCCTCTGAAAGTCGAGGGACATCAGAAGCCTTGGCGAGAAACCCCGCAAGAATTACGTCGTCTGCACTCAAACTTTCGATTGTCGAAAGAGTCTCCAGCAAGGGTCTCGAGCTCGCTAGATTTCTCGGAAGGATCAGTCCCAGCGCACCCAGGGAGTCATCCAAAGCTCGCCTAAGGTTCTGCGCGATTTCTGCGGCTTGCTCGAGTAGGGGCCGCAGGCGCGCCAAATCTACAGGTTGAAGCTCCAGTGCTTCGACGCCAACGAAGGGGTGGCGATCTGCAGTTCCCGTGGATTCGACGAGCGCGCCAAGCTCGAGCAAACTGGCGGTCAATTGCCGCTCTTCGTCTCGTGTCATGGTCGTGAGAGCCTGACCCTCCAACGTCGGAGGTGGCGCATTCAGACCGATGAAGCGAGCCTGCCGGGCTAACGCTGAGAACGGTGTTTCACCCGAAGTGCCGATAGGTGCGTGCATTGAAGCCGCGATCTCATTCAAACGATCTCGAGCCTGTCTCAGAGCGAAAGGCGCCTCCGGCGCCTGAGGAATTGCGCGCCCCGCATTTAGCGTCCTCGCCAGTTCAGCGAGCACGAGCTTCTTGCTCGCTGTCTTCGAATGAAGCTCCAGACAAATGTCGCGCAAGCCGACCTTAATAAGTCGATCGTGCACGACCGAAAGCGCGGCCATTTTCTCGGCTACGAAAAGGACAGTCTTTCCGTCCCTCACAGCCGATGCGATGATGTTGGTGATGGTCTGGCTTTTGCCCGTGCCTGGCGGGCCTTGGACGACGAGGTTACGCCCAGCACGGACTTCCTCGATTACCCTCGCCTGGCTGGAATCTGCGTCCACGACGTGAATGATCTTTTCAGGCGGCAGGACATCATCGAGCCGATCCTCGGGTCCGAACATGGGATCTTCGGAGTCAAATCCTTCGTGGAGCAGCCCCCGGGTTAGATCATGAGACTCAAGCACCGCATCGGGCCAAGCGTCCAATGCCAAGTCCAAAAACATAAGCAACTTGGAGAACGAGAAGAAGCCGAGCTGCATAGCATCGCGGTCCACCTTCCAACTCGCCCGGTCACCGATTACGTCTTCTACTTGCGCGAAATAGTCAGACGGCCCCCAATCCTCGGTGACCTCGACCGAAGGCAATTTTATTCCGAAGTCATCACTGAATCGACGCTGCAGTGGTAGGTTCGTGATGAGGTCCTCGTCACGAAGTCGCAGGTCATACGTCGAAGTTCGCATGTTTCGCACGAGCTCGACAGGAGCGAGCACCAACGGCGCTTCGCGGGATATGGTCGATGCTTGATCCTCGAACCAAGTCACAAATCCAAGCGCCAGGTAAAGGATATTGACGCCCTGCTCTTCTTCGGCGGTTCGCGCCTCGCGAGCGATCTTGAGCAGTTTCTTGGCAAGGGCGTCCGGGCCTAGCTTGGTTTCCAACAGATTGTCGGTCTGGCGATCAGGAGAGATGTCGCCATCCTCTTCATCGACCAGTACAATTTCTGACGAATGGTCTCCGCGCTTGACGTCATGGCCGAGCGCACGAAATCTCATGGATTTGCCGGCAGACAAGATCGCCCAAATTTCGTCGGAGCGCTCGTTCACAATGTTGACGACGTTGCCGCGAGAATTGGCCCGATTGACATGGACCAAACGGTTGCGAGTACCGGTCTCGATGAGGCGCTTACGCGTATCGTCAAACAGCCTCTGAAGTGTAGTGCGCTTCCTCTCGACCTCAATGTTGTCGGTGCTCATCTCGTCTGGCCGTTCCGCTTCATTTGCCAATTAGGTCTAGGCCTCGGCGATCGCGCTCTTCGCTGCTTTTCGAGCGAGTGAGCCAGCCGCTTTTCGAATGGTGGATTTTGCCGCCTTCGACCCTTCGCCGTCCATGGTATCGCGCTTGATGACATCAGCCACTAACAACGCCCGCAGCTCTGCTTCAGTAGACTTCACGCCAAAGAGCTTCCGCATTTCCTTGCGTAATGCGTCCACCATAGCATCGCCTACCAATAGCTCTGCCACGACATAACGGTTCAGGATCTGCGCATGCTGGTGGTAACGATCAAGTGCGTCACTTGAGACGCTCTCGCGACAGAGCATGTACAGCTTTGCCAGGTCGTCGGCTGACCGAGCTGACAGGGTTCCAACGTCGAAGCAGTATATCTCTTCCCAGTCGATCGGTTGGCCGAATTTAATGCGATAGACCTTCCAGACGATAGCATTGGTGAGCAGGATCCACTCGATGCCCTCGTGCGCTCCGTAGTTCACCGCTTGGCGGAGGTGATTGTTGTTAAGTGACGTTCCTGCGGACTTGATCTCGGCGAGGTAGTGAATTTTGCCATCGAGCTTCACAGCTAGGTCGCAGAAGGTTCCGCGGATCAACTGCTCACTCGTTAACTCAGCATATTTGTCGTAGCCAAAAATGTCGGAAAGCATGTCTTTGCACACTGTTACAGTGTCAGCTTCCGAGATGTCTTTCGCGGCAAGCTTCCGAACTATCGGTTGGTAGCGTTTTAGGCCAGCGACGAGCCGGTCTTGGACTTTTTTTGGAATCTTGACCGCGTTCATATGCCCCCCTTTTTCAGCAGCTTACAACACGTTTGTATCTGCGCAAAGGCCATGATCCCCTTGTTCTGTTCTGAGACCAATTAGTGCTGCCTAGCTTCGCTTTTGCTAGATTTTCGCTCCGATGATGTGTGTCGTTAGACTTCGATGACCGAGATCGACGCACAGGTGCCGTCACTCTGCTCATTTGTGGACGACGCTGGGCGACGCGTGCATTTGGAGGTCCAACGATCCGTCTTCCGCCCGCACCCACTGCGTGCCATATCGCACCAACACAGCGGGGAGGGATAAGATGATCGCCCGATTCACTACCGCGGCCCTGGTCCTGGCCGCCGCTTCGTTGGCCGTCCCAGCTATGTCGCAGGGCACGCAAGTCGGAGCCAGCGGCACCTCCTCCGCTAAGTCCGAAGACCCCAAAGCTCCCCCACCCCCCACCATCTCCACCACTCGACACACCGGCACCTTCGGCGGCCAGCGAATCGCCTACACCGCCACCGCGTCCGAGACCTATCTCAAGGCCGAGGACGGCACGCCCAAGGCCTCGATCTTCTCGATCTCCTACGTCCGCGAGCCTCGCGACCGGACTCGGCCGGTGACCTTCCTGTTCAACGGCGGGCCTGGCTCGGGCTCGCTCTGGCTTCACATGGGCGCCTTCGGGCCGAAGCGGGTGGCGATCCCTTCGGATGCGCGCGACGATGGGGCGCCGCCGTTCCCGATCCTCGACAATCCGGATTCGCTTCTCGACGTCACCGACATCGTCTTCATCGATCCGGTTGGCACCGGCTTTTCGCACACGCTCGGCAAGACCGAGGGCAAGGAATATTGGGGGGTCACCCAGGACGCCAAATCGGTCGCCGAGTTCATCCGCATCTGGCTCAACGAGAACGGCCGCTGGAACTCGCCCAAATATCTCGGCGGCGAGAGCTACGGCACCACCCGTTCGGCCGCGGTCGTCAACCAGCTCGAGGGTGCTTACAACGACGTCTCGCTGAACGGCATCCTGCTCATCTCGACCATCCTCGATTTCGGCGCCCAGTCGAACGTCCCCGGCAACGAGATGCCCTATGTCCTCTTCCTGCCCTCGATGGCGGCCGCGGCTTACCATCACAACAAGGTCGCCGACCCGCCGGCGACGATCGAGGCCTTCGTCGCCGAGGCCCGGGCCTTCGCGATCGGCGACTATGCCTCGGCTTTGCTCAAGGGCCAGGCTTTGCAGGGCGAGGAGCGCGCCGCGATCCGCCGCCGGCTCGCCCGCTTCACCGGCCTCTCCGAGCGCTTCCTCGATTCCGCCGACCTTCGCGTTACCGACCAGCGCTTCTACAAGGAGCTGCTTCGCGACCGCGGCCTCGTCATCGGCCGGCTCGACGCCCGCTACACCGGCCGCGATTTCGACAATGCCGGCGAGAGCCCGGACAACGACCCGAGCTTCTACGGCATCGACGCCGGCTACACCGCGGCCCTGAACGAATGGGTGCGCACCGGCCTCGGCTTCAGGACCGATCGCCAATATTCGACGATCGGCGGTGTCCGCGACTGGAACTGGGACCTCGACGACCAGGGCGGCGAGTCCCGCTATTACAAGAACGTCACGCCCTATCTCGGCAAGGCGATGCGCGAGAACAGCGGCCTCCGAATCTTCGTCGGCCAGGGCTGGTTCGATTTCGCCACGCCCTTCTTCGGCGCCGAATATGCGCTCAGCCGCACCGGGATCCCGCAGGACCGGATCAGCTACCATTATTACGGCTCCGGCCACATGATGTACGTCCGCGACGAGGACCGCTCGAAGCTGAGCAGCGACATCCGCTTATTCATCCGCAGCCGCTGAGCTTCTCGTCCCCTCCCGGATTTCCGGGAGGGGCCGGGGGTGGGCCCTTCCGCCTTATTTCCCCGGCGAAGGCCGGGGCCCATAGCTGAGTCAGTACTGCATCCCGGCCTTCGCCCGGAACTCGATCAACTCGGTTCGATTCCCAGCCTCGCGGGGCCGGAGCCGGAGCCGGAGCTGGGGCCGGAGCCGGAGCCGGAGCCGGAGCCGATGCTTAATGCTCAGCTTCAAATAAGCCTCACATTGCTCGAATGGTTGATCGGCTGTACAAACCTAGTTGATCGTGAGTCGGGGGAGAGCAGTGATGGCAATCCGGACAGACGAGGTTCAGAAAGCATTTGAAGCCACAAAAGCTAAGGCTCAAGAATTGCTCGGTTTTGCCGAGGACGGATACGTATCAATGGGAGCGATTGAATTCACTCATAACGGTAGCAATGATTTCCATCTGATTGGCGAAGATCGCGCCGTGCCAGTCACCGGCTTTGATGTAGTAGTTTGCAATATCAGCCCTGACACAAAGGGAGTACTTGATTTATCAACCGCAATGTCCGCCTTCCCACATGAATCTGAGCATCCTAGACAAGTGGGCATAGACCCTTCGACATGTAGGCGGATAAAAGTGGAGGCCGTTTACAACCTTGGGGTGAACAGTGGCATCGCTCCAGGTCAGGCACTGGGTGCGAGGGGCCACCGCCCTTGGAAGGGACTAATCTTCTTTGCTAGCAGGTTCGCTCTCTAACACGTGTATGACCTTGATCGAGGCAGGGGTCATAGCCGTCTTCTCTATTTTTCCCAGGCGGTCCGTGGTCGACTAAAGGTCAACCCAGGGACCCATTCGGACTCCCTCTTTCGCGCAGAGGCGCAGAGCGTCCGCGCGCGCGAGATTTAGCGGGAAATAGAAAAGGCAGGGCAGCGCCCGCAGACAATCAATGGAGCTGCGATGCGACGTGAGCCCGACCATCGAGACCAAACCGGCCTCTCTGCGCCCTCTCTGTATCTCTGTGTCTCTGCGCGAACCCATAACTGAGACGTCGCAGAGCCAACGACTGTTTCATTTCACCCCCGACAGCCTCTAAGCTACGCCCCGCATACAAAGGGGAGGCGCTGGTGCGTGGAAGGCATTTCGGTCTGGCGTTGATATTCGCGGCGTCGCTCCCTGCGATCGCAGCCACCCAGCCCAAGCCCGCCGATCATCCGCCGCTGATCACCACCGCCGAGGCACAGGCCCTCGCCGCCGAGCTGTCGGGCTCCACCGCAAAACGCACCATCGAGCAAATCTCCGCCAATCACCGCATGCGCGGCTCGCGCGGCTATGCCGCCGCCGCCGAGCTGATCCGCGCCCGGCTGGCCGAGGCCGGGCTCGGCGAGGTCGAGATCATCTCGCTCCCGGCCGACGGCAGGATCTTCTACGGCACCCAGCGCTCGCGCCCGGGCTGGAACGCCGAGCGCGCCGAGCTCTGGGAGCGGAGGCAGGAAGGCGGGCGCTGGGTCGACGGCGATCGGATCGCCTCCTGGGCCGAGGAGCCGCTCGTCCTCGCCCAGGACAGCGTCAGCGGCCGCGCCGACGCCGACCTGGTCGATGTCGGCGCCGGCACCGCCGAGAGCGACTATGCCGGCAAGGACGTGAAGGGGAAGCTTGTCCTGGTTTCCGCCCAGCCCGGCGAGGCCGCACCGCTCGCAATCGGCAAATATAGAGCGGCCGGCCTCGTCTCCTGGGCGCAGAACCAGAAACAGGCCTGGTGGGGCGAGGACGACAGCCTGATCCGCTGGGGCCATCTCGACACCTGGGAGAACCCGACCTTCGCCTTCATGGTCTCGCCCGCCCGGGCGCGCGCCTGGAAGTCGAGGCTCGCCGCCGGGGAGACGGTGCGGCTTCGCGCCGACGTCGAGGCCGGCCGCGGCGCGAGCGCCTATCTGATCCCGACCGCGGTCATCCCCGGCAAGGACCGCACCAGGGAGATCGTCTTTTCCTGCCACCTCGATCACCCCAATCCGGGCGCCAACGACAATGCCAGCGGCTGCGCCGGCATCCTCGAGATCGCCCGCGGCCTCACGGCCCTGATCAAGGCCGGCAAGCTGCCCGAGCCGAAGCGCAGCATCCGCTTCATCTGGCCCGCGGAGATCGAGGCGACCATCGCTCTGCTCAACGCCCGCCCGATCATCGCCGCCGGCACCCTGGCGACCCTTCATCTCGACATGATCGGCGGCCGGACCGAGACGACCGGCGGCACCCTCACCGTCGAAGGTTCGCCGCCGAGCTCGCCGAGCTTCGTCGGAGACGTCGGCTTCGCAATCGCGCGCTGGGCCAACGCCCAGACCGCCGACTACCAGGACAGGGGCGCATCGGCCTTCCCGCTCACCGAGCCGGAGGGCGGCAAGAGAGCGCTCCAGGCCAATGTCGGCGGCTTCTCGGAAGGCAGCGATCATCAAATCTGGGCCGAGGGCAGCTGGCGGATCCCCATCCTCTACGTCTCCGACTGGCCCGACCGCTACATCCACACGAGCAAGGACGTTCCCGCCAATATCGATCCGACCAAGCTGAAGCGCGCAATGTTCATCGCCGCCGCCTCGGCCTGGTATCTCGCCAATCTCGACGACAGCGGCGCCGAGCCGCTTCGGCAGGCGATGCGCGCCGAGACCCTCGACCGCTGGGCCGAGCGCCAGCGCCAGGCCGCCGCCCTTCGCGCCGGCGGTGCGTCCGAGGGCGAAGTGGAGAATCTCGCCCGCCACCAGAATTGGTACGAGCGGACCGTCGGCGCCTCGCTCGCCCGCTTCAACCTTCCGCCGGTCGAAACCGATGCGGCGCCCGCCGCCGCGGCGCCGGCGGCCGCGGCCGATCCCGCCTTCGCGATCGTCTACCGGCGCGTGGAGAAGTTGAAGGGGCCGATGTCGGGCTTCGGCTATTCCTGGTTCGACGACAGGCTCAAGAAGGCCAAGCTGCCGCGTCCGGCCCTGCTCGGCCGCGATCCGATCTGGGACGGCCCGAGCTTCGGCTACGAGACCCTGAACCTCGTCGACGGCAAGCGCAGTGTCCAGGCGATCCGCGACGATCTCGCCGCCACCGTCGGCCCCGCGCCGGCCGCCGAGGTCGCCGAATATCTCGCCGTCCTGGAGCGCCTCGGCGCCATCGAGCGTTCGCCAAAGTAGAGGAGGATTTGCTGACGTTGAACCAGACCGTCATTGCGAGCAAAGCGAAGCAATCCAGAGCAGCCTCGGAGCCCCACTGGATTGCCGCGTCGCTATGCTCGCAATGACGAACCAAGTCTGAGGAGTGAAGGCGAGGATGGATTCCCTGGTCACGACCGAATGGCTCGAGAACGAGCTCGGCGCGCCGGACCTTCGAATCGTCGACGGCACCTTCTTCCTGCCCTCCTCCGGCCGCGACGCACGCGCCGAATATGAGGCCGCCCACATCCCCGGCGCCGTCTTCCTCGACATCGAGGAGGTGTCGGACGGCGCGAACCCGGCGCCGCACATGCTCCCGCCGCCGCACAAATTCGCGAGCCGGATGCAGTCGCTCGGAATCGGCGACGGCAACAGGGTCGTCGTCTACGACAACAGCCCGCTCCACAGCGCCGCCCGAATCTGGTGGATGCTCAGGATATTCGGCGCTCACTACGTCTCCATTCTCGACGGCGGCCTTCAGAAATGGACGGCCGAGCGACGGCCGCTCGAAGCCGGCCGGCAGCAGGTGCGCCACGGCCACTTCACCGCGGCGCTCCACACCGCCGCCGTCGCCCACAAATCGGAGATGCTCGCTCTGGTCGGCGATCCCGCCCACGAGATCGTCGACGCCCGCGGCGCGCCGCGCTTCACCGGCGAGGAGGCCGAGCCCCGGCCGGGCCTCGCCTCGGGCCACATCCCCGGCGCGAAGAACCTGCCCCAGGCTGAGTTGTTCAATCCCGACAACAGCTGGAAGCAAGGCGAGGATCTTCGCGCCGCCTTCGCCGAGGCCGGGGTCGATCTCGACAAGCCGATGGTCACCACCTGCGGTTCCGGAATCACAGCCGCAATCCTCCTGTTCGGCGCCCATCTGCTCGGAAAGGACGGCGTCCGGCTTTACGACGGCAGCTGGTCCGAATGGGGCGCCGATCCGGCCACTCCGAAGGCGGTGGGCGGCGCATGAGCGGCCGCAAGAACCGTCCCGATACCCAATTGGTCGAGGGCGGCCGCCGCCCCGAATGGACCCAGGGCATCGTCAATCCCGCCGTCTGGCGCGCCTCTACGATCCTGTTCGACAGCGTCGCCGCGATGCGGGAGGCGACTCCCGCCCGCGAAGGCCGGCTCCATTACGGCCGCAACGGCACCCCGACCACCTGGGCCCTCGCCGAGGCGCTGACCGAGCTCGAGCCCGGAGCCGCCGGCACGCGCCTTTATCCCTCCGGGGTCGCGGCGATCGCGGTCGCCCTGCTCGCCGTCCTTAAGCCCGGCGACCAGTTGCTCATGGTCGACAGCGCCTACGGACCGACCCGCTCTTATTGCGACACCGTGCTTGCCGGCCTCGGAATCGAGACGCTCTATTACGATCCCCTGGTCGGCGCCGGAATCGACGCCCTGATCGGCGACCGGACCCGCGCAATCTTCATGGAAAGCCCCGGCTCGCTCACCTTCGAGGTTCAGGACGTTCCGGCGATCTGCGCCGCCGCGAAGGCGAGGGGGGTCGTCACCCTTCTCGACAATACCTGGGCGACGCCCTTCCTCTTCCCGGCCATCGCCGCCGGGGTCGATCTCGCCATCCTTGCCTGCACGAAATATGTGGTCGGCCATGCCGACGTCATGCTCGGCTCGGTCACCGCCTCGGCCGATCTCTGGCGGAGGCTCGATCGGACCAGTCGCGCCTTCGGCCAGCATGCCTCGCCCGACGACGCCTTCCTCGCCGCGCGCGGCCTTCGGACCCTCGGAGTCCGCCTCCGCCGCCACGAGGAGAGCGGACTCAAGGTCGCCCGCTGGCTTGCCGGACAGCAGCAGGTTGCGCGCGTGCTTCACCCGGCGCTCGAAACCTGTCCGGGCCACGAATATTGGGCGCGCGACTTCAAGGGCGCGTCGGGCCTTTTCGCCTTCGTCCTCGCCGGCGGAAGCGACGAGGATCGGGTGCGGCTGATCGACGGCCTCGACCGTTTCGGGATCGGCTACAGCTGGGGCGGGTATGAGAGCCTCGTTCTGCCCGCCGATCCGGAGATAGTGCGAACCGCGACCCGTTGGGAGGCCGAGGGCCCGCTCGTCAGGCTTCATATCGGCCTCGAGGATCCCGACGACTTGATCGAGGATTTGGCGGCGGGGCTGGCCCGCTACGGAGCGGCCTGATGCGCGACATGGTCGAAAGGTTCGGGGTCAGCTGGCCCACCTACGGCGACTGGATCTCCGCGGGCGCGGCGCTCGCCACCGTAATCCTGGTCTGGGCCTTCGCCTGGTGGATCGGCCGCCGATTGGGGCCGCGCCTCGCCGATTTCTGGGTTCGCCGCGCCGGCGCGAGCGGCGAGCGGATCGGCCCACGCATGTGCGCTCTGGTCCGCTTCGCGGCCGCCGCGCTCCTTCTCGCTCTGGTCCTGACCTCGGATCGCTGGCTGCCGCTGGGGGCACTGGTGCTCGGGCTAGGCCTCGCCGCCGCCGCCGGCCTGCTCGTCTCGGCCCTGGTGCGCGGTCTTCGGATGCCGGGCTGGATCGGAATCCTGCTTGGCGGCGCGGTCTTCTTCATCATTCTCGCCCGGGCCGTCGGCGGGCTGGAGCCGGTCACCGAGACTCTCGACCAGATCGGCTTCAACGCCGCCGGGCGCCGCTTCTCGCTGCTCACCGTCGCCCAGATGCTGGTCATTCTGGTCGGCATCTATGCGGTGGTGAAATTGTTGAACCGCCTCGCCGGCCAGGCGATCCGCCGCACCCAGGGGCTCGACGCCACCCAGCAATTGCTCAGCCAGAAGCTCGCCGCAGTCGCCATCCTGGCCGCCGCCTTCTTCCTCGGAATCGATCTGCTCGGGATAGACCTGACCGCCTTGGCCGTCTTCTCGGGCGCCTTCGGCCTCGCAATCGGCTTCGGCTTCCAGAAGACGTTCGGAAACCTGATCGCCGGGATCATCCTGCTCATGGACCGGTCGATCAAGCCGGGCGACGTGATCGCGGTCGGCGAGAGCTTCGGCCACGTCAACAAGATCGGGGTCCGGGCCGTCTCGATCATCACCCGCGACGGCAAGGAGCATCTGATTCCCAACGAGAATCTGATGACCCAGGAGGTCGAGAACTGGTCTTACTCCAGCCGCGACGTGCGGCTGCACATCCCGGTTGGGGTCGCCTACAGTTGCGACCTGCCCTTCGTTCAGCAGCTGATGATCCAGGCCGCCAAGGAATCCTCGCGAGTCCTGGCCCAGCCCGAGCCGCGGATCTGGCTGATCAAGTTCGGCGAGAGCTCGATCGAGCACGAGATACTGGTCTGGATCTCCGATCCCGAGCTGGGAGTAGGAAGCGTCCAGTCCGAGATCCTCAACCGGCTCTGGCTGCTGTTCAAGGAAAACGACATCGTTGTCCCCTACCCCCAGCGCGACCTCCACATCCGCGACTGGCCGGTGACTCCGGTGGCGGCGGCGCCCGCGTCAGGCGCTGAGCATGGCTCCGAGCCTGGAGAGCGACCCGCCAAGTGAATCCGCAAGCCGAGCCGCCGCGCCACGCGTCGGCCGCTTCGAATCCCTCAGCGCGATCAGGGCCTTGATCCCGGCAGTGGCCCGAGCCGTCGTCTCCGCCGCGAGCCGATCGAAACACCTTTGCACGATAGGCGTCGAATCCGCATAGGCCGCCGCAATCCGCGCATCCTCATCGAGCATGGAGGAGGGCAGGGGCCTTCCCGCCATCTCGCTGACGAGCGCGAGCACCTGCCGAAGCTCGGCCACGTCCGCGGCCGAACCCTGCATTGCCTCGAAGCGCGAACCCTGCTGCGTCACGCCCCCCACATAGGCGAGGCGACGCTAAAGAAGAGCTAATCCCCTCTCCTGAAGGGAGAGGGAGGGGCCCAAAGCGCAGCTTTGGGAGGGTGAGGGCACGAAGATTCCGGCGAGAACACGTGCCCTCACCCGTCATCGCTCCGCGATGCCACCCTCTCCCTTCAGGAGAGGGAAGGCGCGCTTACTGCGGCGTCAGGACGTTCGCATCCCGGCCGGCGCCTTGGGGCGAGGCGAGGATGGTCTGGGTCACGGCGCCCTTGTCGACGACGAGGGTGTTAGGATCGCCGGCGACGGAGCGGGCGCCCAGAGCTGCGCGGTCGCTTCCGGCGGCCTGGAGCATCTGCCGCTCGGCCTCGCTGCGCGGGGCGGGGCCGCCGAAGAGGGCTTCCAGCGCCTGGGTTCGGGCGTCGGCGGAGGCCGGCACCGGATCGCCCGGCTTGGGCGGAACCAGAGAGAAATCGGGCGGAATGACGAGAGGCGCGTTGCGGGTGACCGCGAACTCGTCCGGCCGGTCGCGGCCCATGATTCCGCTCGACTGGCAGCCTGCGAGCAGCAGCGCGGCAGCCGGAACGGCGAGGCCGATTTTCACGATACGCATAGTCACTTTTCCTCTCGAGGAGCCTTCCGGTCGCGCGTCAGCAGCGCCCGGACCAATAATAGCAATACGCCGATGGTAATCGCTGCGTCGCCGACATTGAAGACCAAAAAGGGATGCCAGTCGCCGAAATGCAGGTCGGCATAGTCGAGAACGTAGCCGAGACGAACCCGATCGACGATGTTTCCGAGCGCTCCGCCGAGCACCAGGCCGAGCGCGACCACGTCCTGGCGGTTCTTCTCCCGCCACATCCAGACCAGGACGAAAATCGAGATTCCGACGGTCAGAGCGACCAGAAGCCAGCGCTCGAGCTCGCTCCCGGCGGTCAGGAAGCCCATCGAGACTCCCCGGTTCTCGGTCCAGCGCAGCTTGAAGATCGAGATGATCTCGAACTCGTGCCTCTGCTCGAGCTGGAAGATGTAGGTGACGATCCACTTCACCGCCTGGTCGAGCACGAGCACGGAGCCGGCCAGGCCGAGCCCGAGCGTGCGGACGTTTCGGGCCCTTTCCGCCGGCACGTAGACGCTCTCAGCCATTCACCACCTCGTCGCAGCGCCCGCAGAGCGCGCCATCCTCCGGAACCTCGGGAAGGTGCCGCCAGCAGCGGCCGCATTTCAGGAAATCGGTCTTGGCCGCTTCGATCCTGTCGTACAAGCCGGCCGCGACCTCGGAGACGATGTAGATCTCGGCGAGCTCGGCCAGATCGAGGCCGGTCAGCCCCGATTCGATCTCGGGAAGAAGCACCCGCGCCTCGTTGGAGGATCCCAGCACCTTCTCGCGCCGAAGCGGCTCGATCGTCTCGGTCACCCGCTCGCGCGAGGAACGGATCAAATCCCATTTCGCCGCCAGCACCGGATCGCGCCAGGCCGGATCCACCTGGGGCCAGGTCTCGAGATGGATCGATCCGCCCGTATCGGGATAGCGGGTCTGCCACACTTCCTCGGTGGTGAAGCAGAGGATCGGGCTCAGCCACCGCACGAGCGCGTGGAAGGTGATGTCGAGCACCGTCCGATAGGCCCGCCGCTTCGGCGCATCGGGCGCGTCGCAATAGAGGCTGTCCTTGCGGATATCGAAGAAGAAGGCCGAGAGATCGTCGTTGGCGAAGGCCGAGAGCAGCCGCGCATAGCGGTTGAACTCGAATCCGTCGGTCGCCTCGCGAAGCTCCGAGTCCAGCTCGGCGAGCCGGTTGAGAACCCAGCGCTCGAGCTCGGGCATTTCGGAGACGGCCACTTTCTCCGATTCCTCGAAGCCGGCGAGCGCTCCGAGCAGGTAGCGGAAGGTGTTCCTCAGCTTGCGATAGCCGTCGGTGGTGGTGGCGAGCACCTCCTTGCCGATCCGAACGTCCTCGAAATAGTCGGTCGAGGCCGCCCACAGCCGCAATATGTCCGCGCCGCTCTCGCGGATGACGACGAGCGGATCGACCGTATTGCCGATGCTCTTCGACATTTTGCGGCCGTTCTGGTCGAGCGCGAATCCGTGGGTCAGCACCGAGGCGTAGGGCGCCTGGCCGCGGGTTCCGCAGCTTTCGAGAAGGCTCGACTGGAACCAGCCGCGATGCTGGTCCGATCCTTCGCAATAGACGTCGGCGCGCGCCCCCTGGCCGTAGCGCGCCTCGACCACGTAGGCGTGGGTCGAACCGGAATCGAACCAGACGTCGAGGATGTCGTTGACCGGCTCATACTCTTCGAGGCTGTACTGATTGCCGAGCAGGGCCTGGTGGTCGGCCGCGAACCAGGCGTCCGCGCCGCCCGCGTGGAAGGCGTGAAGGATCCGCATGTTGACCACCGGATCCTTCAGATACTCGCCGGTCTTGCGATGGACGTAGAGAGCGATCGGAACGCCCCAGGCGCGCTGCCGGCTGATCACCCAGTCCGGCCGCCCCTCGACCATCGCCGCGATCCGGTTCCGAGACTTCTCCGGCACCCACCGGGTCGCCTCGATCGCCGCCATCGCGGTGCTTCTCAAAGTCCGTTCGCCCTGAGCTTGTCGTAGGGCTTCCCTTTCTTCGTCGCCACCTGAAGAGAAGGAATGGGCTTCGACAGGCTCAGCCCGAACGGGTGAATTGTCCTGGATCGCCCGATCCATCGCAATGAACCACTGCGGCGTGCACCGGTATATGATCTTCGCCTTGGACCGCCAGCTGTGCGGATATGAGTGCTGAAAATCCGCGCTCGCCGCGAGCAATGCCCCAGCCTCGCGCAAATCCGAGCAGATCGGCCCATCCGGCGCAATGAACTTGTTGTTGATCACCGACCCCTGGCCGCCGAGCCACAGCCAGTCCTCGCGGTAGAAACCCGCATCGTTTACCGCGAACACCGGATCGATCCCGGCCGCCTTGCAGACCAGGAAATCCTCCTCGCCATGGTCGGGCGCCATATGGACCAGGCCGGTGCCTGCGTCGGTCGTCACATGCTCGCCGGGCAGGAAGGGGCGTGGCTTCGCGAAGAAGCCGCCGAGTGCGTGCATGGGGTGGCGTGCGACCGTGCCCGCCAGCTCAGAGCCTTTGATGAACCCGGTTCCGGGCATTTCGCTCGCCAAAGCCAGTGCCAGTCCGGCGCGCTGAGCCACGGCCGCCACCAACGGGAAAGCCAGCAGATAGCGTCTGCCGCCCTCCGCCCCCTGAACGACGGCGTAATCGACATCTTCGCCATAGGCGATCGCCTGGTTGACCGGGATCGTCCAGGGCGTCGTCGTCCACACCACGGCATAGGCGCCGACCAGCTCGGGGATCGGGCTCTCGACGATCTCGAACCCGACGTCGATCTGGGTCGAGACCACGTCCTCATATTCAACCTCGGCCTCGGCCAGAGCCGTCTTCTCGACCGGCGACCACATGACCGGCTTGGCGCCGCGGTAGAGCTGGCCGCTCTCGGCGAACTTCATCAATTCCTCGACGATCTTCGCCTCGGCCTCATATTTCATCGTCAGGTAGGGATCGTCCCACTCGCCCATCACGCCGAGGCGCTGGAACTGCTCGGACTGAACCTTGACCCAATGCTCGGCATAGGCCCGGCATTCGGCGCGGAACTGGGCGACCGGCACCTCGTCCTTGTCGAGCTTCTTCTTCCTGTACTGCTCCTCGACCTTCCATTCGATCGGAAGGCCGTGGCAGTCCCAGCCGGGCACGTAGGGCGCGTCCTTGCCGAGCAGGCTCTGCGATCGAACGACGATATCCTTCAATATCTTGTTCATCGCATGGCCCATGTGGATGTCGCCGTTGGCGTAGGGCGGGCCGTCGTGGAGGAGGAAGCGCTCGCGGCCCTGCCGGGCCTCGCGGAGCCGCCCGTACAGGTCCATCTCCGCCCAGCGCGCGAGAATGGCCGGCTCCTTGCTCGCAAGGCCGGCTTTCATCGGGAAGTCGGTCTTCGGAAGGAAGACCGTGTCGCGGTAATCGGGTCTGTCGGACATACGGAGGCGGGGCTTAGCTGGGGCGACAGCAGGCGTCTAGGCTTCGCTCAGTAACACCCTCTCCCCGCCGGGGAGAGGGGGTACGTCACCGCTGAAGCGCGGGCCCGACCTCCCAGATATCCTCGACCCACACATAGCCCCGGAAATCGCGCGGCACCTCGCCCAGTTGCTCGGGCCGCTCGATCCCGGTCACCGATCCGTCCTCATAATCGCCCAGCATGATCACCTTGGTGTTCGCTCCCGCCATGCGGTCGAGGAAGCGGTTGGGCCAGCCCCAGATCGCCCATTGATAGTTGAGCGGCACGGCCACCGTCGTGTCGCGGCAGCTTTCGGGCACGAAGCCGGTCCAGCCCAATTTCACATAATCCTTGAGGCAGGCCTTCATCTCGTCCTTGTGCCAGGTCCAGGCGGTGGGGACCCGGCTCTTCAGCCGCTTCAGGACATTGGGATGGCCGTAGAAGCTGTACTTGCCGTCCACCTGCTTGCCGGCGCGGGCGAAGGCGGCGAGCAGGACGTCGGCGTCGCGCGGATCCCTGCTCTTGAAGTTGATCACCAGCGGGAGCCTCGGATAGGCCTTCAGCACTTCCTCCAGCTTGGGCATCTGGCCGATCCCGCGGCCCCGCATCGGAAAGGTTTTGCCGCCATCCCAGGTGTAGCCGTAGCCGACGTCCAGCCCCTCGAGCTCCGCCCATGTCTTCTGGCGCACCACCCCTTTGCCGTTGGTGCGGCAATCGAGCCTCCAGTCGTGGAACACGACCATCTGCCCGTCTTTGGTGGGATGGACGTCGATCTCGATCGCATTGGCGCCCCGATCGATCGCGGCGGCCATGGACGGGAGCGTGTTCTCGATGAACTTGTGCGGCGACGGCCTGATCCGGGTCGCGGTGCAGGTCTCGTTGTCGACGCCCTCCCGGTCGAACTGCTGGGCGACCCCGCGATGCGCGACCAGCATCAGCCGGCCCTTGGGCTTGGGGGCCAGCCAGGAAGCGTTGAGAAGTGCAAAAGCGGTCAGGACGATCGCGAAGCCGAGGCCCATTTTCTGCCATCGGGTGAATCTGACGTTCATTTCAGTCGTTTCCGTGCCTCTTCGCAGTCCAGCGCCATACGCGCCTTCAATGCCTCGATCGTCTCGAACCTCTCCTCCGGGCGGATGAAGGAGATCAGCTCCACCTCGATCGTCCGGCCGTAGAGATCGCCGTCATAATCGAAGAAATAAGGCTCGAGCAGCTCGCGCGGCGGCTGGAAGGTGGGGCGGATGCCGAGATTCGCCGCTCCGTCGAGCATCTCACCGCCGGGCAGCCGCCCGCGCACGGCATAGATTCCGAACCGCGGCCGCAAATAGGTGCCGAGCTGCATGTTCGCGGTCGGATAGCCGATCGTGCGGCCCCTCCGGTCGCCCGGCTCGACCACGCCCTCGATCGCGAAAGGCCGGGTGAGCAGGGCCGCCGCGGTCTCGCAATCGCCGGCCTGAAGCGCTTCGCGGATCCGGCTCGACGAGACCGGCTCGCCTCCGTCCGCCACCGGCGCGACCGCGTCGACGCTGAAGCCATGCTCGGCGCCGAGCCGCTCGAGCACCTCGATCGTTCCGCCGCGTCCCTTGCCGAAGGTGAAGTCCTCGCCGGTCACCGCGCCGGCCGCGCCGATCAGCCCGACCAGCCGCTCGGCGACGAACTGCTCGGCGGTGAGCGCTGCAAGCCCGGCGTCGAAGCGGAAGACGAGCATTGCGTCCGCCCCCGCCTCGCCGAACAGCCGCTCGCGCTGGTTGAGGCTGGTCAGCCGGAAGGGCGGTACGTCGGGCTTGAAGAATCGCACCGGATGCGGATCGAAGGTCGCGACCAGCACCGGCCGGCCTTCGGCGCGCGCGCGCTCGACGGCGCGGCCGACCACCGCCTGGTGGCCGCGATGAAATCCGTCGAAATTGCCGAGCGCGACGATGCCCCCGCGAAGCCGCTCCGGAACCGCCGAGCCGCCGTCCAGCCGCTCCATGCGCGGCCTATAGGAGGCAAAGGGAATTGGGACAATCGGCGGGCCGCCCCCCTCCCGTCATTGCGAGCGCAGCGAAGCAATCCAGAGCAGCGTCCGTCGCAAGCGCCCATCTGGATTGCTTCGTCGCTGCGCTCCTCGCAATGACGGGCTGGTCCTCACGCCCTCGGCTTCATCCCCTGCAGCAACACCCGCAGCACATTGCCGCCCATCACCTTGCCGATCTCCTCGTCGGTCAGGCCGCGGTCGGCCAGCGCCTGGGTGAGGTGGGCGAGCTTCGACGTGTCGAAGCCGGTCGTCACCGCCCCGTCGAAATCGCTGCCCAGGCCGACATGGTCGATCCCCGCCACCTTTCTCACGTGAAGGATCGCGTCGGCGACCGCCTCCGGACCGGTGCCGCACACGGCCGCGTCCCAATAGCCGATCCCGATCACCCCGCCGGTTGCGGCGATCCCCCTGATCTGATCGTCGTCGAGGTTGCGGTTGACCTTGCAGGTCGCCTGCACTCCGCCATGGCTCGACACCACCGGCCGCCGGGCCATCTCCAGAATGTCGCGGACCACGGCCGGGCTGGAATGGGCGATGTCGACGATCATGCCCAGTTCCTCCATCCGCCGGACGACCTTGCGGCCGAACGGGGTGAGCCCGCCTTTCCTTTCGCCATGCATCGATCCGCCGAGTTCGTTGTCGAAGAAATGGACCAGCCCCGCCATCCGGAAGCCCGCGGCGTGAAGACGGTCGAGATTGGCGAGATCGCCTTCCAGATTGTGGAGACCTTCCACGGAGAGCAGGGCGCCGGTCACCTTCCGGCCGCGGCTCCGGTCGGCGAGAAGCCGCCCGAGGCCCGCGCCGTCGCGGACGATCCGAAGCCTTCCTCCGGACCCGCTCTCGGCGCGCTGCAGTTTCGCCGAATGCCAGAGCGAGCGCTCGATCAGCGAGGACCAGGTCCGGGGCGGCTGGAGCTGGGCGAAGGCGAGCAGGGTGATATTGTCGCTGTCGGCGCCATTGCTGTCGTAATTCTGGTCCTTCGGGGTCTTGGTCACCGACGAGAAGATCTGGAGCGAGACATTGCCCGCCTCGAGCCGCGCCAGGTCGACCTGCCCTCGCCCGGCATTCCCGATCAGGCTCCGGCTCCACAGCAGGGTATCGGCGTGCATGTCGGCGACGGGCAGCCGCGAATGGAGCTCCGCGACCCGCTGGGAGACCGGCTTCAGCGCCACCGGCTCGACCTTGTTCATGCCCCGCTCGACGATTCCCGGCGCGAGCAGGAAGAAGCCCGCTCCCGCGACCGCGATCACCAGGACCAGCACGATCAGGATCCGTCTTTTCATCCGTCCCTCCGCTCGAGCGTGACGAAGCTGAATCCGGGCTGGCCGTCCCGGGCTGGGTGCGTCTGGCGGGCCGACTCGCGCCAATCGGCCGGATCGAAGCCCGGCATGAACGTGTCGCCCTCGGGCCGCGCATGGACCTCGGTCAGCTCGATCCGGTCGGTGACGGGGAGGAAGAGCCGGAAGATCTCCGCCCCGCCGATGATCGAGACACGAGGCTCGCCGGCTGCCTCGAGCGCGGATGATATGTCATGGACGATCTCGGCGCCCTCGGCGGACCAGTCCGGGTCGCGGGTCAGGACGATATGGCGGCGGCCGGGGAGAAGCTTCGGAAGGCTCTCGAACGTCCTTCGCCCCATCACCATCGCGCTGCCCATGGTCAGCGCCTTGAAGCGCTTGAGATCGTCGGACAGGTGCCAGGGCAGGCCGCCGCCGCGTCCGATCACGCCGTTCTCGGCCCGCGCGACGACCATGGCCACGATGCTCACCCCGCCACCGCCTTCCTCGCGTCCCGAAATCCCATCCGACCCCCGCCAGGGCCTAACCCTCCGGCGCGCGGGCGTCCAGAAGCGGCCGTTCGCCCCGGCTCGCCAACGCTCCCGCGCGGGCTCATAAGCGCGGGAGGAGAGGGGGGTGGCCGCAATGCCCGAATATCCCGGTGTCTACATCGAAGAGCTGCCGTCGGGTCCGCATTCGATTCCCGGAGTCCCGACCGCGGTCCCGGCCCTGCTCGGCTATACCGAGAAAGCGGTCGAGCATGAGAGCGGAAGCCCGCTCCTGTGCCGGCCCTATCCGATCGCCTCCATGGCCGAATATGAGCAGGCCTTCGGCGGCGCCTATGGCGGGGCCCTCACCGCGCCCGGCGGCGTACGCCCCTTCCTCCGCGACTCGCTGAGCCTCTATTTCGAGAATGGCGGCGGAGGGACGGTCTGGATCGTGTCGGCCGGCGATTATGCGGCGCTCGAATCGGACATGGCCGGCGGCACCCTCGCGCCCGCGCGGCTCGAAGCGGCGTTGAAGGCGGTCGGCGCTCGCGCCGGCCCGACCCTTGTCGCGGCGCCCGAGGCCCTGCTGATGGGCGAGTGCCACTATCGCGCCTTCGCCGGGGCGATGCTGTCCCAGGCCGCGGCGCTCGGCGACCGTTTCGTCATCCTCGACGTTCCCGGCGATCCTTCCGACGGCCTCGCTCCGGTGAAGAGCTTCCAGGAAGCGCTGGAGCCGCTCGGCCGGGACCGGAGCTTCGGCGCCGCCTACTTCCCGCCGCTCCGGCTTTCCTCGGCCAAGACCCTCGTTCCCCCGAGCGGCGCGGTGCTCGGTGCGATCTTCGCGCAGGACAGGAATCGCGGCGTCTGGAAGGCCCCGTCCAATCTTGCCCTGAAGGGAGTCTCCGGCCCCGCGGTCGCGATCGGCAATCGCGAGCAGGAGGCCATGAACGCGCCGGCGAACGGCGTTTCCGTCAATCCGATCCGAAGCTTCGCGGGGGACGGAACCTTGATCTGGGGCGCCCGCACGCTCGATTCCGCCTCGGGCGAGTATCGCTACATTCCGGTCCGCCGCTTCGCCAATTACGTCGAGCAATCGCTCAAGGCCGGGCTCGAGCCTTTCGCCTTCGAGCCGAACGACGCGCGCGCCTGGACCGCCGCCAAAGCGATGATCGAGAATTTCCTGACCACTCTGTGGCGGCAGCACGCCCTGATGGGGGCCAAGCCCGAAGAGGGCTTCTACGTCGCGGTCGGGCTCGGCAAGACGATGACCGCTCAGGACATATTGGAGGGCCGGATGATCGTCGAGGTCGGAATGGCCGTCGTCCGCCCGGCCGAATTCATCCTTCTCCGCTTCATGCAGCGGACCGCGCCGCCCTAAACCGCGACGGGCGCGGAGATATGCGGATGCGGCTCGTAGCCGCGGATCGCGAAATCCTCATATTCGTAAAGGTCGATCGCCTCGGGCCGGCGCAATATCTCCAGCGTCGGGAGCGTCCTCGGCTCGCGGGTCAGCTGAAGCCGGGCCTGGTCGAGATGGTTGGAATAGAGGTGGCAGTCGCCGCCGGTCCACACGAACGTCCCCGGCTCGAGCCCGCATTGCTGTGCGAGCATGTGGGTCAGAAGCGCGTAGGAGGCGATGTTGAACGGCACTCCGAGGAACACGTCGGCGCTTCTCTGGTAGAGCTGGAGGTGAAGCCTGCCGCCCGCCACCTGGGTCTGGAACAGGCAGTGGCACGGCGCCAGCGCCATCCTGTGAAGCTCGGCAGGGTTCCAGGCGCTCACGATCTGCCGCCGCGAGGCAGGGTCCTTTCGGATCAGCGCGATCAGATCGGCGATCTGGTCGACATGGCGTCCGTCCGGCCCCTCCCAGTCGCGCCATTGCTTGCCGTAGACCGGGCCGAGCTCGCCATTCTCGTCCGCCCATTCGTCCCAGATGCTGACTCCCCGTTCCTTGAGCCAGGCGATGTTGGTCTCGCCGCGAAGGAACCAGAGCAATTCGACGATGATCGAGCGAAGGTGGAGCTTCTTGGTGGTGACCAGCGGGAAGCCCTTGGCGAGGTCGAACCGCATCTGGTGACCGAACACCGACAGGGTCCCGGTTCCCGTCCGGTCGCTCTGCTCGACCCCCTCCTCGAGGATCCGCGCGATCAGCTGCTGATAGGCCTGCATGGACTTTCTATGGCGGGTGGAGCGGAGCTTTCCAACACCTCATCTCAGGCGCGCAAACGGCCTTCGAAGATCAATTCCCGACTAGCCACATTCGTCATTGCGAGCGCCAGCGAAGCAATCCAGCCGAGCGTCCGCAACCCGCTCCGCCCTGGATTGCTTCGTCGCTGTCGCTCCTCGCAATGACGGAGAAAAAAGCCCTAAATCGTCGCCGGGCAGATCTTGATCTGCCCCGGCTCGGGCCGGGCGTTCTTGGCCTCGAACTCGGCGAAATAGGATCCGGAATCGCCGAGCCGCTCGAACCGCGTCAGCTCGTAGCCAAGCGAAGCGAACTCGCAGATGAGCAGCCGCGGCGGCGTTCCGTGCTTGTCGGTCGCCCGGTCCGCGTCGACCACCACGACCCTTCCGTCCTTCTTGAGGGCGTCGCGCAGATGCCACAGGAACTCGCTCGGCCGCTCGATCTCGTGATACATGTGGATCATCAGGATCCGGTCGAAGCTGTTGTCGGGAAGCTGCGGATCGTTGGGCAGGCCGAGCTCCACCGCGACATTGTCCAGGCTCTCGCGCTGGACCCGCCGGGCGAGCGCGTCGCGGGTCTCGGGCACGATGTCCTCGGCCAGCACTCGCCCCTTGCGCCCGACCAATGGGGCAAGCCGGACCGTATAATAGCCCTCGCCGGCGCCGATGTCGGCGACCACCATTCCGGCCTCGATCCCGGCCAGCTCCATCACCGTCTCGGCCTCGCCGACGCTGTCGCGCGCGTCCTCGTTCGAATAGCGCGGCGATTCGATCGGAGAGACCGGCCGCTTCGGCGCCGGGAACGGCGAACCTTTCGGCTGCTGCTCGCACGCCGCGAGGAGAAGGCTCGGCAGGAGGAGCGCAGCAACGAGCCAGCGTCTTACTGAACCCTCCCCCTCGATGGGGGAGATGAGCAGGTCGCCATGTCCCCCGGACATGGCTTCGGATCGCGGGGCGATCCGAACCTGCTCATGGGTGGGGGTGGTCTTCGAGACCCGCCGAATCCTACGTCGCAGGCCACCCCACCCCAACCCCTCCCCATCGAGGGGAGGGGCTTTGGAGGCAAAGCGGGCGAACCTAATCGACATCTTCGACCTCGACCTTCTCGCCGGTCACCCGCTGCGACAAAGCCGCGGCCATGAACTTGTCGAGATCGCCGTCGAGAACGTCCGAAGGCGTCGTGCTGGTCACGCCCGTCCTCAGATCCTTGACCAGCTGATAGGGCTGGAGGACGTAGGATCGGATCTGGTGGCCCCAGCCGATGTCGGTCTTGGCGGCATGCTCGGCGTCGGCCTGGGCCTCGCGGCGCTGAAGCTCGGCCTCGTAGAGCCGGGCCTTCAGCATCTTCATCGCCTCGGCCTTGTTCTTGTGCTGCGATCTCTGGTTCTGGCAGGCGACGACGATCCCGGAGGGGAGGTGGGTGATCCGGACCGCCGAATCGGTCGTGTTGATATGCTGTCCGCCCGCGCCCGAGGCCCGGTAGGTGTCGATCCTCAGCTCGCCTTCGTTGATCTCGATGTCGATATCGTCGTCGATCACCGGATAGACCCAGACCGAGGCGAAGCTGGTGTGGCGCCGCGCCGAGCTGTCATAGGGGCTGATCCGGACCAGCCGGTGAACGCCGCTCTCGGTCTTGGCATAGCCATAGGCATTCTCGCCCTTGAGCAGCAGGGTCGCAGACTTGATTCCCGCCTGCTCGCCGGCATGATGGTCGACCAGCTCCACCTTCATCCCATGCCTTTCGCCCCAGCGGCTGTACATGCGCTGAAGCATCTCGGCCCAGTCCTGGCTCTCGGTTCCGCCCGCTCCGGCATTGACCTCGATATAGGTGTCGTTGGCGTCGGCCTCGCCGGCCAGCAAGGCGGTGACCTTGTCGCGCTCGGCCCGCTCGGCGAGCGCCGCGAGGGCGTCGACGCCCTCCTGCGCCATCGCCTCGTCGCCCTCGGCCTCCGCCATCTCGATCAGCTCGGACGTGTCGTCCAGCTCCTGCTGGATCGCCCTGGTCGCCGCGATCGCCTCGTCGAGCCGGCGGCGCTCGCGCATCACCTCCTGGGCCGCTTTGGGATCGTCCCAAAGCGACTGGTCCTCGACCCTGTTGTTCAATTCGTCGAGTCGCCGAAGCGCCCGGTCCCAATCGAGGAACCGGCGGAGGAGATCGAGCGCCGACCTGATCTGGTCGGCATGGGCCTGCGCCTCGGCGCGCATCGTAATTCCTTACCTCGTCATTCCAGCGAAAGCTGGAATCTCACTATTCTACGGCACGGCGGGTCCCGTTGAGGTCCCAGCTTTCGCTGGGATCGCGGCCCGCGACCAATTGGCCGCAGGCCTAATAAATCCCGCCCTGATTTTGCAAGAAGTCGCTATCGCGCTGCCGCTCGCTCCGCCTTGAATCGACCTTGCGGACGGCCTTCTCCCTCGTCTGGAGAAGCTCGCGCCTGATCGTCCGCTTCGGCTCGCTCTCCGGCTTGAACGCCTCCCAGATCACCGCCGATCCCTTCTCCTCGCCGGTCGGGAACACGCCGAACACCTTCTTGCCCGATCGCCGGTCGATCCGGATCATCCTGATCCCGGCCGGCGCCCGGAAGGGGAGGACCGGAAGGCCCTTGTAGGCGGTCTGTGCGAACTGCTTGAAGATCGGCGCGGCGAGCGTTCCGCCCTGCGCATATCCGCCCATCGGCCGCGGCTTGTCGAAGCCCATATAGATTCCGGCGACGATCTCCGGGCTTCCGCCGATGAACCAGACGTTGGTCGGCCCGCTCGTCGTTCCGGTCTTGCCGAACAGCGGCCGTCCCAGGTCCTTCAGGATCTGGGCGGTGCCGCGGACGACCACGCCCTCCAATATGTGGACCATCTGATAGGCGGTCAGCGGGTCCATCAATTGCTTCGTGCGCAGCGGCGGCCGGGGCATCGGCTTTCCGTCCCAGTCGGGCGCGTTGCAGCCTTCGCAGGGGCGGGTGTCGGCGCGGTAGATCACCTTGCCGTTCCGGTCCTGGACGTAATCGATCAGGCTCGGCCGCAATTCCTTGCCGTTGTTCGCAAGGATCGAGAAGGCGTTGGTCATCTTCAGCACCGTCGTGTCCCCGGCGCCGAGGGCGATCGAGAGATAGGGCGTCTTTCGATAGTCCCCGACCCCGAGCCGGGTCGCCAGCCGGATCACCTTGTCCATTCCGGTCTGGTTCGCCGCCCGGACGGTCATCAGGTTGCGCGACTGCTCGATCCCCCAGCGCATCGTCTGCGGGCCGCCATGGCCGCCCGAGAAGTTGCGGAAGCATTTCTGGCCCAAAGCCGCGCCCTGGTAGACGCAGAAGGGCCCGTCGACGATGATCGAGGCGGGGGTCATCCCGTTGTCGAGCGCCGCCGAATAGACGATCGGCTTGAAGGTCGATCCGGGCTGGCGAAGCGCCTGTGTCGCCCGGTTGAAATCGTCGCCGCGCGCGTCGAAGCCGCCCTGCATGGCCAGGATCCGCCCGCTCGCCACTTCCTCGACCACCATTCCGCCCTTGATCTCGGGGATCGAGCGAAGGACGTAGCCTTCGCCTTCCTTCTTGACCGCGATGATCATCCCCGGCCGGAAGAAGCTGAAGGCGGGGCTTCCGGTTCCCCGCTTGGGCATCGAAGCGGCTCCGGCCGGAAGCTCGGCCCTGGTCCCGTCCGCGAAGCCGATCTCCGCCGAGGCCGCCGATTTGGAGAGGACCGCCGCCGCGCGCCAGTCGGGATAGCCGACTCCGAACGGCGCCCGGGCAAGCTCGCCGCGCCAGTCGCCGTCCACGTTCACCGACAGCCCGGGGTCGCGCCAGCCCTTGCCGCGGTCGTAGCGCACCAGGCCGTCGCGAAGCGCGGTCTCGGCGGCGCGCTGCTTGGGGACGTCGAGCGAGGTCCTCACCCACAGGCCGCCCGAATAGATTCCGTTGGAGCCCTTCTCGGTCGCCTCGCCGTAGCGGTCGATCAGCTGGCGCCGCACTTCCTCGACGAAATAGCCCCCGATGTTGCGGACCGCGCTCGATGTCCTGACCGTGCCCAGCGGCTCGGCCGACGCCGTCGCTCGCTCGGCCGGCGTGATGAACTCGCTTCGCTCCATCTCGCCGAGCACCCAGTTGCGCCGGTCGATCGCGCGCTGCGTGTTGCGGTCCGGGTCGTAGCCGCTCGGCGCCTTGGGCAGGATTGCGAGATAGGCCATTTGCGGAACGGTGAGCTGGTCGACGTCCTTGTCGAAATAGGCGCGCGCGGCGGCCTGCACCCCATAGGCCTGCCGCCCGAGGAAGATCTGGTTGAGGTAGAGCTCGAGGATCTGCTCCTTCTCGAGCACCGATTCGATCCGCCGGGCGAGGAAGGCCTCCCTGATCTTCCGGGTGACCGAATATTCGTCTCCGAGCAGAAGGTTCTTGGCGACCTGCTGAGTGATGGTCGATCCGCCCCGCGCCCGCTCGCCGCTTCCCACCTTCGAGACATAGTCGCCGACCGCTCCGACCAGGCCCGGCC
The DNA here is from genome assembly GCA_036525315.1 of Allosphingosinicella sp. Lineage (GTDB taxonomy): Bacteria > Pseudomonadota > Alphaproteobacteria > Sphingomonadales > Sphingomonadaceae > Allosphingosinicella. The sequence goes on from DATDAS010000039.1 coordinate 74,178, forward strand.
AGTCGATTCCGCCATGGCTGAAGAAGGTCCGGTCCTCGGCGGCGAGGAAGGCGTTGACCAGCTGCGGCGGATATTCGTCGAACTTGAGCTCCACCCGTCGCTCGCGCGCGAAGCTCTGCACCGGCGCTCCGTCCACGTCGCGGAGCGTGGTCGGAAGCGGCGGCTGGTAGGTCAGAAGCGATTCGGCCGAGGGCAGGCTCTGAGCGAAGGTGAGCCACAGCAGGATGTAGAGCAATACCGGGCTGAGCAGCACCACCGCGAGCAGCTTCACCCACCGCCTCTCCCACGCATCGCGGGCCAGCCCGGCGAAGCGGCTGTCGCGATACAATGTGATGCGGCTGCTGGGGTCGTCGGCACTCATTCCGCCAAGGCTCTAGCCGATGAATTCAAGGCGGTGAAGCATGAGCGAAAGTTCCTCCCCATCGCGAGATGGGGAGGGGGCCCATCGCCGCGGGCGATGGGGGAGGGGTAAGGGCCGAGGCCTCGCAGCTCGCCACGCGCCGGCGAACGGCATCCCGGCGGGGAAGGATGTTTCGCGCGGAGACGCGGAGGCGCGGAGAGGCCGTGCCCCACCCGCGCGTAGCGCAATATCTCAAGTCCCGGTTGCCAAGAGGGCAGGCGGCTACACGCCGCCGTGGAGACCCACTCCGAATCTCCGCGCCTCCGCGCCTCCGCGCGAACCCCCTTCTTCCGTCCCTTTGACCGAGGGCCGTGGCTACCGCCGCGCCGTATCCACCAGCCGACGCGCGAAATGGACCTCGATCGCCCGCCGCATTCCGAGCGCGATCTGCTTCTGGCCGTCGGGCGAATGGATGTAGCCGACGTCGACCGCATTGGTCAGGTAGCCGGTCTCGAACAGGATCGATGGCACGTCGGGCGCCTTGAGCACGATCAGCGAGGCGAAGCGGTGGAAATCGGGCCGGAACGGGAAGAAGGGCTCGGCCTCGCGCCTCAGCAGGGTCGCGAAATCGGCCGAAACGTCCATGCTCTCGCGCTGGGCGAGGTCGATCAGGATCCGGTTGACGCCCGCATCCTCGCTCAGGGGAGCGCCGCCGATCCGGTCGGCCTCGTTCTGCTGCCGGGCGAGCGACGCCGCCTCCGCGTCCGATGCGACTTCCGACAATGTGTAGATGGTCGCGCCCCGGGCCGCGTCGTTGCTCGGCGAGGCGTCGGCGTGGATCGATATGAACAGGTCGGCGCCGAGCCGCCGCGCGGCCTCGTAGCGGTCGCGAAGCACCAGGAAGCGGTCGTCGTCCCGGGTCAGGGCTACCCGCACCCGGCCCGACGCGACCAGCTCGTCGCGAATCGCCTTGGCGATGGCCAGGGTCACGTCCTTCTCGCGCCGGGCCCCGAACGGCGAGATCGCGCCCGGATCGCGCCCGCCATGGCCGGCGTCGAGGACGACCAAAGGCCGGTTGGCGCCGCTCCCCGAGATTCGCGGCAGCGGCTCGTCGCTCTTCGCGCCGCCTTCCAGGTCGATGGTCACGCTGCCCGGCTCGTCCCGCGCCGCGCCCGCCGGCAGGGGCTGGGGCAGGCCGAGAAGCAAAGCGGCGATGGCGATCAGGAACTCCACGCCCCTATCTGGCGCTTCCCCGGCCGATCGGTCCAGCGGAAAGGCGGGCCTTCAGCGCCCGCTCTTCGACAGGTTCAGGTCCACGGCCGCCCGGATCAGCGCCTTGAGCGCGGCTTCGTCGATCCTTTCGCCCTCGCGGATGTCGATCGCGCGCCGCACATTGCCCTCGAGGCTCGAATTGAACAGGCCCCCCGGATCGGGGAGCGAGGCGCCCCTGGCGAAGGTCAGCTTCACCACCTGCTTGTAGGTCTCTCCGGTGCAGAGGATGCCCTCATGCTCCCACACCGGAACGCCGCGCCATTTCCAGGTCTCGGCCACCTCGGGATCGGCCTCATGGATCAGCGCCCGGACCCGCTTCAGAATCTCCCCCCGCCAGTCCCCGAGCGCCTCGATCCTCTCGTCGATCAGCTCCGCAGCCGGCCGTCCGTCGTCGCTCTGCTTCATGTCCGTCCTCCCGCGCCGGCCGCCGCCGAATAAGCCACCGACATAACCAGCCCCTCCCCTTCAGGGGAGGGGTTGGGGTGGGGCCTGTCGCCCCGAAAAGCTTCACCCCAGCCTGAGCAACACCCCCGGAGCAACCATCGGCCAGAGCACATTGGCCGCCACGATCCCCGCCGCCATCGCGGCCAAAGCCGCGATCCGCCGCCCCCGGGTCAGATGCCGCGCCAGCCACGCGACCAGCCCGACCGCGAACAGTGTCGCCGCCATCGCCGCGATCTCGGGCGGCCAGCCCAGGGCTCGGGCGGCATTATGCTCGTCGAAATTCGGCGTTCCCCCATAGGGGCGCCCGAGAACCAGAAGCACGAGTCGAAGCACGAGCCAGGCCGCCGCGACGAAAAGCCGGCTCGCCGCCGCGACCGCGAAGGCGAGCGCCCAGCGCCTGCCCGGATTCCGCACGTAGAGGAGACCCGCCGCCAGGCTCATCGCCACCGTCACCAGCGGCCCGCCCGCCGCCTGCAGGGCGATAAGCGCGGACGGCTGGCCGCTCCCCACATGGGCGCCGCCGCTGACGCTGGCGGGATGAAGCTCGGCCGGAAGGCCGGAGGCGAAGGCGATCGCGAGATGGCCGAGCTCGTGGAGCAGGATCGTCACCGGCGTGAACGCGAAGGCGAGCAGCCCAAGCACCGCCGCATCCCGCAAGCCGTCCCGATTCATCCCGTCCTCCTGGTTGCCGTCATTGCGAGGAGCATCGCGACGAAGCCATCCAGTTACGGGGCCCGCCTCACACCGCGCACTGGATTGCCACGCTCCGCTCGCAATGACGAATTGTGCAAGCACGGAATGCCTTCCGGCACGCTTTTCAGCGATTGCTCACAACTTGCTCATGCTTCCGGCCCGCCGCCGCGGTTAGGAAGGCGTCATGTTCATCCAGGAAGGAAAATGACGATGACGGCCAATGTCGAAAGCGCCAGGCGCGGCGGAATCCCCTGGCGCCTGCTCGGGTGGGGGATCGCGGCGGCTCTGATCCTGCTCCCGCTCGTGGCGATGCAGTTCACCAGCGAGGTCCACTGGACCGCCGAGGATTTCATCTTCGCGATCGTCATGATCGGCACGGTCGGCCTGGTCTTCGAGCTCGCGGTCCGGATGACTTCCAACTGGGCCTGGCGCGCCGGCGCCGCCTGCGCGCTCGCCGCGGCCTTCCTGCTCGTCTGGATCAACGGCGCGGTCGGGATGATCGGAAGCGAGGGCAATGCGAACAATCTGCTGTTCGGCATCGTCCTTCTCGTCGCCCTGCTCGGGGCGATCGTGGCGCGGTTCAAGGCGCCCGCAATGTCGCTGGCCATGGCGGCGGCCGGTCTCACCTACGTCCTGCTCGTCCCGATCGTCGTCATGCGGACCTCCGTGCCGGTCGAGATGCGCGAAATCGTCCTGACCCTGGTCTTCGCCGGCCCCTGGTTCGTGTCCGCGGCCCTGTTCCGCAAGGCGGCACGCACGGACTGAGCTAATGCCTCCCCTCCCGGATTTCCGGGAGGGGATTGAGGGGTGGGGCCCTCCGGCTTTGGTGGGCCCTTACCGTCCCTCCTCCAGATTTCTCAGGGCCAGAATCATGGCGCCCACGATGCAGGCGCCGAACAAAAACCCCTCCAGTGCCCCGGTCGCGAGCTGGCTCATCGCTCCGAATCCCTCCTCGCCGAGAAGCCCGCCGATCGGATCGAGGCGAAGGCGCGAGCCGGGGAAGGAGCGGGCGAGCAGATCGAGGCTTCCCGCCATCAGCATTCCGCCGAGCGCGATGACCGCCATTCCCCCCGCCGCGCCGGCGAGGCCCGCCAGGGCCACTCCGCGCCGGAAGCTGCCGGACCGCCCGGCGAGCCAGGCGCCGAGCCCGACCGCTCCGCCCAGCAGCACCCCCTCCGCGCCGCCGGTCATGTCGCCGGGGGATCGCCCGAGCAGAAGATTGAACGCGTCGACGCCGAGCAGCTTCACGACCGCGCCGATCGCCATCCCGCCGGCGGCTCCGCCGAGCACGTTCCACGCGCTGAACCGCCGCGCCAGGAACCAGGTCGAGGCGATCCCGAACCCGACTCCCGCCGCCCCGGTCAGCGCCGCCGCGAGGGTCAGCCAGAGCAGCACGAGAAGCACCGAGACCGAGCCCATGCCCGATCCGAGCGGCTGCGACGCGCCCGCGAATCCGTAGGCGAGGCCGCCCATGATCCCGGCCGCGCCGCCGCCGATCGTCCCGGCGCCGCCGAGCAGGAATAGCCGGCGCCAGGAAAAGCCGGCCGGCCCGGGCGCCGTCGTCGCGGCCGGCCCGTCCGGCTCCCGCGCCGGCCGCTCCTCATCCGCCGCGACCGCCTCGACCGGCGCGATGAACCGATAGCCGTGCTTGGGCACCGTCTCGATGAACCGCGGCCGCGCGGCATCGTCGCCCAGTTGGCGCCTCAGGGTCCGGATGCATTGGGTCAGCGCCTCGTCGGTCACCGGCACGCCGAGCCACACCTCGTCCATGAAGCGGTCCTTGGTGACGAGCCTGCCCTGCTCGCGCACCAGAAGGGCCAGAGCGTCGAGATAGCGCGCGTTGATCTCCACCGGCGCGCCGTCGCGAGTCAGCCGCCGGTCCCCGGGGGCGAGCAGGAATCTCTCGAAGCGGAAGCCCCCCTCAGACATTTTTCAAAAGCCCCTCAGCCCTTGCCCACGACCCGCCGGCGATGACGATGCCTCGTTCAACCCTGGAGCCAAGGCAATGGCAAATGATGCGCGGAACGTGCGCGAGGGCAGGGGAATGGTCCGGAAGCGATGCGCTTGAATAGTCTTGTTCCCCGGCGCAGGTATATCCTGAGCGACGTCGAAGGGCCGGGGCCCAGTCTTGCCATGCCCTCGAGCGCCGTCCCATTCGGCCATCCACCCGCAAACGACATTCGTAACCCGCGGGGGAAAAACTCGCATCGCCCCGCGTTGAGCCCCCTGATGCCCCGCTATTTCTTCAACGTCCGAGGCGAAGGCTTCGAGGAGACCGACCTTCTCGGCAAGCATTGCGCCGACGACGTCGCCGCGCTCGGCGAGGCGCTCGGCGCGGCCAGCCGGGTCCTGAGGGCCCGCCTCCGCGCCGACGGCCTCACCACGGCCGGAATGATCGAGATAGAGGATGAACGGCACCGCCCGGTCATGACCCTCCCGCTCCGCGCCGCCGCTTATTGACGCCTCCCGGCGCCGCCGGCTCCACAGGGAGCGCGGCACCAACCTGTGCCCCGGCGGAGGCCGGGGCCCAGCGAGAAAAGGGCTTCTGTGCCCGGCTTCAGTCGGGCACAGGCCTTTGATTGGCGCCCGCCCCCAGGCCCCGCCCTTCGGGGCGATCAGCCAGCCTAGCAGACCGTCCCGTCGTCAGGGATGATTTCCTTCAGGACCGCTGGCGACACATAGAAATCCGGATAGACCCAGCCGCCGATCCAGCCTTCCGGCGCGAAGTTCGGCCCGTCGCCATAATCCCTGGCCACGAATATGTGATCCGCCGGCACGCCGTCCGCGACCAGGACTGCCCGAACCGCCTCGGCGCGATCAAATGCGACTTGCACGGTCGCGGCCGAATAGGGCTCGCGCGTGTTGGCAGTCAGCACGATCCGAACGTCTTCGCGCGCACGATCCAGCACCCAGTCATAATGAGTGGCGAGCACATTCAGTCCCGTCGCATCGATATCCCGCCGGCCGTTTTCGAAGAAGATCGGCATGACCGGGCACTCGATTCTAACACGAGGAGGCGGCAACGGAGCTGCGGCCGCAATGGCTGCCGCAAATAGCCCTATCACGACTGCTTCTCACTCTGGTCGGCCGTCATCCGATATTCCCGTCCAAATATTCCCTCCGGCGTCATACACTGAAGTCTGGATGCATCGCACGCATATCGCATCTTCTGGTAGGGCCCCGGAATGACCGCGCCCGCCCCCCACGGCATCACCCTCGGCGAAGCCGCCCGGATCTGGGCGAAGATCGCCGCCCTCAGCTTCGGCGGCCCGGCCGGCCAGATCGCCGTGATGCACCGGATCCTGGTCGAGGAGAAACGCTGGATCGGCGAGGAAAGATTCCTCCACGCCCTCAATTACTGCATGCTCCTGCCCGGCCCCGAGGCGCAGCAGCTCGCCACCTATATCGGCTGGCTCCTCCACAAGACGAAGGGCGGGCTGATCGCGGGCGGCCTGTTCGTCCTGCCCGGCTTCGTCGCGATCATGGTCCTGTCCTGGCTCTATGCCGCCTTCGGCAGCCTCGGCCCGGTCGAGGCCTTCTTCTTCGGCCTCAAGGCGGCCGTCCTCGCCATCGTCCTCGACGCGGTCAGGCGTATCGGCGCCCGGGCGCTGAAAAACGGGATGATGCGCGCGATCGCCGCCACAGCCTTCGTCGCCATCTTCTTCCTCGACATCCCGTTCCCCCTGATCGTCCTCGCCGCCGGCATCGCCGGCTGGCTCGGCGGCAAAGCGGGCAGCGCCGCCTTCGCCCCCGGTGGCGGACACGGATCGGCCGGCGGCCCAGCAGTGCCCGACGCCGAGACCGCGCTCGGCGATTCCATCCCGTCCCACGCCCGCCCCAGCCTCTCCTGGTCGCTCAGGATATCGGGCTTGTTCCTCATCCTCTGGCTCGCCCCGGTCGCCCTGCTCCTCGCCTTGCTCGGCCCGGACAATGTGTTCAGCCAGATCGCGATCTTCTTCTCCAAGATGGCGGTGGTGACGTTCGGCGGCGCCTATGCGGTGCTCGCCTACGTCGCCCAGCAGGCGGTCGAGACCTATGGCTGGCTCGCGCCCGGCGAGATGCTCGACGGCCTCGGAATGGCCGAGACCACGCCCGGCCCGCTGATCATGGTCACCCAGTTCGTCGGCTTCATGGGCGCGTTCCGCCAGGCCACGGGCCTGAACCCGATGCTCGCCGGAACGCTGGGCGGAATCCTCACCACCTGGGTCACCTTCACGCCATGCTTCCTGTGGATCTTCCTCGGCGCCCCCTTCATCGAGAAGATGCGCGGCAACCGAGCCCTCGCCGGCGCCCTCTCCGCGATCACCGCCGCGGTCGTCGGAGTGATCCTCAACCTGGCGATCTGGTTCGCGCTCCACACCTTGTTCGGCGAGGTGCGGGAGAGAAGCATCGGGCCATTGCGGCTCGATATACCGGTCCTGTCAACCGTCGATCCCGCCGCCGTCCTCCTCACCCTCGCCGCCCTCGTCGCGATGTTCCGCTTCAGGGTCGGCCCGCTCCCGGTGCTCGCGGCCTGCGCGGCGGCGGGAATAGTCTACCGGCTCGCTTTGGCCTGAACCCGATGAGCCGCAATCGCGGCCGGAAGCCTCGCGCAGGGGTTTCGCGGCCCCGCACGAGCCACTAGGCTCGGGCTTCATTCGGGCGGTGGGATTAAAGATGAAGTTTCAGGATGTAACAGGCTCCGCCGTCGCGGACGCCGTGAAGCGGGTGAACGCCCATCTCGATGCGCTGAGCACCCAATTCGTCTCACGGCGCGCTCTGCTCGAGCTGGTCATGCTGGGCCTGATTTCCCGCGAGCACGTACTCCTCATCGGCCCTCCGGGGACCGGAAAGTCCGCGGCCGTCCAGGCGATCGCGAGCTCGTTCGACGCCGTCGCCTTCGAATATCTGATCGGCCGTTTCACCGAGCCGTCGGAGCTTTTCGGCGCTCTCGATCTCAACGCCTTGAAGGAAGGCCAGATCAGGCCGGTCACGACGGGCATGCTTCCTCAGGCGGAGATCGCCTTCCTCGACGAGATATTCCTCGGGTCGACCGCAATCCTCAATGCGCTGCTGAAGATTCTCAACGAGCGCACCTATCGCCGCGGTCAATACAGCGTCACCACTCCGCTCTTGTCCTGCGTGGCGGCGTCCAATGCCATGCCGGACGACACGGCCCTTGCCGCATTCGCGGATCGCTTCCTCCTGACCATGTTCGTCGATCCGGTCGACGACGAGTCGCTGTCCGATCTGCTCCGCTCCGGCTGGAATCTTGCGGGGCCCGGCGCCGCTCCGGACGACAAGCTCGGCAAGGAGCTGCTCGCCGGCCTTCACTTCGCGGCGCTCGAGGTGGATCTGTCGGAGGTTCGCGAGCCCTACGCCCATATCGTCCGAAAGATCCGATTGGTCGGCGTGAACCTCTCAGACCGAAAGATCGTCAAGGGGCAGAAGCTGATCGCCGCGGCCGCAGTCCTTCGCGGCGCCGCCTCCGCCGGGCCGGAGGATCTCTGGCCGGTCACCTATCTCGTCCAGTCGAAGGCGCAGCAGGACGAGGTCCGCGAGCTTCTCGACTCCGAGTTGAAGCACAGCCACAATCCGGTCCTCTCGCAGAGCGTCGTCCGCGCGACCTACGGGCCGACCGCCCATGCCGCGCATCTCGCCGCCAAGGCGACGGCGCTTCTCGAGGACGGTCCGCCTCTCCCCTCGGATCCCCTCCACGAGGTCTGGCTGGTGCGGCTCGAGACCATGCTGACACGGATCGATGCGGCGTTCGCGCCCGATTCTCTTCCCGAACAGCTTCGCGCGCTTCGCGCCACCATCCAGGCCGTTCTCGAAAAGCAGTCGCGCCCGGAGCCGGCCGGGGAGAGCACGCCCATCAGGACGGACGAACCGGCCTGATGTATTGGCGCCGGACCGCCCCCGTTCAGCCCGTCGGTGCCTTGATCGCCACCGGCGCGGGCGCCCCGGAGCGGGTCGCCGTCGCCGTCGCCGCAAAGTCCAGGCTGTTCGGCGCGTGCCGCTGCGCTTCGGGCCCCAACTGGATCGTCCTTCTCGCCGCCCCGGCGGAGCCGGGCTCCGCGAGCGGGGAGGAATTGCTTCCGAGCATCGAGACCATGGTTCCGCTCTACGATTCCGGCTCGAGCATCTGGCTCCCCGTTGGAATCGAGCTCGACGTCCCCGGTCACGTCGCGGGGCCGCTGATGGACGCACTTCGCCGGCGGCACGCGATAGAGTCACCGGCGGTCTTTGTCCCGCGTTTCGAGGAGGGCTGGGAATCCGCGATGAAGGCGGATCTTTACCTGCTGTCCGACCTGCATCCGGTGGGTGGTCACCGGCCCGAACCGAACGTCGGGGCGGCGGCCTGAGATGGCGACCGAGACGAAGGACGAAGCGCAGCAGCCCTTGCCGCGGGTCTACGCGCCCTTCCTCCCCGTGCTCGAGCAGCTGTCGCTTCCGTTGCAGCAATTGCTGCGCGGGCAATTGCTCCAGCTCGAAGGGCTCGCCCGGACCGTCGATCGGCCGAGGGTCGCCGAGTATGGGGAGCTCGAGGGCATCGGCGGACTCGCGACCCGCGGCGACATCGCGCAGCTCGTCCAGAGCGAGCTTCTGCTCCGGACCGAGGCCCCGCTCGAATTTCTTCGCCGCCTCGCCGAGCACGAAGCCGTCTACCATGAAAAGGTCTATGCCAATCCCGGCTCTACCGAGGTCTATCGCGCGGTGGTGTCGGTCGGTCCCGGACTTCTCGGCCACGGCCGGCTCGTCGCTCTGGCGTCGCTCTTCTTCCTCGCCCGTATCGCGCGCCAGCGCGAAGCGCGCTTCCACTGGTGCTTCCTTCCGCGTGCGGACGGGGCGGTCTGGTTCGACGAGCTTTCGGTCAACGGCATCAAGCGCTTCCTGAAAGCGGCCTCCTATTGCGAAATGTCGCCGGAGGACCTCGTCGAATCGCGGAACGTGTGGGAGGGCCTCCAGCCGGCCGGCGCGATCGGGCCGAAAGCCCGAATCCTCGACTGGGCGATCGGCGCTTCGGGCCGGCTTGGGCAAAGCGCCCGCGAGGCCGCCGTTGCCCTGGCGCCGGATTCCCTGATCGTCGATCTTGGCCCGCCCTCAGCTGGCGAGCCGCGAAGCGCGCGTTTGCGGCTTCGCCAGCACGGCAGGGATCGCGGCCATGCCGACATCGCCTTCCCGGACGATCGGATCTGCCTCTCGGCATTGAGCGATCCGTTCCGCCCGGCCAGGCCGGTCCAGCTCCCGCTCGTCGCGTCCAGTACCAAGCCGCCCCGCGAGGGGTGGGAACCCCTCCATTTCGTCTCGATGGGCGGAGCGAAGTTGGTCCGGATCCGCGCCGGTCTGCTGGTCCTGTTCGAAGCGGTCAAGGACGGTCCGTCCGAATCCTGGCTGGTCGAGCTTCCGGACCATTCGGTCATCGCCGGAGTCGGCCTGACGAACCGGTTGCTGTCGGTCGTCCTCCAGATCGGCGGCGGCTCGGGGGAAGGATTCGTGTTTCGACTCTTCCACCTCGGCGCCAGTCGGGCTCCGCTCGCCGCCCACTCCATGCAGGTGTCGTCGGCGCATCTCTTCCGAAACCAGCCCGCTCATGCGCTTCCGCCGCTGCGCCGTGAGCAAAACAGGATCGATCTGTCGTCCAGCTCAGGTCAGATGTTCCGGCTCGAAATCGGTCCGGATGAAGAGCTGCGTTTCCAGATGCTCTACGGCGAGGCGCCGACCTTGCTGGCGGTGCCCCCCTTCCGCATCACATGGCTCGAGGACAAGGACGGTCCCCGCTTTCGGGTCGAAAAGGGCGGCCGGATCATCGACAATTATCGGCAATCCAGGCCCCGGCAGCGGAAGGAACGTGTCGGACTCGTCTACGCGCCCGAGGAAAGGAGCCTCGCTTATTCCGTCGAGCCCGGCCGGTGGGAGGTGCCCTTCACGAGGCAACACGGGAATTATGCTGACGAGGACGGCGCTCGGACCCTCTTCCTGGAACTTGGGCGGAACGAGGTCCTCCTCTCCGTGAGGCCGGGGGTCGGGCGCATCTCCGCGCGAATCTGGTCGGACGCGCGCTACGGCGGCGACGGAACGGTGCGTTACGTCCGGATCGAGAATGGAGAGGAGGCGGCTCGCCAGCCGCCGCTCGCTTTCGGCGAGGACGCTCTCGCCATCGTCGACGTCAAGTTCATCCAGGACGGTTATTGGGGGCTCGCGATCGGCTCCGACGGCGAGCCTTCCAAGCTTCTTCACTATCGTTTCAGGAAGAAGTCCTCGCGCTACGAAACCACCCGATACGACCTCGATCGGCTCGCTTCCAAAGCGGCCGTGATCCCGGCGGAGGCCTTCCTGTGACGAGCCACGCCGCGCGCCGCCTTCGCCGCTCCGGGGCTCGGGATTTCCCCGCGCTCCCCACCTTTGCCGGCTCGGCCCAGTGCGACGGCCTCGCCTTCATCCTCGAAGAGTCCAGGCCCGAGCCTGACCTGGCGTCGCTTCGCGACCGCATCCACGCCGCGTCGCGGGGCCGGCTCGCCGATGCCGTGGGCTCGCCCCGGATCCTCGTCCTGGTCTTCACCGCGGCGACCGACGCCCGCGCCTTTCCGTCGGCCCTTCCGCTCATCGCCCGGGCGGGAATCCTGACCAGCCTTGCCACGCTTTCGCGGCCGGAAATCGCGGCTCCGGCCGGCCCGGTCCACCTCCCGCGAAGCCTCGAGCTGTTCTGGAACGGCCGGCGCCACCTCCTTGCCCTCGACGCTCTCGAGCCGGTCCCGATCGCGGAGCTTTGGGGCCTGCCCGAAATCCTTGTTCATCGTCCGTCGCCGCCGGACCTCGGCGCCCCGCCGCGATCGGTCCACGGCCTTCCCCGGACCGCGCCCGAAAAGGCCCGCGCCGGCCGGGCGCCGATCGTCCATGCCCGCTCTCCATTCGGCAAGGCCGGGGCCGATCCGATGGGCGAAATCGACGAGCGCCTGCTGGCCCTGGAGCGAAGGACCAGCCTGTCCGCGCTCGCTCGGCAGGCGCTCGGCGCGATGAAGCTTCTCTTCCGCCCTGAAGCGATCGGCGGGCGTCCGGGCGGCGGCGCAGGCCCGGCCTCGGCGGGCCGTCCGGCGGGCCCGGGATTTCTTCAGGACCTCGCCGGCTGGATCCGCTGGCACACGCCGCTCGGGGCATCGCTCAAGAATGCGTTCGGGCAGAGGCTCGGGCTCGTCGAGAAGCTGATCGCCAAAGGCGACATCGATTCCGCACTGAAGCTCGCCTTGCGCCTTGGCGGGCGGCCGGGCGACCGCAAGCTTCGGACTCGTTATCCAAATGGCCTGCCCGGAATGCGGACCCGGCTCGATTTCGAGATGGACAGCGGCTTCGGCATGCCGATCCTCGGGAATCAGCTCTATTTCGATCTTCATTCGCGCTACCGTGAGCTCGCCGTCGATCTCCGCCGCAAGGGCGACTTCCGACGCGCCGCCTGGATCCAGTCGAAGCTGCTCGGCGACCATTATTCGGCGGTCCTCACGCTCGAGGCAGGCTCGTTGTTCTCCGAGGCCGCCGCGCTCGCGATCAGGAGCAAGCAGGCGCCCCCACTCGCGATCCGGATGCTCTATTTGGCGGGGGATCGGGATTCGGCGTTCGCACTCGCGCGGCGCGCGTCCTGCTTCGACGCTTTGGTCGAGGGCAGCCGCGAGAGGGACCCGGAATTCCACCAGCTGGTGGTGAAGGCCTGGACCGACGACCTTCTGGCCACCGGCCAGCCGCTTCGCGCGCTCCAGGTGACCGACCATCTCGCCTCGGCCATCGACGCTTCGAAGGGCCTTCTCGCCGCCCGCAAGCGCTGGGTCCTGGCGGCGATCGAGGCGGAGGGGCGGGACGGGTTCAGCGCCGAAACGGCGGTTCGCGCCTTGATCGCCGCATCCTGGACGGCAGAAGACCTGCTAGTGGACGATGCCGGCGATTTCCCCGACATGCATGTCTCCGGCTGCCCGCCCCAATTCGCGCGCCTTCTCGACTGGCTCCAGTCCGCCGTTCGCGGCGATACTACCGATCCGCGGGAGACCTTGCTCGATCTCCTCGCCGCATTCGTCCGGCTCGCGGTCCCCGACTCGCCCGAGCAGGCGCCCTTCTGGGCTGGTCCGGCCCAGCCGGTCGCCGAGGCGTTCGCCCGCTCCCTGCTCAGCCACGCATCGTCCGGCCTCCAGCAGTCGGATCTGGAGGCGCTCAAGGTCCTGCTTCGAAATGCCGAACTTCCGGTGCTCGCGCTCGACGTCGGAAGGGTGCGCGCGCTTCACCGATCGCCGGTGAAGGCCTCCGGCACGTGGCAGGTTCCGCCGCCCCAGGCGCGCCGTCCCGCCGTGCGGCTCGCCTGCCTGCTCGGGAACGGCAACCTCCTGGTCTGGCGCGACAGCGAGCTTCTTCAGCTTCTCGACCGCCACGGGACGGCGCTCTGGCAGCAGTCCATGAAAGATATCGTTGCGCTCGTTCCGCTCGGGATCGGTCCGAACGCGATCCTCATCAAGCGGCAATGGGATGGAGCGATCGTCCTCACTCGGTTCGCGAGCCACGACCGAAGCTTCCATCTTGTCAGCGCGGTCGAGCTCTCCGCGTGGCACGACGTCACCTCCGATACGCAGTGGATGGTTCAGATCGGCGGCGATATCGGCGCGCTCGATCTGGTGAAGCTCTGCGCTCCGACGCCCGTGATCGAGTTCGTCTGGTCCTGCGCCTTGACCAAGAACGTTCTCGTGCGCGCATTCGCGAACGACGGATGCGGCACTCCGAGCTGGATCACCGTCGACGTCAGCAGGCATCGCTACGGGATCATCGAGCTCTGGACCCTTCGCAACGGCAACGACCTCCAGGCGAATGTCTGCGTGCCGATCGGAGATGGCGAGCGGGAGCTCGCGCCGCGGCACTATTGGTGGCTGAGCGAGGGCGGGGCCAACCGGATTGGCGTCGTGGGTACCAGCAGGGGCACGTCCATGGCGATTTGGCCCTGGACCGACGATGGGGAGCAGCGCGCACTCGGTTTTGCCGCGCGTCGCGCTGCCACGGGGATCACCGCGTTCGACGAGATCCAGTCCTGCGACCGCGGGCGGGTCTCGGTACGGTCGCTCCGCATCGCCGGTGACGGGATAGAGCGTGGGGAAACGCGGATCGAGGATCCGCGTGGGAGCGCGCCGGCATTCGTCATGCGCCACGACATCGATCCCGGCCTGGCCGTCATTGCCCGCGCCGCCGTTTCGCCCGACCGCGGCGGCAAGGCGAAATTCACGCCGCTCGGGCCGGTCCTGCTTGCCGACGAGCACGGCCGGACGTTCCTCGTCGACTTTGCAAGTCGACGGGTGAAGAGCCTCTAGCGCCGCGGAAGAGATCGCGGCGATCGAGGCGGCCGATGCGCGCCGCAAGGCCGAGCTCGACCGCCGCCGCGACCGCTATTTCGACCCGGCCAAAATGCGGTTTTCGCCCCCCCGTTAGCCGAAAAAACCGAAAATTTGGTCGTCTTTGGAGGATCGGTGGCCCGGCTCTTTGACAGTGTTGAGAAGCGATCAGGTTCCGCGCACCGCCGGGGGAGGGGGCGAAGCCGTCTCCCCCCGGCGGCGGCGGCCGAAGCCCCGTCCTTGGCAGAGAAGGGCCGGCAATTCCGGGAATCTACTTAAGGACAACATCCCAATGCGCGCGCAAGTGGAGCGGGCCTAAGAGCGGATCGAAATTGGCCTTCGCGAGGATCGGATCATGCCCGACAAGTCGGTTTCGTCGCCTGAGAGCGGGAATGATACGACCATGCGCGCGGCATGGCCGGCAAGCGCCTGCGTCGCGCCCGTCCCCGTTCCCGACGCGATCGACGGGCCTCCGGCGCCGGGCGCTCCCGATGCCGGCCCCCCGCCCGCAAGCCCGTCCTCATCTTCGAGTCCCGGCCGTGTCGAAACGGTCCCGGCGCCGGTGACGCGGCCATGAACCTGCGGTATGGCCGCGTGAAGGGGATTTTGTAATGGACGCCCTGGTCTCCAGGACCTTCGGCTGGCTCGCGGCCGCGATCCTTGCTCTGTTCCTGGCCGCCGCCGCCCGGGACAGCGGATTCTCGATCCATATGATGATCGTCTGCGTCGCCGCGCTCCTCGCCGCCGCCGCCCAGGCGAAGAATGCCGACTATGCCCTGATCGGCGGATCGATCGCCAGGCCGGCGGGCGCGAGCGACCGCTATGACGACGAGCCGATCCGCTGGGGCGTGGTCGCGACCGTCTTCTGGGGCGTGGTCGGCTTCCTCGCCGGCCTGGTCGTCGCGCTCCAGCTCACCTTTCCGGCGCTGAACCTCGGCTCCGAATATACCACCTTCGGGCGCTTGAGGCCGCTCCACACCTCGGCGGTGATCTTCGCGTTCGGCGGCAACGCGCTGATCGCGACGAGCTTCTACGTCGTCCAGCGCACCTGCCGCGCGCGCCTCGCCTTTCCCGCGCTCGCCCGGTTCGTCTTCTGGGGCTACCAGCTGTTCATCGTCCTCGCCGCCAGCGGCTATGTGCTCGGGATCACCGAAAGCCGCGAATATGCCGAGCCCGAATGGTATGTCGATCTGTGGCTGACCATCGTCTGGGTCGCCTATCTCGCCGTCTTCGTGGGGACCATCGTCCGCCGCCACGAGCCGCACATCTACGTCGCCAACTGGTTCTACCTGAGCTTCATCATCACCATCGCGATGCTCCACATCGTGAACAACCTCTCGATGCCGGCCAGCCTTCTCGGGTCCAAATCCTACAGCGCCTTCGCCGGCGTCCAGGATGCGCTCACCCAATGGTGGTACGGCCACAATGCGGTCGGCTTCTTCCTCACCGCCGGCTTCCTCGGAATGATGTACTACTTCGTGCCCAAGCAGGCCGAGCGGCCGGTCTATTCCTACCGGCTCTCGATCATCCACTTCTGGTCCCTGATCTTTCTCTACATCTGGGCCGGGCCTCACCACCTCCATTACACCGCTCTGCCCGATTGGGCGCAGACCCTCGGAATGGTCTTCTCGATCATGCTCTGGATGCCGAGCTGGGGCGGGATGATCAACGGGCTGATGTCCCTCAACGGCGCCTGGGACAAGATCCGCACCGATCCGATCATCCGCATGATGGTGTTCGCTCTGGCCTTCTATGGAATGGCGACCTTCGAAGGGCCGCTCATGTCGATCAAGGCGGTCAACTCGCTGTCCCACTACACCGAATGGACGGTCGGCCACGTCCATGCCGGAGCCCTCGGCTGGAACGGAATGATCACCTTCGGCGCAATCTATTTCATGACTCCGCGCCTGTGGGGCAGGGCCCGGCTCTATTCGCTGAGGATGGTGAACTGGCATTTCTGGCTCGCGACCGCCGGGATCGTCCTTTACGCCTCTGCGATGTGGGTGGCGGGTATCACCCAGGGGCTGATGTGGCGCGAATATGGCGAGGACGGCTACCTCGTCTACGCCTTCTCCGAGGTCGTCGCCGCGATGAAGCCTTATTACCTCATCCGCGCCACCGGCGGACTCCTCTACCTGATCGGCGGCGGAGTGATGGTCTGGAACGTCTGGATGACGATCGCCGGCCGGCTTCGCGACGAGGCGCCGCTCACCGACGCCGCTTACGATCCTGACAAAGATCGGCCGCTCCGGCCGGTCGCGGCCGAATAGGAGCGCCGGAGATGGCCGCCACGCGCCTCGACCACAAGAAGATCGAGAGGAACGTGACGATCCTCGCAATCCTCTCCTTCATCGCCGTCGCGATCGGCGGAATCGTCGAGATCGCGCCCCTGTTCTGGATCGATTCCACGGTCGAGCGGGTCGAGGGCGTGCGCCCCTACACGCCGCTCGAGCAGGCCGGACGCAACATCTACGTCCGCGAAGGCTGCTATTCCTGCCACAGCCAGATGATCCGCCCGTTCCGCGACGAGGTCGAGCGCTACGGCCATTACAGCCTCGCCGCGGAAAGCATGTACGATCATCCCTTCCAGTGGGGATCGAAGCGGACCGGGCCCGATCTTGCCCGGGTCGGCGATCGCTATTCGGACGAATGGCACGTCCAGCATCTGATCGATCCCCGCTCGGTCGTTCCGGAATCGATCATGCCGCCCTACGCCTTCCTCGCCGAACGGACGATCGATCCGGCCGGCTTCGGCGGCCATTTGCGCGCCCTTCGGCGGGTCGGCGTCCCTTACTCCGACGAGGCGATCCGGGAGGCCGAGGCCGACCTTCGGGTCCAGGCCGAGCAGTTCGGCGATTCCGCCGATCTGCGCCGCCGCTATCCAGGCGCGAAGGCCCGCGATTTCGACGGCGATCCGGGCCGGCTCACCGAAATGGATGCGCTCGTCGCCTATCTCCAGATGCTAGGCACCTCGGTCGATTTCGAGTCCGCCGCCCCGAGGGAGCGGCCGCGATGAGCTACGAGGCGCTTCGCCATTTCGCCGACAGCTACGGCCTGCTGTTCATGACCCTCGTCTTCCTGGGAATCGTCGCCTGGACGTTCAGGAAGGGCGCCCGGAAGGACCATGAGCGCGCCGCGGCCAGCATCCTCGACGACGAGGAGGGGCGCTCCGATGGCTGACGAAGGGCGGATCGACCAGGCGACCGGCACCCGGACCGTCGGCCACGAATGGGACGGGATCGAGGAGCTCGACACTCCGATGCCGCGCTGGTGGCTCTACACCCTCTACGCGACCATCGCCTGGGCGATCGGCTACACCATCCTCTATCCGGCCTGGCCGCTCGTCGACAGCGCCACCAGCGGCGTTCTCGAGTGGAGCAGCCGCGGCCAATATGATCGCGAAGTCGCCGCGGAAGAGACCCGCAAGGGGCCGATGCGCGCGGCTCTGGCGCGGATCCCGATCGAGCGGCTCGAGCCCGATTCCCCTTTGATGCAGTCGGCGATCGAAGGCGGCCGCTCGCACTTCAAGGTCCATTGCGTCCAGTGCCACGGCTCGGGCGCGAGCGGCTCGCGCGGCTATCCGAGCCTCAACGACGACGACTGGCTGTGGGGCGGCAACATCAAGGAGATCCACACCACCATCGCGTTCGGGGTTCGCCAGCCCGGCCTCGAATCGACCCACATGTCCCAGATGCCGGCCTTCGGACGCGACGGCCTTCTCCAGCCGGCCCAGATCGAGGACGTGGTCTCCCATGTCCGCGCCATATCCCGGCAGGAGAAAGCGTCGGCGTCCGCGCGCCGGGGAGCGGCCCTGTTCGCCCAGAATTGCGCGTCGTGCCACGGCCCCGACGGCCGCGGTGACCGAAAGCTCGGAGCGCCCAACCTCACCGATGCCATCTGGCTCTACGGCGGCGGCCGCGATTCGATCTTCGCCACGGTCGCCAACAGCCGCTACGGAGTCATGCCGGCCTGGGGCACGAGGCTCGATCCGGTGACGGTCAAGATGCTCGCGGCCTATGTCCATTCGCTCGGCGGAGGCGAGGATTTCGTTCCTCCCCAGCCGGCGGCGGCGCCGCCGCCGCCGCCGCCTTCGCCGCCGGCCCCGGCCGCCGGCAAGGACGCGCCGAATGGCCGTCGCTGAGCCTCTGCCGGAGCCGGTTTCGAAGCTCTTCGAGGCACGGCGCAAGGTCTTCCCAAAGGCGGTGGACGGCCCCTTCCGCCGCTTCAAATGGGCGGTCATGGCCGTCACTCTGGCGATCTATTACGTCACCCCCTGGCTTCGCTGGGACCGGGGCCCCTATGCGCCGGACCAGGCTGTCCTCGTCGATCTCGCCAACCGGCGCTTCTACATGTTCTCGATCGAGATCTGGCCCCACGAATTCTATTATGTCGCCGGCCTTCTCATCATGGCCGGGATCGGCCTGTTCCTGGTCACCTCGGCGGTCGGGCGTGCCTGGTGCGGCTATGCCTGCCCGCAGACCGTGTGGACCGATCTCTTCGTCCATATCGAGCGCTTCATCGACGGAGACCGGAACGCCCAGATCAGGCTTCAGAAGGCGCCCTGGGGCCTGGCCAAGCTGCTCAGGCGGGTCTCCAAGCACGGGCTCTGGCTGATCGTCGCAATCCTCACCGGCGGCGCCTGGATCTTCTATTTCGCCGACGCGCCCACCCTTGCCCGCCGGCTCTTCGCGCTCGATGCGCCGTTCGTCGCTTATGCGACGGTCGGAATCCTCACCGCGACCACCTATGTCCTCGGCGGCCTGCTTCGCGAGCAGGTCTGCATCTACATGTGTCCATGGCCCCGGATCCAGGGCGCGATGCTCGACGAGAAGTCGCTTCTCGTCACCTACAAATATTGGCGCGGCGAGCCCCGGACCCACGGCATCAAGCGGGCCGGCCCGGCCGCGCGCCGGCCCGAGGACGCCGATCCCGGCACCGAGCCCCAGCACGGAATCCTCTCCCTGGTCGCGATGGCCGCGAACCCCAACAAGCTGCCGCAGATCGGCGACTGCATCGATTGCAACGCCTGCGTCGCCGTCTGCCCGACCGGCATCGACATTCGCGAAGGATCGCAGATCGGCTGCATCACCTGCGGCCTGTGCATCGACGCCTGCGATCAGGTCATGGAGAGGATCGGGCGGCCGCCGAAGCTGATCGGCTACACGACCATTCTCGATTCGACGATCGCGGCCGAGCACGGGACACCCGAAAGCCCGTGGAAGCGGCTGTTCCGGCCCCGGACCATCCTCTATTTCCTGGTCTGGTCGGGCATCGGGCTCGGAATGCTGT
The DNA here is from genome assembly GCA_036525315.1 of Allosphingosinicella sp. Lineage (GTDB taxonomy): Bacteria > Pseudomonadota > Alphaproteobacteria > Sphingomonadales > Sphingomonadaceae > Allosphingosinicella. Next base: position 93,552 of record DATDAS010000039.1, read on the forward strand.
TCGCTCTCGGGCAGCGAAGCCGGGTCGATCTCACCGTCCAGCAGGGCCGCAACCCGGTCTGGGTCCGGCTGTCGGACGGAAGCCTGCGCAACGATTACACGATCAGGGTCCGCAACATGCAGAGCCGGCCGCGCGAGATGGAGATCGCCGTCGAGGGCCTGCCGGGTGCCGTCCTGTGGAGCGAAAGCGGCAAGCGCGAAGGCGCCGGAACCACCATCCGCCTGCCCGTGCCGGCCGACGAGGTTGCGAGGGCGCGGCTGTTCGTCGCCGCGCCTCCGGCCGCCGAGACCCGAAGCGACATCGTCTTCAGCGTCCGGGCGCTCGACGAGGAAGGCGGCGCGGACCGCGAGACGAGCGCCTTCGAGCGGCCGGAGGCGGACCGGTGAGCGGGCCGTTCACCGGACGGCACATGGCCGCGATCATGCTCGGATTCTTCGCCGTGGTCGCTTCGGTCAACGCGCTCATGGCGACTCTCGCCTCGCGCACCTTCGGCGGCACCGTCGTCGACAACTCCTATGTCGCAGGCCAGCGGTTCAACGGGTGGCTTGCGGAAGCGCGGGCCCAGAAGGCGCTCGGCTGGACCGTCGCGATCGCCCGGACCCGCGAAGGCCGCCTCGAGGCGAATCTGGCCGCCCCGGCCGGACCGGTCGCCGGAGCCGCCGTCACCGCCACCGCCCACCACCCGCTCGGGCGCGCGCCTGAGATGCGGCTCGCCTTCTCGCCGTCGGGCGGCGGGACCTATCTCTCCTCCGCTCCGCTCCCGGACGGGCGCTGGATCGTCCGGCTCTCCGCGTCGAAGGACGGCAGTGAGGCCCGCTTCGTTCGGGACCTGGGCCGGTGAGCGAGGCCGCGACCGCGCCCGCGCCCGCTCCGGCCGTCTCTCTGTTCAACGTGCCCGGAATGCACTGCGCCGGCTGCATCGCCAGGATCGAGCGGGGCCTCAGGGACATGCCCGGCGTGCTCGACGCCCGGGTCAATTTCACCAGCAAGCGGGTCCGCGTGTCGCATCGCGAGGAGGTCGACGGCGATTCGATCCGGGCCGCGATCCGCAAGACCGGCTTCTCCGCCGAGCCCTTCGTCGGCGAATCCGATCCCGCGGCGATGCTCGAAAGCCGAAGGCTGGTCAGGGCGCTTGCGGTCGCCGGCTTCGCCTCGATGAACGTGATGCTTCTCTCGGTCTCGGTCTGGTCGGGCGCGGACGGGGCGATGCGCCAGCTCTTCCATTTCCTCTCCGGGCTCATCGCATTGCCCGCCGTCGCCTATGCCGGACGCCCCTTCTTCACCTCCGCCTGGGGGGCTCTCCGCCAGGGCCGCACGAACATGGACGTTCCGATCTCGGTCGGGGTGCTCATGGCCTGCGCGATCAGCGTCTACGAGACCGCGGTCGACGGTCCGAACGCCTATTTCGACGGCGCCGTCACTTTGCTCTTCTTCCTTCTCGCCGGGCGCTTCCTCGACAGCGTGATGCGCGCCCGCTCGCACGACGCGATCTCCGCTCTGATGCGCCAGGCGGGCAACGGCGCCGCCGTGATCCTGCCCGACGGAAGCCATGTCTGGCATCGCGGCGATCAGCTGATGCCGGACATGCTCATGCTCGTCGCGGCGGGCGACAGGCTCGCCGCGGACGGGATCGTGGAGAGCGGCTCGAGCAGCCTGGACCGCGCCCTGATCACCGGCGAAAGCAGGCCCGAGCCGGTGTCCGTTGGCTCCCGGGTGCTGGCCGGAACGATCAATCTCGACGGACCGCTCACCGTCAGGATCGAAGCGGTGGGCGATGATACGGTCATTGCCGACATCGCCCGCCTCATCGAGGCGGCGGGTCAAAGCAAGTCGCGCTACGTCCGGGTCGCCGATCGCGCCGCCCGGCTCTATGCGCCGGCCGTCCACGGCCTGGCGCTCCTGGCCCTGGTCGGCTGGCTTCTCGCCGGCGCGGGCTGGCACCAGTCGATCCTGATCGCGGTCGCGGTTCTCATCATCACCTGCCCCTGCGCGCTCGGGCTCGCGGTTCCGGTCTCGCAGGTCGTCGCGGCCGGTGCGCTGATGCGCTCCGGGATCCTGGTCAAGGACGGCTCGGCGATCGAGCGGCTCGCCGAGGCGGACCTCGTCCTGTTCGACAAGACCGGAACCCTCACCCTCGGCCGGCCGGTTCCCCTCGGTCCGCTTCCGCTCGCCGGGGACGAGAAGGCGGCCGCCCTGGCCCTTGCGCTCGCGAGCCGCCACCCGCTTTCGCGCGCCCTTGCGCGTGCGCTCGAGGCCGAGGGCGTGGCGCCGGCCGAGGTCTCGGAGCTGGCCGAGGAGCCGGGCCTCGGCGTGTCGGGGATGATCGGCCGGACGCCGGCGCGTCTCGGCCGCCCCGCCTGGGTCGGGCTCCGCGTCGCCGAAAGCGGCGATCCCGATTCCCTGGTGACCGCCTTCCGGATGGACGGGCGGCCGGCGCGGGCTTTGGCCTTCTCGGATTCGATCCGGCCCGGCGCTGCCGAGGCGATGGGCCTCCTCCGCGAAGCCGGCCTGCCCGCCCGGATCCTGTCCGGCGACCGGCCGGGCGCGGTCGAGGCGATCGCCGGGACGCTCGGCCTCGAGGCGCTCGGAGGTCTCGGGCCGGGGGACAAGGTCGCCGCGATCCGGCACCTGGCCGATCAGGGCGGGAAGGTGCTGATGGTCGGCGACGGCCTCAACGACGGCCCCGCCTTGACCGCGGCCCATGTCTCGATGGCGCCTTCGTCGGCAAGCGACGTCGGCCAGAGCGCCGCCGATCTGCTTTTCCTCGGCGACAGCCTGCTCCCCGTTGCAAAGGCGGTGATCGCCGCGCGCCGGACGATGCGGATCGTCCGCCAGAATTTCGCGCTCGCGATTGCCTACAACATCCTCGCCGTTCCGCTCGCCCTCATGGGCCTGGTCACGCCCCTCGTCGCCGCGCTGGCCATGTCCGGGTCGTCGATCCTCGTCGTCGCCAACGCCCTTCGGCTGAGGTCTGCGGCGCGATGACCGGCCTCGCATTCCTCATTCCCTGCGCCCTGCTGCTCGGCCTCGCCGGGCTCGGCGCATTCTTCTGGGCGCTTCGAAGCGGGCAGTTCGAGGACCTCGACGGCGCCGCTCTGCGCATCCTGCTCGACGATGACGAGGAAGGGGCGGGTGACGGCGGGGACGATCGGGAGCCCGGGGCCCGGCCATGAAGAGATGCCCCAATTGCTCCGAAAAGCTGGAATGGGAGGCGATCCTCTGCACCCATTGCGGATACCGGTTCGCCCCGATCCCGGCCGTGGCGGCCAGCGGTTTCAGGCCGACGCCCACCATCCTCAAGATCGGCTGCGGCCTCCTCATCCTCGCCGCCTTCGCGATCGGCCTGTGGGCCTTTTCGAGCCTCTACCGGGAGCAGAGCCCGCCGCCCGCCAATGCGGCCCGGGACCAGGGCGGCGAGTGATGGATCCCCTGCGAGCTAAGGCCGCTGAACTTCTTCCGGATCGCCCTCGACCGCATTGCTGACCGCGTCGGTCCCCGAGACCGACCAGAATCCGAAGCTGAGAAGGAATCCGGCCAGGAACGCGGCCAGTGCGAAATACAGCCTGCCGCGCGGCACGCGCCGGCTGCTCGGGCCGGGTGCGAGCTCGTTCGACGGCTTGCTGAACAATGCGATGACCGACCGGGCATTGATCAGAAGATAGATCCCGCTCAGCGCGGTGAGCAGGATCACGAAGGCGTGAAGCGCCGACATGAGTCCGTGTGACATTCGTCTCTCCCGAATGGCGGCGGCATCCGGCGGATTGCGCCGCCTTCGGCCTCGCGCCGATGCGGGATCCACGCCGCCCGCATCTCCTCGATGTTAAATCATCCGGACCCGCCGCCGTTCCGCGGAGGCCGGGGGAAGGGGCGTTCATTCCCCCGGCGTCGGAATCCCTTTAGGATCACGCCCATGTCTGCGCCCGCCGCCTTCGAACAGCTCAAGTCGCTGGCCGGCGAATGGCGCGGGCAGAGGCCCGACGGCCGCACGGTCGAAGTCCGCTACCGGCTCAGCGCAGCCGGCAGCGCGCTTGTCGAGACCTGGGATCTGGGCCCCGGTGTCGAGGCGCTGACCGTCTATCACATGGACGGGCGCGCGCTCATGGCGACCCATTTCTGCCCCCAGGGCAACCAGCCGCGGCTGCGGATGCGGCCGTCCGTTTCGGAGGGCCGCCTCGACTTCGACTTTCAGGATTCGACCGGTGTCGAGCCCGGACATTGGGTCCAGCGCGCCTTCTGGATCGAGCTTCATCCCGGCGGCACCTTCTCGCGCGGCGAAACCTACGCGCAGGACGGCGAGGAGGAAACGGAAGCGATCACCTACGAACGCCTGGGCTCCTAGGCCTTGATCGTTCCGGGCTGAATCGGCCCGGAACGTGAATCTCGGCCTCAATCAAACTAGCCTCGCGGCCGCTCGCGTCCGGGATCCCGAGGATCAAATATCGGCGGGTGACTTCCGGATCGAATATGTCCAGGCTCCGCCGCGTGGGATGGGCGAAGTCGTCGGCCTCACTGCCGTCAGCGGCGCTCATCGATGGAGCCTGTTCAATGAAGCTCGTTCTCGCCTGTCTCGCCGCGCCGGCATTCCTGATCTCGTGCCAGTCCGCCGCGCCCGCCGACGCTCGAGCCGCGCGGGCATCGCAGACTTCCTGCGCGACGGATTCGGACGCCCGGCAGGTATCCGGCACGATCAAATCGTTCTTCGCGGCCTTGGCGAAAGACGACGACGCGGCGGTGACTCGCCTGACGACTTCGGACTTCTACGCCTACGATGTCGGGAAACGGTATACCGGGCCGGAACTGTCGAGGCTCATCGCCGACCTGCATCGCTCGGGGCGGGTGCTGGAATGGAATATCGGCCCGGTCGACGCCCGCATCGATTGCAACCTCGCCTTCGCGGCCTGGGAGAATGTCGGCGCAAGCGGAACGGCGAGCGAGATGAAGCCGCGGACATGGCTGGAATCCGCCCTTCTCGTCCGGGAGGACGATCGCTGGCTGATCCGCTTCCTCCACTCGACGCCCAAGGATCCGCGGCCCTAACCAAGACGGCTTCTACGCGCTTCGGGGAAAGAGGCAGGCAATTCCCCCGGCCGCCAAATCCCTCTAAAGACGCCGGCGGATGCTCACCCTGCCCAACATCCTCACCATGTCGCGGATCGTGGCGGTGCCGCTTCTGGTCTTCCTGCTCTGGAAGCCGGGCTGGTACGATTATGCGATCACCTTCGGCCTCTACTGCCTGGTCGGGATCACCGATTATTTCGACGGCTATCTCGCCCGCGCCCAGGGCACCGTCTCGCGCCTCGGGATCTTCCTCGATCCGATCGCCGACAAGATCATGGTCGTCGGCGTGATCGCGATGCTGGTCTCGACCCGCCAGCCCCACGCCGAGCCGGTGATCCACGGCATCCACATCATCCCGGCCCTGATCATCCTCCTGCGCGAGATCGCCGTGTCGGGCCTCCGCGAGTTCCTCGCCACGCTCCAGGTCTCGATCCCGGTCAGCAAGCTCGCCAAGTGGAAGACGGCGCTCCAGTTCATAGCCCTGGGCGCGCTGATCCTCGCCGGCGCCGTCCCGCAATTCCCCTGGGTCCATGCGGTCGGCCTGTTCAGCCTCTGGGCCGCCGCCTCGCTCACCCTGATCACCGGCTGGGACTATCTGCGCGTCGGCCTGAAGCACATGGATTGATGGCCGAGGTCGACCTCCTTTATTTCGGCGCCGTGCGCGAGGCGCTCGGCCGCGACGGGGAGCGCGTCGATCCGCCGAGCCACGTCCTCACCATCGCCGATCTCGCGTCCTGGCTGGCCGAGCGCGGCGAGCCTTATGCCTCGGCGCTCGGCGGCGACGTCCGGGGCGCCGTCGAGGCGCATATGGCGGGGCCGGGGGACAGCGTCTTCGGCGCCCGCGAGGTCGCCTTGTTCCCGCCGCCCGGAGTGATCGCATGATCGACGTCCGGGTCCAGGCCGCCGATTTCGATCCGGGCCGCCAGCTCGCCCGGCTCGAGGCGCTCGGCAATGCCGCGGTGGCGAGCTTCGTCGCCGCGGCCGAATGCGGCGAGGAAGGCCTGCTGGTCGAGCATTATCCGGCCCTGGCGAAGAACGAGCTTGCAGCGATCGCCGCCGAGGCCGATTCGCGCTGGCACCTCGCCGGCCTGATCTTGATCCACCGCCACGGCCGCTTCTCGTCGGGCGACCGCTTGGCCTTCGTCGCCGTCGCCGCCCCCGCCCGCGCCGCCGCCCTCGAGGCCTGCGCTTTCCTGGTCGAGGCCCTGGCCACTCGGGCGCCGTTCTGGCGAAGGGAATCGCTCCGCGAGGAATAAACCCTCTCCCATTGCACTTATTCCCCTCTCCCCGGTGGGGGTGCGGTGCTGGCCCGTCCCCCGGACGGGCCTAAGTAGCGCCGCACGGTAGGGTGAGGGGGTTCGGCGCTGGTGGGTAGCCCCGAAGGTCCGAACCCCCTCACCAACTCCGCCTAAGCTCAGCTCCGCTTCGCTAAGGCTCCGTATCGCGGGCGCCGGCTAAGGCTCGTCCGGGGGACGAGCCAGGCGCCCGCCCCCACTGGGGAGAGGCGAATGGAAGAAGGGGCGAGCGGCGCTCCAGCAGCCCTTAAGCAACCGCCGCCATCTCGCTCATCGCATAGGCATTGGGCTCATAATCCAGCGCGCCCTCGGGCAGCGCCTCCCAGTAGATGCCCATGTCGTTCCTGATCCGCGCCTCGAAGAAAGGCGGGATCGCCCTCGTCTCGCCGTCGAAGAAGCGCCGCATCTGCGGGTCGGTTCGAAGCATTCGCGCCATCCCGGCCTGGTATTTCGGCCGCCCGCTGGTCGCTCCCCGGAACAGGTTGAACAGGCGCGCGGTCACGCCCTTGCCGCCCATGAAGCGCCGCCACATCGCCCGAGCGTCGTAGGCGTGCCGGGTCACGTCGGCGACGAGATCGTAGAACTCGGTCCACTCGTAATTGAGCGGCACGATGTTCATTCCATGGTTGGAATCGAGCACGTGGAACGGCATCGCGTTGACTCGCCCGGCGCGCTGCAGCTCGAGGTTGAGCGGCGAGGCCCGGCCGTAGCAGGTGAAGAGCGAAAAGGCCGGATAGACCCCCGGAGTAAGGTCGATGAAGCGCTTGGTCAGCTCGAACGGCTCCGGGCCGGAATCGCAGTCGAGCCCGAGTATGAAGTTGGACTGGACGAACGGGATCCGGTCCTGGACCCGGTTGATATGGTCGGCGATCTGCCGCACCCGGTCCATTCCAGAGACCCGGCTGGTCTTCGACTTGTTGCCGTAATCGTACCAGGATTCGATCCCCGGAAGCATCCCGACGAAGCCGTTCTTCTTCAGCCTGTCGAGATTCTCGTCGGTCAGGAGCGACATGCTCATCTCGGCGATCGACCGCACCGATCCGGGCGGAACCGCTTCCTCCATCGCGCCGAGATAGTCGTTGAATCGCACCCCGAAATTGGGATCGTGCCAGCCGACCAGCGGGCTTTTATATTTGGTCCGGACGAATCGGAGATCTTCCTTCAGCTCGTCATAGTCGAGCGGCTGATAGGGCACGGTCGCGTCGATGCAGAAGCTGCAGCTGTAGGGGCAGCCCATGCTCCCCAGCATCGGAACGATCTTGAGCGGCCCGGCCTTGGCCAGGGTCGCCTCGGCGAATTTCCATCTTTCTCTCAGGCTCGGAATCGCGGCGGGCTGGCGGCGGGCGCCGATCTGGCGGCCCAGCGGCCGGTGGGGCGCCGCCTCGCGCAACATCTCGTCGATCTCGGGCCGCCCGGTGAATCCGAGCACATAGTCGAAATGGCGCGCGGCATGCTCGGGATAGCAGCGGGCGTGCGGCCCGCCCAGGGCGGTGATCGCCCCCGCCGAGCGGTAGATGTTCGCGACCGCATAGGATGTCAGCGCCGACTGGGTGTAGGCGCCCGCGATCAGCAAATCGGTGTCCGCGGCGGGCGCGGCCAGATCCTCATAGCCGGTATAGCAGATGTAGCGGACGTCGTGGCCGAGCTGCTCGCACCAGACCGCGATCGCCTGGGGCATGACGTTGGCGAAGCTCGGGCTCATCCTGCGCTTGAACGGGTCGCTGGTCGGCCCACGTTCGACGAAATCGATGATCGTGACCCGCATCGCGCCCCCTTCGCTCAGGCACTAAACGCCGCGCCGCGGGCCGGGGCAAGCGAAATCCGGGCCGAGCCCCGCCTCCGTCTCCGCCCGCCAAGTTCTTGACCGGGCTTCGGGATTTGGTAGGCCAAGGGGGCATCTTGGAGCTTGCCCCTTGTTCCAGCGTATCGGATCGGCGTCCCTTGCCGCACTGCTTCCAGCCCTGGCCCTCGCGTCCGGAGCGCCGGCGCCGGCCTTTGCGCAGGCCGCCTGCGGCGGGCCTGCGGGCCGGGCGCGGATCTGGATCAACGTCGACCGGGTCCGCGATTCGAACGGCCTCATCGCGGTCACCGTCTATCCCGACAATCCCAGGAAGTTCCTCGCCAAGCGCGGAGCGCTCTACGTCGTCCGGGTGCCCGCGAAGCAGGGGCGGACCCGGGTCTGCGTCAATCTCCCGTCGACCGGAGTCTATGGCTTCGGAATCTATCACGACATGGACGGCGACCGGGGCTTCGACCGCACCGGGCTTGGGCTCCCGGCCGAGGCCTATGGCTTCTCCAACAACCCCGCGGTGATCTTCGGCCTCCCCTCCTTCTCGTCGGTCCGCCTCAACGTGCCCCGAACCAATATGTGGACGACGATCCGCCTCAAATATCCCCAGGGCCCGAAGCAGAATCGCGCCTGAGAGGCGCTGATTCTGTCGATTAGCGTAGGGCCGCCTTTCTAGTGTCCCGGCCCTTCGACGCCGCCTGCGGCGTCGCTCAGGATAAACTGCGGCCGGGACCCAGTCCTTCCGTCCGCGCCGCTGGACCCCGGCCTCCGCCGGGGAACATTGGGTTCAGCCGTTCCTCACCCGCAATTGCCCCTCGGCGAGCGCGAACGCGCGGGGATCGTCGACGTCCATCCACCACCGCCCGGTCGAATCCAGGGTGAAGGCCCGGCCCGAATCGGCGAGCTGTTGAACGCCTTCCGAAAGGCTCCCCTGGCCCCCGCGCTCCACGCTCTCGCGGATCGCGGCGATCAGCTCGGGCCCGGCCCGGAACAGCCCGGTATCGATCGCGTCCCACGGCTCGATCGTCTTGCCGATCCTCTCGATCCGCCCGTCCCCACCCAGCTTCACCTTGGTCGCGTCGTCCATGTCGATCAGCGGGCTGTCGCAATTGCGGTCGATCGCAAGCCGAAGCGGCGCCGACTCGCTCGCCAGCAGGTCCGCGACGATCGCCGGCTCGAACAGATGGTCGGACATCATGAGCAGGAACTCGCCCTCCAGCGTCTCCGCCGCGGCCAGCACCGAGATCCCGTTGGGCCGCTTCCAGTCCGGATTGCGCACGGTCCGGATCGCGAGCCCCGTCGACCGGGCGAACCCGGCCAGCCAGTCCTCGAGCGGCTCGGCGCGATAGCCGGTGACGATCGTGAAGGCCGTCGCTCCGCCCTCGGCCGCGGCAGTGGCGACATGCTCGATCAGCGGCCGCCCCGCCACCTGCGCCAAGGGCTTCGACTCGGCCAGCGATCTCAGCCGGCTGCCTTCGCCCGCCGCGATGATCAAACAGTCCATTGCCCACTTTCCGCCCAGTTTTGCGCTTCTTCTCGCTGGCGCATAGAACGAAGGGGTGGGGTAATACGAGCCCGGATCAAAAGGATAGTCATGGCGTCGACATCAGCGAGCCCGGGCGCGATCGCGACCCCCATGCCGCCGGCGCACGTCAAGCCGCGCGAGCTCGCCGATCCGCTCAACCATTATCTCTTCCACCCGCTCGCCAACCGGCTTGCCGCGATGCTCCGCCCGACCGGAATCACGCCCAACACGGTCTCGCTGATCAGCGGAATGGTCGTGATGGCCGCGACCCTGGCCTATCTCGGGCTCGATCGGCCGCTCTCCGTTCTTCTCGGCTTCGCTCTTCACCTCTCGTGGCACGTTTTCGACGGCGCCGACGGCGAGCTCGCGCGGCTGACCGGCAAGTCCACGCCCTTCGGCGAGCTGGTCGACGGGGTCGCCGATTATGCCGGCCATATCGTCCTCTATCTTCTTCTCGCCTGGTCGCTCGAGCCCTGGCTCGGCCTGTGGGCCTATGGGCTCGTCGCCGCGTCGGGCGCGTCGCGGATCGCCCAGTCGAACCATGCCGAGACCCAGCGGCGGACCTATCTCTGGCGGGTCTACGGCGTGCCCTGGCTCAAGCAGGCGAAGGAATCGGGCGATTCCATGTTCGCCGCCAGGGGCCTGCTCGCCACCATCTTCGTCGACTGGTTCGCCCGCGGCTATATCAAGCTCGCCGGGGCGACGAGCCCGGACTCGGCCAGGATCGACTCCGCGATTGCGGCGGCATCGGGAAACGACCGGGAGACGGCGCGGCTCAGGCAGCTGTGCCGAGCCGACGCGCGCGCCTCGATCCTGCTCCAGCACGCCCTCGGCGCCAATCCGCGCACCATCATCCTCGGGCTCGCCATGATCGCCGGCTCGCCAATCTGGTTCTTCCTCGTCGAGACGACCATTCTGAACGTCGTTCTGGCGGTCTCGATCCTCCACCAGCGCCGCCGCGACCGCTCAATCGTCGCGCGGCTGGACCCGGCGCCGCCGGGGCGTGGCTGAGGCCGCCGCCGCGCCCGCCTCCGGCGGCACGGGCAGGCACTGGCCGCGGCCGCGGCTGATCGATCTCTATCTCGTCCGCGGGCTTGTCGGGCCGTTCCTGCTGATCCTCGGCGCCGCCTGCGTCGCGATGATGCTCGAGCGCGCGCTCCGCCTCATCCAGGAGATGGCCGCGGCCGGCGCCCACGTCTCCTATTTCTTCCCGATGCTCGGGCAGCTCCTGCCTTATTATCTGAACCTGGCGCTGCCCGCCGCCTTCATGGCGGCCCTCGTCCTCCTCATCTCCAGGCTCGACGAACGGCTCGAGCTCGAGACCCTTCTCGCCAGCGGCCTGTCGCTCGGCCGGATCGCGGCGCCGCTCGTCGCCGCCGGTCTCGTCGTCGCCGCCGCCGGACTCGCGGCCAACGGCTTCCTCGAGCCTCTGGGCCGCTACAATTACCGCTCGATGCGGATCGCCGCGGTCAATGCCGGCCGGATCCGCGATCTCCAGCCCAAGGCTTTCTACCTCCCGGCCGAGGGGGTCGCGCTGACCGTCGACGCCCGGTCCGGCGGGGAGTCGAAAGGCCTGTTCCTTCGCCAGCGAAGCGGGCCGGACCGCGAGCTGGTCCTGACCGCGACCGCCGGCCGGATCGGCCTGACCGAGGGCGCCCGCGAGATCGACATACGCTTCGGCCCGGGCCTCTATTTCCTCCATCGCCGCGAATCCGGCGCTCCGCGCCCGCTCGCCGTCCGCCACCGCGGAATGGCCTTCCGCGAATCGCTGCTCGTCGACGACGCGCTCTGGGCGCGCGGCTGGGACCAGGCCGAGCTGACCCTGACCGAGCTCGCCGCCGAGCGGTCGTCCGGGACATCGCGGATCGCGCCCCGCAAGCTCGACGCGGAGCTCTACAGCCGCCTCGCCCGGTCGCTCACCATTCCCCTCATTCCCTTGCTCGTCCTTCCGCTCTGCGTCGCGGCGAAGAGGGGGCGGCGGGGCCTCGGCGTCACGGTCGCCGCGGCGATCCTTCTCGCCTTCCACCACGGCCTCAATTTCGCGCGCAATCTCGGCAATGACGGCTCGGCCGATCCCCGACTCTCGGTCGGGCTGATCGTCTTCCTCTTCGCCGCTTTGGTCCTCGCGATCTTCGTCTCCGGCCGGCACCTCCCGAGCCACGGCCCGATCCTCGCCGCGCGCGCCTGGCTGCATCGCCGCCGCCGGGCCCTGCCCGTTCGCGCGCGCCCGCCGCTGATCCGCGCGGGCGGAAGGACCATCGCCTTCTACGTCGCCTGGCAGTTCGCCAAATGGAGCCTCGCGATCGCCGCGGCGATTGCCCTCCTCCTCCAGATGGTCGACATATTCGATCGCGGCGACGCCTTCGTCGAACGTGGCATGGGCCCGGCCGACATGGGGCGTTACGCCCTGCTCCGGCTGCCCGCCATTCTTCAGCAGGCCATCCCCATCGCGGCCCTCGCCGGCGGGATGATCGCCTTCCTCAACCTGTCGCGCTCACGGGAGATGGTGGCGATCCGATCGGCCGGAATCTCCCAATATCGCCTGCTCCTGATGGTGCTTCCGGCCGCGGCCCTGCTCTCGCTCGCCGTCTACCTGCTCGCGGACCGGGTCGCTCCGCGCACCGAGGTGGCGCTGACCAGTTGGTGGCGGTCGACCGCTCCTCCGGACGAGGGCAAGCCGGCCGCCGGGCGCTGGTTCCGGATCGGCGGCGAGCTGGTCGAGGCCGCCTCCGCCTCGCCCGACGGAAGCCGCCTCGAAGGCCTCACCATCTACCGCCGCGACTCCGATGGCCTGCTCACCGAGCGCCTTGCCGCAGGCTCCGCCTCATTCGAGCAGGGCGCCTGGACCTTGCACGATATGGCGGGCACCCGCATCGGCCCCGGCGGCGCTGCCCCGTTCGAGGCAAAGCGGCTATCCTGGCCGACGTCCCTTCGCGCCGCCGACGTCCGGAGCTTCTTCGCATCCTCCGCCTACATCTCGTCGGACTCGGCCCGTCGGTCGCTCGACTCGGACGCTCCGGTGGGGCAGGGCGACGCCTTCTTCCAGACCCGGCTCCAGCGCATGTTCGCCGAGCCGCTGGCACCGATCCTGCTTCTTCTGCTCGCTCTGCCTCTGGCCTTCTCGGCGCAGCGCACCGGCCCGTCCTGGATCGCGCTCGCTTATGCGGCGGGCGGCGGCCTCACCTACATCGTCCTCGACGGGGTCCTCACCGTCACGGCCCAGCTCGGGATGATCCCGCCCATGATCGGCGCCTGGACGGTGCCGGTTCTGTTCGGACTCATCGGGCTGACCGTGCTTCTCTATTCGGAACGGTAATGCGCAATGGTGCCCGGACGAAATCGCAACACTCCCCGCTCATCCTTGCATATTGGATTGAGGACAGGCGCGTGATGTGATGCGCTTTGTCCGTGTGGTCGAGGTCATGACCTCGACCACACGGGGCGGACGGGTCGTGCCCATCCTGGAGCTATAGGCTCGTTACTCAGCAAGG